>ONBX01000014.1 GCA_900316205.1 uncultured Eubacteriales bacterium
GTCCTGGCCTCCGGCGAGGATGTCAACGTCTTCGTCTTCAACACCGAGGTGTACTCCAACACCGGCGGACAGGCCTCCAAGGCCTCCAACATCGGCCAGGTGGCGCAGTTCGCCGCGGCCGGCAAGGAGCTGAAGAGCAAGTCCCTGGCTGAGATGGCCATGACCTACGGCTACGTCTATGTTGCCCAGATCGCTATGGGCGGCAACAAGGCCAAGGCTCTCAAGGCCATCGTGGAGGCCGAGGCGCACAAGGGCCCGTCCCTCATCATTGCCTACGCTCCCTGCGAGATGCACAGCATCAAGGGCGGCATGACCAACTGCCAGAAGGAAATGAACAAGGCTGTGGATTGCGGCTACTGGAACCTGTTCCGCTTCAATCCCGATGCCGAGAAGCCCTTCACCCTGGACAGCAAGGAGCCTGCCGGCGGCTACCAGGAGTTCCTGATGAACGAGGCCCGCTACAGCCGTCTGACCCGCGAGTTCCCCGAGCGCGCCGACCGTCTGTTCAAGGCCAACGAGGACAACGCCAAGGCCCGCTACGAGCACCTGATGAAGCTGAAGGCCCTCTACGAGTAATACCCCTTCCGTCACAGCCTTCGGCTGAGACACCTCCCCCAAAGGGGGAGGCAAGACACAAAACCTGCAAGCCCACCGGGAAACCGGTGGGCTTGTTCTGCCCCAAAAGCTGAAGATTGGTGAACCTGAGCTGCGAAGAGAAAGAAAAGCCTGTACCGCGCACAAAGCCTTCCCCTGGAGGGGAAGGTGCCCCAGTGCGCACACTGGGGCGGATGAGGCGGCGCGTGAGAAGGAAGACAGCGCAACACGGTTTCGCTCTCCGCTCTGGCAATTTTTGGTCTTGTTCTTTTTTAATTTTGGTATATAATATATGTCCATTCCATTTGAGGAGGCGAGCGCATGCAAATCGAACTGACCGAAAAGGAATTCCGGCGGCTGCTGGACCTGGTCTATGTGGGCAACTGGATCCTGAACTCCGCCCGTGGCGACGACCGCTTTGAGGACTATGACCTTCTGCAGGAGAAGCTGTTCGCCCTCTCCGGCAGCGTGGGCATGCCCTCTCTGGTGCAGCGCTGGCACGGCCACATCTTCCCCTCCAAGGCCTATGAGGAGGGCGGCATCCACGAGGCCATCGCCGATTACGAGGACGCCGTGTTCTTCGACATTCTGGCCGAGGAGCTGGCCCGCCGGGATCTGGGCCTGGAGGATCACGAACCGGAGGACTATACCGAGCTCACCGCCCGCATGGACGAATATCTGGACGAGTTTGACCGCAGCGGTCTCAGCGCCGTCCACATGGATTTGGAGTAATCATGCACGACGAATTGACAAAAGAAGACCTGCGCAAAATGCAGGAGGAGCTGGATTACCGCCGCCTCACCCTGATGCCGGAGCTGATCGAAGAGGTCAAGCGCACCCGGGCTTTCGGCGATCTCAGCGAGAATTTTGAATACAAGGCCGCCAAGCAGGCCCAGAACAAGAACCGCAGCCGCATCCGCTATCTGGAGGGCATGATCAAAACTGCCCGGGTCTTTGAGGACCGGTCCGGCGCGGACAGCGTGGGCCTTTTCGATAAGGTGGAGATCTACATGCCCGAGGATGACGAGATCGACGTGATCCAGGTGGTCACCACCGTGCGCTGTGATCCCCGGAAGGGCCTGATCAGCAAGGAAAGCCCCTTCGGCAAGACGGTGCTTGGCAAAAAGGTGGGGGACCGCTTCACCGTTCAGGTCAGCGATACTTACAGCTATGAGGCGGTGATCCGCTCCATCGAAAAATGCGAGGACGACGGCAGCGCCCCGCTGCTGGAGTTTTGAACCTGTACCCCTTCAGTCCCTCTCGCTTCGCTCGCGTGACAGCTCCCCCAAAGGGGGCGCCGGTCTTGCCTCCCCCTCCGGGGGAGGTGGCACGTCAAGCGAAGCGCTGACGTGACGGAAGGGGTTCTTCTTTTGCAAAAAAATCCTTGACAATTCCCGAAAACCCGCTATAATAATATGGCCTGCGCAAGCGGGTAGGTACGATCCAAGCACGAAACCATTTCCGTCTTTCCTGTCAAAACTGCACCATGCTGCGTTATCGCCCTTGCACATATATCTCCATTATGCGCTGCGGGCTCTGCCTTGCCTGGCACAGTTTTGCCAAGGAAATCCACGAAAGCGTTTCGTCCCTGAATCGTACATATCCTTGCTCCCGCCTGAGAGCGGGGGCCAATAGACCAGAAGGAGGTGCAACCATGGCAAAAGCAAGCGAAAAGTACGAAGTCATGTACATCATCAACCCCAATTTCTCCGAGGAGGAGACCGCGGCGGTTGTTGAGAAGTTCAAGGCACTTGTTGAAGCAAATGGTACTCTGGATGAGTTGGAGGAAATGGGCAAGCGGAAGCTGGCCTATGAGATCAACTACATTTCCGAGGGCTACTATGTGCTGATGAAGTTCCAGAGCGGTCCTGAGTTCCCCGCTGAGCTGGACCGTATCCTCGGTATCACCGATGGCATCCTGCGTCGCCTGATCACCCTGCGCGCTGAGTAAGGAGAGGCACTATGCTGAACCACATTGTCATCATGGGCCGTCTGACCCGGGACCCGGAACTCCGGTATACCCAGTCTCAGACCCCGGTCGTGTCTTTCTCCGTTGCCGTTGACCGCGATTTCAGCGGCCGGGACGGCGGCGAGAAGCAGACCGATTTCATCGATTGTGTTGCCTGGCGCAGCACCGCCGAGTTTGTAAGCAAGTATTTCCGCAAGGGCAGCATGGTGGTCGTCTCCGGCCGCCTGCAGATCCGTGATTGGCAGGACCGCGACGGCAACAAGCGCCGCAGCGCCGAGATCGTGGCGGACAACGTTTACTTCGGTGAGAGCCGCCGTCGGGAGGACGACAATCGTGACAGCTACGGCGCAGGCAACTACGCCGGCAGCAGCTACGGCGGAAACAGCTACGACAACAATCGCGGCGCTTCCGCACCCGCTCGTTCCGGTTTTGAGGAACTGAGCGATGACGACGGCGAACTGCCGTTCTGATTTTGGAGGCAGCGTGAACCCCGGACGCGCTCGGCGTCTGGCTCCCTCTGCCCGTCACCATGACATGATACTATGATAGGAGGATACCGCTTTGGCTTTCGATAAGAACAACCCCAAGAACCGCAAGCGCAGAAAAGTTTGCCAGTTCTGCGTGGACAAGGCGACTTATATTGATTCCTGTCCGAGCGCGGCAAGATCCTGCCTCGCCGCACCACCGGTACCTGCGCCATGCATCAGCGCGAGCTGACCGAGGCGATCAAGCGCTCCCGCCAGATCGCTCTCCTGCCTTACGTGCTGGATTAATTCGTACCAATCGTACAAGCTTAACGCTCCCTTGGAAATCCCAAGGGAGCGTTTTTGCGTTGTATCATGCCGCCTGACTGCCATTCTGAGCGAAGGGAGAGATCCGGCCTCCTGCTCTGCCGTCGGCTCCCCGACAGGGACCCCGGCCTTTTCCAGCGCCGCCAGCACCCGGTCATAGGTCCCGGCGGATAACTGAACGTTCATTGCCAGGTCCAGCATCGGCGCGGCGCTGTAATTGCAGACGTCGTCGTAGAAAATGATGTAGTCCCCAAAATAACTGTGGGAGGGAGAATTGGTGTTCAAGGCCTCTCCCGCCTGGAAATTCAGGGAAATTCCGGGCCCCTGACGGCTGTCCCTGTCCACCAGTGCGTCCGGAAAGCTCTTGGTCAGCGCATTCCGGCAAAGCCAGAGCAGCTCTGCCGACTCACGCCCTATGGTAACGGTCTTCCCGTTCAGCTTCACCACGCAGCGAAGGCCCTCCACGGTCTCGATCCGGATGGACGGCAGCAGGCGATCCTGCTTGACATCTGTCTTGCCGTGCGGCCCAGAAAAGACAGCCCAGAAATGATTCCCGCCCGGGGCCAGCAGGAATAGCTCTGCAGCTTCCTCCGTCATCGGGACAAAGCCTGGGGTTGTCCAGGAGTCGGGCGGCTGGGCCTCCTGACCGAGGTATCGCGCCGTGAGCTCCCGCTCCGTCACAAGGCCGGCATCATAATCGGCGGAGAAATCCCCGGTGACGGTCACCGGCAATGTCTCGTCTGTGGGGTTTACGATGCAGAGATAGCAGAGGAAGCGCACCTGCTCTTCCCCTTCCTCTTCCGGCCCGAGGAAAGGGGTCGCCTGGATCTTGAAGTCGGAAAAGAAGGACTCCTCTTTCTCCAGGTAGGGTGCGGATGCGGGTTTTTCCGTCCGGCTGCCGTGCGCCTCCGCAGGCTGTGTGCTGCCTCTCGGTGCAAGCCAGAGGCCCAGCGCCAGCGCCACAAGCCCCAGCGCCGGCAGCAGAGAGAGCCAGGGGCGTCTTTTCCCGCTTTCTTTTTTCATGGGCAGCACCTCCCGTTCTGCTTATATAACGTTTGAAGGGGGCAAAAGGTTTCAGATTATGCGAAAAAAGGGAAGACCTGCGCACTTGCCTCTCCCCGCGTCGGGGGAATTGCAGCGCCGACTTGCCTCTCCCCGCGCAGGGGGAAAAGCGCCATCGCGCTGCCGGGGGCAGAAGAAGCGATGGTGCTTTTTCCGCAGCGGTCGGAAAACACGAGGATCAGCGTAAGCCCGATGTGTTTTCCGGGCACCGCAAGGTGGAGGAGGTCCGAGTGTTCCCCTCTCAGGCGCTGCTGCGCCAGCTCTCCCCACGCTGCCGCGCGGGGCGAGCCAAGCGGCTGTGCGTTTTCCGTGCAGATCCTCATAATCGAAAAAACCTTTAGCCTGTTTCCAGACTAAAGGTTTTTGCGCGTTCTGTCAAGAATCACGGGGGATTCTTAAGACTTCTTCATCTTCCCATGACGGTCTGCTTTCACGCCTCGGATCGTCGGGGACGCCGACCCCTACCGGAGCACGCTCTCCGCCAGCTTCTGCAGGGCCAGAGAGTTCTCCGGGCTTGCGGCCAGGACGGAGGACTTGCCCCCATCCCAGGCGACGGGGCTGCCGTCGATCCTGGTGACGATGCCGCCCGCCTCGGAGACGATGAGTGCGCCCGCGGCGTAGTCCCAGAGGGAGAGGCTCAGCTCGAAGTAAGCGCCCGCCCGGCCGGCGGCCACGGTGCAGAGGTCCAGGGACGCGGTGCCCTGTCGGCGAATGTCCAGCCCCGTGCGGTAGGCCAGCTCCGCGAGAGCAAAGCTGGGCTTGGTGAGGGCGGTGTTGTAGGGCGCGGAGCCGAAGCAGATGAGGGTATCCTCCAGAGGCATGGTCTCTACCTGGAGCCGCCGGCCGTTGAGATAGGCCCCCTCGCCCCGGACGGCGGTGAACATCTCGTCCACATAGGGGTTGTAGACCGCGGCGGCCTCCAGCACCCCGCGGCAGGTGTAGGCCACGGAGATGGCGCTGTGGTTCAGGTGGTGGACAAAGTTCATGGTGCCGTCGATGGGATCGATGATGAAGAGCTGCTCCGCCATCAGATCGTCCTGCCGGTCGTTCTCCTCGCAGAAGAATTTGGCCTCCGGCAGGGCTTCGCTGAGCCTCCGGATCAGCAGTTCCTGGACCTGCCCGTCATAGACGGTGACCAGGTCCCGCCGGTCGGTCTTGTCCCGGGCGGCGATCTCCTTGGAGGCGCCCAGCATGATCTCCGCCGCTTCCCGCTGGGCCAGCTGGATGGCGGCGCAGACTTCCCGGGGACTCATGCCCGCAGGCTCTCCACAGCCTGCTTGAGGGCATCGGCCCGGTCGGTGTCCTCCCAGTGGACGCCCAGGTCCTCCCGGCCCATGTGGCCGTAGGCGGCCAGCTGCCGGTAGATGGGACGGCGCAGGTCCAGATCCCGGATGATGGCGGCAGGGCGGAAGTCAAAGACCTGCTCTACGGCCTTGGCCAGGAGATCGTCCTCCACAGTACCGGTGCCGAAGGTCTCCACCAGGATGCTCACAGGCTGGGCCACGCCGATGGCGTAGGCCAGCTGGATCTGGCAGCGGCGGGCGAGACCCGCGGCCACCACGTTCTTCGCGGCCCAGCGGGCGGCGTAGGCGGCGGAGCGGTCCACCTTGGTGGGGTCCTTGCCGGAGAAGGCACCGCCGCCGTGGGGGGCGCTGCCGCCGTAGGTGTCCACAATGATCTTGCGGCCGGTGAGGCCGGAATCGCCCTGGGGGCCGCCGATGACGAAGCGGCCGGTGGGGTTGGTGAAGATCTTGGTGTTCTCGTCCAGAAGCTCTGCGGGCACGGTGGGCTTGATGACAAGCTCGATCAGGTCCTTCCGGATCTGCTCGGGCGTGGCCTCGGGGGCGTGCTGGGTGGAGATGACGATGGTGTCGATGCGCACCACATTGCGGTTTTCGTCGTACTCCACGGTGACCTGGGTCTTGCCGTCGGGCCGCAGATAGTTCACCGCGCCCTCCTTGCGGATCTGGGCGAGGCGCTTGGCCAGCTTGTGGCTGAGAGAGATGGCCATGGGCATCTTCTCGGGGGTCTCGTCGCAGGCGTAGCCGAACATCATGCCCTGGTCGCCGGCGCCGCCAACTTCATCGTTGGTGCCCAGGGCGATGTCGGCAGACTGCTCGTCGATGCTGGTGATGACGCCGCAGGTGTCGCAGTCAAAGCCGTACTTGGCCCGGTCATAGCCGATGTCCCGCACCACGTCCCGGACGATTTTGGGGATGTCCACATAGCACTCGGTGCTGATCTCGCCCATCACGTGGACAAGGCCGGTGGCCACGGTGGTCTCGCAGGCCACGCGGCCGTTGGGGTCGTTTGCCAGGATCGCGTCCAGCACCGCGTCGGAGATCTGGTCGCAGATCTTATCGGGATGCCCCTCGGTGACGGATTCGGAAGTAAAGAAATAGTGGCTCATATTATATCTCCTTTAAGTTTGTTTTTCGAACCGAAAAGCGAGAAAAAGAAAACGCGCGCTGTCCCGGACAGTGCGCGTCAAAATTGCCTTTTCAGCCTCATCTTTCGTCTCACCGCCGGATTTGGCACCTTAAGTCTCCTCAGGTTGCCGGGCTTCACAGGGCCGTTCCCTCCACCGCTCTTGATAAGGTGTTCAATTGTGGAAACGATTATAGCAGGCTTTTGTCATTTGTCAAGAGAAAAGACTCTTACTCCCGCTTTTGTTCCTCCAGATCCTGGAGAGCCAAGCGTACTGCCGCAATAACAAAAGCAGAAAAGCTGCTATCCTTCCCCCGGATCGCCTCTTCTACCTGGGCAATTACATCGTCCGGGAAGCGAATGGTTTTGTTTGTGGTACTTGGTGTTTTCGGAATCTGAAATCTGCCCATAACCATCCCTCTTTTCTTTCATGGCATCATTGTAGCAATACATTTGCATCGCATCTGCATTGCATTTTGCATTGCAATTTGCTATGATGCCCACGAGGTGACCAATTATGGATCTTTACAAACAATTATATCTAAGGCTTTTCAATCGCGTAACAGACGCTCTGATTCTCCTGGACCGAGAGGAAATCTCGTCCGCAAAAGAAACATTGATTCGGGCACAACAGGAGGCAGAGGAGCAGTATCTTGCAGTGGGAGATGGTGAACCTCCAGAACAATAATCCGGGGTCCCCAGGGAATTTCAAAAGTGGCTCGCCAGCCCCTTTTTGTCGTTTGAATGAGGGAGGGTCCAGGGAGGGGGAAAGGCGTTGACGGGCGTATCGTGATGCGCCCCTACAGTGGGGGCGGAGGTTCATGCGTAGGGGCGGCGGCTTGTCCCCGCCCGGCGGCAAACAGGTCTGTAAACAAAAATGGTGCGGCGAATTCGTACAAAGGCCCGAATCCGCTGCACCATTTTATTCCTCCCCCAGCGGGGGAGGATGTCAACGCAGTTGACAGGTGAGGGAGAAAAGAGCAGACCTTCGGCAATCGTCTCAGCTTCTCCCTCATCCGTCATCCGCCTCTCGGGGGATCGGCGGATGCCACCTTCCCCCGCTGGGGGAAGGCTTTGGCGGGCACTTCGTGAAGCGCCCCTGCGGCGAGAGGGGAGGGCGGAGCTTTTCCAAATTCCGCACTCCGAACTCCGAACTCCCCTTGACAAGCGCGTATATACTGTGTATACTGTGCATACACAGTATACATGAGGTGCATCCATGACCATCCTGATCGACAACAAAAGCGGCCGGCCCATCTATGAGCAGATCGTCTCCCAACTGCGGGAGCAGATCTTCTCCGGCGCCCTGGGAGAGGACGAGGCGCTGCCCTCCATCCGGGACCTGGCAAGGGATCTGCGCATCAGCGTGATCACCACGAAGCGGGCCTATGAGGAGCTGGCGTCGGCGGGTCTCATCTATACCCTTCCCGGCAAGGGCAGCTTTGTGGCTGCCAAAAACATGGAGCTGCTGCGGGAGGAGCACCTGCGGCAGATCGAGGAGCATCTTTCCGCTGCGCTGACCCTGGCCCGCGGGGCGGGTCTGAGCCTTGAGGACCTGCGGCAGATGCTGGACACTCTGGAGGAGGAAAGCCTATGAACGCCATTGAACTGAAGGATTTGGAAAAACACTATCGGGACTTTGACCTGCGCATCAGCCTCAGCCTGCCCCAGGGCTGCATCCTGGGCCTGGTGGGGGAAAACGGCGCCGGCAAAAGCACCACCATCCGCCTGCTGCTGGGCATGACCCAGCCCGACGGCGGCAGCTTTCAGGTCCTGGGCCAGCCCCGGGCGGACAAGGAGCAGATCGGCGTGGTGCTGGACGAACCGGCCTTCCCCGAATGCCTCACGGCAAAGCAGGTGGGCAGGATCATGGCCGGCATCTTCTGCAACTGGGACAAGGCGGCCTTTGAGGGCTATCTGAAAAAGCTCTCCCTGCCGGAGAACAAGACCTTCAAGGAGTTCTCCCGGGGCATGAAGATGAAGCTCTCCATCGCCGTGGCCCTGAGCCACCATCCCAAGCTCCTGGTGCTGGATGAGCCCACCTCCGGCCTGGACCCTGTCGTGCGGGACGAGGTGGTGGAGCTCTTCGCGGACTTTGCCCGGCAGGAGGACCACTCCGTGCTCATCTCCTCCCACATCGTCAGCGACCTGGAGAAGCTCTGCGACTATGTGGCCTTCCTTCACAAGGGCCGGCTGCTCCTCTGTGAGGAGCGGGACGCCCTGCGGGAGGAATACGGCCTGGCACAGCTTTCCAAAACGGACTTTGACGCCCTGGATCCCGCCGTCGTGGTGGGCGCCCGGCGCAGCCCCTATGGGGTCTCGGCCATCCTGCGGAGAGAGGACGCCCCAGCGGGGATCCCCATGGAGCCGGTGAGCATCGAGGACCTGTTTATTCTGATGGTAAAGGGGGAAGCGCAATGATCGGTCTGCTTCGAAAAGATCTGTACATGGCCTGGGCCTACTGCAAGACCTTTATCCTGATCCTGGCGGTGTTCATCGCCGTGGGCCTTTCGGGAGAGGAGAACAGCTTTTTCATCCTCTATCCCATGATCATCGGCATGATGCTGCCGGTGAGTCTCATTTCCTATGATGAGCGCTTCAAATGGCACCTGGCCTGCGATGCCATGCCTGTGAGCCGGGCCAAAGTCGTGTCCTCCAAGTATATCCTGACCCTGCTGACGGTGTTGCTGGTCTTTGTCTTCACCATGCTGGCCCAGTGGTTCCGCCTGGCGAGGACGGGCAGTGTGGAGCGGCTCTGGGAGCTGCCCGGGCTGCTGCTGCCCATGGGCCTGGTGGGCCCTGCCATCCTGATGCCGGTGATCTTCCGGCTGGGCGTGGAGAAGGGACGGCTCTTCTACTTCGTCCTGGTGGGCGCGGTCTGTGCCGCGGCGGTGATCTTCAGCTCCGGCCAGAATCCCGTGAATCCCGCCGCCCGGATTGCCCTTCCCGGCTGGATCACGATCCTGGTGAGCCTTGCCATCTTCCTGCTGTCCTGGCCCCTCTCCATTGCCCTATACAAGAAAAGGGAGCTGTGATGTGCCCCTTCAAAGCGAACACCCCACCGAAAGGTGGGGTGTCGTGCGTTCTGTGGGGGATCAGGCGTCATCTGCGCCTGCGCCGGGGGTCACATCTGCAGGCGCAGCAGGTTCGGGATGGCGTGGCGGATAGACTTCCTCCGGCTGAGGCGCGGCAGCTGCGGCCTCCGCGGCGAGCAGGGCCTCCAGCTCTCCGGTGAGACGCTGGCCGTCCCATTCGTAGTCCAGACCGCAGAGCAGCTCCAGGATCATGTCCGTCAGGGTGGCCACCAGCTGGAACACGGAGAAGGCGATGAGGCCGATGAAGAGATAGGACAGGATGTACTTGAAGTCCCAGTCCTCGCTCTGGGGCTTCACGATGAAGAGGGTGTAGACCACGGCGGCGGCAAAGGCGGCCATGATGAGAAAGCCGGAGAGCAGGGTCCAGTTGGCCTTGCGGCTTCGGGTGGTTTTGGAGAGCTCCCGGACGTCGTCCAGCAGCACCTGGGGATCCTCCGTCTCCGGCGGCGCGGGCTTTTTTGCAAGGAGAAAGCAAAGACGCAGCAAAAGGGCCAGCAGCATGCACACAAGGGGCGGCACCAGCACGGCGGCGGCAAGGCCCCAAAGCTCAGGCAGCTTCAGCTGCAGTCCGAAGCGCTGGGGCAGGGTCTCAAAGCAGAAGACCAGGACCTCCTTCACATGGGGGAGCCGTTCCAGCGCGGCCCGGTAGGGTTCGCCGGTGAATCGATCGTAGAGACCCACCGAGGAGAGGATCATCATGGGCGTGTGCAGCAGAAAGCACAGAAAGCCCAGCAGACCGGAGAGAAGCTTCCGGCGGCGGACCCGGGTTTTCAGCCGGGCAAAGGAAGCGGCAAGGTCGGGGAGATTTTCCCGGCTGAGGGGACGCGCATAAGACAGAAACAGCATGGCGTGATCCTCCACTTCTGCAAGGCTTATCTTTATGATCCAGTTTAGCACGGGCCTTTTGGCATTGCAAGGAGACTGCGGGAATAAAATCTTTCATTTTTTGAAGGGAAAATCTGTTCACGGGGGAAAACTTATGATATAGTTGATTGCATACAAGGAAAACCGCGGAGAGGAGGAGCCCTATGGAGGAAAAACAGCAGCGCTGGTGCCTGGAGCGGCACAAGCGGGTTCGGAAGATCTTTGCCTTTCCCATCTGGGCGCTGACCCATCTGCGCTACCCGGTGCAGATCGAGAAGGCCCCGGACGACAGCCAGGCCCTGATCCTCTTCAACCACCAGACCGCCCTGGACCAGTTCCTGGTGGGCCTGGCCTTTCCCCAGCCGGTGTACTATGTGGCCTCGGAGGATCTGTTTTCCATCGGGCCCCTGGCCCGGGCCATGGAATATCTGGTGGCCCCCATCCCCATCAAAAAACAGTCCACGGACATCCGGGCGGTGAAGACCTGCCTGCGGGTGGCCAAAGAGGGCGGCAGCATCGCCATCGCCCCGGAGGGGAACCGGACCTACAGCGGCCGCCCCTGCTATATGAACCCGGCCATCGGCTCCCTTGCCAAAAAGCTCAGGCTCCCGGTGCTGCTCTTTCGCATCGAGGGGGGCTACGGCGTCCACCCCCGCTGGAGCGACGGGGTGCGCAGGGGCCCCATGCGGGCCTATGTGGCGGAGCGGATCGAGCCGGAGGAGCTGAAAAGCATGACGCCCGCCCAGATCTATGAGCGGATCCGCCGGGGACTGGATGTGGACGAGACGAAGCTCCCCGGACGCTACCGGGGACGGAACAAGGCGGAGTATCTGGAGCGGATGCTCTATGTTTGCCCGAAATGCGGTCTGAGCCGCTTCGAGAGCCGGGGCGATACCGTTCGCTGCCTGAGCTGCGGCCTGGAGGCACGTTACGGGGAGGACAAGACCTTTGAAAGCGCCGACCCCGCCTTCCCCTATCGCTTCGCCGCGGACTGGTATCAGGCCCAGGAGGATTTCGTGAACGCCCTGGACACCAGGGACTGGCTCGAAAAGCCTCTCTATCGGGACAGGGCGGACCTCTCCCGGGTGCTGCTCTACAAGCGGAAGGAGCTTTTGCGAAAAAACTGCGATGTGGCCCTCTACGGGGACCGGATCGTGCTCGACGAGGGGACCGAGCGGGAGCTGCGGCTGCCCTTTGAAGAGCTCTCCACCGTGACGGTGCTGGGAAGGAACAAGCTGAACCTCTACCATGGGGAGGAACTCTATCA
Source organism: uncultured Eubacteriales bacterium (assembly GCA_900316205.1). GTDB lineage: Bacteria > Bacillota > Clostridia > Oscillospirales > Oscillospiraceae > Limivicinus. The sequence continues at coordinate 12,070 of ONBX01000014.1, forward strand.
GCTCAAGGGAGACAAGCGCTTCAATGCGCTGAAATACGTACAGATCTGCGCGCGCAGCAAAAATATTGCCAGGGGGGATCTTGATGACAAATTTTTGGGACTCTAACGTATGGGGCTTTTTCAACGTGGTTGCGCTGCTGCTGGTGAGTCTGCTGGCAGCCAATGCCCTGAAGCGGGCCTTTCGCTTCCTGGAGGCGTCCCTGATCCCCACCTCGGTGCTGGCGGGCGCCCTGCTGCTGCTCATTTCCGAGGCGGTGCGGATCATTACCGGGGTGGAGATCTTCGAGACCGCCTTCTTTGACGGCCGGGGCATCGAGCATATGGAGCTGCTGACCTATCACATGCTGGGCCTGGGCTTTGTGGCCTCCACCTTCAAAAGCGCAAGCGGCAAGCTGGGGAAAAAGCGGACGGGGGAGATCTTTGACACCGGCGTCACCACCGTGTCCAACTATCTGATCCAGGGCGTGCTGGGTCTTGTCATCTCCCTGATCGCGGTGCTGGTGATCAAGGACTTCTTCCCGGCGGCGGGGGTGCTGCTGCCCTTCGGCTACGGCCAGGGCACCGGCCAGGCCATGAATTACGGCAATATCTATGAGACCCAGTACGGCTTCGCGGGGGGCAAAAGCTTCGGCCTGACCATCGCGGCCCTGGGCTTCCTCTCCGCCAGCATCGGCGGCGTCATCCACCTGAACATCCTGCGCCGTCAGGGCAAGATCAAAGCCCGGCGGAATCAGGAGGGCGGGCTCCGCTCCGAGGAGATCCAGTCCGCCAACGAGATCCCCATGATGGACAGCATCGATAAAATGACCATCCAGGTGGCCCTGGTGGCCGCGGCCTATCTGCTGGCCTATCTCTTCATGCTGGGCCTTGGCGCGCTGCTGCCCGGGATGAAGGCCGTGGTCTACGGCTTCAACTTCCTGCTGGGCGTGCTGGCCGCCTCCCTCATCAAGCTCTCTCTGCGCCTTCTCAAAAAGGCCGGGGTCGTGAAGCGGGACTATGTGAACAGCTTTCTTATGACAAGAGTCAGCAATTTCTGCTTCGATCTCATGGTGGTGGCGGGCATCGCCGCCATCCGCCTGGGCGTGCTGGAGCGCTACTGGGGCGTCATCCTCATCATGGGCGTCCTGGGCGCGGTGCTCACCTACTACTACAACCGCCTTGTGGCCAAAAAGCTCTTCCCGGACTATGAGCAGGAGCAGTTTCTCATGATGTACGGCATGCTCACCGGCACGGCCAGCACCGGCACCATCCTCCTGCGGGAGATCGACGAGGACTTCCGCACCCCCGCGGCGGACAATATGGTGTATCAGAACTTCCCCGCCATCGTCTTCGGCTTCCCCATGATGCTGCTGGCCACTCTGGCTCCGAAAAAGCCGGTGCTGACCCTCGTCATCCTGGCTCTCTTCTTCGCCGCGATGAACGTGATCCTCTTCCGGCGCAGCATCTTCAAGCGGAAAGGGCAGCAAGGCAGATGAGGTCTCGCCCCCTGTAGGGGACGGCGGCCTCGACGTCCCGGCGGAACGGGCTCGCTGCAAAATACGCGCATAGCCCGGTCAGCACCGTAGGGGAGGGGCTTGCCCCTCCCGGCAGCAGGAAACATGGATCCAGGAAAAGGTTCGGCGAATTCGTACAAGCTGCGAATTCGCCGAACCTTTTCTTAATTTGGCCAGGTTCCGCCGGGAGGGCACAAGGCCCTCCCCTACGTAATGATCAGAGGTTTGCGCTCTTCTTCGTATTTTGCAGCACACCCTTTTCTTCTTTCCCGCCCGTTGGGGGAAGCACAGCTGGCCGCCGAGGGCGGCGGCCTCTACAAAGGAAACGGGACTGAGCGCGCAGGGAGAGTTCCCCAGATCGCTCCGTTTTTTCCCCGGGCATTGCTGCACCCCGGCTTCGATGACGGCTCCCGGGCGGGGCGGCGGTTTTGTGCGAAAAACACAGAAATCCTCCCTTCGCCCTTGCGGAAACGACGGTTTTGTGCGATATTAAAAGTAAGAGAATAAATGAGCATCGCGGCGGGCTGCGCCTGCCGGAAGGAGGAGTCATGAAGGTCCAGAAGAACTACAGTGAAGAGGAACTGCGCTATCTGCGGCTGCTGGCCCGCCAGTTTCCCACCGTGCGGGAGGCGGGACGGGAGATCATCAATCTCCAGGCCATCCAGAGCCTGCCCAAGGGCTGTGAGCACTTTATCTCCGACGTGCACGGGGAGTATGAGGCCTTTGAGCACATCCTGAATTCCTGCTCCGGGGTGATCCGGGAGCGGCTGGACCTGCTGTTTAAGGACAGCATCCCCCGGGCGGAGCTGGACCAGCTTGCCACCCTGATCTATTACCCGGAGGAGAAGATGGCGGATCTGCGCCCCCAAATCCAGGATCTGGACGAGTGGTACCGCATCACCCTCCACCGCCTGGTGGAGGTCTGCCGGGCCGTCACCTCCCGCTACTCCCGCTCCAAGGTGCGCAAGGCCATCCCCCAGGGCTTTGAGTATATCGTGGAGGAGCTGCTCCATGTGAACGATGAGGAGAAGGACAAGCGGGATTACTACAAAAACATCATCGCCACCATCGTGGAGATCGGACAGGCGCCGGACTTCATCAAGGCCCTCTGCACCCTGATCAAGTGGGCGGCGGTGGACCACCTGCACCTGGTGGGCGACATCTTTGACCGTGGTCCCAGGGCGGACATCATCATGGACGCCCTGCTGCGGCACCACAGCGTGGACATCCAGTGGGGCAACCACGACGTGCTGTGGATGGGCGCCGCCTCCGGCAGCCGCACCCTGGTGGCGACGGTGCTGGCAAACTCCATCCACTACAACAACCTGGAGGTGGTGGAGACCGGCTACGGCATCAGCCTGCGCCCTCTCTCGGTGTTTGCAAACGAGGTCTACCAGAGCTGCGACGTGTCCCGCTTCGCAGTGAAGCTCACCGGGGACGACGCCGGACGCTACAGCGAAAAGGACAAGCTCCTCTCCGCCCGGATGCACAAGGCCATCACCGTGATCCTCTTTAAATTGGAGGGGCAGAAGATCCTGCGCCATCCGGAGTACGGCATGGCCGACCGGCTTCTGCTGGACAAGATCGATTACGAAAACCGCTGCATCACCATCGACGGCAGGACCTATGCTCTGGAGGACACGGACTTCCCCACGGTGGACCCGGCGGATCCCTATGCCCTCACGGCGGAGGAGGAAGCGGTCATCGACCAGCTGACGGCCTCCTTCCAGCGCAGTGAGAAGCTGCAGCGCCACGTCCACTTCCTCTATGCCAAGGGCAGCCTCTACAAGATCTACAACGGAAACCTGCTCTTCCACGGCTGCATCCCCCTGGACGAGAAGGGGGAGTTCCTCTCCTTCTGCCTGGACGGCAAAGAGCGCCGGGGCAAGGACTTTCTGGACTACGCCGACAAGGCGGCCCGCCAGGCCTATTACTACCGGCCCGACTCCCCGGAGCGAAAGCTGGGCATGGACTTTCTCTGGTTCCTCTGGGCGGGACGCAACAGCCCCATCTTCGGCCGGGACCGGATGACCACCTTCGAGCGGCGGCTCATCAAGGACGAGAGCGCCTGGACCGAGCCGAAAAATGCCTACTACACCCTGTATAACGACCCGGAGGTCTGCCAGCGTCTGCTGAAGGAGTTTGGCCTGGAGGGGCCCCACTGCCACATCATCAACGGCCACGTGCCCGTGCGCACCAAGAAAGGGGAGAGCCCCATCAAGGGGGGCGGCAAGCTCATCGTCATCGACGGCGGCTTCTGCAAGGCCTATCAGCCTACCTCCGGCATCGCGGGCTACACCCTCATCTACAATTCCCACTCCTTCCGCATCGTGGCCCACCAGCCCTTCTCCGGCAAGGAGCGGGCCATCCGGGAGAACCTGGGCATCGCCCACTCCACCGAGATCTTCGAGCGCCTGGAATCCCGGGAGAAGGTGGAGGAGACAGACGTGGGCCGGGAGCTGGAGCGGCAGATCGCCGATCTCCGGGCCCTGCTGGACGCCTACCGGGACGGCGTGGTGAAGGAAGAGCATCGGGGCTGAGAGAGGAGAGCAAGGCCATGGATATCGTCATCAAAAAGATGGAGACTGAGGCGGAGATCCGGGGCAAGGCCTATGTACACTGGCGTGCCTGGCAGGAAGCCTATCCCGGCCTGGTGAGCCGGGAATACCTGGAAAAGCTCAGTCTGGAGAAGTGCGAGCAGATGGCCTTCCGCTTCCCGGAGAACACCTTGGTGGCCAAGGAGGGGGAGCGGGTGCTGGGCTTTGTCTGCTATGGCCAGCGGGCCGACGAGGCCCCGGGGGTCGGAGAGATCTTTGCCCTCTATGTGCTGGCGGAGCGCTACGGCACAGGGCTTGGCCGGAGACTGATGGACGCGGGGCTTGCAGAGCTCGACGCCTGTGACCAGATCCGCCTCTGGGTGCTGAAGGGAAACGCCCGGGCCATCCGTTTCTATGAAAAATGCGGCTTTCAGCCGGACGGTGAGGAGAAGGAGCTTCCCGCCCTTTCCGCCCGTGAGATCCGCATGAGTAAACGCTGAAGAGGAAAGAATATGAAAAAGCTGGTACTGTATCTCCACGGCAAGGGCGGCAGCCCGGAGGAGAGCGGGCACTATGAGACCCTCTTTCCCGGCTGCGAGGTCCTGGGCCTGGACTATCGGGGCCAATTCCCCTGGGAGGCCGGGCCGGAGATCCGCGCTGCCGCGGAGAAGCTGAAAGAAGGATATGACAGCATCACCCTTGTGGCCAACAGCATCGGGGCCTATTTCGCCATGCACGCCGGGATCGGTGGGCTCATCGACCGGGCGTATTTCATCTCTCCCATCGTGGATATGGAAAGGCTCATCCTGGACATGCTGGGCTGGGCAGGGGCCACGGAAGAGGAGCTGCGGGCAAGGGGGGAGATCCAGACCGCCTTCGGGGAGACGCTCTCCTGGGACTATCTCGCCTATGTGCGGGAGCATCCGATCGGCTGGGATGTTCCCACGGAGATCCTCTGCGGCAGCGGGGATACGCTGACATCCCGGGAGACCGTGGAGGCCTTTGCCCGGGAGCACGGCGCCGCCCTCACTGTGATGGAGGGCGGGGAGCACTGGTTCCACACCCCGGAGCAGATGGCCTTTCTGGACGCCTGGATCCTCGGATGCCAAGCATGTCTGGCGGCAGACCGGGAGGACGGATAGCGGAGCGATCAGGAGATCGCTCCCTACGCGGGAAAGACTCCCTCCGTCATCCGGCGGGCGTGACACGCCGGATGACACCTCCCTCAAAGAGGGAGGCTATGGCCGGATCCCTTCGCTGGGACGGGAGGCTAATGCGTAGGGGCGGCGGCTTGTCCCCGCCTGGCGGCAAAAAGGCCTGTAAACGAAAATGGTGCGGCGAATTCGCAACTGTGTACGAATTCGCCGCACCATTCTGTTCTTCCCCCAGCGGGGGAGGATGTCAGCGCAGCTGACAGGTGAGGGAGAAAGGAGGAGATCCTTGGCGATCGTCTCAGCTTCTCTCTCATCGCGCCGTTTCCCCGGCACATACGGACGGAGCGATCTGGGGATCGCTCCCTACGCATGGGAGACGCCGCCTCATCTGACCTTCGGCCACCTTCCCCTCAAGGGGAAGGCTTACGACGGGCGCTTCGTGAAGCGCCACTATGGCGGGAAGCCACGGGCCGTCGAGGACGCCGGCCCCTACAAAGAGATCGCGGAGGCATCCCCGTCCTGCGAGGGGAAGGCTTGGGGGCGGGCTCACACCGTTTCGATGCGGATCACGTTGGTGTTGCCGCTCTCGCCGCTGGTGTTGCCGCCGGTCATGACCACGGTGTCTCCCGGCTGAAGGCCCAGGGCGTCCCGGGCGGCCCGGAGGGCGTAGTAGTTCAGCACCTCCATGTTGGGGAACTGCTCGGTGAGCAGGGGCTGCACGCCCCAGGAGAGGGCCAGCTTGTACCAGGCCCGCTTGCCGGTGGCAAGGCCCAGAATGGTGATGGGCGCCCGGAAGCGGGACACCATGCGCACCGTGAGACCCGAGAGGGAGGTGACCACGATGGCCTTGGCCTGCAGGTCGATGGCCATGGTGCAGGCGGCGTGGGAGATGGCGTCCACCCGGTTGTGGATCACAAATTCCCGGGTGCGGAACTGCTGCACATAGTCGATGTGCTTCTCCGTCTCCTCGGCGATCTCGCCCATGACCCGCAGCGCCTCCACCGGGTATTTGCCCGCTGCAGACTCCCCCGAGAGCATCACGGCGCTGGTGCCGTCATAGACGGCATTGGCCACGTCGCTGATCTCGGCGCGGGTGGGCCGGGGATTGGTGATCATGCTCTCCAGCATTTCCGTGGCGGTGATGACCCGCTTGCCCAGCATGCGGCACTTGGTGATCAGGTGCTTCTGGATGGCGGGCAGCTCCGTGAAGGGCACCTCCACGCCCAGGTCGCCCCGGGCCACCATGATGCCCTCGCAGACGGTGCAGATCTCGTCGATGTTGTCCACGCCGTGCTGGTTTTCGATCTTGGCGATGACGTCGATGTCCCCGCCGCCGTTTTCCCGCAGGAAGGCTTTCAGATCCATCATATCCTGCTTGCAGGAGACGAAGGAGGCGGCCACAAAGTCCACCCCGTTGCGGATGCCGAAGAGCAGGTCGGACTTGTCCTGCTCGCTGAGATAGACCTGGCGCATCACCTTGCCGGGGAAGCTCATGCTCTTCCGGTCGGAGAGGACGCCGCCGGTGAGGACCTTGCAGTTGATCTCGGTGCCCTGGATCGTTTTGACCTCGAAGATCACAAGGCCGTTGTTCACCAGGATCTTATCGCCGGGGGCCAGGTCCTCGGCCAGACCCTTGTAGCTCACGGAGACAATGTGCTCGTCCCCTTCCACCTCCCGGGTGGTGAAGGTGAACTCGTCCCCGTCCCGCAGCTGGATCTTGCCGCCCTTGAAGGTGCGGATGCGGTACTCGGGGCCCTTGGTGTCCAGCATGATGGCGATGGGGAGATTCAGTTCCTCCCGCACGGCCTTGATCATGTCGATCTTTTTCTGGTGCTCCTCATGGGTGCCGTGGGAGAAGTTGAGCCGGGCCACGTTCAGGCCGTTCAGGCACATCCGGCGGAAAACCTCCGGGTTTTCGCTGGCGGGGCCGATGGTGCAAACGATCTTGGTTTTTCTCATCTTGTTTCTCCTCCATTGTATTTGATAGGGGGAAAGCGGCCAACTCTCAAGTGGCCGCACATATTTCTATCTTAACCATATCATGGAAGGGGGCGTTTCGCAAGGAGAAAAGGAGAAAAAAGAGGATCGGACGGCTTCGCGCAGGATCACTCCTGCGGAACCGTCCGATCCTCGACTCCTGCGCCCCCGCCGTCGGGATCCTTCGTCGGCTTCGCCTCCTCAGGATGACAGGGGGGCTGCGGAGCGATCTGGGGATCGCTCCCTACGCGAGGGCAGAGGCGCTGGCCTCTCTTCCGCCGCCTTACCGGAACAGAAATCCGGCGGCCACGGTGCAGACCAGCATGGCAAGGCCCAGCCAGGGCACCAGCCATTTGAGCGCCTTGTCCTCCGCCTCCACCCGGGTCTTCACCTGTTCATAGTCCATGGACTTCATGCATAACTCTCCTTTCAGAAAGCGGGTCTTTCCGCTTTCAGCATAACCGACCCCTGTTCCGCTGACAAGCGATAGTTCCCATCAAAGGATGGACCCGCGCCTCATTCAAACTGGCTGGCATAGAGCCTGTAGTAAAAGCCCCTGCGCGCCATCAGCTCCTCATGGCTGCCCTGCTCCACCACGTCTCCGTGGTCCACCACCAGGATCTTGTCCGCGTTCTGGACGGTGGAGAGCCGGTGGGCGATGACGAAGCTGGTCTTGCCCTGCATGAGACTGCGGATGGCGGTCTGGACCTGGCGCTCGGTGTTGGTGTCCACGTTGCTGGTAGCCTCGTCCAGGATCAGCATATTGGTGTTGTAGAGCATAGCCCGGGCGATGGTGAGCAGCTGCTTCTGCCCCTTGGAGATGTTGCCGCCGTCCTCGCTGATGACGGTGTTGTAGCCCTGGGGCAGGCGCATGATGTAGTTGTGGATGCGCGCGGCTCTGGCGGCGGCCACCACCTCCTCGGTGGAGGCGTTCTCCTTGCCGTAGGCGATGTTGTCGAAGATCGTGCCCCGGAAGAGCCAGGTGTCCTGCAGCACCATGGCGTAGCTGCGGCGGAGGGAGTCCAGAGTGTATTGCCGGTACTCCTTGCCGTCCACCAGGATCTGCCCCTGCTGCACCTCGTAAAAGCGCATGAGCAGATTGATGATGGTGGTCTTGCCCGCGCCGGTGTGACCCACGATGGCCACGGTCTGGCCGGGCTTTGCCTCCAGGGACAGGTCGTGGAGCACGGTTTTCTCCTCCGTATAACCGAAGGATACGTCCCGGACCTCTACCTGACCCCGGCAATCGGCAAGGGGCCGGGCCTCCGGCAGGTCCGCGGTCTCCTCCGGCTCGTCCAGCAGCTGGAAGACCCGCTCGGCGGCGGCAAGGGCCGAGAAGATCTCGTTTACGATGTTGGAGATCTCGTTGATGGGGCCGGAGAACTTGCGGCTGTAGAGCACAAAGCTGGAGATCTGGCCAAGGCCCACGATGTTCAGCAGATACAGCACCGCCCCGCCCATGCCGATGGCGGCAAGGCCGATGTTGTTGATCATGCCGATGGTGGGGCCCATACGCATGCCCATGCTGTCGGCGTTGCGGTAGGCCTCGGCGGCCTCCCGGTTGATGGCGCTGAAGCGCTCGGTGACGGTGTCCTCATTGGCGTAGGCCAGGATGGTCTTCTGGCCGGTGAACATCTCCTCGGCAAAGCCGTTCATGCTGCCATAGGCGGCGCTGCGCTTGGCGTAGAGGGGCCGGGTCTTCCTGGACATATAGCGGGTGAAGAAGATGGAGGCCGGGATGGTAAAGAGCATGCAGAGCACCAGAGGCGGGGAGATCACCACCATCATGATGAAGCTGCCCACCACGGTGACGGAGCTCACGATGATCTGGATCACGTCAGTGGAAAGGCTCATGGACACCACGTCCACATCATAGCTCACCCGGCTGATGATGTCGCCGGCCTGCTTGCGGTCAAAGTAGCTCACGGGCATGCGCTGGAGCTTGTGAAACACGTCCCGCCGCATGTTGCGGGCCACCCGGCGGCCCACCCGGGTCATCCAGATGCGCACCAGAAAGTTCAGGATGTTGCTGCCCACATAGAAGAGGGCCATGAGCAGAGCATAGTGGACCACGGTTTCCATGTCCACCATTCCCACGCCTTTGCGGAAGCCCTCCTCCGCAATGCCGATGGCCTTGCCCGCAAAGCGGGGGCCCATGAGGTTGCCAAGATTGCTGAGGAAGGAGAGGACCACCAGAAGGATCACGATCCAGAGATAGTCCGAGAGGTATTTGGCGATGCGGATGAGCGTGCCTCTGGTGTCCTTGGGCTTTTTCTTCACCGCGAAGCGTTCCCGCTGAACCATGTCGTTTCCCCTCCCTTCACGCGATGGCGCCCATCTGGACCTCAAAGGTCTCCCGATAGGCGGGGCAGCTTTCCAGCAGCTCCTCGTGGGTGCCGTAGCCGATGCATTTGCCGTCGTCCAGCACCAGGATCTTCGTCATGTGCATCACGCTGGAGACCCGCTGGGCGATCATGATGACGGTGCTCTCCGGGTGGTTTTCCCCGATGGCCCGGCGCATAGCGGCGTCGGTCTTGTAGTCCAGGGCGGAGGAGGCGTCGTCCAGCACCAGGATTTCCGGGTCCGCCGCCAGGGCCCGGGCCACCAGGATGCGCTGCTTCTGCCCGCCGGAGAGGTTGGCCCCCTTGATGGCGGCCTCATAGTCCAGCCCCTCCGGGAGGCTGTCCGCAAATTCCGCGGCCATGGCGTCCTCCACCGCCCGGCGGAGGCGGTCCTCCGCCACGGCCCGGCCGAAGACGATGTTCTCCCGCAGGGAATCCTGGAAGACCATGTCGTTCTGGAAGGCTGCGCCGAACTTGCGCCGCAGCGCGTCCTTGTCGTAGCTGCGCACGTCCCGGCCGTCCACAAAGACGCCGCCGGAGCCCGCGTCATAGAAACGCATGAGAAGGTTGATGATGGTGGTCTTGCCGCAGCCTGTGGGGCCGATGATGCCCAGACTCTCCCCCTTCTTCACGGCAAAGGAAATGTCGCTGAGGGCCTTTTCCCGGCTCTCGCCCAGAAAGCCCGCGCTGTCGCTCCCGCCCTCGCCGTAGCTGAAATCCACGTGCTCGAAGCGGATGAACTCGTCTCCGCCCGGCTGCAGGGCCTCCTCCGGCGGGAGGATCTTCTGGTCGGTGGAGGTCCGGATCACGGCGTCGATGCGGTCGGCGGAGGCGCCGGCCCGGCTGAGAGACATGAAGATCCGGTTCACCCCCATGACCCCCATGGTGATCATGTTGAAATACGTGAGGAAGGCCAGGATCACCCCGGGCTTCATGAGCCCCTCGTTCACCCGTTTGGCCCCCAGGATCACCACCAGGGCCAGACCCATGTTCAGGCAGAGCTGCATGAAGGGGCCGGGAATGGCCATGACGGTGGCGGCGGCAATGTCCCGGTCCGCCATCTCCTCGTTGGCCCGGGCAAAGCGGCGCTTTTCAAAGTCCGATTTGCTCAGGGCCTTTACCACCCGCATACCGGTGATGTTCTCCCGCATGATGCGCACCACCGCGTCCAGCTTCTCCTGGACGGTGACGAACATGGGCATGCCCTTGGAGGACACGAAGAGGATGATCCCCAGCAGCAGCGGCAGCATCACCACCATGATCATGGCCAGGGGCGCGTCCATGGTCATGGCCACGAACACCCCGCCCACCAGCATGATGGGCGCACGGACGCAGAGAGTCTGCAGCTGCTGGGCGGCGGACTGCACATTGTAGCTGTCGGAGGTCATGCGGGAAATGAGGCTGGGCAGGCCAAAGGCGTCAAACTGACTGCCGGAGAGGTTCACCGTCTTGCGGAACAGGTCCTGCCGCACATCGTAGCTCACCCGGTGGGCGTTCTGCACCGCCATGGCGTTGGCCTTCACGTTGGTGTTGCGGGTGATCACCGCCGCCGCGAACATCAGCAGACCCCAGAGCAGCACCATTTTCAGATCCCCGGTGGGCACCACATAGTCCAGGATGTGCTCAAAGATGTAGGGGAGGGAGAGCTCCATCAGCGTGGCCAGGAGCTTTACGAAGATGGCCAGAGCCACCCACTTCTTGTAGCGGCCCAGGTAGCGGAATATGAGCTTCACCGGATCCCCCTCCTTTTCTTCCAGGCCTCGTGGCCGTCGGCGATCTTCTGCAGCAGGGCGCGAAGCTCGGCCTGCTCCTCCTGGTTCAGGGCGCAGAAGAGCTCCGCGTCCCGGGCCCGGGCGTCTTTTGCCGCCCGCTCCCGTCCGGCTTCGGTGAGCCGCAGCAGGATCCGGCGGCGGTCGGCGGGGTCCTGCTCCCGGGTAAGGAAGCCCCGCTCCTCCAGCCGCGCCGCCAGCTCGCTGAAGCTGCCCGCCTGGACGCCCAGAGCCTCCCGCAGTTCCCGCTGGGGCATTTCGCCCCGCTGGGCCAGGAGGGACAGCACCCGCTGCCGGGACACCCGGATCCCTACACGCCTGCAGAGAATGTGGGAGCAGCGGAAAAACAGCGCGTAAAGCGCCGATTCGTCATAATCCAGATCCTGCACGGCGTCCGGGAATTCCCCGCCCGGACCCAAGTCGTGTTTCTTCTCCATGTCCGATCCTCCGATCTGTCCGCTCCTGCCGGCGTTCCGGGCCCTCCCGGGGTCAACGCCCGGCAGCAGCCGGAATTTTCCGTCCGGTTCGGCGCTGCCGATCCGCGGGCAAGGCCCCGACAAACGAGGCCCCCCGGCACGCTGCCGAAGCCGCTTGGATCCGAGCTTGCCCGGCCTTTGCCGCAGCAGAGCGCAAAAGTGTTCTTGCCTGCAGTTTAGGCCGCGGAAAGAAAAATGTCAAGGCTCCTAAGTAATTTGGGCAAGAAAAAAGCCCCCTGCCGAGGGGACCGTCACCCATGGCTCCCGCCGGGGGCTGTCACCCATGGCTCCCTCTCCGAGGGAGCTGTCACGGCGGCACGCCGCCGTGACTGAGGGAGTCAATTCCACGTCCTCTCGTAGGGGCGCATCACGATGCGTCCGCCAAAGCCTTCCCCGCGCACGGGGAAGGTGGCGCGAAGCGCCGGATGAGGTCCCCGGTCCCGTCGTAGGGGCCGGCGTCCCCGACGGCCCGTTTGCGCGGTTGCGTGACATCAGCAGGCCGGCGCATACGGATATCGGGCTGCCGGAGGCATAAAAAGGCAGGGAACGCGGTGAGGCGTTCCCTGTTTGCTCATTAGAAATCGTTGTACTTGAAAAGCAAGTTATAGAATATGCTGACTGGAATAATTAAAATGCTGCCAAGAAACCCGCTTGATGCGAAGACCAATAATAATACACTCATAACGCGCTGAGATAAGATGCGGTCAATGCAATTTCGCCACGCTCATTGTTTGCGATGCCCGCCCAATCCAACACAGCGGACAAAACAAATACTGGGTCATATACAGAACTTCCTTTTGTCTTTCCTGAATAATTATAGCCAATCGCGCCCACAACGGTTGTTTCATCACATTCAGGTTCTCCAAGTCGATAGTTTCGTCCGTTTCCCTTTCTTGCTCTGCCGTTGTTCGCCAAAAGCATATTAACAATAATATCAAACACTTCAAACTGATAAGGCGGTTTAATGGGGAGCTTATCACAGGTAAATGAATGACCATCAGGAGAAGCGATAATCTCACAGGGCAACCCTCTCGCTGTATGGACAACAACCCGCCCTCCGTTTGCCCTAATCTTGGCGCGGATGATTTCAGATGCTTTGTGGCTGTTCGTATCAATCTCCCATTGTGTCATATCAATTTCCTCCTCGTTTTCATTTTTCGCATCGTCGTTTTCTTCAAGCCCTAACTGAATTAAGAGTTCATCCAGACGCTTCTTTGCTGTAGGATAAGATATTTGTAGTTCTGCTTGTACCGCTCTCAAATTGCCACGGTTTTTCAAGAAAGAGAATAGATAATCGCTTTGCTCTTTCGGCAAGAGGTCAAATGCGCTCATTTCAAACTCACCACGCATTTCCATTTTACAGTTCGGGCATTGTAGTGAAGATACTATCAGATTAGAATTACACGCAGGGCAGTTTTTTATCATTTTGAGCACATCAATCACCTCGACAATAAAGTACCATTAGATTTCACGTTTGTCAATATAGACTTTAATAAATCTTCGTCTATTCGCATTTTCAATATCAGTTTTTCTCTTCTATTTTTCGAAAACGATGGAGAGACCTACAAAGTCTCTCCATTTACAATCAACGATGTTTTAAGATGTTCGATAGATGTTCCGCAGATGTTCAAAGATGCTATATTTTGATGGCCTCCCTTGGCCTCTGAATCTGTGCCAGAGGACTGACCCTGTCATAGTTTTTCGCAATGTCCGCGTCATAAATGGAGCAGTAATGCTTCGTCACGGAATGAAAACAAACGCATGTATTCCTTGCCAAAACTGTGGTATACTCGTCAAAAACGGGCGACCGCAAGGGTCGCCCCTATGAATGACGGGGAGGCATGCATCATGGACCTGCCCAAGCGAAAACAAATCCGCCTGCGAGAATACGATTACAGCGCCCCGGGCGCGTATTTCGTTACCATCTGCACCCACGAACGGAGGTGCATCCTGTCGGATATCGCCGTAGGGGCGCTTCACGAAGCGCCCGCCATCTCGGTAAGACTTACGCAGCTCGGTCAGATCGTTGATGAGACCATCCGATCCCTTCTGGAGCGGTATTCCGATCTGACGGTGGATCAGTACGTGGTCATGCCGAACCACATTCATTTGCTTCTGCGGATCAAGGCGGAACGGGCGCTTCGTGAAGCGCCCCTACGAGAGAACGGAACGCGGTCGCTGCTTGCCAAAGCGGTCGGATATTTGAAAATGAACAGCAGCAAGCGGATCCGTGAAATAAAACCGGAAATGCAAGTCTGGCAGCGCTCCTATCACGAGCATGTGATCCGAAACGAAGACGATTACCGCCAGATTTGGGAATACATCGACACCAATCCCGCCAAATGGGAGGAGGATCGGTATTATGGCGAATAATGCTCCGGACCTCATCCTTGGGTTGGATGCGCTCCGGAGTGGGAAAAGGGCTGACTCTGTCATCGCGAGCCAGTGACCGACGTCACTGGTGTGGGGTCTGCCCTGCGGGTACGATCCGTTCTCCTCGCCCGGCATGGTCGCGGGCTTTGCCCGCACGGAGCTGCCGGGCAGGATTCGTTTGCATTCTGTTTTCCTTTGTGGGGGATCGGGAAAAGAAATCACGGTGTTCGCCAGGTTTTTGCACCGGACGATGAAACGGCCTCCAAAGGATCCTTTCGTCCAAGCGGGCAGATTCGAATCCCCTTCGGGGACTAGGCGCTTCGCGCCGTCGCTGCCGCCTGCCTGCGGCAGAGCCGCTCTTGTCAAAGCCCAGCAGCTCCAAAAGAAAAAGCCAGCTCTTACGAGCTGGCTTTTTCTTTTGGAGCTGCTGGGCAGATTCGAACTGCCGACCTCATCCTTACCAAAAATATACGGGCCAACAATAGCGTGTTATAGCTTGATAAAGGATGAACGGCGGAGGCGCTGAAAACACTGGGCCTTTCGCGTTTTCTTGCTATAGATTGATATAGCGGGGTGATAGATCAGATAGTAGTTTTTAGCTTGCTCATAGTAGTTTTTTAGTAGTCCGGGAATATCCTTCTCGTTTCAAAAAATCAGATGCAGCAAAGAGCCGCCCACACGGGGCGGCTCCTTTGCTATCTGCTACTCTGTTTCTTTTCCTCCCTTTGCCTGTGCCAGATCTCATACTCCTCTATCACTTTGGGATCTTGAAACATCTCTTGAGCCATTTTGTAAGTTGCGGCTAATAGTCGCTGCCGTTTGCTTTCCGGGATGCTGTCATAGTCGATTGCCGCCATATAAATCTCCCTTTCGTCATTGCTGATCTCTACCCATCGTTTCATCAATGGCCCGGTTGATAAAAGCGTTTACGCTTTCTCCCCGGCTTTCAGCGTGGGCCTTGATTTTCTCTTTCTTCCCCTTGTCTGTTCTGACTTTGATTTCATCATAGTTCTCTTTCATGTATTTGTTCACAGCTCTCTGCTGAGCCTTTGTTGCCGTCATGCTCTCTCTCCTTTCCTCTGATTTAGTATTATCATAGCAGAAACATCTATCGGGAACAATATAACGATCTGTTAAAAACCGTCCCTTCTTTTTGTTAATTATTCCAGCTTGATATATCGGGTACGATATATTATTCTTGTCATGTGCGATGAGTGCACAACACAGAAACGAGAAGGGAGGCAAAGCACATGCCCGATAAAGAAACGATCTACCGCCGTTTTTACGCAATCGACGGCATGCTCACCGCATTGTATGACCGGCTGGATGGATCATCCGACGTGAGCGCCGTTGAAATGGTCTGGGGGATCCGGGACTACCTGGAGCACACCATTGAGGACGTGCAAGCCCTTGTGAAAGCCCTGGATCTGAGCAAAAATACTATTGACAGAGAATAAGGAGAACACTATGAACGAAAGAAAACACGATCCCTTTGCGCTGAGTGTAGAACTATCCGGAATTGCTGCTCTTAGCGCGTGCCTATCCATACTCTGCATGGACGAAGAGGCCGATAAACCCACTGACGAAACAATCGGGAATGCCCTCTTAGCTATTGAGTACCATCTGGAACGGATCGCAGACGATCTCATCAAGCTTGAAGTACCCTGTAAAACAGGTGATGCAGCGGAATCAGCATAATTCCTTATTGAAACAACAGAGCGGGAGCAAATCGCCCCGCTCTGTTCTCTTTTTGGCCGTTGCAACGCTTTCAGATTGCGTCTGCTGCGCTGGAGGTATCTCTGCCCGGTTGCTGCAAAGGCGCTCAGGAACGCGCTCAGAGGGCTTGTGAGCGGAGATAGCGATAGCACATACTCTTAACCCCGCTCTCTGTGTTTTTGCCTCCAATCATTGCAGCGACCTCCTGCCACTCATAGCCATCAACAAAGCGGAGCTGAAATACCAACGCCGTTCGTCGATCTGGAATCGTCGAAATAAAGGCATTCACTTGTCCCTCTGATTCTCTCACGGCCTTTTGCAGGCTCTCTATTTGGCTCTCTAACTGCGCACATCTGATTGCGAGGCTTTCAGTTCGATCTTTGATCGTTGCTGCTGCACGGGGCATTCCATCATAATATGACGCACGAAGAGCCGAAGATCTAAGGGCTTCAAGCAGGTCTCGTGCTTCGTTCAGATCTTCAACTAAAGAACGATGCTCATTCAGCTCTTCCAGTGTCATTGTTCCCTCCAATGCAGAAAGGGCCGCGGATCAGCACGGCCCTAATTCACAGTTTGGACAGCTTGCGCTTATTCGCTTTCGCTGCCGTCTCTGGGGATCACGCCCTCGGTTGCACGTTCCCAGCCATCCAACGAAGTGCCCGAAAGCCCATTCTCGAAATTGCCGTTTGAATCCCGGCCGGAGAACATGCGGGCGATTAAGGTCAGATCATCGTAACCCTTCAACAGCTTTTCGCTGTCGGTTCGGGCGTTGTTTGCCATGTCCATCAGCAAACCTCTCTCCTGACCGCGCTCCTGGTCGGTCATCTTTTCGGCGGCTTCCCTTGCCGTCTTGCGAAGAAGTGCCAGAACAGTCGGATTTTCGGAAAACTCGGCGGCCATGTTCTGAAAATCTTTCAGCCTCATCGTTCCGCTGTTCAACAGGGCAACAGCCGCCATGTCCATGTCCGACGCACGGTAAGTATCGGCTTCTTCCAGGGTTGCCTCAAGCTCTCGGCGGATCTGCGCGGCTTTGGTGTCGAAGTCGTTCCAGATGGTCGAAATCTGGGGCCGGATCTCGGACTTGATTTTATCAAGTTCGAGTTTGGCCGCCTCTTTCTGCAAGCGCTGTACGGTGTCAATGTCGGAAAGGTTTCGGCACTTTGCAACTTTATCCTGCGCCGCGCTCAGACGGCCAGTAACTTCCTTGTGCTTTCTTCGTGCGCTCTTGACGGCTGCATCGAGTTCCTCGATTGCCTCGCGGTATGCTTTATCGGCTCTTTCCATGTTTATGATCTCCTTTCAGAATAATACATTTTTCGATTTCTTCCGCAATCGCGCGGATCTGTTCCGGCGACTTGGGCCGTCTGATAATCGGCTGTGCAAGCCGCTGTCGTTCTGCTTCAATCTCGGCTTCTGTCGGTGCACGGCCTGTGACCATCGTTTCACATTCGATGAACGCCAAAAGCCGCCGCTCCTGTTCTTCCTGGCTAAGCACAGGTGACTTTATATGCTCCAGCTTGCGCAATCGGTGCGAATACTTCATTCCTCTGCCCTCCAGTCCCGGACAGCGGTATCACTCAGCGCGCGGATCGCATCATAGCCAATTGAGCCGTCCGGATTCTTCACGATGTACTTTCCCTTGTCCACACCGAGGCTTTCAAGGAAGCTGTCGCCGTCGTCCGGCCAAAACGGGAGCTTTGCCCAGATTCTTTGTTCAAGCTCCCTGAGCCGTTTCTTAATTGCCCTGAGCATTTTCCAGCGCCTCCAGCCGTTTTACGATATCTTCAGCTTCCACGACCTTTAATCCGGATTCCAGAAGCACCCGGCATGCTGCCACTCTCGCAGAACTGGGCGCGTCGGCATTTGCGCGGATCTCACGGAGCGTCTGGGCCGCTTCGCTCATCCCTTTTCTTAATTCAAACCCTGCATCTTGCACAAGTTCATTGAGTATCGCCCCGTATTCTTTTGAGAACTCCGGCTCTGCCCGCCACCTTCTCAAAGTCGATTCGCTGACGCCTGTCTCCTTTGCTGCCGCTGCGAACGTCGGTGCTCGAATTAAAGATGATATGGCCTTACGTTTTCTCTCATTCATTTTGCTCTCCTTTCCGCCCAAAACCGTGCAGAACCGCTCATCGTCGCTTTAATTCCCGAGTGTGGATATCCACAAGATACCCGAGAGAGAATAACCTGTTGCTAATCTCGCAAGCTCGGCCTCTCTCTCCTTCATCCATTGCAGAAAGCCATTCACGATAAAGCTGCTGCGGTTCTCCTTCTCCCTCCCCCTTGCATCCCTCTTCCGTTTCCGCTCCCTCTCCCGATATGGATGAGGATCTGGATGAGGATATAGATAGGGCTGTAGTTGTAGATGTAGATGTAGCTGGGGATATAGTTGTAGATGGATACGACCCGATGTTTTCGATATCGGGAGATATCGGCCCGTTATCGCTCGATAGCTCCCGATTCGTCCGCCATTCAGAAAGTGTCAGCGGTTCCTCGCCTCGCCTTTTGGCCTCTCGAACGTATACGGCATGTTGCCGCTGCTCTCGGCTTTCCTCGTACTTCTCGGCGTCGCGGTCGATCTTTGGCCGAAGGAGATCAAAAGCCATTCCGGTCATTGGCTCAAGATCTGAAACAGCTCCATACTCTGCGTAGTCAATGATTGCGCGGAACAATGCGCCGCACTGCTCATTGTCCAAGCGGCTAAGCGCTGGCCGGACAGATTCAAAATAGATCATGACGCCCGGCCTTGCTTTTCCGTCAGCCATCTTCCACTACCTCCGCCGCCGCTATCGCTTGTGCTGTCCGTCTGACTTCATCTGCTCGTGCAAGCATGGATCGGGCGCAACTCTCCCGCTCTTCAGGCGTAGCCGCCAAATAATAGCCAGTTCGATTGTCCGCGCAGATGGCCGCCCCCGATCGCCTTTCAGCTTGAATCATCCGCCGGATCGTCCGCCCGTCAAGGCCAGTTACCGCCCGGAGATGATGGAGCGGGACGGCGTTGGCAGAGCCTCGCAGAAGTAGGGAGGAAATTGCTTGCGGCTTTCGCAAGGATGTGGTACAATCAGGCTGAGGATCACCGAATCCCTCAAGGACAATTTGTCCGCCACCGTCCTGGTGTTGCAGCACCTGGGCGGCTTTTTTTGTTGCACTCATGCTCGCACCTCCGCGTCCAGCTTCCGCAGAAGCGCGGGAATGTTTATCAGATACGTTCCGCCACTCATGATGTGGGGCACCGTCCCAGCCTTGCACCCGGCTCGAAGGAAGCTTTGAGACAATCCAGTAATCCGGCATGCAGCAGGAATCCTCTGGAACGGCGCATCATCATTCTGTGCTGGCAACCTCGGCATCACTGTCCCCTCCTTTCTCAGCTTTCCGTGTCCAGTACGCCTCGTTGTATCGGCGGATTTTTTCTTTGTTTTTCGCTCGCCACTCACGAGCATACCTGTTCCGCGCTTCACGTGCTGCGTCTGTCATCGTCTTTTCGCTCATTATCTCTCACCCCCTCGCTCTTATCTTGTTGTTGACTTTTTTAGTCATCTTGATTATAATGACTAAAAAGACGGAAGTCAACGTTTCAACGCCAGCGTGATTAATTGTCACAAAATTGAAGGGAGCTGTAAGTATGATTGAGAGAAAAATAGTCAATAGAAGGGTTAATGAATTACGAGATAACATTCTTTGCTTAACGCAGAAGGACTTTGCAGAATTATTAGGGAAAGGCCGATCCACTGTAAACAATTGGGAGCAAGGGACTCAGATTAAATCAGATGATCTTGAAAGAATATGCCGTGTAACCGGAGCCTCTGCTGACTATCTGCTCGGCCTCTCTGAAGTATGGAGGCGCAGCGAATCATTGCAGAGTATTCATGCTGAAACGGGCCTTTCGGAAGAGGCTATTATTAAGTTGGTAAAAATCAATAAAGGACCCGACGCAGAAAGATTTCTTCGCGTCATTTCTTTGCTTATTGAGAACAGCAACGCAGAATTCTTTCTTGTGCTTCTATCCTCTCTCTTCGATATAGACGCATCCTCAGGTCCAAAGACAATAAGCGTGGATATCAACGGGGAACCTCTTACAATGTCAACAGAAGGGTTTCTAATAGAACACATAAAGACATTGTTCGTGCAAGATATTCTTGACATAAAAACCAGTATAGGAAAACGGAGGGACGGCAATGGCGAACGCAGTTGAAAAGAAAACCAAAGACGGTAAGCGGTTCTATGAGCTACGGGCATACAGCAAAGAAAAGGGGCGGTATTACACCAGCAGATGGTATGTCCCGGAGGGCTGGGGATCACGTTCTATTCAGAACGAACTTAAAACCCAGCTCGTAAACTTCCAGAACGCCGTAAACGCCGGGGAAATCCTTTCTAAAAAAGAACAGGCAGCAAAGGCAGAGGCGGAGCGGGCCGCTGCGGAGAAAGCCGCTGCGGAGCTGGCGAAGCTCAAAACCGTCAAGCAGTACGCCAATTCCGTATTCATGCCGGATAAGGAAAGGAGCATTTCGGAGAATACGCGCCTGTCCTATCGCTCGAACCTGGATAAACACATTCTGCCGAAGCTGGGCGCCACCCTGATGCAGGATGTAACGCCCGCCATGATCAACGCGCTGCTCTTTGACTTCCAGAAGGATCACAGCTATGGCAGCACAGTAAAGCTTTACAATGTCCTTCACGGCCTGTTTGAATCGGCTCTGTTTGATGACACCATCCAGATCACGCCGATGATGAAGGTCAAGAGGCCCAAGCAGAAGAAGGACGAGCGGGCCGTTGCAGAGGCTGACAAAGCCCTGTTTGCTGACGAGCTGCTCCATGTTCTGGACTGTCTTAAAAACGAGCCTCTGAAATGGCGCTGCTATATTGAGCTGATGGCAGACACCGGAATGCGGCGTGGTGAGTGCTGCGCGGTTCAATGGTCTGACTTTGATTTCAAAGCCGGAACCGTCACCATCAAGCGCAATCTGCAATACAGCACCGACAAGGGCGTGTATGAGGCAGCACCGAAGGGAGGACGCTTCCGGACGGTTGATATCGGGCCTGATGTGATCGCCCTTCTGAAAGCCTACCAGCAGGAACAGGCCAGCAAGCGCCTTTCAAAATGGGTCTTCACGCAAGAGGGCGAAGATGAACCGATGTTCCCCCACGCGCCGACAAGATACTTCCAGAAGTTCGGGGAGCGGTACAATATCCCTGGCTTCCATCCTCATCTGCTGCGGCATACATCGGCAACTCTGAGCCTGACGAATGGCGGCGATCCGAAGAGTGTTGCAGATCGTCTCGGTCACGCCGATGCCGCCGTCCTGCTTCGGGTCTATGCCCACGCATCCGATGAGAGCATCAGGAACGCCGGACAGGCCGCAAGGGACGCGCTCAAGCTGAAGAAGGAAAAAGCAAAGGCGGAGGCTTAATGCCCCCGCCTTTTTGTGGTCAATAGTAGTTTTTTAGTAGTTTTTTGCCATTTCAGCCAAAACGCCAAACATCTCGTTTTTTCAAAAAGTACATAGAAAAAGCAAAAAGCACCAGAAACGATTGCGTTTCTGGTGCTAAAAGTTGGAGCTGCTGGGCAGATTCGAACTGCCGACCTCATCCTTACCAAGGATGCGCTCTACCTACTGAGCTACAGCAGCAAAGTACATGCCCCCTATTGGGGGGCATGTGTGGCGACCGAGAAGGGACTTGAACCCTCGACCTCCGGCGTGACAGGCCGGCGTTCTAACCGACTGAACCACTCGGCCACGGCTCAGTTAATATACCAAAAGAACGAGGATTTGTCAATATCTTTTTTTCAGAATGAGGATTTTTTTCGCGGCAGCCGCTTCGGAAGCGGAAGCAGAGAGCCGCAGGACGGGTAGCCAAGCCCTCCGTCATCCGCCTCGCGACGCGAAGCTAGTCCTTTAGGGCGGGGGATCGGCGGATGCCACCTCCCCTTTCAGGGGAGGCCAAAGGCAGGCGGCCGCAGATCGCCCCTACTGCGGGAGCGGAGATGGGCGGATCCCCCTTCAGTCACGACGGCAGGCCGCCGCGACAGCTCCCCCGGCGGGGGAGCCAAGAGCTGTCTGCCCTCTTCTTTTAGACAAAGGGAATATGATCGAGGGCAGGCGGCCGCAGATCGCCCCTACTGCGGGAGTGGAGATGGGCGGATCCCCCTTCAGTCACGACGGCAGGCCGCCGCGACAGCTCCCCCGGCGGGGGAGCCAAGGGATTTGCCTGCGGGAGGGCGGACGAGCAATGCTCGTCCCTACGTCGGAAGAGGGCTTTTTCAAGCCTCTCCCGCTTTGTCCCGGCGCAGCAGCAGAAGGAGCGCGAGCAGCAGCAGGGGGATCCCGGCGATAAGGCCGTGCATGGCGGGGCCAAGGATGGTCTCGTTGGCATAGGCCGGGTCCAGAACCAGCAGCGGGACGCCTGCCGCGGCGTTCACCGCACCGTGGCCCAGGGCGGGGTACCAGATGGAGTCGGTCTTCTCATACAGCAGGTCCAGGAAGATGCCAAGGGCCGTGGTGAACAGGCAGAAAGTCAGCATCCCCAGCACGGGGAAGCCCCAATAGGAAAGCCCGTATTCGTAACCCGCCAGCAGCATCACCGGCCAGTGCCAGGCGCCCCAGATGACCCCGCCCAGCAGCAGACCCTTCCGGCGGCCGAAACGCTCTTTCAGCCTCGGCAGCATGACGCCCCGCCAGCCGATCTCCTCCCCCAGTGAGGGGAAGATGTTGACAAAGGGCGCGTAGCTCAGGGCGGCGGCTGCCTGGATCAGCAGAAAGAAGCTCACCGGCAGGGCCTGGGCCTGGAATTGGGCCAGGGCCTCGGGGCCGGCGGCCTCCAGCTGGGCCAGGAGGGTCTTGCCGCTGAGGTCGAAGCGGGCCGGGAAGCAGAGAAAATACAGCGCCGCGCCCAGGACCATCAGCAGCGCCGGGACGAGCCAGGCGGCCAGGAGCCATCTCCAGTTTTGCCGGAGGCGAGGCTTCCAACCAAGATCCCCCAGGGGGACCCGGGCAAGGACCGCCGCCAGCAGCGGCATGAACATGCAGAAGACCATGATGAGCTGAAAGGCCCCGGTATTGCCCTGCAGCGCTTGCCAGGAGGCCAGCGCCTGGATGGGCCAGGCCAGGGCAAAGGACCAGAGCAGATAGGGCAGCAGCTTTTTATCGCGCATGGGAGCCTCCTTTCGTCTTCTTTCCATCAGGAGACCGCAGGAATCATCCGGGCCCCGCTGTGTCGTAGGGGCGGCCTTTGGCCGCCTGTATTTTTCATTCTTTATTGAGGCGACCACAGGTCGCCCCTGCGAGAGACGACCACAGGTCGCCCCTACGAGAGGCGACCACAGATCGCCCCTATGAGAGGCGACCACAGATCGCCCCTATGAGAGGCGACCACAGATCGCCCCTGCGAGAGGCGACCACAGGTCGCCCCTACGAGTGGGGACGATGGGGGACGGCCCGCTTCGCGGGGACCTCATCCGGCCGCCTTGCGGCCACCTTCCCCCTGCGGGGGGAAGGCAAAGATCACCGTCACAGCGCTTCGAAGATCTTGACGCCCTTTTTGCGGATCCAGTAATACAGCAGTACGCTGAGCACCGTGAGCAGCGCCAGCAGGATCCAGCCCATAAGCTCCGGGGTGACGGCGTCGCTGAAGATGAGACAGGCCAGGATGGGCAGCAGCACCAGGCCCATGCCGATGAACATGGTGAGCAGCACGCTGGCCCCGCTCTTCACGGCCTGAGTCTCGTTGATCCAGTTGAAGTTGGGGTGACGCAGATTCTCGAAGAGGCCCAGGAAGCCGGAAAACATGCCGAAGACCGTGGGCAGGAGCAGCACCAGCACCAGCATCTGCCCCTGATAGTCCAGCGTCAGCGCCGTGACCACCGAGAGGATGGCGAGGGGCGGCAGGGCGATGAGCATGTGCAGCCGCAGCTTTGCCCGCAGCACCTCCCAGGAGGACACAGGCAGGGACTTTGGCAGCCACAGGTACTTGCCCTCCAGAGAGATGGAGGGAGCGGTGAGGAACACCAGGGAGGCCATGTAGCACAGGCCAGCCAGGATCAGGGGCTTGAAGACGGAAGACAGCATCTCCCACTCCGGCAAGGCGGTGAGGGAGCGGCCCTTGATGGCGAGATAGACCGCCGCGGCCAGGGTAAAAAAGCTGCCCAGGGCGCCGTTCAGCAGGTAGGCGGGGCTGGCCCAGAGGCGGCGCAGCTCGTGGATCAGCAGGGCAGCGCCGGGGCTGCGGAGCTTCGCGGTGCGCTCCACATAGACCGCTTTGGCAACGCTGCCCTTGGCGGTGGCGGTGCGGATGAAGCTGCGGGAAAGCAGCCACAGGCAGAGGGCGAAGGCCGCCGCGGCGCTGCCGAGCAGCAGGGCCATAAGATCCAGGCGTCCCTCGGCGATGGCGCGGCCCGCCCAGACCACCGGTGCTGCAGAGCCCAGGGATTTCTCCAGCATGGCGGGATCGGCGGCAAGCGAAGAGAGCATGCTGTTCATGCGGAAGCTGAAGTACATGTAGATCCCCAGAAAGCCCAGAGTGAGCACCAGGGAGATCAGGGACTTGTTCTTCGCCTTGTTGGAGGCCAGGTGGATCACCCAGCCCAGGAAAGAGGAAATTGCCAGGTTCAGCAGGGGCAGCACCAGCAGGAAGATGACGGCGAAGGCAGCGATCCCCGGGACACCAAGGCCGCCCTCCCAGAAGAGCAGGGCCGGAATGGCCACCGGCAGGGCGATGACCACGGCCACTACATAGAGGAGGAACAGCCTGCTCAGCAGAATGTCGATGGGTCGGATGGGCATGCTCAGCAGCAGGTCGTTGTCCCGGGCCTCGAAGAGCTGGTGCTTTGCCAAAATGGCGTTGCCCACGATCATGAGGCCAAAGCTCATCACTGCCGCCATGCCGAAGTACAGCCAGCCCAGGCCCAGCATGGCCAGGGGCGCAGCCAGCACCTCAAAGATCCGGGCGAAGAGAGTGCCCAGGGAGAAGAGGGACAGAAGCATCAGCGTGGCAAAGCCGACGAGCTTGCCCTTGCTCTGGGCCTTTTTGGTTCTGCCGGCGCCGGTGAGGACGTTGAGCAGAGCCTCCATCCGGGAACGCAGCAAAACCTTAAGCATCGTGATCCTCCAGTTCCAGGAACACGTCCTCCAGGGACTCGTTGCCCTTCACGTCCTGCATGGAGCCGCTGGCGATGAGATGACCGCCCTTGATGATGGCGACCTTGTCGCAGAGCTTTTCCGCCACGTCCAGCACGTGGGTGGAAAAGAAGATGGCGCCGCCCTTGTCGCAGTGCCGGTGCATCAGCTCCTTGAGCAAAAAGGCGGCCTTGGGGTCCAGACCCACAAAGGGTTCGTCCATCAGGATCAGGCGGGGCTCGTGGATCCAGGCGGCGATCAGGGCCAGCTTCTGCTTCATGCCGTGGGAGAAGGCGGACACCGGCTGGGCCAGGTCGTTCTCGATGCCCAGCATCTCGGCGTAGGTATGGATCCGCTCCCGGCGGACCGTGGGCTCCACCCGGTAGATGTCGCCGATGAAGTTCAGAAAGCGGATGCCGCTCATGTATTCGTAGATATCCGGGTTATCCGGGATGTAGGCCATGCGCTGCTTGCAGCCCAGGGGGTCTGACACGATGTCCTTGCCGTCGATATGGATGCTGCCCCGGTCGAAGGGCAGGATGCCCGCGCAGGATTTCAGGGTGGTGGTTTTGCCGGCGCCGTTGTGGCCGATGAAGCCGTAGATTTCCCCCGGGGCGATGTGCAGGGAGAGATCGTCCACGGCCTTGGTGTCGCCGTAGGTCTTGGTCAGATGCTCAATGGTCAGCATAATGATTCTCCTTTATCTCAATAGGGTCGGACTTTTTACCGGGCCCGGGCAAGGCGGATGAAATAGCGCACCAGCGGCGCAAAGATCAGGATCAGCATGATGCCTGTCACGTTGCCGCTGAAATGCTCCGGCAGATTGGCCTGGTACACGGCAAAGCCGGCGAAGGCCAGCGCGCAGCTCAGCCGCAGATCCGCCATCAGGTCACGGACCAGCCGATAGACCCGGACCCGGTTCAGCACCGTAACGCGCACGCCGGTGTTCCAGCTCTTGGGGAAGCGCCCGCAGACGGCAACCGTCAGGTCCGTCACCAGCCCGATGACGGGCATCAGCAGCAGGGATCCCCGGCCGCCGTAGCCGTCAATCTGGCCGGCAAAGTTATAGTGGGTGGGGATCCGCTCCGGCAGCTTCTTCCAGATGATGAGAATGTAGACGATGGAACCCAGCAGGATCAGCGGCGCCAGGATCCCGGCGATGCGCTGGTATCGTGTGGTGGGAGAGCCGCAGAAGGCGTCCACCTGGGCGCGGGAGGGGATACGCATGGGTGCCTCCTTTCATGTGGCAGCAGGTTCCCTTGCCTCCCCTCGGGGGGAGGTGCCCCGAAGGGGCGGAAGGGGGAAAAACCCCTATTCCCCAGTGTGAGCACTGGGGACTTCCCCCAGAGGGGGAAGCAAGTGGACTGCTCTTACTTGATGTCCAGCTCGATGGGCTTGTCGATCTCCTCACCCACGTATTTGCCGTTCTTCTTCCGCTGCTTGACGCACTCGGTCAGCAGATACTCGATCTGACCGTTGATGGAGCGGAAGTCGTCCTCCGCCCAGGCGGCAATGGCGTCATAGAGCTTGGGGGACAGGCGCAGCGGCACCTGTTTCTTCGCGTTGTCTGCCATGGCTGCTCCTTAATAGAGGCTGCCGGAATTGACAACGGGCTGGGCGTCCCGGTTGCCGCAGAGGACTACCAGAAGATTGGAGACCATGGCGGCCTTGCGCTCCTCGTCCAGTTCCACGGTGTGGTTCTCGCTGAGCCGCTCCAGGGCCATCTCCACCATGCCCACGGCCCCGTCCACGATCATCTTGCGGGCGTCGATGATGGCGCTGGCCTGCTGGCGCTGCAGCATGACCGCGGCGATCTCCGGCGCGTAGGCCAGGTAGGTGATGCGGGCCTCGATGATCTCGATGCCGGCCTCCGTGACCTTCTGCTGGATCTCATCCCGGATGCGCTGGGCCACCAGCTCGCTGGAGCCCCGGAGGCTGCCTTCATCGGCCACGCCGTCGCCGGTGGTGTCCACGCCGGGAGCCACGTCATAGGGGTAGATGCGCACGATGTTGCGCACGGCGCTGTCACACTGCAGGGAGAGATATTCCTTGTAGTTATCCACGTTGAAGACGGCCTTGGCGGTATCCGTCACCTTCCAGATGACGGCGATGCCGATCTCCACGGGGTTGCCCAGGCAGTCGTTGATCTTCTGCCGGGAGTTGGAGAGGGTCATGGCCTTCAGAGAGATCTTCTTGTTGGGCATCTCCACGCTTTGGCCGGCCCCGGTGAGCAGGGCGTTCAGGTTGGCGCCGCCGCTCTGGCCGCCGTCCACATCGCCGGACTGGTTCAGCTTGGTCTTGGCCGCGGGGTTCACCGCCACGCAGAAGGGATTGACAAAGTAGAAGCCCTCCTCCTTCAGGGTGCCGATGTATTTGCCGAAGAGGGTCAGCACCAGGGCCTCCTGGGGCTTGAGCACCTTCAGCCCCGGCAGGGGGAGCCAGCCCACGGAAAGCCACACGATGCCCAGCACCAGCAGCGCGGTGCCCCAGCCGTGGCCCTGATCCATCTGAATCCCACCGAACACGGTGCAGAATATGGCTGCCAGGTACAGCAGGACCGTCAGCAGCAGCACGGACATGCCGTTCTTCTTGTTGTTGAGCACGATTTCTTTCATTGTTTCGCGCCTCCTCCTTTTTGATATCAAAATGATATCACAGCAATATGAGCATGTCAAGAGAAATCGGAAAGATTTTTACGGGACGGGGGACCATGTCATCCTGAGGAGGTGAAACCGACGAAGGATCTCGACGGCGCCGGGCGGGAAGCCCCGCAGCTTCGTAGGGGCCGACACCCTCTTGGCGGCCCGGCGCGGCGATCTTGACGATATGAACAGCCTCGGGCGAATCCGCACTTCTTGCCCCTTGGCTCGCCCCGCCGAAGGCAGGGGAGAGCTGGCGCCTGCGCCTGAGAGGGGAATCATCGGAGGGAAAGCGGCCCCTCTCAGTCCCTTCGGGACAGCTCTCCCCGACGCGGGGAGAGCCAAGAGCGCGCTGAATGCGGAGGACGCGCTCTTGGCTCTTATAACAGCCGGCTGCGGATCCGCACCCGGAAACCATACCTTGCGCCGGGACGAGATCCTTTGCTGCGCGAAGCCATGAAAGGGTTGAGAACGAGGGAGCTCTTTCAGATCTCATAAGCTGCCAGCCTTGCGTTCAGCGTGTTCAGCACCCGCTTTTTGTTCCGTGTCCAGTCCGGAGCCAGGAGGAGCTTGCCGGGGCCGTCCCCGGTGATGCGGTGAAACACCGTCTCCGGTGGCAATATGGCGGCACTCTCTTCGATCAAGTCAGCGTATTCCTCCAGACTCAGCAGGGAAAAGGGCTGCCGCTTGTATGCCTCCCCCAGCTCGGTCCCCTCCAGGATGTGGAGCATCTGCAGCTTCACCCCGTCCGGGGGCGGGTCCAGGGCGGCAAGATACCGGACGCTCTGGAGCATGTCCTCCCGTGTCTCCCCGGGAAGGCCGAAAATCAGGTGTACCACCACGAGGAAGCCCTCCCGCTTGAGCCGGGCATAGCTCTCCCGGAAGACCTCCAGCGGGTAAGCCCGGTGAATGCGCCGGGCGGTGTCCTCGTGAGCGGTCTGCAGGCCAAGCTCCAGCCAGACCGGTTTTATGGCCTGCAGCTGGCGGAGCATGGCCATCACGTCCTCCCCAGGCAGTCCGGCCGGGTGCCCAGGGACAGGGCCACGATCTCCGGCCGCTCCAGCACCTGGCGGTAGAGGGGCAGGAGCCGGGCCGGGTCCCCGTAGGTGTTGGTGAAGGACTGGAAATAGGCGATGAACTTTTTCGCATCGGTCTTCTGCCGAATGCGGGCTTTGGCCTCCTCCAGCTGCTGGCCGATGGGCGCGAAGGCGGCGGCAAAGTCCCCGGAGCCGCCGGCGGAGCAGAAGCTGCAGCCGCCGTATCCCAGCGTTCCGTCCCGGTTGGGACAGCTGCAGCCGGAAGAAAGGGAGAGCTTATATACTTTTTCGCCGTACTGCTCCCGCAGCACCGTGCCGAGTCTGCGCATGCTCGGCTCTCCTTCTGAAAAGGGTTCCGGGGCCTGAAAACGCGTTCAGACCCCGGAATGCCGCTTTGTTCAGAGCGTCCGTTCCCAGACGCCGCCTTTTTGGGCATAGCCCATCTTTTTCAGGTAGGCCACATGGCCCTCCTCCGCGTGCTCGTAGCGCAGCAGCCGCAGACCCTCCTGGCCCAGGTGCTCCACCAGGTAGCGGCCCTCGGAGCTGTCCCGGTAGGCGGGGGTGCTGTAATCCAGCGCCACGTCCAGCACGCCGTCCCGCTCGGTGCCCAGCAGGAGACCCGCCGCCGTATCCCCGTGGCAGACCAGCCAGGCCCGGTTCAGTTCTTCGTCGCTCCAGTTGCGGCCGGGGAAGCACTTGGCGATATCCTCCCGGTGCTCCCGGAGGAAGAAGTCCACGTAGTCCCCGCCGGGCGTCAGGCTCACCAGACGGTAGTTGGGCTCGCTGTTGCGGAGCTTCCAGAGATAATAGAGGTTGATGAGCACCAGGCAGATGTTCATGATCATGGTGGGATAGGAGTGGATCAGCAGGGCATAGACGGCAAAGATGATGCCGCCCACGCAGTTCACAAGTCTCAGCTTCACCACCGAGGTCATCAGGAAGGACACCAGCACCAGGCCGGAGCCCACATAACCGATGATCTCATAAATCGCTGCAGTTGACATACAATCGTTCCTTTCGTATTGGGGCGGATCAGATGATCCAGTCGTCGGGCCGCTCCATCTCCAGCTCGCTCTCCCGGTGCTTCAGGCGGGCAAGCTCCTCCCGCAGGGCGGCCAGGTCCGAGGTGATGGGGTCGGGCACGTCGTGGACGTGGTCCACTTCCTTCACGTAATCGATCTTCTGTCCGGCCAGACGCACCACCCGGGCGGGAATGCCCACGGCGGTGCTGTTTTCGGGGATGTCCTTCAATACAACGGAGTTTGCCGCCACACGGCTGCCCGAGCCGATGGTGATGGGACCCAGCACCTTGGCGCCGGTGCCGATGAGGACATTGTTGCCGATGGTGGGGTGGCGCTTGCCCACGTCCTTGCCGGTGCCGCCCAGGGTGACGCCGTGGTAAATCAGGCAGTCGTCCCCGATCTCGGCGGTCTCGCCGATGACAAGGCCCATGCCGTGGTCGATGACCAGGCGCTTGCCGATGGTGGCGCCGGGGTGGATCTCGATGCCGGTGCGGCGGCGGCTGGCCTGGGAGATCAGGCGGGCCAGAAAGTGCAGCCCATGGGTATAGCACCAGTGGGCCCGGCGGTGGCTGCGCACGGCCTTGAGACCGGGGTAGAGCAGCAGCACCTCCAGGGCGGAGCGGGCCGCGGGGTCCCGCGCCTGATAGGCGCGGATGGTGTCTTTCAAATCTTCAAACATGCCGAACTTCCTTTCCTTCTCTTTATGCTATGCAGAGGAAGGGACATCGGCCAAAAGGGGGAAACAGCATATGCGTACCTCTGGATCACAGACTGAACAATTCATTATATCCCGAACGGGCCCGGACTGTCAACGGAAAGCGGCGCTTTCCCGGGCAGAATTCTCCCCCGGAAAAGAACAGAGAATCTTGCAAACAGACAAGGCGGGTGTTATACTGAAAGATAGCAAAAAATGGGGGTACTGTGAGATGAAACACAACAGCTTTTTATCCAAGCTGATCGCGCTGCTCTACATCGCGGGGCTCTTCTTCCTGGGGGTGAGCCCCCCGGTCATTGCCGAGGAGAAGCAGGACGGCACCGTGGCGCCCAAGCCCGTGGCCGAGGCGCTGACCGAAGTGGAGCAAAACTTTGAGGCGGAGACCGTCACCACCGGCACCCGGGAGCTGACCATGGTCCTGCAGCCGGGGGAAACCGCCAAGCTCAAGGACTTTGACAAGCTGGAGAAGCTGGACGCCACCGGCAGCACCAACTATGAGGAGCTGCGGGACTGGGGTCTGGAGCATCCGGAGGTGGAGCTTCTGTACACGGTGTATCTGCCGGGAGGACAGGAGGTCCCCAACACGGCGGAGTCCGTGGATCTGACCGGCCTTCGGAGCGAGGATGCCGAGGAGACCGCAAGGCTCCTGGGCTTTGTGCCCCCGCTGCGCTCCGTGGAGCTGGGCAGCCCTGACGCGGGTACCCGGATCACCACCGCGGACCTGGATCTGATGAAGGCCGCTCTGCCCGAGGCGGAGCTGCACTATACCGTGACCCTGCTGGGCAAGCCCCTGGATCCCAAGGCGGAGAGCCTGGATCTCAGCGAGCTCAGGCATGAGGATGTGGAAGGCGCCGCGGCGGCCCTCTCGGGACTGCCCGAACTGAAGGAGCTTACCCTGGCCGGCGGCGAGGAGGGGCTGAGCCTGGAGGACGCCCTGATCATTGCCAATGCCGCCCCCAAGGCGGTGGTGTCCTACCCGGTGAGCCTCTACGGCGTGGACTTTGACCTTTCCGACGAGGGTCTGGATCTGAACCACATCTGGATGGACGACCAGGGCGAGGGAATCCGGCAGGTGCTGCCCTGCATGCGCGCCTGCACCTGGCTGGATATGGACAGCTGTGGCGTGGACAACGAGCACATGGCCCAGATCCGGGACGAGAACCCCAACGTGGAAGTGATCTGGCGGGTGAATTTCGGCTCCAACTATTCCGTACGCACCAATGTGACCAAGATCCTGGCCTCCATGCCCTCCAAGGGCGGCGCCCTGTATGACAGCGTGGGCGATGCCCTGCAGTACTGCACCAAGGTCCGCTATCTGGACCTGGGCCACAACGAGGGCATCACCGACTTCTCCTTCATCCGCAACATGCCGGATCTGGAGGTGGTGATCGTGTCCATGACCGGGATCACCGACCTGAGCCCCTTTACCGTCTGCAAGAACCTGCTGTACATGGAGATCGGCTGCACCCCCCTGGCGGACGTGAGCCCCCTGGCCGAGTGCAAGACCCTGAAGCATCTGAACATCGGCACCAACGCCAACATCCGGGACATCAGCGCCCTCTATGACCTGGATCTGAAGCGCCTGTGGATCGGCAGCTATACCCCGGTCCCCGCTGACCAGGTGGCCGAAATGCAGGAACGGCACCCCTCCTGCATCATCAACACCACCGCCCCCTCCGGCCTGGAGCGGGACGCCAACGGCGGCGCCATCAACGAGGGCTTCATCCTGGGCTGGAAGAACTACCAGAATTATCTGACGGAGGACTGGGCGATCTATGCCGCCACCCACGCCTTCCCGGCCCAGCGCCCCATCGGCTGGTTCAAGGTGATCTTCAAGTGCTTTGAATACAACAAGGCCACCGGGGCCTATGCCTTTTCCTGGAACGATCCGCTCTACGAAGCCCACGACGGCTGGATCCAGCCGGTGAACACCAAGGTGATCGACACCTCCTTCCTGAATGAGGATTGGGAAGATCCCGCCTCCATCATCCCGGACGTGCTGGAGGATCCTCCCGGAGAGACCCTTTACGAATCTGAACGCTGATCGGCGCCTGTCGCCGAACGGAGGCCCATTATGCGGAAGATCCCCATTGCCTGTCTCCTCTGCTTTTTGATCCTGCTGCTGGCCGGCTGTGCCGGTCCTGCTGCGCCGGCTGTACATCAGGACGGCGCCCCTGCCCAGACTTCCGGGCAGGTGGATGCCGACGCTCCCACCCAGACGGCGGAGCCCACACCCTCTCCAAGCCCGGACCCCACCCTGTTTGCAGCGGGGGAGGCCGCCTGGGACACGGAGGAACTGGAGATGACGCTGCAGCCCGGCGAGACCGCCCTGCTGGACAGCCTCTCGCAGTTGAAAGCGCTGGATGCCCGGGGAAGCGCCTGCTATGAAGAGCTCCTCGCCTGGAGCAGGGAACACCCGGAGGTGGAGGTCAGATTCACGGTGCCGGTGCCCGGCCTGGGAGATCTGGACAGCGACACGGAGACCCTGGATCTCACGGAGAAATCGCCGGAGGAGATCCTGAAGGCGGCGGACAGTCTGACCTATCTGCCGCAGCTGAAGGAACTCAGCCTGCCCGCGGGAGAGGAGGGGCTGGACCTGGATCAGGCGCTCTCCATTGCGGAAAAGCTGCCGGATACCGTCATCGCCTATCCCTTCACGATCTACGGCCAGGAGGCGGATCTGTCCGACACGGAGTTGGTCCTCTTCCACACCCGGGTCTATGACCAGGGCGAGGAGGTCCGCCGGGTGCTGCCCTGCATGCACGCCTGCACCTGGCTGGACATGGACAGCTGCGGTGTGGATAACGAGCACATGGCCCGGATCCGGGACGAAAACCCGGATGTGGAAGTGATCTGGCGGGTCTGGTTCGGCGAGAACTACTCCGTGCGCACCAACGTGACCAAGATCCTGGCCTCCATGCCCTCTCAGGGCGGGATGGTGCTGGACGGAAACGTGGAGGGCCTTTACTACTGCACCAATGTCCGTTATCTGGACCTGGGGCACAACGAGATGCTGACGGACTTCGGCTTCGTGCGGAACATGCCGGATCTGGAGCTTGCGATCATTTCCATGGCGCCGACCACGGACCTGAGCCCCTTCGCCGGCTTGCAGCACCTGCGCTACCTGGAGATGGGCCTCACCGAAATCAGCGACCTGAGCCCGCTGGCCTCCTGCCCGGAGCTGCGGCATCTGAACATCGGCACCAATGCCAATATCCGGGACATCAGTCCCCTGTACGATACCCCGCTCAAGCGCCTGTGGATCGGATCCTATACCCCGATCCCGGAGGAGCAGGTGGAGAAGATGCAGCAGCTGCATCCCGACTGTGTGATCAACACCACCATTCCCTCCGGCCTGGAGCGGGCGGAAAACGGCGGCGTCTTCAACGAGGGCTTCACCATCAACTGGAAGAACTACACCCTGCCCCTGGATTGGCGGGGCTCCCAGCCCATCGGCTGGTACAAGGTGGTCGCCAAGTGCTTTGACTATGCCCACGGCGGAAGGGCCTATGCCTTCTGCTGGAACGACCCCAAATACTGGGGAAACGATCCCTATGCCAAACCCATCAACGTGCAGGTGTGGGACACCTCCTTCCTCTTTGAGAACTGGACCGATCCCCACCAGGACGAACCGGAAGATCCGGATGCGCCTCCGGGCGTGCTTCTGTACGAACTGGAACACTGAGAAGAAAAAGAGGAGATCCCAATGCGAAACCGTCGCCTGATATCCCTGACGCTGTGCCTGTTGATGCTCTCTTCCCTGCTGGCGGGCTGCAGCACCGTGCAGGAACCTGCCGTCGCCCCGGGAACGCCCGCTGCCCCCGCGGCGGAGACCGCGCCCACCCCGGCGGAGGAGAGCGGGGAAGCGCCTGCCGCCGAAGCGGAAGCCGCCGCGGAGCCCACAGCGGAACCGACCCCGGAGCCCACCGAAGAGCCCGCGCCGGAGGAGATCCGGCTCAGTGCCGGAAGCTTTCCCAAGGACAGCCGGGAGCTGAGCGCTGTGGTCACGGCGGAGGATCTGCCCCTGCTGGAGAGCTTTCCGGAGCTCAAAACCGCGGACTTCCGGGGCAGCGATTGCCAGCGAGAGCTGGTGGACTGGGCCCTGCAGCATCCCGAGGTCCGGGTGCGCTGCGAAGTGACGCTCTCCGACGGGACCAGGCTGGACGCCGACACGAAGGAACTGACGCTGCCTGATACGGTCCCCGGTGAGGACCTGCTGAAGCTGGTCCTGCTGCCGGAGCTGCGCGCCGTGGAGCTGGGCGAATGCGAGGACGCTGCCGCAAGCCCCCTGGACTGGGCCGCTCTGGCCCGGGCCGAGGCTGCCTGTCCCGGGGCGAAGTTCCACTATGCCTTCCGTCTGTACGGCAAGGAATTTGACCTGCAGAGCACGGAAATGGACCTGAACCACATCACCATGGACGATGAGGGCGCGCTGGTCAAAAAGGTGGCTGCCTGCCTGCCGGATCTGGCGCTGCTGGACATGGACTTCTGCGAGGTCTCCGACGAGGCCATGGCCCAGATCCGGGATTCCCTGCCTGAGACCGAGGTGATCTGGCGGATCTGGTTCGGCAAGGGGCGTGCCGGCGGCTATACGGCCCGCACCAACGCCATCAGGCTGCTGGCCTCCAACCCGGACTGGGGCGGCGAGCTGACCCCGGAGAATACGAAGAGCCTGCAGTACTGCACCAAGGTGAAATATCTGGACCTGGGCCACAACAACCTGCTCACCGACATCTCCTTTGTGGAGAACATGCCGGACCTGGAGGTGGTGATCCTGGCCATGAGCGGCGTCAGCGATCTGCGGCCCCTGATGTCCTGCCCGAAGCTGGAGTACCTGGAGATCCAGACCTCGGCCATCGGGGATCTGCGGCCCCTGGCGGGCATGACCAATCTGCGCCACCTGAATATCGCCTACAACTTCGCCGTGACGGATATCACGCCTCTCTACGGGCTGACGGAGCTGGAGCGGCTCTGGATCGGCTGCGTGGACCCGGTGCCCCGGGAGCAGATCGAGGAGATGCAGCGCCGGGCTCCCCAGTGCGAGATCGATGTGGAGTCCCGGGATCCCACCGAGGGCAACTGGCGCTATATCAGCTTTGACGAGTTTGGCGTCGGCACCAACCACCCCCGCTATGCCCTGCTGCGCGAGCAGTTTGACTACGGCAGCACCCCCTGGTGCTATAACTACATCGACAGCGACCCGCTGTATTATCCGCACGACTAAAAGAAATCGTGAAGAACGATGGTATCCCCTGCGGGATGGATCAAGAAAACACGCAGGACACCCGGCCTTTGCGAAAGAAGGTGCTGTCTCAAAATGCGGCAAGGCGGAAAAAGCGCCGTAGGGGCGGCTAGCAGCCGCCCGGCAGAGCCGGTTTGAAGCAGCACAAAAATGTGAGGCGCATTCGCAGGTAAGTACGAATGCGCCTCACATTTCTTGCTTTTTGACATATTACCGCGCGGGCGGCTGGTAGCCGCCCCTACGTTCATTTACGGACTTTTGAGACAGCCCCTCCTTCATCTGCTGCGGCAGAGAGAATACTGTCATGATTTGCCTCTTTTGCTTGAACCCCGGCGGGGAACGTGCTATACTCTCCCCGCAAGCAAATCGGACCGGGATGCAGGCGGGACCATGCCCGACCTGCTCAACAGGGGAATCTGGGTGAAATACTGTTGTCTGATTACTATCAGATAATAGTATCATTCCCTCGCGGGGCCGCCACTGTGAAGCGGAGGTACTCCTCCCGAAGTCAGAAAACCTGCCCGGACAGTGAATTTCACAACGCTGTGTCGTACAAGGAACCGCGGAACCCGGTCAAAGTATGGTGCGGCGTGGCTTTGCCATGCCCGCCCTCTCTTTTTCTTTGTGCGATTTCCGATGGCCGACAGGCCGAACAAAGAAAGGAGAGATCGTATGTCCAAAAACACAAAAAAGATCCTTGCCGTGGTCCTTCTGCTTGTGGTCCTCGCGGCGGCGGTACTCGCGTACCAGCATTTTAAACCCCAGGCGTCCGAGGGCGCCAAAACCGTGACCGTTGAGGTGGTCCACAAGGACGAGAGCAAGAAGGAATTCGTCCTGCACACCGATGCGGAGAACCTCCACGACGCGCTGGATGAGCAGAAGCTCATTGAGGGCGAGGATCGGGGCGGCTTCTTCATGGTGCTGGTGGTGGACGGTGAGACCGCCGACTATGATGTGGACGGCTCCTACTGGGCCATGATGCAGGATGGCGAGTGGATGATGACCGGCGTGGACGACACCATGATCCAGGATGGCGACCACTATGAATTCGTCTACACCCCCGCGGCCTAAGCTGACTCCCCTGGAGATCAGCACCCTCGCGCTGATGGGGGCACTGATCTTCGGGACGAAATTTGCCCTGGCCAGCATCCCCAACGTGAACATCAACGCGGTGCTGATCATTCTGACCACCCTGTTCTTCGGCTGGCGGGCCCTCTATGCCGTGGCCATCTATGTGCTGCTGGAGGGACTGGTCTTCGGCTTTCAGATCTGGTGGTTCAGCTATGTGTTTGTGTGGCCGCTGCTGGTGGTGGTTGCCATGGCCTTTCGCAAAAACGACTCCGCCCTGATCTGGGCGGTGATCGCGGCCTTCTGGGGCCTTCTGTTCGGCCCGCTGATGTACATTCCCTATTTCTGCATCCTGGGCGGCTGGAAGGGCTATTTTGCCATGTGGATCGCCGGAATCCCCTATGACCTGACCCACGCCTCGGGCAATTTCGTCTTCACCCTGGTGCTCTATTCCCCGCTGCACAGAGTCATGGAGCATTTTCTCGGCAAAGCAAAAACGCAATAAAGGGACAGAGGATGCGAGCGATCGCATCCTCTGCTTTTTTTCGCAGGACGGCCCTGCGGCGGGCAAAGGCTTTTCCCCCGCTGGGGGAAGGCATCAGGCGGGCGCATCGTGATGTGTCCCTGCGGGGAGGGAGCGCCATCGGTTTTTGGCATATTCGCGGGGAGCGAGGCATAGGATGGCGGGGAAAAGGAGGGATCGCCATGCGCACCTTGCGCTTTGGAAGCACCGGCCCCGCGGTGGAGCTGCTGCAGCTGGGGCTGAACCGGGCGGGCTTCGGCCCCCTGGAGCAGGACGGGGTCTTCGGCCCGGCCACCCGGGGCGCCGTCTCCCGGTTCCAGACCGTGAGTCGCCTGCACCCGGACGGCATCGCCGGCCCTGCCACCCAGCAGGCCATGCTGCCCTGGTACACCGGCTATGTCAGTGTGCGGGTGAGGCCGGGGGACACGATCTGGTCCCTGGCAAGACTCTACGGCAGCAGCACGGAGGCGGTGCTGCTTGCCAATCCCGGGGTCCAGCCGGAGGAGCTGCAGATCGGCTCAGCGCTGATCGTGCCTCTGCCCTTCCCTGTGGTGCCGGACGGCATCCGCTATAGCTCAGCCCTGGTGGCCTACTGTGTCCAGGGGCTGGGCGCCCGCTATCCCTTTCTCGGTGTTGCCGACCTGGGGAAAAGCGTTTTGGGAAAGCCCCTCTGGAGCCTTCGACTGGGCAGGGGGGAGAATCGGGTGCTCTATCATGCCGAGCACCATGCCAACGAGTGGATCACAACGCCGCTGCTGCTCCGCTTTGCCGAGGAGCTGGCCGCTGCCGCCGCCGCGGGGGAGGAGATCGGCGGCATCCCGGCGGGAGAGATCCTGGACTATGCCACACTCAGCCTGATCCCGGCGGTGAACCCGGACGGGATGGACCTGGTCACCGGAGAGCTCAGCGCCGGGGAGGCCTTTCGGCAGGCAAGAGCCATTGCCGAGCGCTACCCCCGGTATCCCTTCCCCTCGGGCTGGAAGGCCAATCTTCACGGGGTGGATCTGAATCTGCAGTACCCTGCTGGCTGGGAAGAGGCCAGGGAGAACAAATTCGCACTGGGCATCACCTCCCCCGCCCCGGCGGATTACGTCGGGCCGATGCCCCTCAGCGAGCCGGAATCGAAGGCCATGGCGGCCCTGACTGAGCGCTTCGACCCGGCCCTGACCCTGAGCCTTCACAGCCAGGGAGAGGTGATCTACTGGAAGTTTCAGGGCTATGCCCCGGAAAACGCGCAGAAAATCGGAGAACTGCTGGCGGAGCTTACGGGTTACGCCCTGGCGGATACGCCCTACGCCGCGGGCTTTGCCGGCTACAAGGACTGGTTTCTCCAGGACTTCCGGCGCCCCGGCTACACCATCGAGGTGGGCAGGGGCGTGAATCCCCTGCCTATCGGGGACTTCCCGGCAATCTACGAAAGAATCAGGACGGCCCTGGCTGTGGCCGCCCTGGTGACGTAGGATAAGTTTTTCGTTTTTCGTTTTTCGTTTTTAGGACAACACCCTTATGAAACGAAAAACCAGAAACTAAAAACTAGGTAAACGCTGATCAAATCGCCTACGTCGCCTCCCGGATAATTTGTGCTCTGATTTCGTCACTTTTTCTTGCAATACACAAAGTATTCCTGCGAAAAAGTGCCATCATCAGAACGCAAATTTGCTCGGGATTCGCTCTTGCTGATTTAATCATCGTTTACCTAGAAACTAAAAACTGAAAATCGGCGTGTTGCAAAATGTACCCGTTGTCGTAGGGGCGGCTATTAGCCGCCCGTGCGGTAACAAGCAAAACGACGAAAAAGGTTTGGCGAATTCGTACCAT
>ONBX01000018.1 GCA_900316205.1 uncultured Eubacteriales bacterium
GGACACCTCTTTCTTGTGGCTGATGTTTGGTGGTACTTACATTTAACCACTTCGAGGTGCCCTCTGTCTTTATTTTTCCTACATCTATTTTACACTAAGGCATGTTTTCTCATCCCCCGTGCATATACTGTTAGCTGAAAGGAAACGCATGGGGGAGGGCTGCATGGTGCGAATGAGCGGAAAGGTGCTGATGCTGAGCCTTGGGGTGCTGGTGAGCTGTCTGCTCTCGGCAGCGGGGCTCTATGAAAAGGCGGAGACGGAGCGGCAGGAAAGACTGGATGCGGGACGGATGACCAACGTGCTGCTTCTGGAGGAGGCGGCCCCCTCCCCCCTGCCGCTTCCGGTGTCCACGGAGCAGCCGGCGGAGCCCAAGCCTGTCGAACTTCCGACAGAGCCGGAGATCACCCCGGAGATTCTGGTGTCCGTGCTGCAGTCGGAGACAGACCAGGAGATCCTGGAGACCACCATCCCCGGCTCTCAGCTCCTGAAAAACGACACAGCCTATGACATCGACCCGGAGGCCATTCTCTCAGAGGGGCCCGGGCTGCGTCTCCCGGCGGAGGGGCCCCAGATCCTCATCATGCACACCCATGGCAGCGAGGCCTACACCCCCGCCGGACTGGACCGCTACGACGCCAGCGACTCCAACCGCACCCAGGATCCCCGCTACAGCGTGATCCGGGTGGGAGACGAGCTGGCGGAGCACCTGGAGGAGCAGGGTCTGCGGGTGCTCCACGACCGGGAGATTTACGATTATCCCAGCTACACCGGCTCTTACAGCCGCAGCGGCGAGGCGATATCACGCTATCTGGAGCGCTACCCGGAGATCGCCGTGGTCATCGATCTGCACCGGGACGCCCTGGGGGACGACGATGTGGTCTACAAGACCATGGCCGAGGAGGAGGGGACGGTGGCCAGCCAGGTGATGCTGCTGGTGGGCAGCGACGAGAGCGGCCTGGAGCATCCCAACTGGCGGGAAAACCTCTCCCTGGCCCTCTACCTGCAGCAGGCGGCAGCCGCCGCCCACCCCACCCTGATGCGGCCGGTAAGCCTGGTGCCCCAACGCTACAACCAGCAGCTCACCGGCGGCTCGCTGATCCTGGAGGTGGGCAGCAGCGGCAACACCCTGCAGGAGGCTCTCTCCGCCATCCGTCTCTTTGCCGATGCGGTTGGCCCCGCCTTACTGGCTTTGGCCGATTCGTGAATTTTCGTCGGACCGCTTTACAAAACGGCCGTTTTCTGGTACATTGAGGGCAAGCAAACACCCCATCACCATATCTATAACAGGAGGGTTATGAGAATGAAAAAATGGGTTTGCCCCGTATGCGGTTATGTTCATGAGGGCGATACGCCCCCCGAGAAGTGCCCCATCTGCAAGGTCCCCGGCGAGCGCTTTACGCTGCAGGCCGAGGAACTGACCTGGGCTGCCGAGCATGTGCTGGGCGTTGGCAAGGTCTTCGGCGCCGATGTGCCCGAGGAAGTAAAGGAAGAGATCATCAAGGGCCTGCGCTCCAACTTTGAGGGCGAGTGCAGCGAGGTCGGCATGTACCTGGCCATGGCCCGCGTGGCCGAGCGGGAAGGCTATCCCGAGATCGGCGAGTACTGGAAGAAGGCCGGTCTGGAAGAGGCTGAGCACGCCGCCAAGTTTGCTGAGCTTCTGGGCGAAGTGCTGACCGACAGCACCAAGAAGAACCTGGCCATGCGCGTGGATGCCGAGAACGGTGCTACCGCCGGCAAGTTCGAGCTGGCCAAGCTGGCCAAGAAGTACAACTTGGATGCCATCCACGACACTGTCCATGAGATGGCCCGGGACGAGGCCCGCCACGGCAAGGCCTTCAAGGGTCTGCTGGACCGCTACTTCGGCAAGTAAAGCTTCATGGGGCTGCTGTTTCCAGGCAGCCCCTTTCTTCAGGAGGCATTACCATGTGTTGGTACATTTATGGTGCGCTGCAGGGCGATGTGGAGGCAGAAGCCTTGAACGCAGTGAACAACAGACATAACTGCCGCATGGTGCAGGGCACCTGGCACGCGCTGAAAATGGCGCTGCTTTCCGGCGCATGGGATTATCGCGTCACAGATGGTTACTGTGACTGTGAGAGCGACATCGGCGCGCATGATCCCAATGCTGCGGAAGTGGCTGACATGGCCGGTCTGATACAGGAGTGCTGCGCTTTGGATGGCGCAAAGACCCTGTCATTCTGCCGTACTTGGGTGAATGAACGCAACAAGCATGAAAAAACCTTCAAGGTGTCTGAAATCGACCTTCGCCAATTGCTTGCCGATTTGGAGCCCAGCACATTGTATACGCTGTCCTGTAAAGGATAATCTGACACGGCAAGGCCTTCAAGGGTCTGCCGGACCGTCTCTTTGGCAAGTTATTTTTTCCTAAAGGGGAGGGATTTCAAATGAGTCTTTTTCAAAAAAGCCCGCCCAAGGCCTGCCCCAAGTGCGGCAGAGCGGACGGATGGCACATCAACCGGTCCGAAGCGCCCACCACGCCCGGCGACGGCATCTATCACGCCTCCGGGGCATCCCTGCGCGGTCCCTTCGGAGTACAGCCGGGCATGAAGGCACCGAGCAAAAAAGTACGCTATCAGTGCGACCACTGCGGTTTTGAAAAGTCCTTCTGACGAGCGCTGCCGCGACAGCGGCTGCAATGCCCCGTCAGGCCGCCGCTTCGCTCCCTGTAAACCTGCGTCCGGAACTTTTTTGCGTTTTTGACTTCCTTTTGAATGAAGGAAAGGACCGCCCTGGGGTCCTGCGCGGCACATCAGAAGAACTGTTCCATTGGAAAGGATGGGATCTTATGTCCAAGACAAGAATCCTCGGCATCGTTCTCATGGTCCTTGGGGTGCTGCTCCTGTCGGGAGCCGTTTACCAGGTCTATGTGAATATGGCCCATGTGGGACCTGTTGCCGGAAAGATCAGCAGCTATCTGCCGCCCTTTCCCAATCACGGCCTCTATGTCGTGATTGCCGGAGCCGCCTCCGTGGTCTCTTTTCTGGGCGGCGCGCTGATGTGCGTTCTTGGCAGATCCTGATGGCACCAGCCAGACCGAAAAAATGATGCTGGACAAATCCCTGTTCTTCCTGTATCATAGTGGCAAGGATACCACAAGGACATCAACACACAAACAGGAGGGAAAGACCAATGAAGTATGTTTGCACCGTTTGCGGCTGGGTCTATGACGAGGACGAGGCCGGCGTGAAGTGGGAAGATCTGCCCGAAGATTTCGCCTGCGAGCTCTGCGGCGTGGGCAAGGACATGTTCGAGCCCGAAGCGTAAGGAAAAACTGACAGCAAGAAAAAAACGAGCGGTTTCCCGCTCGTTTTTTTCTTGACAGCATTCAGTCCCGTAGGGTATGCTGAACGTGCCATAATAACGATAAGGAGGAAACGTCATGGACGAAGGAAGCAGTACCGGCGCCTGCGCAGGCCGAAGTAGACGGCCGGGAAACGTCCCGCGGCGTTTCCCTACCTGCTGCGCATAAACTGTGCTTCGGCCTGCCGGCCCGGTCCTTCCCGCTCTGAGCGAAGACAAAAAACGATCAGAAGGAGGAATGACCGATGGCAGAACGCAACGCGACCCTGGGAAGCACCATTCAGGCGCTTCTGGAGGAGAAAAAGTATTCCACGATCAAGGACGTGCTGGTCACCATGGAGCCTGCCGACGTGGCGGGGATCCTGGAGGAGATCGGCGACGTCCGCATCCCCAAAATTTTCCGCCTGCTGCCCAAGGAGCAGGCGGCGGAGACCTTTGCCGAGCTGGACCCGGAGCTGCAGGAGCTGCTGATCCGGGGCTTTTCCGACGCGGAGCTGCACGACATCATCGAGGAGCTCTATGTGGACGACGCGGTGGACCTGGTGGAGGAGATGCCCGCCAATGTGGTAAAGCGTATCCTTTCCCAGGCAAACCCCGACACCCGCAAGGAGATCAACGATCTGCTGCGCTACCCGGAAAACTCCGCCGGTTCCATCATGACCACGGAGTATGTGTCCCTGCGGCCCACCATGACCGTGCGGGACGCCATCAACCGCATCCGCTCCACCGGGGTGGATAAGGAGACCATCTACACCTGCTACGTCACCGAGAACCGCAAGCTGCTGGGCCAGGTCTCGGTGAAGGACATGATCCTCTGCACAGACGAGAGCACCCCCGTCTCCCAAATCATGGACGAGCATGTCATTTCCGTGAGCACCCTGACCGACCAGGAGGAAGTGGCGCAGATGCTGTCCAAATACAATTTCCTGGCCCTGCCGGTCATCGACACCGACGGTCACATGGTAGGTATCGTCACCTTCGACGACGCCATGGACGTTATGGTGGAGGAAACCACCGAGGATATCGAGAAGATGGCCGCCATCCTCCCCTCGGACAAGACCTACCTGCGCTCCAACGCCTGGGACCTGTTCCGGCACCGCATCCCCTGGCTGGCCCTGCTGATGGTGTCGGCCACCTTTACGGGCATGATCATCACCGGCTTTGAAGACGCCCTGGCCGCGGTGGTGGTGCTTACCGCCTTCATCCCCATGCTGATGGACACCGGCGGCAACTCCGGCTCCCAGGCCTCGGTCTCCATCATCCGTGCCCTGTCACTGGGCGAGCTGGAGTTTGCCGACCTGCCCAAGGTGGTGTGGAAGGAGATCCAGACCGCGGTGCTCTGCGGCTGCGCCTTGGCCCTGCTTTGCTTTGGCAAGATCATGCTGGTGGACAAGCTCATCATGGGCGCGGACGTCAACCTGCTCACCGCGGCGGTGGTCTGCTGCACCATGGCCGTCACGGTGCTGATTGCCAAGATCGTGGGCTGTACCCTGCCCATGGGCGCCCAGAAGCTGGGTCTGGACCCGGCGGTGATGGCCAGTCCCTTCATCACCACCATTGTGGACGCCCTGTCCCTGCTGGTGTACTTCGGCATCGCCAAGGCATTGCTGTTTTAAAAAAGAAGAGGCATCAGCCTCTTCTTTTTTTGTCTGTCTCACTCCGCCCAGAAAACGCGGCCGGCCTTTCTTTCCTTGGGTTGGGGCAGGTCCCCATCCGGATAGCCTACGATGCAGTGGCCAACGCCCTCATACTCGCCCTCCACGCCGAGAGCACGGAGGATCTCCCTGCCCTCTTCGG
The DNA here is from genome assembly GCA_900316205.1 of uncultured Eubacteriales bacterium. Lineage (GTDB taxonomy): Bacteria > Bacillota > Clostridia > Oscillospirales > Oscillospiraceae > Limivicinus. Next base: position 5,119 of record ONBX01000018.1, read on the forward strand.
TGTCGAAGGCCTCTCTGGCCCGGTTGATCCAGCAGCTGCCCAGGCCCAGGGCGTGGGCGGCCAGCATCATGTTGCCCAGGGACAGGCTGCCGTCGGCCACGGTATAGGGTGTCCCCTTTTTCGCCAGTACCACCAGCACCGCCGGGGCGCCGTAGAAGGGATCGAAGCCCTCCTCCCAGCCGCCGATCTTCCGGTTCATCTCCATGAGTCGGTCCCGCAGGGCCTTGTCGGTGACAGCCAGGATGATGGAGCTCTGGCCGCCCTTGCCGCTGGCGGCGTAAAGCCCGGCCTCGATGATCTGCTCCAGGTCCTCCCGCTTCGGCATCTGAGGGGTATACTTGCGGACGCTCCGCCGGGTGAGCAGGGCCTGCATGGTTTCGTTCATGGGAAATCCTCCTTTGTTGATATCTGGGTCCAGTATAATCGCTTTCTTATGATAAAGCAAGCATAGAAACAGCGGACACACAACAGCATTGGCCAATAGAAATGTACGAAGGATTCGCGTCGATCCGCAAATCCTTCGCACTTTTTCCGTCATCGCCGCAGGCGATACCTTCTCTCTTCTCTATTCTCTATTCACTCTTCCCTTTAATTGGCGATCCCGTGATGGGCGGTGGGACTGGTGAGATCCAGCGCCCGGAAGGTATAGCCGTTCTGACGGCCCCAGATGATGATCTGTTCCACGGCGTCCACGCTGTAGTCCTTCACGTCGTGCTGGAGCACCACGGCCGTGCGCCGCTCGGCGCAGCCATTGGTGACATTGGCCACCACGCCCGCCTTGGAGCGGGTGCCGCCGGCGTCGCCGCTGTCCACATGCCAGTCATAATACTGATACCCCATACTGTTCATCATCCCGGTCAGGCGGCTCATGATGCCGGGGTTAAAGTTGCTGACGGTGTTGGAGCTGCCGCCGGGGAAGCGGAACATCTGGGTGTATTCGCCGGTCTGGCGGTAGATGACCTCCTGCATGGCGTAGAAGTCGTCCAGATAGGCCTGCTCGCTGGCATAGATCTTGTAGTAATCGTGGGAGGCCGTATGGACGGCGATGGTGTGCCCTTCCCGGTAGGCCCGGCCGATCATATCCTCATACTGCGGATATTCCTGGGTGACAAAGAAGGTGGCCTTCACATCATAGGCGGCCAGCACATCCAGCAGGGCCTCGGTATAGGGGCCGGGACCGTCGTCAAAGGTCAGGTAAATGGTCTTTTCATCCGGCTGGATCACATCAGGCAGTTCCACCGGCACCACCTCCACGGTGCGCATGACGCTGATGGTCTCCTCGCCGTTGGAGAGGCTGTAGATGATTTGATATTCACCAAGGCGGTAGGGCGTGACGTTGCTCTCCACGGTGACCAGGTCCGACAGGTCCTTGCCCTTGCCGTCCACCGCGGTAAAGCCCGGGTCCTCAAAGTCCATGCGGGCGGTGATGGTCATGATCTCGTCGCCCAGCAGCTTCAGCTCCGGGGCGGAGGCGGTCGGCAGCTCCCGCTCCACCACGGTCTCGTTGCCGGCGCGGTCGCTGACGCGGTACTCGATCTTATCCTCCAGCTGCTCGAACTGGACCTGCGCGGTCAGGTCGCCGTCCACATCGTCCCAGGCCAGATAGCCCTCCTCCTCGTAGCCGCTGAACCAGTCCGGCTCATAGCCGTCCACCGTCTGCAGGGTGATCACCGGCGGGGTGATATCCGCCACGTGGACGATTCGCTTGGCAGTATAGGTATTGAAAAGAAACTCGGTGGTATAGGTCAGCTCATAGGTGCCGATGCGCTTGGTGTTCACATAGCCGGAGCTCTCCACCGGGAGCAGAAGGGCGGGTCCGAAAATGCGCCCCGTGGTGACCGCGCTGCGGCCGGGGTCGATAAATTCCGCCCCGTAGGGTACGGTGATCTCACTGCTGTCCACCAGGCGAAACTGCACATGCCGCCCGTCCATGGTAAAAAGCACTGCCGCGGAAGCTATGATCAGCAGCAGGAAGAGCAGCAGTGTGGCCTTCCAGCCCCGTCCGGATTTCTTCTCTTTCTCTTTCTGACGCGCCATTTCGGATCCTCGATTTCTTACCCGAGACGATGCTCGGGTTTTCGACGTTATGTAACCCTATTATACACCTTTCTCCCCAAGATGGAAGTAAAATTTTCAGGAAATTCTTCCTCCTTCGGGATTCCGGTTCGCAGGGTCCCTTTGTTGGATCTTGAAGGCCGGTTTTTTCTGTCTATTGTTTGTCAATTCCTTGCAGGCAGGGGGAATCTGTGTTATATTGCTTTTTTGGGAGAAGAACTCCCTCTATACTATTTCATCTCTGCGGCAGCCAGCCGCAGGAAAGGAACATAACTATGAACAACACCGAAAAAACCATGGACAAAATCATCGCTCTGTGCAAAAACCGCGGCTTCATCTTCGCAGGCTCGGAGATCTACGGCGGCCTTGCCAACACCTGGGACTACGGTCCTCTGGGCGCGCGGCTCAAGAACAACGTGAAGGACGCCTGGCGCAAACGCTTCATCCAGGAGCGGCGCAACAGCTACGAGGTGGACGCGGACATCCTCATGAACCCCCGGGTCTGGGAGGCCAGCGGCCATGTGCAGAGCTTTTCCGATCCTCTGCTGGACTGCAAGGAGTGCAAAATGCGCTTCCGCGCGGACAACCTGATCGACGACTTTGACCCCAACGCCCACGCCGACGGGCTCACCAAGGAGCAGATGTTCCAGTACATCAAGGATCACCATATCCCCTGCCCCAACTGCGGCAAGCACAACTTCACCGACATCCGGGAGTTCAACCTGATGTTCCAGACCTTCCGCGGCGTCACCAATGACGCCAAGAGCATCATCTACCTCCGTCCCGAGAACGCCCAGGGCGAGTATGTGAACTACCCCAACGTGCTGCGCTCCATGCGCACGAAGCTCCCCTTCTCCATCGGCCAGATCGGCAAGGCCTTCCGCAACGAGATCACCCCGGGCAACTTCACCTTCCGCACCATCGAATTTGAGCAGATGGAGTTCCAGACCTTCTGCAAGCCCGGCGACGACCTGGATCTCTACGCCTACTTCAAGGAGTTCGGCAAGAAGTTCTTTATGGACCTGGGTCTGCCCGCGGAGAATCTGCGCTTCCACGACCATGAGAAGCTGGCCCACTACGCCAAGGCCGCCTGCGACATCGAGTTTCTGTTCCCCTCCCTGGGCTGGGGCGAGATCAACGGCACCCACGACCGCACCGACTTTGACCTGAGCCGTCACCAGGAGTACAGCGGCCAGAAGCTGGAGTACATCGACCCCTTCACCGCCGAGCGCTATATCCCCTACATCGTGGAGAGCACCTACGGTCTGGACCGCACCGTGCTGGCCCTGCTCTGCCAGGCTTACGACGAAGAGGTAGTGGATGCGGAGAAGAACGACGTGCGCGTGGTGCTGCACCTGAACCCCGCCATGGCCCCCATCAAGGCCGCCGTACTGCCCCTCTCCAAGAAGCTGGGCGAGAAGGCCCTGGAGATCCGGGACGAGCTGGCAAAGAGCTTCATGGTGGAGTATGACGAGACCGGTTCCATCGGCAAGCGCTATCGCCGGGCCGACGAGATCGGCACTCCCTTCTGCGTGACCTACGACTTCGACTCCGAGACCGACGGCTGCGTCACCATCCGCGAGCGGGACAGCATGGAGCAGGTCCGCATCCCCATCAGCGAGGTCAAGGACTACATCGCCTCCCGCGTGCAGTTTTAACCTTTCATAGCTCCCCTGAGCAAGGGGAGCTGTCGAGCGCAGCGAGACTGAGGGCTTGTCACCCGTGACACCCCTTCGTCTCCTTCAGGGGCTTCTCCCTTCAGGCAAGGGGGCCAATACGGAAGAGGAGACCCCTCAGTCATCCGGCGGAGCGTTACACGCCGGATGACAGCTCCCCTTAGGCAGGGGAGCCTATAAGGAAGAGGAGATTGTATTATGAAAGACGGATTTATCAAGGTCGCGGCGGCAAGTCCCGTCATCAGGGTAGCCGACTGTGACTATAACGCGGAGCGTGTCATCGACTGCATCCGCGAGGCGGACAAACAGGGCGTGAAGCTTCTGGTCTTCCCCGAGCTCACCCTCACCGGTTTCAGCTGCCGGGATCTGTTCGGGCACCGGGTGATCCTGGACGGAGCGGAAAAGGCCCTGATCCGGGTGGTGGAGGCCACCGCCGGTACCGACACCCTGGTGTTCGTGGGCCTGCCCATGGCCATCGGCCCCCGTATCTACAGCGTGGCCGCCGCCATTTGGGACGGAGAGCTCATTGCTCTGGTACCCAGGCGCACCGCAAGCGACTCCTTCAACGGCGGCGACGGCGAGTACCACGAGATCGAGATGGAGAGCTTTGGCACCGTGCCCCTCTGCGGCGACGCTCTCTTCACTTGTGACGCGCTGCCGGAGCTGAACGTGGCCGTGGACCTTGGAGACGGCATCCAGAGCATCTGGTCCGACACCACCCGCCACGCCCGGGCCGGCGCCCAGATTGTCTGCCAGATGGCCTCCTTCCCCGCCACCGTCACCAGCACCCGGGACGCCGAGCTTCTGGCGAAAGCCAGCTCCAAGCACCTGAACGCCGGCCTCGTCCTGGCCGCTCCCGGCAAGGGCGAGAGCAGCACCGATGAAGTCTACTCCGGCCTCTGCCTGGTGGCGGAAGCCGGAAAGGTCCTTGCCCAGGACGAGCAGATCGGCGCGGCACGGACGAGCCTCGCCGTCAGCGAGATCGATGTGCAGTTGCTCACCGACCTGCGGCGGGCCGCCGGCGAATTCGACATGGTGGACGAGGACTACACCAGCTTCTCCTGGGGTGAAGACGCGGTGGAGACCTCCCTCACCCGCAAGTTCAACAAGCACCCCCATCTGCCGGAGGATCCCAGGGACCTGCCCGCCTACTGCGAGCGGATGCTGGACATCCAGGTCTCCGGCCTTGTCAAGCGCATGGAATACGCCCATCTCACCCACTGCGTGGTGGGCATCTCCGGCGGCGTGGATTCCACTCTGGCCGTGATGGTCTCCGCCATGGCGGTGAAGCGCATGGGACTGCCCGCCACCAACGTGGTGGCCTGCACCCTCCCCTGCTTCGGCACCTCCAGCCGCACCAAGTCCAACGCCATCGTGGTGGCCGAGCAGTGGGGCTGCGACGTGCGGGTCATCGACATCGGCAATAGCGTTTACCAGCACTTTGACGACATCGGCCACGCCCATGACGACTACTCCGTAGCCTTTGAGAACGCCCAGGCGCGAGAGCGCACCCAGGTGCTGATGGACATTGCCAACAAGGTCAATGGCCTGGACGTGGGCACCGAGGATCTCAGCGAGTTCATCGACGGCTGGTGCACCTACAACGGGGACCACACCAGCATGTACGACGTGAACCTGGGCCTGACCAAAACCCAGGTCCGTGCCAATGTGAGCTACATTGCCCAGACCACCGAGGACAAGGTGCTGAAGGCCGCCCTCTACGATGTGCTGGACTGCCCGGTGACCCCGGAGCTGCTGCCCATCCACGATGATCTCATCGAACAGAAGAGCGAGGATGCGGTGGGCTCCTATTCCCTACAGGACTTCTTCACCTATCACATCCTGCAGGACGGCTTCGCGCCCAGCAAGGTCTTCCGGCTGGCCAAGGCGGCTTACGGCGACGAATTCACCGACGAGGAGCTGAAGCGCTGGCTCACCAGCTGGTGCAAGCGTCTCTTCTCCCAGCAGTTCAAGCGCAGCTGCCTGATGGACGGCCCCGCGGTGATGGCCTTCTCGGTCTCCCCCCGCATTGGCTGGCTCATCCCCTCCGACGCGGAGGCGGCGCTCTTCCTGAAGGATCTGGAAAAGCTCTGATCGAAAGAAGACGAAGGAAAAGGATCCCGGATGCATTCGTTGTGAATGCATCCGGGATCCTTACTCTACGCTGCTTCCCTCATGCGGGCAGATATTCCAGCGGGTCCCGGTCCACGCCGTTGAGGCGCACCGCAAAATGCAGATGGCTCTCCTCGCTGACCTCGCTGAGAGCGCTGCTGCCCACAGTGCCGATGACAGAGCCTGCCTCAACCCAGTCCCCTGGGTTCACGGCGGGGTTTTCCTCCAGGTTGGCATAGACCGTGGTGAAGCCGTCCTCGTGACTCACGACCACCACGGTGCCCAGCAGATCGTGGCGCAGCACGCTCTCCACCCGGCCGGCGTGGGCCGCGGTGACCGTCTCCCCCAGAGGCGCCAGGATGTCAATGCCCTGGTGGGTGCGCCAGTCGCCCAGAGTCTCGTCATAATGCAGCGTCTCCGGGTCGTGGAAGCGGGCCACTTCCCCCTGCAGGGGCCAGGCGTAGGTCGGGTCCACGGTGGCAGGCGTCTCGTCAAATACCTCTTTGGCCTCCTCGGACGCTTCCGGCGTGGAAACGACGGGGGCCGTGTCCCCGTCCGTCTCCCGGAACACCGGCAGATCGTCCCGGCGGGGCGTGATGACCTGCTGCTCTTCCCGGAATTGGGCGGGGTCCGTGTTCACCACCTCCACCGCCTTCTCCGTCAGGGGCTTGTCTCCCACCGCCAGCATCCAGGCCGAAGCGCCGATCACCGCGGCGCAGAGGACGAGCACGATGTAGAAGCCCTTTCCCATGAAAAATCTCTCCAGCCAGTCGGCGGAGCTTTTGCTGTTCATGCGTTCAACCTCCAAACAAAAATAGGTTTGCAAGCCTATTTTTGCCTGAAACGGGCAAATCTATACAGCACAACGAAAAAGAAGCTTTCTCCCATGCAGGACACAAGAAGAACGGAAAGCTTTGACTGGAATTCAAATCGTTTTTGAGGCTGCTATGCCGCCTCAAAAACACCAAGTTTTGCGAGGCCTCGCGTCGACCAAACACGGCGTGTTACGCTCCGCCGCGTGCGATAAACGCGTGTTCTTGCCTGCGAAATCAACATTTCGCAGGCAGCGAAAAAAAGAACCTCCCGCAGGAGGTTCTTTTTTGTGCGATTGACGCCTGCTTACTTGATGTTGAAGAAAGCGGCCTTGCCGGGGTACTGAGCCACGGTGTCCAGCTCTTCCTCGATGCGCAGCAGCTGGTTGTACTTGGCAACACGGTCGGTGCGGGAGGGAGCACCGGTCTTGATCTGGCCGGCGTTGACAGCCACGGCGATGTCAGCCAGGGTGGTGTCCTCGGTCTCACCGGAGCGGTGGGAGACGATGGCGGTGTAGCCGGCGCGGTTGGCGGTCTGGATGGCGTCCAAGGTCTCGGTCAGGGTGCCGATCTGGTTGACCTTGATGAGAACAGCGTTGGCGGCGCCAAGCTTGATGCCCTGCTTCACGCGGGCGGCGTTGGTGACGAACAGGTCGTCGCCCACCAGCTGAATGCGGTCGCCCAGGCGCTTGGTCAGGCGGACCCAGCCGTCCCAGTCGTCCTCACCCAAGCCGTCCTCGATGGAGATGATGGGGTACTTGTTGCAGAGGTCTTCCCACATGTCGATCATCTCATCGCTGGTCATGACGGTGCCGCGCTTGGGCAGATGGTACTTGCCGTCTTCCTTGTCAAACCAGTCGGAAACCGCGGCGTCCATGGCGATCATGAAGTCCTCGCCGGGCTTGAAGCCGGCTTCCTCGATGGCCTTCACGATGACCTTGAGCGCGTCCTCGTCAGCGGCCAGATCGGGAGCATAGCCGCCCTCGTCGCCAACACCGGCGGCGGGCGTGCCGTTCTCCTTCAGGGTCTTCTTCAGCTGATGGAAGACCTCGGCGCAGTTGCGCAGAGCCTCGTGGAAGTCCTTGGCGCCAACGGGCATGATCATGAACTCCTGGATGTCCACGCTGTTGGAAGCATGGGCACCGCCGTTGAGGATGTTCATCATGGGCACGGGCAGGGTCTTGGCGTTCACGCCGCCAATGTAGTTGTACAGGCTGTTGCCGGTGGCAAGAGCGGCGGCCTTGGCGCAGGCCAGGGACACGCCCAGGATGGCGTTGGCGCCCAGACGGGTCTTGTTGGGGGTGCCATCCAGGTCGATCAGGGCCTGGTCGATGGCGGCCTGGTCCAGAACGTTCATCTCAATGATCTCATCGGCGATCTCGCCGTTCACATTCTCAACGGCCTTCAGGACGCCCTTGCCGCCGTAACGGGCCTTGTCGCCGTCACGGAGCTCGCAGGCCTCGTGGATACCGGTGGAAGCGCCGGAGGGAACGGCAGCCCGGCCGACGGTGCCGTCGTCCAGGGTGACTTCAACTTCAACAGTGGGATTGCCGCGGGAGTCCAGGATCTCGCGGGCCAGAACATCAACGATGGTGAAAACGTCTTTCATTGTTAACCTCCTAAAATTCGGGTTTGCTCGGTCGAAGGGTATTATACCCTATCCCCTGCAAAAAGGGAAGAGGCTCCCGCTAAAAACTTGACAAAAACCGGGGATTTTGTGGAAAATGACCAGTCTCTTTTTTGCTTTTCTGCCGGACAGAACGATCCCGGACCAGTGCGGTCCGGGATCCTGTTTATCTGCTACGGGTTTACCACAATAATGGTGGGTCCGCCCTCCTCCGGCGGCTCCGGATCCGTGCCGGGATCCGGTTCCGGGCTCGGGTCCGTGGTCTCACCGCCGCCCTCGTCGCCGTGAGTTGGAGATGGCGTCGGCTCCTCCGTCGGCTCCGGGCTGGGGGAGGGGCTGGGCGAAGGGGACGGAGAGGGCGAGGGGCTGGGAGCGGGCTTGTAGTAATCCGGGTCCTGGAGGCTTCCGGTGCAGCCCACGCCATCGCCTTTGAGATAGACGATGTCCACATTCCGCCAGCGGATGGGCGTGTCATAGGGGTTAAAATACTCATTGATCAGCTCCAGCCAGGGGTCCACCTGGAGGAGAACATAGCTGCGCCCGGCAAAGGTGGCCACGTCCACAGGCGCCGTGTGGAAGCGGATATCCTCTTCCTTGCAGGCCATATACTGCCGCAGGAGGAAAGCCATGTTGGCAGCGCTCAGGTCGGTGTCCATCTTCTCCGAAAGCAGCTTGATCAGCTCCCGGGCCTTGGGCACATTCCCCAGGGACAGGAACTGGGCGGAGCAGGCGCTCAAAAACTGCTGCTGCATTTCGATCCGGCCCAGGTCGCCGGTGATATAGTCGCTGCGGAAGCGGCACAGGCCCATGGACTGGAAGCCGTCCAGCAGCTGATAGCCCGGCTGCAGATGGATATTCTCATCGTCATAGTCCATTTGGATGGGCACGTCAAACCAGATGCCGCCGATCAGGTCGATGGCGTCCACAAAGTCCTGCAAATCGATCACCGCAACACTGTCCGGCTGAAAGCCCGTGAGGCGGCTGATCTGCCATTTGAGGGCGCCGATGCCGTCTCCCCCGCCGTTCTTGGTGCCCCAGTAGACGGCGTTGACCCGCCGGGTGTCCCAGGGAGAATTGATCAGGGTATCCCGGGGAATGTTGACAAAGTCCATCTGATGCCGGATCGTATCCATCTTGCAGAGAATGATGGTATCGGTATTGCCGTTGCCGTTGTCATTGCCCACCAGCAAAATGGTATAGATCCCGTCCTGCCGGCTGGTTTCGATGGCCTCCCCCTCCGGCAGCGGCTCCATGGTGGGCGTGGGGGCCGGCGTCTGGCTGGGCTCTGCCGCGGCCCGCGGGCTCTCTGTGGGGGGAGCGGGGCTCTCTGCCGCTTCGTTCAGGTTCTGCAGCGCGGCGGCGCTCAGCTCCGGGGGCTTTTCCCAGATCCGATAGACCCCATAGGCCGCCAGCGACAAGGCAGCCGCTGTTGCCAGGACGATCACCGCAATGCGCAGGAGTTTCTTTTGCATTTCATTCATGTTGATGCCTTTCCGATTTCTTCGCATGTTGTCGACAGCCAGATTATACCTTTGTTTCTCCGCTGTCGCAAGGCCCTTCCGGTGAGAATTTGATGTTGGGCGCTTTTTCCTGAAATCTGATAGAAATCCGGGAAGCTTTCTATCAGTTTTCAGCAGTAGTATCTGCCCGGATGGGAAAATTATGCAAAAAGGGAGCTGTGAAAAACGCTTTTTCACAGCTCCCTCTTTTCGCGTTTATTCCGCCTTGGCGGCCGCCTCAAGAGCGGCTTTCTTTTTCTTCCTGCGCCCCAGCAGCGCCACGGCAAAGATCAAGGCCCCTGCCGCAGCGGCGCCGATGCCGAGATACAGTCTGGTGTCGTTCTGACGGAGCTGGACCGCGGCGAAGCTCACCGAGCGCTCGCTGCAGGGCAGGCTCAGGTAGCTGCCGGCCTTCTCGGTCTCCACCGGGACCCACTGACCGTCCTGCAGAAGATAAAGCTGCACGCTGCTGCCCCGTTCCGCCTCCGGCGGCAGATAGCGCAGGCTGTAGGTCTGGCCCTCCTCCAGCTGGGTCAGGCCCATGGTCCAGGCCTCCAGCACGGTACCGTTCTCCACGGCTGGCAGCTCGCCCTCGTAGCGGGCCAGCATGACCTGGGTACGCCGGTCAAAGTCGCCCTCCACCAGGACCACGGCCATGGGGGAGCCTTCTCTGGTATAAGAGGCGGCCAGGGCGCCCTCCCGCGGCGTATACTCCGCCTCGATGGTGGCGCTGTAGTACAGTGCGCTGTAGTCATACTCGGGCCAGGTGCCGGTGTAGCCCTCCTTCTCGGGGACCGCCGGGATCTGGGAATTGTTGATGCTGCCTCCGTACTCAAAGGAGACTTCGCCCACCAACACACCGTCGGCCACGAAGCGCAGGTGCAGGGTGCGGAACTGCTCCGGCAGTTCCTCCCGGGTCAGCAGGTCCTCGTAGCTGATGGGATAGGCCTTTTCGCTGTAGCTGATGCCGTCCACGCCGCCCAGGGTCTCATGGACGAAGAAGTTGCCCTGAAGGGCCTCCCCTTCCTTCTCCGCGAAGCCTGCGATGGCGCCGCTGCAGGCGGTCACGTCCGAAAGTCCCACCATGCTGACACAGTCCTGAATGGTGGTGCCGTAGCCGGCGATGCCGCCTACGTTCTCCCTGCCGCTGAGATTGCACATGGCATAGCTCTCGCGCACCACGCTGTAGGAGCAGCCGACCACACCGCCCACGTTGGTGCCGTCGGCACTCTCCACAGAGCCGTAGTTCTCGCAGCGGAGGATGCTGCCCAGCTCCTCGCCGCCGGAGACGCCGCCGATGCCGTCCTTGCGGCCCTTGACCATGCCGCGGTTGACGTTGTCAGAGGCAACGCATTTGGTTTCAAAGGTGTTGCTGACGATGCCCTCGATGCCGATGGCTTCCGCCAGGTTGCCTTCCATATCGAACTCATACTCGATGCCCATGTCGCCGATGAGGCCGCCCACGTTGTTGTCGCCCTCCACAAGAGCGGTATTGACGCAGCGGGACACGCGGCCCTCCACGTCCTCCTCTTCCAGTTCATCGGAGATGTCCTGGAAGATCTGACGGTTGGAGGCGCCGTTCAGGGCATTGGCCATGAGCATCAGCACCCGGGAAAGCTGGTTGTTGGCGTCGGTCATCTCGGTGGAGAGTTCGGCCCCGTTTGTCGCCATGATGCCGAAAATGCGGGAGAGGCCGTCCGCCAGACCGCTGATATCCTCGCCCAGGCCCTCGGGCACATTGTAGTCGTCGGTATCGATCCTCGTGTTGTCGTCCAGATAGTCCAGGCCGCCCTGCAGGTCCTGATCGCTGATCGTGCCTTCTCCCGGGCTGATGCTGCCCTCGCCCGCACTGCCCTCGTCGGCAGGAGCCGGGCCGATGCTGCCGCCGCCGCTGATCTTGCCGGCAGCGCTGGCGCTGGTGGCGTCCAGATCGCCCACAGCGCCCTGCATCTCCGCGGACATGATCCCCAGGGTACCGGAGGCCAGGTTCAGCTTTTCATTCAGCAGGGCCAGCTCATCCAGCAGATTCACGGATTCGATGAGCACCAGGTAGGGCTCCATCTGTCCCACGATGCCGCCCACGTCCTTGCGGCCCAGGATCTCGCCCCGGTTTTCGCAGTCGGTGAGAAAGCCCGCCTGCCGCCCGGCAATGCCGCCCACGTTGTAGCCGAAGTGGGGATAGCCCACCGTGCCGGTATTGACGCAGCTTTGCACCACGCCGTTGGTATAGCCCACGATGCCGCCGCTGTCGGAGACCACGTTCTCGTTATCCGCGCTGGTCAGCTCCAGGGCGTTCATGGTGCTGACCGTCAGGTCCTCCAGCTGCAGCGCCGCCTCGCTGATGGTGATGTTCACAGAGGCCTCGCTGCTGCAGTCCGCGATCAGGCCCTCGTTGCAGCCGGCGATGCCGCCGGTCATGCGCTTTCCGTCCACCGTGCCGCGGACGCTGCAGCCGCGGATCGTGCCGTAGTTATAGCCCACCAGGCCGCCGATGCGGTTTTTGCCGCTGACCGAGCCGGAAAAGCTGCAGTTTGTGATGCTGCCCCGGTTCACGCCCGCAAGACCGCCCAGCTGGGAGCTGCCGGTCTCCGGCGCGATGCTGCCGGAAACCTGCAGATCCTTCACCTGGCCGCTGGCCTGTATGTAGCGGAAGAGGCCCTGGTTGGAGCCGTCGGTGGCAAGACGGAACCCGGTGATGCTGTGTCCGCGGCCGTCAAAGATGCCTCCAAAGGTGGGGATGGGGTGGATGGCCGCCTCGCCCAGGTCCAGATCTCCGTCCAGGATCACCCGAAGATTCTGAGAATAGCTGTCAAGCCGGCAGCTTGAGGCCAAAGCCTGCAGATCCTCCGCGCTTGCGATGTGCAGCTCGATCCACTGGATGGGCTCCGTCTCCTGGCCGTTTTCCCCGGCGGAAGCCGTCTCGCCCTCCACTGGAGCCACCTCCTCGGCCAGGGCCGCGGGAAGCGACGACGTGCCAAGCAGAAGCAGGCTCAGCAGCAGTGCAAACAGTCTTTTTCCTCTCATTCCGCTTTTTCCTCCCCTGAGATATGTTCCTCCAGGCTCTGCTCCTCCATGGGCTGGACGCCGCCGATCTCGATGATGGCGTTGAGCGTGCCCCGGAACAGGCCGTGGACCTCCGCATCGATGAGGCCGTTTATGCTGCCCCGAACCCGTCCGTCGATGCGCATCAGGCCTACCTGATGACTGACCCGGCTGGACCGGTCGATGCTGAAGGAAGTCTTTTTGATGATGATATCACCCATCAGCAGGATCTGAGGCAGGACGCACATGACCAGGAAGATGGAGATGAGAGTGCCCACGCCCAGGTACACGCCGATGGCGGAAATGGTCTCGTTGGACGTCAGGAAGCCGATGACGATGCCCGCCGAGGCCAGCATGGTGCCGGAGGTGATGATGGTAGGAAAGGCCAGGTTCAAGGTCTCGATCATGGCGTCGCGCAGAGGCATCTTTTCCTTCAGTTCCATATAGCGGCTGGAGATGACGATGGCATAGTCGATATTGGCGCCCATCTGAATGGCGCTGATGATCAGGTAAGTCAGGAAAAACAGGTTGTTCCCCCGCAGATAGGGGATGGCGAAGTTGCAGAAGATACTGCCCTGAATGATCAGGATCAGCAGCAGGGGCAGTCCCACGGAGCGGAAGGTGAAGAGCAGCACGGCGATGACGAACAGCACCGTCAGTACGCTGATGAGCAGGTTGTCGTTCTGGAAGGAGGCCCGCAGGTCGCTGCAGCTGGTGGTATCGCCCACCAGGTAGTACTCGCTGTAGTACCGGGCCGTCAGGCCATGGATCACGTTCAGGTATTCGTAGCTGTCCTCCCCCTCGGTGGGCAGGTCCAGCTCCAGTACGATGCGGCTCCAGTTCGCGCTGCGAAGCTGCAGCTCGGCGTCGTGGATCTGCACTTCCAGATCGTCCAGCTTCTCCTCCGTATCCTCATCCAGGTTCAGGCTCACCTCGCTCCGCTTTTCGATGAGATAGTCGAAGAAATCGATGAGGGGGATGCGGTAGTTTTCCAGATTGGTGACGATCTGACCGTAATCGTCCCGGTTCGCGGCGTAGCTGGCATAGAGGGCCTCGGCCACCTCAAAGTCCAGATCCGTGAGCTCGGCAAACTGCCGGGGCGACAGGGAACTGGTGAGCACATAGCCGTCCATGGCCTCGATATTGGCAAGGCCGGTGACCTTCTCCACCCGGCTCAATTCCTCGATATCCGCGATGAGGGCGGCTTCCTTTTCATTCTCCCCTGCGGGGACGAGCAGAGCCATCTGGTTGGTCTTGCCGAAGATCTCATGGATCCGGGCCATGGCGATCTGCTCCTCGTTCTGTCGGATGGAGGAGACCGAATACTGGGAATAGACGTAGTTGACCTTATTGGAGAAGATCGCCGCCGCGACGAACACGCCCAGGAACAGCACCGGCATCACAAAGCGGGTGGCGTAAACGGCCTTGCCCAGGAAGTTGATCTTGGGCACAAAGTTTTTGTGGTGGGTCTTGTCGATCCAGCCGGAGAAAACCACCAGCAGGCCCGGCATCAGCAAAAACACCGAGCAGAGGGAGAGGAGGATGGCCTTGATGAGCACGGTGCCCATGTCCCGGCCCAGCCGGTACTTCATGAAGCAGAGCGCCAGCAGGCCCGCAATGGTGGTGAGAGAGCTTGCGGAGATCTCCGGAATGGCCTTGGAGAGGGCGGCCACGGCGGCCTCCCGGGCAGGCTTTTCCTCATGCTCCTCCATGTAGCGGTGGCAGAGGATGATGGCATAGTCGATGGCCAGGGCAAGCTGCAGTACAATGGCAATGGAGTTGGTGACGAAGGAGATCTCCCCCATCATGTAGTTGGTGCCCATGTTCAGCAGCGCCGCCGCGCCGAAGGTCAGCAGCAGCACCAGGATTTCCGCGTAGGTCCTGGAGGTGACCAGCAGCACCAGCACGATGATGACCACAGCGATCAGGTCCACCACCAGCATTTCCTTGTTGATGATGATCTTGAGGGGGTTGCCCACGTTGCTGTCCACGTAGAGGTCGTAGCCGGCCAGCTTCTGCCGGATCTCTCCCAGGGCGCGGATGCTGACCTCGTCCCCTTCCAGTCCGTCAAAGGTCAGGTCGAAGAGGGCAGCGGCCGCGGCAAAGTGCTTGTCGCTGTGGTCAAAGTCCACGCTCTTGACGCCTTCGATCTCCTCGATCATGGCACATAGGTCCTCCGCCTGATCATAGGTCACGTTCTCCACCATGATCTGGGCCGTGCCGAAGGTGGTGAACTCCCGGTTCATCAGATCCAGTCCCTGGCGGGTCTCCGTGGTCTCCGGCAGATAGGCGGTCAGGTCGTCGTTGACCTGTACCCAGCCCCGGGAAACGGCGCAGAAGATGGCCGCTACGGCAAACAGCAGGAAAATCAAGCCTCTTCCGTCCACGATGAAGGCGGCGAGCTTTTCCATGAAACTCATCTTTCTTCCGGCTTCCATGCTCGTTCTTTGCTCCTACAATAATACATTCTTATTCAGAGTAATTATACACTTCTTTTCCCAAAAATCCATAACTGTCTTTTTTTTCACGCAGTTTTCCCCTTGATTGACAAGGCGTGAAAATGCCCGTATACTGATCTTATACAAATTACACAAAACAAGTGTGGTGTATTCCTGTCTGCCACCCGCCCCGGGCGGAAAACAGGGATCTCCCGGGAGGTAAACGGATATGAAAAAAGCGCTTCCTGCCGCCCTGCTGGGTGCCGCCGTCGGAGTCGGCTTCACCGAAGAACTGTACCGCTACGTCTGCTGTCGGTCCGGCTCTCCCCTGTTCTCGGCGCTGCTGCGGGGCAAGACTCACGACGAGGCCTACTACAGCCACCGGGATGGCGAAGCCGCAAAGCTCCGCGCCCTGCCCCAGGAGCGCTTTGAGATCCGCTCCGGCCGGGGTGCCCGTCTGGTGGGCCATTATTTTCACGGTGAGGGGGACGGAAAGCGCATCGCTTTTCTGGTCCACGGCTACCGCTCCGAGCACGCGGAGACTGCCGGGATGTACTGGGATTACTACCGCAGCCGGGGCTTTGACCTCTTCTGCTGCGACCATGAGGCCCACGGGGAGAGTGAGGGGAAGTACATCGGCTTCGGTACCTTCGAGGCGGAGGACTGCCTGAAATGGATCGACTTTCTGACCGGGCGATACGGAAAGGACATTCAGATTCTGCTTCACGGCTTTTCCATGGGAGCGGCCACGGTGATGCTCATGGCGCCCCGCTGCCCGGCCAATGTGAAGGCCATCGTGGAGGACAGCGGCTTTCAAAGTGCGATGATGCAGCTGAAGGGACAGGTCGGTCCCTTCCTGCCCGCCCTTACGCTGCTGCACCGGCTGATCGCCGGGGTGGACCTGCGCAAGGCCGATGCAAAAGCCGCCATCCGGGAGACCAGGATCCCCATGCTCTTTGTGCAGGGCCGGGAGGATCCCACGGTGCCCTTCCGCAACGCCCCCGCGCTATTTGAAAGCTATCAGGGTGAAAAGGACTGCCTTTATGTGGACGGCGCGCGGCATGTGGAGAGCATGCATGTGGCCCCCCAGGCCTACGCCGAAAAGCTGGACGCTCTGATCGGGAAGGCCTTTTCCTGAGCTTTCAGGCCAAGGCAAAAAAGCCTGTCTGCACATCCGATGCAGACAGGCTTTTTTTCTGTGTCATTTCTTCCGACTCAGGCTTTTCAGGATACCGTTCATCTTTCGGGTATTTCGGGGACCGGACTCCCCGTAATACTTCTGATAGTAGCCCTTGCTGTAATAGCCCTTGCGGTAGTAGTACTTCTCGTTCTTCTGGTCCACCATGTTCAGTACCGCGCCCAGGACCGGGCAGCCGGTGGCCTGCAGTTGGTCCAGCGCGCCCTGGGCCAGACGATAGGGCACGTTGCCGGAGGAGACCACCATGACGATTCCGTCACACAGGGGGGCAACGATGGCTGCGTCCACCACCAGGTTGATGGGCGGACAGTCCACGATCACATAGTCATACTCCTCCCGGCAGATCTCGATAAGCTTCTGCATCCGGGCGCTGGAGAGCAGCTCCGCGGGGTTCGGGGGGACCCGACCGGCCAGGATCATATGGAAATTGTCCATATCGGTCTCCATGAGCACATCCTCCAGGCCGTTGCGGCCGGAAAGCAGGTGGCTCAGTCCGGGGAGATTCCGCTCCTTGGTAAAGCGGTCGGCCAGCACAGACTTGCGCATATCCGCATCCAGAAGGACCACCCGGGAGCCCAGCTGGGCCAGGGAGCGGCAGAGATTCATGGAGACGGTGCTCTTTCCCTCATCCGCCAGGGTGCTGGTGATCATGATGACCTTTTTATCTTTTCCGCAGAACTGCAGATTGGTGCGAAGAAGCTTCATGGCCTCGTTCACATCATAGGGCATCTCGCGTTTATTGATAACGAGTTTCGGCATGGACGTCATTCTCCTTTATTTCCTTCCAGGATCGCCTTGGGAGTGCTGCAGAGAAGGCGCCGGGCAAGGCCCTTCCCGTATTTATCTTCCAGATAGCCGGCGCAGCGGTCCAGCTCGGGGACACGGATCCTGATATCGTGGGCGTCACTCGCGACGACCGAGGGCAGGCCCTGCTGCAGCAGCTTTCTGCACAAAAGCTTCTGCCGCAGTCCCTCCCGGCCCAGAATGCTGCCCGCATTGATCTGCAGCAGCGCGCCGGATTCCCGCAGGGTATGGGCAAAGCTCCAGTCCTTTTGCAGGGGCTGGGTCCGCTCCGCATGGGCGATCAGGGGGGTATAGCCCATGCGGCGCACCAGCTTCACCGCATCCAGGATCTCCGCATCGCTGTGTCTCCCGCCGAATTCCAGCAGGATGGTGCTGCCTTCGCCCAGGGGGCGCAGGCTCCGCTCCACCAGGCGCTTGCGGAGGATGCGGTCAAAATGATACTCGCGGCTGTGATACAGCGTCAGCGGCAGCTCCGCCTCCTCGGCAAGGCGGCAGACCAGTTCAAAGTGGCGCAGGATCTCCTCATCTGTTGTCTCAAACATCTCCGCCCGGAGATGGGGGGTCAGACAGATGGTGCGCACCCCCTGGGACACCTCCATCCGGAGCAGCTCCAGGGACTCCTCTTCGTCATATGCCCCGTCATCCACGAAGGGCATCAAATGACAGTGGAGGTCAACCAGGCCAGTCAGGGAGCTCATGATCTGCTCATATTCCGCTCCAGAGGAACGGAGCTGAGAGTGGTGAGGCCCAGATAACGGGTCACATCCTCCTCGGTGGTGATGGTATCGTTGTTGAAGTAGCGGATCAGCAGGAAGGCCACAACAGCCATGGCAAAAACCAGACCGCCCAGGATCGCATCCCGCTTCAGAGCCGGGCTGGTTTTGACGCCGGTGGATGCCGGCTCCACAAACTGCGGCCGGTCGGACTTCATGATATCGGCGATCTGATCGCACATGACACTGGCAAGGGTGTTGCTCAGCTGCGCCGCCACCTCCGGATCCTCATTGGTGACGGAGATGCGCAGCATATGGGAATCGGTCGGATTGGTCAGGCGGATGGTGTTCTCCTTTTTCAGTTCTTCCACCGTAGTATCCAGGCCCAGCTCCTCGATCACCAGGTTGAGGGTCGTACTGGTGGTACCGATGATCTGGAAGTCCGTAGTCATCTTGTCCGCCACGTTGATCACCTGTGTGCTGGTCTCCCCCTCGGTGCTGAAGACATAGATCGTGGCATTGGCGGTATACCTGGCAGGGACAAAAAGCTTCACCGCCACGCCCACCAGCACAGCGCCGATCAGCGCGGCCAGAACGATGATCCAGGCGTGATGCGCAAGGACGCGGATGATCTCCATGAGATCCACCTCGTCCTCCTCCCGCTGGGCCTGCTGAAGGCGAAAGCCCGGCGCGGGGGCTTCTCCGCCGTTGAAAGCATAATTGAAATTCGGTTTCTGATCCATTTCGTCGATCCTCACCTGTGCAATTTCTCCGGCAGGGCCGCCGGAACGCAAAACGCGAGCTTCCCGCGTTTTGGCCGTACAGCTTATTATAACATAGTGCTTTCCTTCACGCAAGAGAAAAAGTGACGCCAGACGAAGTCCCAAAAAGACGCCGGCGCGGGCCAGGGATCTCTGCGTAACGGAGCTGCGAAGGTCTCCGCAGTCGCCAGAGCGTCTCAGCCGCCACCGGCAAAAGCCAGAAACCCTTGTGATATGCGTCATCCATCTATTGACGCTCAGAACAAACTGTGTTATATTGACCTTTGATTTTACAAAAAGGAAGTGGTTATCCCATTATGGATGGCGACAGTCGATTGCCGTTTATCCTTGCGATTTTGCTGCTGTTTTGCGCAGCCTATTTTGCCGTGGCGGAAACAGCCTTTGCCTCCGCCTCCCGCAACAAGATCAAAACCGCCGCCGACCGGGGCGATTCCCGGGCTGAGTCGGCGCTTTACGTATTGGATCACTTTGACCGGGCCATCAGCACCCTGCTCATCGGCACCAATATCGTCCACATTGCGGCGGCCTCCCTGGTCACCGTGGCCGTGACCAGGCTATGGGGATTGAACGCGGTGAGCGTCAGCACCATCGTGACCACCATTGTGGTCTTCTTCGCCGGGGAGATGCTGCCCAAGAGCATCGCCAAGAAATACCCCGAGCGGCTGAGCAAGGCCACCGCGCCTTCCCTGCGCTTTTTCATGCTGCTGTTCTGGCCCGTTTCCTCTCTGCTGACCCTGATCGGCCGTGGCGCCGCGGCGCTGACCAAAGGCGATCCCGAGATCTCCGTGACGGAAGATGAGCTCTACGACATCATTGAGGACATGACCGAGGAGGGCAGCCTGGATGAGGAGCAGGGCGACCTGATCTCCTCCGCGCTGCAGTTCGGGGAGGTGACGGTGGAGAGCATCCTGACCCCCCGGGTGGACCTGGAGGCCATCGATATCGACGACAGTCTGGAGGAGATCCTCTCCCAGGTCAAGTCCCAGAACCACAGCCGCCTGCCCGTCTACGAGAAAAGTGTGGACAACATCATCGGCATCCTGCAGATCCGCCGCTTCATCAAGAGCTACCTGCGGGAGGGTCAGGCCCTGGACCTGCGTTCGCTGCTGGATGAGCCCTTCTTCATTCACCAGAGCACCAACATTGACGAGCTGCTGCCTCTTCTGTCCAAGAACCGGGCCAACATGGCCGTGGTCACCGACAACTACGGCGGCACCCTGGGCATCGTCACCGTGGAGGATATCCTGGAGGAGCTGGTGGGCGAGATTTGGGACGAGGACGACGTGGTGGAGGAGCCCATCGTCTCTCTGGGCGAGGGTGTGGTCCTGGCCGATGCGGACGAAAGCGTCAGCGACGTGATGGAGCAATTGGACTACGAGGACCCGGACGAGGATGAGGAGCTGGTGAACACCCGCATGGGCGAATGGGCCTATGAGCAGTTCACCTCCATTCCTCGGGTGGGCGACTCCTTCCGCTACCACCAGCTGGAGATCACCGTCTCCGCCATGGAGCACAACCGCATCCGCAAGCTGAAGGTCAGCCTTCTGCCCAGGGAAGAGGAAGGAGGCGACCAAGCATGACATCGATCCTTCTCATTCTGCTGGGGATCCTGGCCTGCGTGATCCTATCCGGCTTTTTCTCCGGTTCGGAGATGGCCTTTTCCTCCTGCTCGAGCCTGCGGCTGGAGCATCTGCGGGACGACGGCTCCAAGCGGGCCGGCGTCGCCGCGAAGATTGCCGAGCGCTTTGAGGACGCCCTGGGCGCCATCCTCATCGGCAATAACCTTGTGAACATCGCCGCCTCCTCTCTCATCACCGTGCTGGTGGTAAAGCTCACCGGCAGTACCGAAAAGGTGTGGCTGGGCACTGTCATCATCACCGTGGTGATCATCATCTTCGGGGAGACCATCCCCAAGATCACCTGCAAGAAGAGCGCCAACCGGGTGGCGGAGCGCTATGCCTACCCGGTGCAGGCCCTCATGATCCTCTTAAAGCCGCTGGTGTGGCTGGTGGTCAAGACCATCGAGCTCATCACAAAGCCCCTCAAGGGCGAGGAGGACGAGGACGCCGAGGAGGCCGTGGAGGAGCTGCAGAACCTGATCGAGACCGCCGAGGACGAGGAAGTGCTGGACGAGGACCAGTCCGAGCTTGTCCAGGCCGCCATCGAGTTTGACCAGATCTCCGCCTCCGAGGTCATGACCGCCCGGGTGGACGTCTACGCCATCGACATTGAGGACGACTGGGACGAGATCCTCCGTCTGGTGGAGGAGTCCCCCTATTCCCGGCTGCCGGTCTACGAGGGCAGCATCGACAACATCATCGGCGTTCTGTACCTGAACCATTTCCTCAAGGCCATGACCGAGGACGGCCACACCGATATCCGCAGTCTTCTGATGCCCCCCTGCTTCGTGTACAAGACCATGAAGCTCCCAGCGGTGCTGAGCAGCCTGAAAAAGGCGCGGCAGCACCTGGCCATCGTGTCTGACGAATACGGCGGCACCCTGGGCGTGCTCTCCATGGAGGACGTGCTGGAGCAGATCGTGGGCGACATCTGGGACGAAACGGACACCGTGGAGCAGGAGGTCGTGCAGCGCTCGGAGGACGAGTACGAGCTGGACGGCGACATGGTCCTCTCCGACTTCCTGGAGCTGCTGGGCCTCGACGAAAACAGCTTTGAGGCAGAAAGCGAAACGGTGGGCGGCTGGACGGTGGAGAGCTTCGGCGACTTCCCCCAGCCCGGCGACAGCTTCCGCTATCAGGACTGGGTCTTCACCGTGCTGAGCATGGACGGCCGCAGAGTGGAAAAGCTCCTGGCCAAGAAAGACCCCCGGACGGAAGAAGAATAAGAAGCAAAAACAGGCTCTGAAACCCGCGGGTTTCAGAGCCTGTTTTCGTTTTACATAGGAGCGATGGGAGCACGGGCAGCGGAGAGGCGACCAAAGGTCGCCCCTACGGCAGCTCTAAGCCTTCCCCGCGCACGGGGAAGATGGCGCGAAGCGCCGGATGAGGTCCCCGTTGTCATGGCTTCGCGCAGGCGCAGCGGAGTCAAAGGATCCCGCCCCCGGCGCAAGGCCGGATCTCCGCATCCTCACAGGGCACGAGCGCCGCACTCTGTCACCATCGTAGGGGCGATTCACGAATCGCCCGCTCTCTCTTTCCCGCCGTAGGGGCTGATGCCCCGGCAGCCCTTGCTTCCCCCGCTGGGGGAAGTGGCCGAAGGCCGATAGGGGACCCGCCCGGCGGCACAGGGGGCCAAGCAAGCAGAAAGGTTCGGCGCATTCGCAGTTGGTACGACTTCGCCGAACCTTTCTGTTGTGATAAAGCAGGGTTCTGCCGGGAGAGGCAAGCCCCTCCCACAATGCCTTCCCCGCGCACGGGGAAGGTGCCCCAGTGCTCACACTGGGGCGGATGAGGTCCTCAACCTATCGTCCGGGCGATTCGTGAATCGCCCCTACGATGCGGTCGGATCGGGCAGCGGAGGCGGCCAAAGGTCGCCCCTGCGGCGGGATGGGACCCATGCGTATCCCCCAGTCACCGTCGCGGGCTCCGGTGACAGCCCCCTTTAGGCAAGGGGGCCTTGATCGTACGGGCGGTTTCCCGGTTTTCGTCATTGCTTTCAATTGACGAAAAAAGCCGTGTGTGCTATAGTATCGGTATAATCTTACCGAAAGGGGTTTGATGCAATTATGGGCAATTTAGATCTGAGCAAGTACGGTATTACCGGTGCGACCGAGATCATTTACAATCCCAGCTATGAGAAGCTGTTTGAGGACGAGATGGATCCCTCTCTGGAGGGCTTTGACAAGGGCGTTCTCACGGAGCTTGGCGCTGTGAACGTGATGACCGGCATTTACACCGGCCGTTCTCCCAAGGACAAATACATCGTCATGGACGAAAACTCCAAGGACACCGTGTGGTGGACCTCGGAGGGCTACAAGAACGACAACCATCCCATGACCCAGGAG
The DNA here is from genome assembly GCA_900316205.1 of uncultured Eubacteriales bacterium. Lineage (GTDB taxonomy): Bacteria > Bacillota > Clostridia > Oscillospirales > Oscillospiraceae > Limivicinus. The sequence goes on from ONBX01000018.1 coordinate 27,841, forward strand.
ACCTGGGAAGTGGTGCGCAAGCTGGCGCAGGATCAGCTCTGCGGCAAGAAGCTCTATGTGGTGGACGCTTTCTGCGGCGCAAACAAGGACACCCGCATGGCCATCCGCTTCATCATGGAGGTGGCCTGGCAGGCCCACTTCGTGCGCAACATGTTCATCAAGCCCAGCGCCGAGGAGCTGGAGAACTTCGAGCCTGACTTTGTGGTGTACACCGCCTCCAAGGCCAAGTGCACCAATTACAAGGAGCTGGGCCTGAACAGCGAGACCGTGGTGGCCTTCAACGTCACCAGCCGAGAGCAGGTCATCATCAACACCTGGTACGGCGGCGAGATGAAGAAGGGCATGTTCTCCATGATGAACTACTACCTGCCCCTCAAGGGCATGGCCGCCATGCACTGCTCCGCCAACACCGACATGAACGGCGAGAACACCGCCATCTTCTTCGGCCTGTCCGGCACCGGCAAGACCACCCTGTCCACCGACCCCAAGCGTCTGCTCATCGGCGATGACGAGCACGGCTGGGACGACAACGGTGTCTTCAACTTCGAGGGCGGCTGCTATGCCAAGGTCATCAACCTGGACAAGGACTCCGAGCCCGACATCTACAACGCCATCAAGCGCAACGCTCTGCTGGAGAACGTGACCGTGGACGAGAATGGCAAGATCGACTTTGCCGACAAGTCCGTCACCGAGAACACCCGCGTCTCCTACCCCATCGAGCACATCGAGAAGATCGTGAAGAACGTGCGCCCCGTGTGCTCCGGCCCGGACGCCAAGAACGTGATCTTCCTCTCCGCTGACGCCTTCGGTGTGCTGCCTCCCGTGTCCATCCTGACGCCGGAGCAGACCAAGTACTACTTCCTCTCCGGCTTCACCGCGAAGCTGGCCGGCACCGAGCGCGGCATCACCGAGCCCACCCCCACCTTCTCCGCCTGCTTCGGCCAGGCTTTCCTGGAGCTGCACCCCACCAAGTACGCGGAAGAGCTGGTGAAGAAGATGGAAAAGAGCGGCGCCAAGGCCTTCCTGGTGAACACCGGCTGGAACGGCACCGGCAAGCGCATCTCCATCAAGGACACCCGCGGCATCATCGACGCCATCCTCAGCGGCGCCATTCTGGAGGCTCCCACCAAGTCCATCCCCTACTTCAACTTTGAAGTGCCCACCGCCCTGCCCGGCGTGGATCCCGCCATTCTGGATCCTCGGGACACCTATGCCGATCCCGCTGTGTGGGAAGAGAAGGCAAAGGACCTCTCCGGCCGCTTCATCAAGAACTTCGTCAAGTACGAGAGCAACGAGGCCGGCAAGGCTCTGGTCGCCGCCGGCCCCCAGTTGTGATGTGAGTTTCCAGTTTTTAGTTTCAGCAAAAACGATCCTCCGGATTCCTCCGGAGGATCGTTTCAATATGGGGACATAGGTATAAACAGGAAAAAGCCTCGCAGAGTTTTTCGCCTCGCAAGGCGAAAAAACAAATGAAATCCGTGTTTTCCGGGGGCGTGTACCTCGGAAAACACACTTTGCGCCCTGCAAGTGTGCGAGTTGTCCGCCCTTAGCGGACAGCGAGTGCGCGCGGCAGGGCGAGATCCCCCTCTGTCGGCAAAGCCTTTAGCTTTGCCGACAGCATGAAAAGATCCTCCGGATTTCTCCGGAGGATCTTTTTTTGCGTTCAACTCAGGCAACCAGCCACTTGTACTTCTCCACACTGTAGAGAGGCACGAAGGGCAGCAGGATGGGGACGGTCTTGACGAACTTCTGGTAGTCGGGATCCTTGCCGTAGCGCTTGTTCTGGCGGACCTCCAGGCGGCGGGCGCCGGAGAACATGACGAAGATGATACCGCTGTAGCCCAGGGCGCAGACCAGCCACTGCCAGCCCTTCACCGCGCCGATGCCGGAGAGCAGCACGCCGGTCCAGAAGATCATCTCACCCAGGTAGTTGGGGCAGCGGACGATGCGGAAGAGGCCGGTGTCCACCCAGCGCTTGGGATTGACCTTCTTGGCCTTGTTCTTCTGGATGTCGGCGGCGGACTCCAGAGTGATGCCGCAGATCATGATGATGGCGCCGATAAAGACCCAGGCATTGTCCTTGGTGGCCGGGGTGGCGTTGAACATGCGGTAGAACACGGGAGAGACCTGGGTGGCGTAGAGCAGGGCGCAGGTGACCCAGATCGCCAGCTTCACGCCCATGGGAACGGTCTTGCCGTCCTTGATCTCGCCCACCATGTTCTTCTTATAGGAACTGCTCTTCAGCTCCCGGTAGGCCAGATATCCGCCCAAGCGGCAGCCGTAGAGGAAGAAGATGATGCAGCAGAGGATGGTGCCGGGGGTGAGGGTGGCGTGGAAGAGGATGAGCATCAGGATGCCGGCGGCGGCGATGGAGAAGCCGTAGCCCAGGGAGATGAACCAGACGTAGTTTTTGAAGCCGATGGAGCTGACCACCATGGCCAGCGCGAAGAGGAGCCAGAAGAACCAGGCAGGATACATGTTACGTTACCTTCTTTCAAAATATTTTTTGATCACAATTTAAATTCCCGCAGGCCCGCCTTGTGCAGACCCAGGACGCCCCAGAGGAGCAGGGCCTGGCCCAGGGTGTTGACCCCCTGTTCCAGCCAGTTGGCGGCGGCGGTATTGCTGTCCCGGGAGCCCAGATAGCCCATGGCCATATAGACCACGAAGCAGAGAACGAAGATGGGGATCAGCCCTTTTTTCTTCATCTTCGCCGCCAGGATCCCCAGGCAGGAGCAGATGGCCCCCAGGCCCAGCACCATCATGGAGATGAAGACGACGCTGCCGCTGAAGACAGGAGGCGCCGCCACAGCCAGGGCGGCCTTTCTCCGGTTGGTGAGCATCAGGATGATGCCGAGGCCCGCCAGCAGAAAGCCCAGGGACTGGGTGGGCAGGAACATGGTGTTCAGCACATGGAAATCACAGAGGCCCGCAGCATAGAGGGTCTTCCACAGGGCTTTCAGGAAGCCCGCGATCAGGATGTTGATGGTACCTGCGGCAAAGCAGGCGAAGGAATACTTGGGCATCTTGTTATAGAGATCCCGCTGCATCAAGACCATGCTGACGGCGAACAGGATCACCGGGATGAAATCCACAAGGCCCATCAAAACCGTGAATTCATACACCATGGCCCGTTCCTCCTCAGCCCTTTCCCTTTTCCTTGGAGCGTTTGTCGTTGATGATCTTCATCTCTTTCTCGGTGATCTCGGTGACGCCGTGCTCCTTGGCCCAGGCCACACAGCCTTTCAGCACTGTGGGCAGGAAGATGCGCGGCACGTTCAGGATGACCTGGAGGGCATCGTCGGTGAAGTGCACGTCGGGATCGGTGCGGTCGGCGGCGTAGCGCACAGAGGAGAGCGTTGCGTTGCGGATGGGCAGCAGCTCCGGCACGGGGTGCGGGGTCCGGGCAAACCAGAAGTTCTTGCTGTCCCGGTAGCCGTGGCAGATGAGGGCGTTGGGCCAGAGGCGGCCCTTCACGCCGTCAATGATGTTCTGGTGATACTTGGGCTTCATGAGCATCTTGTCGATGCGCAGGATGAAGTGGGCGCCGTACTGGGTGGTGATGCCGTTGAAGTTCCGGTAGGGGGGCGGGTAGCAGCCGTCCACCAGCTTTCTGCCGATGTCCTCCTCTGCGTTCTCCAGATCACTCATCCAGGTGCATTCCATGACCTGGTAGGCCTCCGCCACCACCTTGGGCCGCGGGGTCTTGGGGTCTTCCTGGATGCAGAGGCCGTCCTCCAGGGTGAAGCCGAAGTTCTTCATCTTCTCCGCCGGGGTGTCGCCGGGCCAGCCCTGGGCCACGATCTTCTTGTGGTAGCCCCGGCCCTCGGGCATGAAGTTCAGCGCCAGGGTCTTGCGGCCGGCCAGCAGATGCTGGGCCGTGTTGGAGGAGTTGCGGGCCTCCAGCACCATGGCGTAGTAGCCCTTGCCGGCAATGTAATAGGGGAAAACCAGGGAGTAAGAGCCCACCGAGGTGCTGCCGTCCTCCGCCAGGGTGGAGATCATGACGGTGGGCATGGGGAAATAGGAGCTGGTCTGATAGAAGTTGTCTACGATGCGAAGGTCTTTGAAGCTGCTCATGGACGTTCCTCTCTTTCCAATTATAATTATACATATTTTATCGTTAAGATGCCGCTTTTCTGCGGGCAAACAGGAGGAAAAACAGGACCAGGAAGACTTCACCGAACATGGTGATGAGGAAGTTCAGGTCCAGATTGCCGGTAGCGGGCCCCAACGCAGCAAAAGCAAACATCAACAGTCCCGCCAGAAGCAGCAGCGGCGTTTTCTGTTTGATCCAGGCGGCGATACCGGCCAGGATTACGGGGATGATGGTGCCGAAGGCCAGCAGCATGCTCACACCCCTAGCCCAGCCCGGGGTCCCGTCGCCGGACTTCATGCGCAGGATGCCCGCCATGTCCTCCGGCACAAGCTGGGTGGCAAAGCCCTCGGCAATGCCGAGGGCGATCACTGCTCCGGTGAGGATCCAGACGGCAATCTTCCAGGGTCTGCGGAAGTTCAGCCCGTAGGCGCAGATGGGAAACAGCAGGGGGATCAGGGCCCCGTGGAACACAAAGCGGAAACGGCTGAGAAAGCGCAGGGCGCTCCCCTCTCCCAGGGCGCTGCCCAGGGCCTGGATCAGCGCGTCATAGCAGAGGCCGAAGCAGAGAAGGCCCAGCAGAAGATAGAGCGGCTCCTTCGTCCTCTTCCAGCCCCGAAGGGCCAGGATCAGGATCAGCGCATGAAACACGGTGATGGCCCAGGCCAGGATCGGGCCGTTCGTCAACAGGAACTGTCTCATCTTCCGTCCCCTCTTTTTCCGATGTTACAGCATATCATCGTATAGTTTTCACAAAAAAAGTATAGCGCGCCGCCCCAGTCTTGTCAAGTTAGTTCAACAAAACAGGAAGAATTTCCAGGTGCTTCCTGTCTCCGCTTCGGGGATAACAGAAAAGCTCCCCCACGGTCATCCGTGAGGGAGCCTGAGAAGCATCGGGTCCTTCTATTGCCCGGTCCTGCAGGAGGCGCAGCCGGAGCAGGCGCCGCAGTCGGCACAGTTGCCGCCGCAGGAGGACTTGCCCGCTTTCTTATCCCGGATCATGGAGCGCAGCAGCAGCGCCACCACCAGCACGATCACCAGAACGAGGGCGATATTGATGAGATTGGCAGAGAGCCACGTGAGCATGAGATCACTTCCTTTCAGCATGCTCCTATTACTCGAACGAAAGTCCAATCGTAGCTTCAAAATAATTGCGGCGGTACAGGGGGCGGGTGCCTGCCGCACCCTGTACCGCCGCAGGAGGGAGAGAGAGATTCCTTAACGGAACGTGATAGTGAATTCATTAGTTAGCCATCTCTAACTGTCTGCAGTATAGCATATGTTTTCCTATTCGTCAAGTAGGAGTTGTATCTTTTTCGCGAAATTCTCAAGAATTATTCGAATCGCTTCCCACTGTAGTCGTCTTTCCCGTTTCCGCTCCCCCTGTCATCCTGACCATAGCGAAGGATCTCGCCCCGGCACAAGGCCGGATCTCCGCACCCCACGGACACAGGCGAAGCGCTTCGTTTCCCCCGTAGGGGCCGTTCACGAACGGCCCGCATTCCCCCTTGCGCGTAGGGAGCGATCCCCAGCCCCCCTGGCCTCCCTCTATGAGGGAGGTGTCATCCGGCGTGTCACGCCCGCCGGATGACGGAGGGAGTCCCCTCGCGTATGGAGCGTCGTTGAGGAAATGTGAAACAAAAAGGCGCGGCGGCACAGGCCTTGAGCCTGTACCGCCGTATTAGGAGTGTCAGTGTATGAGCGAATTTTACTTGACCGTCAGCTTGTTGGCTTCCTTATAGGGCTTGAAGAGCTGCCAGCAGATGAGGCCCAGCAGGATCAGGGCCAGGATCAGGCCGATGACGTTCATGCCGCCGGCGAAGAGGCGGCCCAGCTGCCACACGATGAAGGCCACCACATAGGCGAAAGTGCACTGATAGCCGATGGCAAACCAGGTCCACTTGCGGCTGTTCATTTCGCGCTTGATGGCGCCGATGGCCGCGAAGCAAGGGGCGCAGAGCAGGTTGAAGATCATGAAGGAGTAGGCAGCCAGCTTGCCGTGTCCGCCGGAGAAGTCGTTGAAGTCCGCAGCGACATTTTCCCAGATCTGGTCGCCGTTTTCCTCCAGCTCTTCCATGACGGCCTCGCCGTTCTCGTCAAAGAGCAGCTCTCCGGTCTCCTCGTCCACGGCCTGCTGGGCCCTGGCTTCAAAGTTATACAGCACGCCGAAGGTGCCGACCACTTCTTCCTTAGCAACCAAGCCTGTAACGGTGGCAACGGTGGGCTTCCAGTCGCCAAAGCCCAAGGGCTTGAAGATCACGGAGACAGGCTGCGCCACATGGGCCAGGATAGAGTCGTCCATGGGCTCCACTTCATCCTCGGGGATACCCATGCGGTCCGCCACCTGGGCAACATATTCCTCGGTGACCACTTCCTCGTCCTCATACAGCGCATCCACCATGCCGAATTTGCCGTTGACGGTGCCGAAGCTGGAGAGGAACCAGATGATGATGGAGGCCAGAACGATGACCGTGCCGGCACGCTTGATGAAGGACCAGCCGCGCTCCCAGGTGCCGCGCAGGACGTTGCCCACAGAGGGCACGTGGTAGGCGGGCAGCTCCATGACGAAGGGGGCGGGATCGCCGGCGAACATCTTGGTCTTCTTCAGCATGATGCCGGAGATCACGATGGCCGCGATGCCGATGAAGTATGCGGAGGTGGCGACCCAGGTGCTGCCGCCGAAGAGGGCGCCGGCGATGAGGCCGATGATGGGCATCTTGGCGCCGCAGGGGATGAAGGTGGTGGTCATGACCGTCATGCGGCGGTCACGCTCGTTCTCGATGGTACGGGAGGCCATAACGCCGGGGATGCCGCAGCCGGTACCCACCAGCATGGGGATGAAGCTCTTGCCGGAGAGGCCGAAGCGGCGGAAGATCCGGTCCATGATGAAGGCGATACGGGCCATGTAGCCGCAGTCCTCCAGGATGCAGAGCATCAGGAACAGGACCAGCATCTGGGGCACGAAGCCCAGAACCGCGCCGACGCCGGCGAAGATACCGTCGGAGATGAGGCCCACCAGCCAGGGAGCCACGTTCCAGCTCTCCAGGATGGCGCGGGAGCCGTCGGTGAGCCAGGCGCCGCCCAGCACATCGTTGGCCCAGTCGGTGAGGAAGGTACCGATGGAGATGCCGCCGTCGCCGATGGGGGCGCCCATGGAGAGGGCGTAGACCAGCCACATGATCACAGCGAAGATGGGCAGGGCCAGGAAGCGGTTGGTGACGATCTTGTCGATCTTATCGGAGGTAGAGAGCTCGCCGCTGCCCTTCTTCTTGTAGATGCCCTTGAGCATCTTGGCGATGTAAACGTAGCGCTCGTTGGTGATGATGCTCTCGGCGTCATCGTCCAGCTCCTTCTCGGCAGCCTGGATGGCCTCCTCCACGGAGGCCTTCACAGAGGCGCTGAGGTCCAGGTGCTCCACGGCCTTCTCGTCCCGCTCGAAGAGCTTCACAGCATACCAGCGCTTGCGCTCCTCGGGAAGCTTGGAGAGGGCGATCTCCTCGATGTGGGCCAGGGCGTGGTCCACGGGGCCGGAGAAGTTGTGCTGCGGCAGGGTCTTGCCGGACTTGGCGGCCTCGATGGCGGCCTGGGCGGCTTCCTTGATGCCGTCGCCCTTCAGGGCGGAGATCTCCACCACCTTGCAGCCCAGCTGGCGGCTCAGCTCCTTGAGGTTGATGCTGTCGCCCTTTTTGCGGACCAGGTCCATCATGTTGATGGCGATGACGGTGGGGATTCCCAGCTCGGTGAGCTGGGTAGTCAGGTAGAGGTTGCGCTCCAGGTTGGTGCCGTCCACGATGTTCAGGATGGCGTCGGGGTTCTCCTCGATCAGGTAGTTCCGGGCCACGACCTCCTCCAGGGTGTAGGGGGAGAGGGAGTAGATGCCGGGCAGGTCCGTGACGGTGACGCTCTTATCGACCATCAGCTTTCCTTCCTTTTTCTCCACGGTGACGCCGGGCCAGTTGCCCACGAACTGGGCAGAGCCGGTCAACTTGTTGAACAGGGTGGTTTTGCCGCTGTTCGGGTTGCCCGCCAGGGCAATACGAAGTTCATTCGCCATATGTATTACTCCCCTCTCTTACTGCACTTCTATCATTTCCGCATCTGCCTTGCGCAGGCTCAGCTCGTAGTTGCGGACGTTGACCTCGATGGGATCGCCCAGAGGCGCAAGCTTGCGGACATAGACCTCAACGCCCTTGGTGATGCCCATATCCATGATGCGGCGCTTGACGGCGCCCTCGCCGTGGAGCTTGACGACCTTGGCGGTCTCGCCCACTTTCACATCTCGCAGTGTTTTCATCCTCATTCTCCTTTATTGCAATTTTTGAAGACAGTTGAAGCTTACCCGCATACTCTAGAATCAATTCAATCGTTTCTGCTGTAGCTCTGCCACAGCAGAAACACCCTGAGGCGAGCAAGCGAGCCCTCGCGCCGACCAAGCGCGGCGCGTCTCCCGTGCGCCGCGCGCGATAAGCGCGAGCTTTACGATTGCAAAACATGTTTTGCAATCGGTGTTAGACCATGATTTTTCCGGCCATCTCCCGGCTGATGGCCACCCGGGATTCCTTGACCTTCACGATCAGGTTTCCGCCGATGGTGTTCAGCACGGTGACCGCGCTCCCCGCGACAAAGCCCATGTCCTCCAGGTGCTTTTTCATCTCGGGGCTGCCGCCGACGCGCTGGATGATGTTTTCCTCTCCGGTGTTTGCCAGAAACAGCGGCATCATCGCGTCCCCTCCTTTCCTGCCGACCCGCATCGTTCAGTTAAATGACGTTAACCGTCGGGCGAATCAAATGGTTAGAATCTTCTAACCTTGTAGCAGTTTAACACGACTAACTGTCAATGTCAAGAATTGTTTGCAGTTTTTCCTCCGAGAACGAAAAAAGGGGATGCGAACCGCATCCCCCTGGTTTTGCGTTTTTCGTTTTGAAGAATATGCTGCAAGAAACGAAAGCGGGCTGTGGAGAAGCTTTCCACAGCCCTTCTGTAAGCATTATTCGCCGATATCGCTGCGGACCACCTTGCCGATGTTCCAGACATAGGCGGCCTTTTCGGCGGCCTCCCGGCGTTCCTCCGGGGTGCGGTACTCAAAATGGCCGGTCTGTGCGCCGCAGTCCAAGCACATCACATACCAGCACCAGCCGTTTTCCTCCTCCAGCAGGCCGGCGCCCCCGCAGTAGGGGCAGTCCTGCAGCTCCAGCTCCTCATGAATGTTCAAGGCTTCTCTCCTCCTGTGTCAGTGTGCTGCCTGTATGATAGCAGATTCCCCCTCGCCATGCAAGTCTTTTCCCGGCTCCGGGGCGAGAGGATGCATTCGGAATTGCGGAGTTCGGAGTTCGTTCGGAATTGCGTGAGTGCCCCTCGCTGTCATCCTGAGGAGCATCCCGACGCGCGAGAAGCGCGCGACGCTCCAAGCTTTGCTTAGCCGACGAAGGATCCCGACAGCGGCGGCCCAAAGCCTTCCCCGCACACGGGGAAGGTGGCGCGAAGCGCCGGATGAGGTCCCCGCCGTAGGGGCCGACACCCCCGGCTGCCCAAAGCCTTCCCCGCGCACGGGGAAGGTGGCGCGAAGCGCCGGATGAGGTCCCCGCCGTAGGGGCCGCCGCTCCCCGGCGAGGCGGCTGACGGATGAGGGAGAAAAGGAGGCAATTGTCGGCGGATGCTGCATGCTGTTTCTCCCTCACCTGTCAGCTGCGCTGACATCCTCCCCCGCTGGGGGAGGAACATACCCCTCCGTCACCGCCGCAAGCGGCGGTGACATCTCCCCTTGCAGGGGCGGCCAGCGGTGCGGAGGGCGGGGCAGCATTGCGCCGAAGGATCCCGCCGTCCCCGCCGTAGGGGCCGACGCCATCGGCGGCCCTTGCTTCCCCCTCAGGGGGAAGTGGCCGAAGGCCGATAGGGGGTCCCCAGGCAGCAAGTGATCGGACACGAGAAAAACGTACGGCACATTCGCAGCCGTGCACGAATTCGCCCAGCCGTTCATGAAAATCGACACCCATTCTTGCCGGGAGGGCGCAAGCCCCTCCCCTACGGAAAGACGAGGGCACGGAAGGCGCGGAACGATTCGTGGATCGCCCCTGCGCCGTCAGCGCGAAAAAGCTCCCTCCGGGGAACCGGAGGGAGCCCGTTTTCCTGCATTTATTCCAGGATCACCTTGTCCTTGGCCAGATATTTGCGCAGGCGCACCAGATCCAGCAGGTCGATGGTGTCATCGCCGTTCACGTTGGCGTTGGCCTCCACGATCTCGGTGTCGGCAACGCCCGCCAGATACTTGCGCAGGCGGATCAGGTCCAGGCCGTCCACGATGCCGTCCCCGGTCACGTCGCCGGGGAGCCGGTCCGCCAGACGGATCAGGCCCGTGCCCGCCTGGATCTGCAGCCGCTCCTCGTTATAGTTGGCGGCAAAGACGTCCTTGAGGCCCAGGCGCACGGTGCCGGGCTCCAGCCCCGTCTTGGCCCGGAAGCGCAGATGCAGCACGCAGCCGTTCTCGGTGTGGTCCCGGTCGCCGTCCCAGAGCAGGGAGTTCTGGGCGGGCACCACGGTCCAGCCGGTGAGGGCTCCGTCCTCCGCACCGAGAAATTCCAGCACGGCGTCGTCATAGTCCAGGGTGAAGGACAGGAACATGAGGCCCGGGTTCTTTTCCAGCATCAGGTCCACGGTGAACTCCGCCCCGATGCAGCCCGCGGTGTCCCGGGGCGTCAGCGAAGCCTCCGTGGGTTGGCCCTGGTCGCCCCGCTGCCACACGGCATAGAGCACCCGGTCGGCGTTCTCGGTGAAGCGATCCCCGGGCAGATAGTCCGGCTCCGCGGCGCTGCGGCTCTTGCTCCAGCCCAGGAAGGTATAGCCCGTGCGCCGGGGAATGTCGGTGCTCAGGATCAGGGCCCGGCCATAGGTCTTCAGCTGGGGAGGGGGCGCGTCCTCGCCGCCGTTGGGATGATAGCTCACCAGGAAGAGCTTGATCTGCCAGACGGCATAGAGCGTGATGGGCCCGTCGCCCCGGGGATCGCCCTCCCCGGTGAAGCTGTCTCCGGGGAAGCAGCTGGGCACGCTGTCCCCGAATTTGGTGCTCCAGCCCAGGAATTCAAAGCCCTCCCGGGTAGGCACGGTGTCCGGCAGGGTCAGGGCCTCGCCATAGGTCTTGATCTGGGACTCCGGGCCGCCCTGGCCGCCGTTGAGTTCAAATTGCAGCTCCCAGGTCCGGGGCGTCCACACGGCGTAGAGGGAGAGCTCCCGGTCCTCGCCATAGCTCTGGCCGGGGAGGTAGCTGGCCGCATCGGCCTCCGCCTCCTCCGCCCAGCCCTGGAAGCGGTAGTAGTCCCGGTTGGGCTCGGTCTCGCTGAGGGTCAGGTCCACGCCGCGCCCCTTGTACTGGGTTTCCGGCGCGCCCTCTCCCCCGTTGGGATCAAAGCGCAGGGCGTAGGCCAGGGGCGTTCCCGCCTCCCCGTCCCGGTAGGGGACCCAGGTGATGGTCCCGCCGTAGTTCTGGAGCAGGTCCTCGGTCCAAGTCTCATTCTCCAGCGGGTAGAGTGCGGAAGCGCGGACGTGGTAATCGGTGTTGGTATCAGCATCGAACGCCCATGCCGCAAAGCCGCGCACAAAATGCATGAAAAATGGTACACTGGAGGCGCGGAGGAAGGCCGAGGGACGGTTTGCCACCACGAGTGCGCC
>ONBX01000001.1 GCA_900316205.1 uncultured Eubacteriales bacterium
GATTTCCGGGTTCACTCTATTCCCGGAACTTATTCTTGCAAGAATTCTCCAATCTGGAACTTACTTTTGCAAACTGGAACTTCGCTTTGCAATTGAGCTATCCTCCGTGAGTTTGAAAACAGTATAACGCGACTTACCAAAATTGTCAACTTAATTGTAAATTCTGTGAAGTCTTGTAAAATAACAGGGCAAAATTCACAACAAAACCCCAAATCAAATTGACAAGCTATCGTCAGGATGATAAAATCACGGATGAGATCCACCGAGGGGGAACTGCGCCCTTCGGCAATTTACAAAACATGAAAGTGAGGAAAAGAACATGGCTAAGGTTAAAGTCGGCGTTGCGGGCTACGGAACCATCGGCACCCGCCTGGCAGACGGTGTTGCGCTGCAGGAGGACATGGAACTCGTAGGTATCGTGGGACACTCTCCCTCTCTGGCCATCCGGGCCCTTGCGGAAAACGGCATGATCGGCGTGAACGGGGTGGAGTACAAGCTGTACCTGGTGGACATGGCCCTCAAGCCCAAGTTCGACGCACTGGGCATCCCTGTGGAGGGCAGCTTTGAGGAGCTGTGCGCCAAGGTCGACGTGATGCTGGACGCCTCTCCCGGCGGCACCGGCGCTGCCAACAAGGCCGTCTATGAAAAGATGGGCGTGAAGGCCATCTTCCAGGGCGGCGAGAAGAACAGCGTGGCAGACGTGTTCTTCCATGGCTATGCCAACTACGAGCTGGGCCTGGGCAAGCAGTTCCTGAAGCTCACCAGCTGCAACACCACCGGCCTCATCCGTGCCGTTGACTGCCTGGACCGCAAGTTCGGCATCGAGAAGGTCGCCATCACCATCATCCGCCGCGTGGCCGATCCCGGCGATTATCACCGCGGACTTACCAACGCCCTGCAGATGGAGAAGGCCCCCAGCCACCAGGCTGTTGACCTGATGACCATCATGCCCCACATCAATGCCACCGGCATTCTGGTCCACACCCCTGTGACCCACGGCCACATCATCACCGTTCTGGCCACCGCCAAGGACGGCAGGAAGATCACCCGCGAGGAAGCCATCGAGGCCTTCCGTGCGCATCCCCGTATCCGCACCGTCACCATCGACGAGGGCTTCAAGGGCAACGCCAGCTTCTTCAAGTATGCCCGCGACCTGGGCAACCGCCGCGCCGACATGTATGAGATCGGCCTGTGGGAGGACAGCGTTGTGGAGAGCGGCAACGACATCATGTTTGCCATCCACATCCCCCAGGAGAGCGTCACCATCCCTGAGACCATCGACGGCGTGCGCGCTGTGATGCAGATGCAGCCCACCAGCGCCGAGGCCACCGCCGCCACCAACAAGAACCTGAACATCGGCCGCTTCAAGAAGTGAGGGCAGGCCCATGCGTTTTGGAATCAGAACCCTGGATGAGCTGGACGTAAAGGGCAAGACCGTCCTTTGCCGGGTGGACATCAACCAGCCGGTGGATCGGGCAACCGGCACGCTCAAGAGCATCAACCGCATCCGCGCCTGCGTGCCCACCGTCCGGGAGCTTTCGGACAAGGGCGCAAAACTGGTGCTCATGGCCCATCAGGGAAGCGACATCGAGTATAAGAATTTCTACACCACCAAGCCCCATGCCGCCGTGCTGACGGAGCTGCTGGGCCGGGAGGTCAAGTGGATCGACGACGTGTGCGGTCCCGCCGCCCGGGAGGCGATCCGGAGTCTGAAGGAAGGGGAGATCCTGCTGCTGGACAACGTCCGTTTCGTCTCCGAGGAGCAGACGCTCTTTGAAACGAAGCTGCACCTGACCCACGAGCAGCAGGCCAAGACCCTGCTGGTGGAAAAGCTGGCGCCTCTGGGCGATGTCTACGTGTGCGACGCTTTTGCCGCCGCCCACCGGGACCAGCCCAGCCTCTGCGGCTTCGAGCAGGTGCTGCCCTCCGCCATGGGCCGCCTCTTTGAGCGGGAATACTGCACCGTCTCCCAGGTGATGGAGGAGCCAGTCCGCCCTTGCGTGTTCGTGCTGGGCGGCGCCAAGATCTCTGACGCCTTCCTGATGATGCAGACGGTCCTGTCCCGGGGTGTGGCCGACAAGATCCTCACCGGCGGTCTTGTGGGCAACATCTTCCTCACCGCGCTGGGCGAGAACATCGGCCAGGGCAGTGTGGACTTCATCCTGAAATCCAATTACGGCGAGTACATCGACCGGGCCAGGGAGCTCTACGCCCAGTACGGCGAGAAGATCCTGCTGCCGAAGGACCTGGCCTGGGTGGAAAACGGCGAGCGCAAGGAAGCAAAGCTCGGCTCCGTTCCCGCGGACATTGCCTCTGTGGACATTGGCAGCGAGACTGCCGCGGCCTACCGGGAGGAGATCCTGGCGGCCGGCACGGTCTTCGTCAACGGCCCCATGGGCGTCTTTGAGAAGGCTGAGAGCGAGCTTGGCACCAAGACCGTGTGGCAGGCCATCGCCGACACCAAGGGGCATACCGTTCTCGGCGGCGGCGACAGCATCACCGCCACCGAAAAATACAAGCTGACCGAGCAAATGGACTATATCTGCACCGGCGGCGGCGCCCTGATCCGCTTCCTCAGCGGGGAGGAGCTGCCGGTGGTGAAGGCTCTGCGCCACGGCTCGACCATTCAGCCAAAGGGGGACTAATCTTGCAGGAGAACAACAAACTGAAGGCCTTTGCGGCCCAGATCCGCATGGCCGCCATCGAAGCGATCCATTCCATCGGCTCCGGCCACATCGGCGGCGCGCTGAGCATTGCGGATGTTCTGGCGGTGCTCTACGGCCATGAGATGCGCTACGATCCCCAGAACCCCAGCTGGCCCGAGCGGGACAAGCTGGTCTGCTCCAAGGGCCACGCAGGCCCCGCGGTCTACGGTACCCTGGCGCTGAAGGGCTTCTTCCCCTATGAGGAGCTGAAGACCCTGAACCGCCCCGGCACCCATCTGCCCAGCCACTGCGACCGGAACAAGACCCCCGGCGTGGATATGACCACCGGCTCTCTGGGCCAGGGCACCTCCCTTGCCTGCGGCATGGCCCTGGGCGACAAGCTCCGAGGCCGTGATAGCCGAGTCTTCCTCATCGTGGGCGACGGCGAAAGCAACGAGGGCCAGGTGTGGGAGGCTTTTGCCTTCGCCGCGGCCAAGAAGCTGGGGAACCTGGTGGTCCTGCTGGACTGGAACAAGCGCCAGCTGGACGGCTGGACCAAGGACGTTTATCCTATGGGAGACTTTGTTGCCAAGTTTGAGGCCTTCGGCTTCGACACCGTGAAGGTCAACGGCAACGATATCGACGAGCTGGTCCCCGCCCTGGAGCGCACCCGCGCCGGCGGCGACAGGCCCTACGCCATCGTGATGGACACCGTGAAAGGTGCGGGCGTGGCCGAAGTGGCCGAGAAGGTCATGAACCACAGCCTGCCCGTGAACGACGAGCAGTACGAGCGCTGGACCGCCCAGCTCAAGGAAGAGATCAAGGCCCTGGAGGTGGAGAAATGAAGATCGTATATGATGGAAGCATGGATCCCCGCCTCTGCAAGGCCGTCCTGGGGGAGACCATCCCCGCCATGGCGGCGGAGGACCCGGATCTCATCTACCTGGACGCTGACCTGATGAACTGCATCGGCACGGCCAAGTGGGCCGCTGCCAACCCCGACCGTGCCGTGAACTGCGGCATTGCCGAGGCCAATATGATCGGTGTGGCCGCGGGCCTGGCCTCCGCCGGCTTCAAGCCCATCGTGCACACCTTCGGACCCTTCGCGTCCCGCCGCTGCTATGATCAGCTCTTCCTCTCCGCGGGCTATGCGAAAAACGACATCACCGTCATCGGCACTGATCCCGGCGTCACCGCTACCCTCAATGGCGGTACCCACATGCCCTTTGAGGATGTGGCCCTGTATCGCGCCCTGCCCGGCTCCACCATCATCGATGTCACCGATCCCGCCATGCTCATCAGCGTCCTGCACCAGTGCAAGGACCGCCCGGGCGTGAAGTATATCCGCGTGGGCCGCAAGAGCTACGCCCGGGTGTACGAGGACGGAAGCGAGCTGCCCATCGGCAAGGCCGTCACCTTGCGGGAAGGCACGGATCTTGTGATCTTTGCCTGCGGCATCATGGTGCACGAGGCCTTGCAGGCTGCCGCCGCACTGGAGAAGGAGGGCATTTCCGCCGCCGTGCTGGACATGTTCACCATCAAGCCTCTGGACGCGGAAGCGGTCGTGGCCTGGGCGGAGAAGACCGGTGCTGTTGTTGTCGCGGAGAACCATAACCGCTTCGGCGGCCTCTGCTCCGCCGTCAGCGAAGTCCTGGCCGAGCGCTGCCCCACTCCCGCCGCTTTCGTGGCAGTGGAGGACCAGTTCGGCGAAGTCGGCCCCCAGGCCTATCTGCAGGAGCGCTTCGGCCTGACCGCCGCCCACATTGAGGAGGCGGCACGCAGCGTTCTGAAGAGGAAAGAAACGAAATGAAGCTGGAATTCGGATTCGGCACCGGCGTCCAGACCGTGGAGGTCCCGGACAGAAATCTGCGGGGAGTGCTGCGGGCCAATGAGGCCCCGGCCATCCCCTCGGAGGAGGAAGAGATCCGCCGCGCCCTGCGGGAGCCTGTGGGCTCCCCCCGGCTGCGGGAGATCGTCCGTCCCGGCAAGACCGTTGCCATCGTCACCAGCGACCTGACCCGCCCCATGCCCACGGCCAAGGTCATGCCCGCCCTGCTGGACGAGCTCTATGCCGGGGGCGTGCGGCCGGAGGATATCACCCTGGTCTTTGCCCTGGGCAGTCACCGGCACCAGACCGAGGCGGAGCAGAGAAAGCTCGCCGGCGAGCGTGCCTGGCAGGAGATCCGCTGCGAGGACAGTGACCCGGAGGACTGCGTGCCTCTGGGCGTCAC
Organism: uncultured Eubacteriales bacterium; assembly: GCA_900316205.1. Taxonomy (GTDB): domain Bacteria; phylum Bacillota; class Clostridia; order Oscillospirales; family Oscillospiraceae; genus Limivicinus. Next base: position 4,877 of record ONBX01000001.1, read on the forward strand.
CACCGCGGGCACCCCGGTGGACATCACCCGGGCGGTGGCGGAGGCAGATATCCGCATCTGCCTGGGCAATGTGGAATACCACTATTTCGCCGGCTACTCCGGCGGCGCCAAGGCCATCATGCCCGGCTGTTCCACCCGGGCCGCCATCCAGGCCAACCACTCCATGATGGTGCGGGATGACGCCTGCGCCGGACGGCTGGAGGGCAACCCCCTTCGCATGGACATCGAAGAGGCCGGGGACATCTGCGGCATCGATTTCATCCTGAACGTGGTGCTGGGCGAGCATAAGCAGATCCTGAAGGCTGCCGCCGGCGACGTGAAGGCAGCCCACAGGGAGCTCTGCGCTTTTCTGGACACCATTTATCTCAAGCAGCTTCCCGAGGCTGCGGACATCGTGCTCGTCAGCCAGGGAGGGGCCCCCAAGGACCTGAACCTGTACCAGACCCAGAAGGCTCTGGACAATGCCCGCCACGCGGTGCGCCAGGGAGGCATCATCATCCTCATCGGCTCCTGCAAAGAGGGCCTGGGCGAACGGGTTTTCCAGGAGTGGATGACCACCTCCCCCTCGCCGGAAGCCATGATCGAGCGCATCGGCCGGGACTTCCAGCTGGGCGGTCACAAGGCGGCCGCCATTGCCATGACCCTGCAGAAGGCGAAAGTCTATCTGATCTCGGACCTGGAGGAGGACTTTGTCCGCTCCATTTTCCTCAGCCCCATGCCCTCGGCCCAGGCGGCGCTGGACGCGGCCTTTGCTGAGCTTGGAGAGGATGCCAGCGTGCTGGCCATGCCCTTCGGCGGCTCCACGCTGCCCCGCATCATCGTTTCTTAAGAAAGGACGCAGCTATGCATATCAATTACGAAGAAGAAAGAAACCTGGTCAAGGGCATCCTGACCGCGGCCAAGTTCCCCGAGGAGGACGCGGACATCATTGCCAAGGTCATTACCCATTCGGATTTCACCGGCGTCTATTCCCACGGCCTGTCCCGTCTGACCCGCTATATGCGGCAGATCAAGGCCGGTTCCCTGAACCCCCGCCCCAACTTCCGCAAGGTGCTGGACAGCGGCTCCGTCATGGTTTTTGACGGGGACAGCGGCTCCGGCATCGTCTCCCTGAACAAGGCCTATGACGAGCTGCTGGCCCGGGTCAAGGAGACCGGCATCGCCATGGCCACCGGCCGCCACAACGCCAACATCGGCTGCGGCTCCTATTACGGCTGGCGCGCCGCGGCGGACAACATGGTGGCACTGGTGTGCTGCAATACCTATGCCTTCACATCTCCCTTCGGCGGGGCGGACCGGCTCATCGGCACGAACCCCATCATCCTGGGTGTGCCCGCGGGCAAGGAATACCCCATTGTGATGGACATCTCCACCACCTGCGTGGCCATGGGCAAGATCCAGGCTGCCGAGCGGGAGGGCCAGGCCATTCCCGCCGAGTGGGCCAAGGACTATGACGGCGCTCCCACCACCGATCCCGCCAAGGCCTTCTCCCTGTCTCCCATCGCTGGCCACAAGGGCTACGGCCTGGCCGTGATGGTGGACGTGCTCTCCACCATGTTCTCCGGCGCCTGCTTCGGCACGGACATCGGCCTCTTCTCCAAGCTGGAGAAGGAGAACACCGGCTTCTGCCTGATCCTGATCGATCCCAGCCGCTTCATGCCCCTGGAGGACTTCAAGGCCGAGGTGGACCGCTACGCCCGCATGATGAAGGACGGCCGCAAGGCTCCCGGCGTCAAGGAGATCTTCCTGCCCGGCGAGATCGAGTTCAAGAAGTTCGACGCCATGAAGGAGACCGGCTTTGAGGTGAGCGAGGCGCTCTCCAAAGAACTGACCGAGCTTTCCATCACCCTGGGCGCCGTGGAAGAGGGCACCGACTTTGCGGGCCTGGTGCGGCATTTCAACGCATAAAAGCGAAAAGGAGATAAAACTTCATGTTTGATACCAAGAACGTTCATCTGGGCATTGCCCCCATCGGCTGGTGCAACGACGATATGCCGGAGCTGGGCGCTGAGAACACCTTCAAGCAGACCGTGAGTGAAATGGCTCTCGCCGGCTTCACCGGCTGCGAGATCGGCAACAAGTACCCCAGCGATCCCGTGGAGCTCAAAAAACAGCTGGACCTGCGCGGCATGCGCATCGCCAGCCGCTGGTTCTCCTCCTTCCTGCTGACCAAGCCCTATGAGGAAGTGGAAGCCGACTTCATCCGGGAGCTGGACTTTCTGGCCGCTGTTGGCGCCAACCGCATCAACGTCAGCGAGCAGAGCTACTCCATCCAGGGCAAGGTGGACGTCCCCATCCTCACCGGGGGCCACAAGTATGTGATGAACGACGAGGAGTGGGACCGCTTCTGCGACGGTCTCAACAAGCTGGGCCGCGTGGCAAGGGAACGGGGCTTCAAGCTCTGCTTCCACCACCACATGGGCACCGTGGTGCAGACCTCCGAGGAGACCGACCGCATGATGTCGGGCACCGACCCCGAGGCCGTGTTCCTCTGCTATGACACTGGCCACTTCACCTTTGCCGGCGAGGATCCCCTGACCATGCTGAAAAAGTACGTGGACCGGGTGGGCCATGTGCATCTCAAGGACATGCGTCTCAGCGTGGTGGAGGAAGCCAGAAAGAACAACTGGAGCTTCCTGACCTCCGTGCGCAACGGCGCCTTCACCGTCCCCGGTGACGGCGACGTGGACTTTGACCCCGTGTTCCAGGTGCTGGCCGAGGCCGGCTACCAGGGCTGGCTGCTGGTGGAGGCCGAGCAGGATCCCGCCAAGGCCGATCCTCTGGAGTACGCCATCAAGGGCCGCAGATACATCCGTGAGCACACCGGACTGTGAGGCTGGTATGACTTACCTGAACAAGAACGCCGAGCTGAAGCGGGGCTACAACAGCTATATCGACACCGCCGAGGACGACTACGGCACCATGATGGATGTGGGCCTGCTGCTCATGGAGGAAGGGGACACCTTCTCCATTCATGAGGAGGAGAAGGAATGTGCGGTGCTGCTTTTCCAGGGCGAGGTGGAAATCGCCTGGAACGGCAAGGCCGTTGAGGCTGAGCGTCCCGACTGCTTCCACCACGAGGCCTACTGCCTGCTGGCGCCCCGGCGCACCCAGATCCGTCTCACCGCCCGCTGCCACAGCGAGATTTACATTCAGAAGACCCTGAACGAGCGGGACTATGAGGCCATCCTCTACACCCCCGAGACCGTGCAGACCCAGCACGCCGGCGCCAACGGCGAGCTGATGGGCGCCATGAAGCGGGAGATCAAGACCTTCTTCGACTATGACAACGCCCCCTTCTCCAACATGGTCCTGGGCGAGGTGCTCAGCTACCCCGGCAAGTGGTCCAGCTATCCGCCCCATCATCACCCCCAGCCCGAGGTCTACTTCTACCGCTTTGACTATCCCGACGGCTTTGGCGCCGGCTTTGCCAACGGCGAGATCTACAAGACCCAGCACAACGGCATGAGCGTCATCACCTCGGGCTTCCACTCCCAGGTCACCGCTCCCGGCTACGCCCTCTGCTACTCCTGGGGCATCCGTCACCTGGACGGGGATCCCTGGCTCAAGACCCGCATCGACGATCCCGAACACGCCTGGCTCTGGAAGCCAGACGCCAACGACCACATCTTCAAGGGATAAGGAGGAAGACTATGAAAACCGTACGTCTGACTATGGCGCAGGCCCTGGTCCGCTTCCTGGAAAACCAGTACATCGCCTATGACGGCATCGAGCATCCCTTTGTGGAGGGTGTGATCATGCTGCCCGGACACGGCAACGTGGTGGGCCTTGGACAGGCTCTGGGCCAGGAGGCACACCGGATGCACGTCTGGCAGGGCAAGAACGAGCAGGGCATGGCCCATACCGCCGTGGCCTTCGCCCGCCAGTGCAAGCGCAAAAAGATCATCGCCGTCACCAGCTCTGTCGGCCCCGGCGCCGCCAACATGGTCACCGCCGCCGCCACCGCCACCGCCAACAACATCCCCGTGCTGATCCTGCCCGGCGATGTGTACGCCTGCCGCCAGCCGGATCCGGTGCTGCAGCAGGTGGAGCAGATCCACGATCTGTCCCTCTCCACCAACGACGCCTTCCGTGCCGTCTGCCGTTACTGGGACCGCATCGTCCGCCCCGAGCAGCTGATGAGCGCCATGATCTCCGCCATGCGCGTGCTCACCGATCCCGCCAACACCGGCGCGGTCTGCATCGCCATGCCCCAGGACGTGGAAGGGGAGGCCTATGACTACCCCGAAAGCTTCTTCCGCAAACGGGTGCACCGTCTGGCCCGCCGTCTGCCGGAAGAGGAGGCCCTCAAGGAGGCTGCCGCCCTCATCCGCGCCGCCAAGCGCCCCCTGATGATTTGCGGCGGCGGCGTTCGCTACAGCGAGGCCCACGAGCAGTTCCGCACCTTTGCGGAGGTCACCGGCATTCCCTTCGGCGAGACCCAGGCGGGCAAGAGCGCCGTGGTTTGGGATCATCCCCTGAACCTGGGCGGCATCGGCGTCACCGGCTGCTCCGCCGCCAATGAGATCGCCAAGGACGCGGATGTCATCATCGGCGTGGGCACCCGCTACACCGACTTTACCACCTCTTCCAAGTGGCTTTTCCGGGACGACGCCAAGTTCGTGAACATCAACGTCTCCGAGTTCCAGGCCCTGAAGATGGACGCGGCCGTCCCCCTGGTGGCGGACGCCAAGATGGCCCTGCCTGCCCTGCTCGAGGAGCTGGAGGGCTATAAGGCCCCCTACACCACCGAAGTGGACGAGGCCATCGCCCGCTGGAAGCAGGAGCTGAAGCGCCTGGACGGCATCAGCTTCGGCCCGGATTACGTGCCCGAGGTGAACGACGCCAACGCCAGATCCGCCTTCCGCTTTGCGGAGGATCTGGGCGCCGAGCTGACCCAGACCGCGGTGCTGGGCGTCATCAACGAGTGCATCGATCCCGAGGACGTGGTCATCGGCGCCTCCGGCTCCCTGCCCGGCGACATGCAGCGCATGTGGCGGCCCAAAGCTGTCGACACCTATCATATGGAGTACGGCTACTCCTGCATGGGCTATGAAGTGTCCGGCGCCCTGGGCGTGAAGTACGCCATCGGCGACAGGGACGTCTATGCCATGGCCGGCGACGGCAGCTTCATCATGCTCCACTCCGAGATGCTCACCGCTCTCCAGGAGCACAAGAAGATCAACATCTGCCTCTTCAACAACGCCAGCTTCGGCTGCATCAATAACCTGCAGGTGGGCCACGGCAACGACACCCTCTGCACCGAGCTTCGCTTCCGCGGCGAGGACGGCGCCCACTCCGGCCCCTTCATGCCCGTGGACTTTGCCAAGATCGCCGAGGGCTACGGCTGCAAGGGCTACACCATCCACTCGCTGGAGGAGCTGCGCGCGGCCATTCGTGATGCCAAGAAGATCGAAGGCGTGCCCGTCCTGTTTGATATCCGGGTCCTGCCCAAGAGCATGACCGAGGGCTACGGCTCCTGGTGGCGCGTGGGCGACACCGAAGTCAGTGAGAATCCCCGGAATCTGGAAGCTTACCGGGATACGGCAGCCCATGTGGAAACTGCCAGAAAGTTTTAAGGAGGATAAAAACATTGGATAAGGTTCTGAAAATCGGTCTGATCGGCTGCGGCGCCATTGGCAAGGATCACTGCCGCCGCATCATTGAAAAGGTCCCCGGCGCCACCGTGGTGGCTGTGGCCTCCAACACCGCCAAGAGCGCGGATGATCTGGCTGCCAAGTACGGCATCCGCTCCTTCGGCAGCGACTGCAACGGCCTCATCGCCGATCCCGAGGTGGAAGCCGTTGTCATCACTTCCATCGACTCCACCCATCACGACTACGTGATGGAGGTGCTCAAGCACGAGAAGTGGTGCTTCTGCGAAAAGCCCCTGAGCCAGAATGCCGCGGATTGCGAGGAGATCATCGCCCGCGAGCTGGAGATCGGCAAGCGTCTGGTGCAGGTGGGCTTCATGCGCCGCTACGACCGCGGCTATGCCGAGATGAAGCGTATCATCGACTCCGGCGAGATCGGTGCGCCTCTGCTCATCAAGGCCTGCCACCGCAACGTCTCCCAGGGCCCGGGCTTCCAGACCGAGAACGGCATCACCAATGTGGCCATCCACGAGCTGGACATCTGCCGCTGGCTGCTGGGCGACGAGTACGAGGATGCCCAGTGCGTCCGCGTCCGCCAGAGCGCCAACTCCACCAAGGGCTACGACAACCCCCAGGTGGTGCTGCTGCGCACCAAGAAGGGCTGCTTCATCGATGTGGAGGTCCAGGTGGCCGACGGTTACGGCTATGACATCCAGTGCGAGGTCGTCTGCGAGAACGGCACCGTGAAGCTCCCCGACCCCTACGCCGTGGTGCGCCGCTCCCGTCCCGCCGGCTGGGACAGCCTGAATCCCGCCGAGAGCATGCCCATCATGACCGACTGGAAGGAACGCTTCATCGAGGCCTATGACATCGAACTCTGCGCATGGGTCGACTCCGTGAACAAGGGCAAGCTCACCGGCCCCTCCGCCTGGGACGGCTACGTGGCCTGCGTTGCGGGCGACGCCCTGAACGCCTCCCGCGGCACCTCTCAGTTCCTGAAGGTCCAGACCATCGAGAAGCCCGAGCTTTACTGCTGAGAGCAGCAGGGAAGAAAGCAAATCGAAGCTGCCCGGAGAGCCGAAAGACTCTCCGGGTATTCTTATGCAAGCGTGCAGCGCAAACGCAGCGCAAATCCGACGCAAACAGAGCGAAAACTTACGAAAAAAACGGCATAAAAAATGTGAAGTTTGAAAAACGCCTTTGTGAAAAATCACAGGAAATGGCCGTCAGATTCGACGAATGACCCAAAAATAAAAAAGAATTGGAAGATTTCGTTGACGAAAACCCGGATTTTGTTATAATACATTTAGAGTGGAATAACGGAAACGTATTCGTAAAATGCGGCAGCTGTATATGGCGGCAATTTTGGATGCTGTTCCGCTGCGGCCGGGTCTTCCGGCGAGAAAGGGGCCTGGAATGTGAAAACCAAGAAAATACGAAGGCCATTCAGCTTGACAAGGCTGAAAAACCAGTTCCTGGGTGTCGTCAAAAATCCCTTCAATCTGGTGGTCATGATCAGCCTGATCGTGCTCTTCTGCCTGATCGTGATCCCTCTGCTGCAGATGATCGCCGCCACCTTCACGGTGGCCAAGGGCGAGCTGCGCAGGATCCCGGGTGCCAAGGTAGGGGACTTCACCCTGTACTATTGGAAGTATCTGGTGGCCGGGCAAATGTCCAAAGCAACCCTGTGGGGCCCGCTGAAAAACTCCCTGATCTGCGGCTTCTTCACAGTGCTGGTCTCCGTCCCTCTGGGCAGCGTCCTGGGCTGGCTCGTCGCCCGCACCGATATCCCCGGCAAAAAGCTTCTGGGCATGCTGGTGGTCATTCCTTACATGATCCCCTCCTGGTGCAAGTCCCTGGCCTGGCTGGCGGTGTTTCGCAACAAGACCTCCGGCTCTCTGGGCTTTCTGGAGGGCATGGGCTTGCACATACCGGACTGGCTGGCCTACGGACCGGTGGCCATTGTCCTTTGTATGTCCCTGCATTATTACGCATTTTCCTATATCCATGTGCAGTCGGCGCTGCGCTCCATCAACTCGGAGCTGGAGGAGATGGGTGAGATCTGCGGCGCCACCAAGCCCCAGATCCTGAAATCCATCACCATTCCGCTGGTGCTGCCCAGCGTCCTCTCCGCCGTGGTCATGACCCTTTCCAAGTCCATCGGCACCTACGGCGTGGCGGCAAACCTGGGCAACCGCATCGGCTACTTTACCCTGGCCACCAAGATGAAGAACTTCATCAACGGCAGTCCCCAGAACGTGGGCTTTGCCATGAGCATCATCCTCATCGCACTGGCGGCCCTCATCATCTTTGCCAACCAGCGCCTCATCGGCGTGCGCAAGAGCTACGCCACCATCGGCGGCAAGGGTGGGCGCAGCACCGAGATGCGGCTCGGCAAGGCCAAGGCGCCGCTGATGGTTTTCCTGGTGGTGTTCCTGTTCTTCGCCATGGTCATGCCCATGTTCGTGCTGGTGATGGAGACCTTCCAGATCAACACCGGCGCGGGCTACGCCCTCAAGAATCTCACGCTCTATAACTGGATCGGCTCCAGCGAGGAGCTGGCGCCTTACTACACCAGCTATAAGGGCATTTTCTACAACAGCGAATTCGGCAAGTCCGTGTTCAATACCGTGCGCCTGACCCTGATCGCTTCGGTGATCACCGCCCTCTGCGGCCAGTTCCTGGGCTATATCACCACCCGCGGCCGCGGCAAGTGGTACGGCAACCTCACCGAGCAGCTGGTTTTCATCCCCTATCTGATGAGCGGCATCGCCTTTTCCACCATGTATGTGGCCATGTTCTCCAAGCCCCACCTGGGCGGCCTGATCCCCTCGCTCTACGGCACCTTCACCCTGATCGTGCTTACCAGCGTGGTCAAGCATTTCCCCTTTGCCAGCCGCTCCGGCACCGCCAATATGATGCAGATCGCCGTGGAGCTGGAGGAGGCGGCGGAGATCAACGGCGCGGGCTTCGGCAAGAAGCTGACCCGCATCGTCCTGCCCCTTGCCAAGAACGGTTTCATCTCCGGCTTTATGCTGACCTTTATCAGCATTGCCAAGGAGCTTGACCTGATCATCATCATGATGGACAAGCGCACCACCACCATGTCCTACCTGGCCTTCACCTATTCCCAGGACGGCATGAACCAGATGGCGGACGCCATCTCCGTTTGTGTGCTGCTGTTCATCCTGGTCTGCTACATCATTGCCAACAAGTTCGGCGCCGACATCGGCAAGTCGTGGTAGCCTGACGGCGCCAATCCGAACACGGTTTTGACGGGCCGTTTTCCGCCAACTCCGCGTTAGGCGCCTTGACAATACAACAAGTATTCCCTGCGGCGCCCGCCTTGATTTGACGAAAATCGGCTCCGTCAAAACTCCTGCGGACTGAAAGCAAGAGATTTGAGGCATTTTCCGTCTTCGAGGGCGAAGGTGGGCTGACGCCCATCGAGACCGAAAGGACGGAAAAGGGCCAAAGATCGCCGCTTTCAGCGTGCTCGGATTGGTGCCGTCTGGCTTAAAGGAGAGAAGAATCATGAGCAGAATCGAACTGAAGCATATCGACAAGTTTTACGGCGACAACCATGTTCTGCGCGACATCAACCTGGTGATCGAGGACGGCGACTTCATGACCCTGCTGGGACCCTCCGGCTGCGGCAAGACCACGACCCTGCGCGTGGTGTCGGGGCTGGAAAAGCCCCAGGGCGGCGTCATGACCATCGACGGCGTGGAGATGATCAACGCGGACCTGGCCTACTATGCCGAGCCCAGCAAGCGGGGACTGAACCTGGTGTTCCAGTCCTACGCCCTCTGGCCCCACATGACCGTCCGGGAGAACATCGCCTTCGGCCTGAAGATCCAGAAGCTGCCCAAGGAGGAGATCAATCGCCGCATCCAGGACGCCCTGCGGATGATGCGCATCGAGGAGTATGTGGACCGCTATCCCAACGAGCTCTCCGGCGGCCAGCAGCAGCGCGTGGCCATCGCCCGCGCCGTGGCCTCCAACCCCAAGCTCCTGCTTTTGGACGAGCCCCTGTCCAACCTGGACGCCAGACTCCGCGTGGACATGCGCTCGGAGCTGCAGCGCATCCACAAGGAGCTGGGCACCACCATCATCTACGTCACCCACGACCAGGTGGAGGCCCTCACCATGTCCACCAAGATCGCCCTGTTCAAAAAGGGTGAGCTGAGCCAGGTGGCCCCTCCCATGGAGCTCTACATGAACCCCATCGACCTGGAGGCCGCCGACTTCATCGGCAACCCCCGCATCAACTTCCTGGCCGGCAAGGCGGAAAAGAAGGACGGCAAGCTCTTTGTCAAGTGCGAGCTGGATTCCTATGTCTTCCCGGAGGAGGATTTCACCGGCGAGACCATCCCCGAGGGCGAATTTGACTGCGTGGTGGCCATCCGTCCCGAGCAGGTCCAGATTTTTGAGGAACCCGGCGAGGACCGGATCCCCGTCACGGTCTATGCCAACCAGCCTGCCGGCTCCGAGACCCTGGTCTCCCTCAAGAGAGGGGAGAGCGAATTTCTCTCCAAGCAGATCGGACTTGCCCACTATGATCTGGACCAGCAGGTCTATGTCTCCGTCGCACCGGAGAAGATCAACGTCTACAACGCCGAGACCACCCGCCTGATCAAGCGTGCCCACTGAACCAAGTCCAACAGCGGCGGACGCCGCAAAAAATAAGAAGTTTACCCTGCAACAATTTGAAAGGAGTACGAAAAAGATGAACAGCAAACGGATCCTGGCCCTGCTGATGGCCCTGTGCATGGTCTTCAGCTTCGCCGCCTGCGGCGAAAGCGCCGCCCCTGCCCAGCAGAGCGAAACCGCTAAGGAGGAGGCTCCCGCTGCGGAGGCTCCCGCTGCCGAAGCCCCTGCTGCCGAAGCCCCTGCCGAGGAAGCCGCTCCCTCCGTGGAGGACTCCCAGTTCTTTGGCCCCATCTACGACGACTGGAGCAAGATGACCGACGAGGAGCTCTACGCTCTGGCCCAGGAGGAAGTGAAGGACGGCAGCGCCATCAACATCTATGCCACCTCTTCCAAGATGCTGAAGGTGAAGGACACCTTTGAGGAAGCCTTCCCCGGCCTGACCGTGGACATCATGGACCTGGACAATGACGAAGTGCTGCAGAAGTGCCGCCTGGAAGCCAATGCCGGCAACGTCCAGGGCGACGTGCTGCAGGTGAAGGACGTCAACGGCGACGTGTTCTTCGGCGACTATGAGGACGGCATCATTTCCGCCTTCTATCCTGAGGATATCTGCGCCCACATCGACGACGGCCTGCTCCGCTACGGCTATCCGCTGTACGCTTCCCAGTCCTTCTGGTTCTACAACACCGAAGCCTTCCCCGAGGGCCAGCCTGTTGACAGCTGGTGGCAGATCATCGAGAAGAACGAGGACGGCAGCCAGAAGTACCGCCTCTTCACCAAGGAGATCGGCTCCGAGACCGCATACCTGTCCCTCTTCGCCAGCTTCATCGTGAACGCCGACCAGATGGCCGCCAACTACAAGGAAGTCTACGGCGAGGATCTGGAGTACACCTATGACGCCAGCGCCTTCCCCAACATCCCTGCGGACAACGCCGGTATTGAGTACCTGTGGCGCTTCAGTCAGATGAAGATCACCTTCATCGGCGACGGCGATGAACTGGTGGAAGCTGTCCACAACTCCACTGCCGAGGATCCCGCTCTGGCCCTGGCCTCTGCCGGCAAGATCACCAACCGGGACGATTCCGGCTTCAACATCGGCTGGGTCGTGCTGAATCCCTACAACGGCCTGCAGAACCTGGAGTACCTGTACGTTGTCAACAACTGCAAGCATCCTGCCGGCGCCCGTCTCTTCATCCGCTTTGTCACCGGCGGCGCTGACGGCGAGAGCGGCGGCTTCAAGCCCTTTGCCAAGGAAGGCAACTGGCCCGTCCGCGACGACGTGAAGGACAAGAAGAACGAGATGACCCTGGCCGAACTGAACGCTGCCGAGCCCGATCTCGCCTCCATCTACAACGTGTTCCTGGACGCCCAGGACCTGTGGATCTACTGGCTGGACCAGAACCCCAACATCGGCTGATTTTGACTTAGGCAACTGCGGAGCGGCTTCGCCCGCTCCGTAGTTTTTGAAAACGCTATGGACAAAAACCAAGTTTCCCGCGAGACCAGAGAGCTGGAGCGGGAAAGCCGCCGTCAGCAAAGACAGAAGAAGTGGGACGAGCGGGCCAGGAGCTTTTGGAAGACCTTTCTCTTTACCGAGAACGGCAAGCCCAAAAGCGGCTTTCTGGTCTATACCTTCAGCCTGAGCATCGTCTTCATCGCGCTGCTGCTGATCGGCTTCAACTTTATTGTAGACTGGCTCTCGCCTCTTACGGCGAGTTGGCCGGTGACGCTGGGGAATCTTTTTGCTTCCCTGTGCGTCAGCGCGGCCGTTATGCTCATCGGTGCTGTGCTGCACCGGCTGCTGAGCGACAAGCGGCTGATGCTTGGAACCTATCTGTGGCTGCTGCTTTACCTTGTGGCTTCAGTCATCACCATGACGCTGCTGCTCCGGGACTGGGAGACCATGCGCGTGTTCCTGCACTTTGTGCTGTGGTTCGCGGCGATCCCGGTGGGCCTGGGGCTGGTGCTGTTCACGCTGCTCTATCGGAGGGATCGTCCTGCGCCTGCGCCGGTGGAGGAAGAGCCTGCATGGAAAAAATATGTCCGCCGCAGCTGAGTGCCGCGGATCGTAGGGAGGATGACCCATGATCACTTCGGTGATGTTTGATATGGGCGGAACGCTGGAGGACGTCTTTGTGGACGAGCAGTCCGAGCTTGCCGCCGTGGAAGAGCTGGACCGGATGCTGAAGGCCGGCGGGCTGGACCCTGAGGTGGATCTTGCGGAGCTGAAGCGTCGGGTGGACGCCGGATGGAAGCGCTACGGCGCTTTCCGGGACAGCTGCGACGTGGAACTCAAGCCCATCCCCATCTGGTGTGACTATGCTCTGGCCGATTTTGGCTTTCCCCGGGAGGTCCTGGAGCCCCTCTGCGAGCCTATCGCCCACATGTGGGAGCTGACCCACTACCACCGCAGTCTGCGCCCCCGGGTGCGGGAGATGCTGGAGGGCCTGCGGGATCTGGGACTGAAGCTTGGCGTCATCAGCAATACCGCCGCCATGTACCAGGTGTTTGACAGCCTGGAGGAATACGGCATCCGGGATCTGTTCCTGGATGTGACGCTGTCCTCCGTCACCGGCATGCGCAAACCTCTGCCGGATATTTTTGAAGTCTCCACCCGGCAGCTTCGGGTGAAGCCGGAAAACTGCGTCTATGTGGGGGACACGATCTCCCGGGATATCATCGGCTCCAAGCGGGCGGGCTTTGCCTGCTCCATCCAGATCTGTTCCAAGCTGACACGGGAGAAGGACGCCGGCGTGAAGCGGGCGTTTGAGCCGGACTTCGTGGTGGAAAACATCTATGATGTTCTGCCTGTGGTAAAGGGCCTTTTGGAAGAAAACTGAATCAGAAAACGAAAATGCTGCAGGGCTCCGGTTTATCCCGGACCCTGCCTGCGTTTTGCGATAGAAAAGGAAGGGATCAAAATGACGCTGGTGCAGTATCTCAACAGTCAGTTCGCGCTGACGCAGTATCTGGATTTTATGGGAAGGCTGCTGCTGGCCTGCCTCTGCGGCGCGGTCATCGGCTATGAGCGGACCAAGCGCTTCAAGGAGGCCGGTATCCGCACGCACATCATTGTCTGCTGCGCCGCAGCGCTCTTCATGATGGTGTCCAAATATGGCTTTGCGGACCTGACGGCGGAAGGCGGGGCAGTCTTCAACGGTACCCGTGGCGCGGATCCGGCCCGTGTGGCAGCCCAGGTGGTCAGCGGCATCAGCTTCCTTTGCGCCGGTGTGATCTTCAAAAATGAGGGCATCGTCAAAGGCCTGACCACCGCGGCAGGACTCTGGCTCACTGCCGGTCTGGGCCTGGCCGTGGGCTCGGGGATGATCTTCCTTGGCATCAGCGCAACCGTGCTGATCAGTGCCATCCAGTACTTCATGCATCGCTATGCCGTGGGTGCGGATGCCTATGCCGCCAACCGCATCCAGTTCACCGTGAAGAGCGACACGGACTTTTATGAGGCCCTGCTCCGGCAGCTGGAGCAGTGGAACGCCCAGGTGGCGGAGAGCAAGATCGCCCGCCGCCGGGATGGCACCACGGACTACGATCTGATCCTCCGTCGCCGCACCGAGATCGGTTACAGGGAACTGAAAACCTTTATGGATTCCCGTTCGGAGATCCTCAGCGCCAGCAACAGCCCTATTCGATAAAAACAGATGGATGTGGAATGATTTCACATCCATCTGTTTTTAAGTTTCTAGTTTTTAGTTTTTAGAAAGAAAATCAGTCCGCGTGATATACTTCAAGCGCCATCGGCATATTTGAAAGAACGCATTCCAGATTAAAATCGGGGTCCTCGCTGCGCAATTTCTCTTCAGCTGAGAAGGAAAGTCTTAGCTTTTTAACCCTAAGTAAACGCTGATCAAATCGCCTGCGGCGCCTCCCGGACAATTTGTGCCCTGATTTCGTCACTTTTTCTTGGAATACACAAAGTATTCCTGCGAAAAAGTGCCTTCATCAGAACTCAAATTCTCTCGGGATTCGCTCTTGCCGATTTAATCATCGTTTACCTAAAAACTAAAAACTGAAAAAGGAGTTGTGAGATTGTTTCTCACAGCTCCTTTTTCAACGATCAGAGCCGCTTGCGGTAGGGGGCGCAGGAGGAGCGCTCCACCAGGGTGGGGGAGAGAATCCGGTGGGAGTAGCCCGCCTGCTCGTTCTGGATCTTGTCCAGCAAGGTATCCACCGCCACGGAAGCCAGCATCTTCTTGGGCTGCTCGATGGTGGTAAGCTCGATGCGGGGCAGGCCGCTGTCCCGGATGTTGTCAAAACCCAGCAGCGACAGGTCCTCCGGGATGCGCAGACCGATCTCCTCCGCCGCCTGCATGATGCCCAGAGCATTGGTGTCGGTGGCGGCGAAGATGGCGGAGAAGCGCAGCTCCTGGGAGAAGAGCTGCTTTGCCAACTGGTAGCCGTACTTGATGGAGGAAGAGGAGAAGGTGTTGTTGCAGTAGCGTGGCGTCAGCCCAAAGTGCTCGCAGGCGGCGGCGTAGCCCTCCGCACGCAGCTGATGGGTGGTGCTGGCCCGGCGGCGGCCGAAGTAGAGGATGTCCCGGTGGCCCAGCTTGTAGAGATACTCCATGCCGATCTGGGCGCCCCGGAAATTATCCACAGAGACGTAGCTCTCCGGCACCTCCCGCAGGTTTTCTCCGATAAAGACCGTGGGGATGCGGCTGAGGTAGGGGGAGAGCTTGTTGTAGCTCTCCATGCCGGAGGGGATCAGCAAGACCCCGTCCACCTGCCGGCCAATCATCAGCTCGAAGAGCTCCCGCTCCTGCTCCGGGTCCCGGGAGGAATTGCAGAGGATGATGTTGTAGCCCCTGGCTCGCACCTGCCGGTCGATGTGGTAGGCCAGCTCCGCCATGAAGGGGTTGTTCACACTGGTGAGGATCAGCCCCAGGAGCTTGGTGCTCTTCATGACCATGGAGCGGGCCACGGTATTGGCTGTGTAGTTCATGTCCTTGCAGATCTGCAGGATCCTCTCCCGGGTCTCCTGGCTGATCTCCGGGCTGCCCGTCAGGGCGCGGGAGACGGTGGAATAGGAGACGCCGGCGGCCTTGGCCACGTCTTTGATGGTTACATTTTTCATAACGATCCCCTCGTGACGAAAATTTCCGGAATTATATCGAAAACATTGTACCCCATCCCTTCCAAAAACGCAAGGTCATTTTTGTGAAATATCACGGAGAAGCCGCCAAAGATATTGGGCGATCCGGGCAAGCTTCTGGTGAAAATGACGGAGAAAAGGAAAAAACACTTCAAATGCCGGAAAAACCCGGGAATGAACCGGAAATATCCTGTAAAGAACGCGGAAAAGTTCCGAAAACGATTAAAAAAGCTTGAAAACTCTCAATATAAGGGAAACTAATGCTTGACGGATAGAAGAAAAAGCGGTATCCTGTTAGAGGAATGAATCGGAAACGTTTGAGTATCAAGAAAGGAGCGCTGTGATGATCAAAGCTGTGCTGTTTGACCTGGGCGGAACGCTGCACACGTCCTCCACCTCCCCGGAGAGAGACCTGTGGTTCTGCCGGCGTATCCTGGATCGGATGGGGGATTACGGCATCCATCTGGATGGCGGCGCAGAGCTGCTGGTAAGGCGCCTGCCTGTGAACAGCGAGATCTACAAGCATGAGTCGGAGCAGAGCCTGCGGGAGCTGCCCGCGGCGGAGATCTGGAGCAAGTATTATCTCCGGGAATACGGCCTCACGGCGGAGGAGCTTGCGCCCTTTGCCGAAGAGTTGAGCTTTCTCTATGACTATGAGCGGCCCCGCGTGATGCGCAGGCCCCATCTGAAGGAGACGATGGAGGGACTCCGGGCCATGGGGCTTCGTATTGGGGTCATCAGCAACATCATCTCCCGTTCGGTGGTGCGCCATTTCCTTGCGGAATACGGCATCGAGGAGCTGATGGACTGTGTCATTACCTCGGCGGAGACTGGAATCCGCAAGCCTTCGCCGGAGATCTTCCGCATTGCGGAAAAGACCATGGACCTGAAGCCGGAGGAGCTTGCCTATGTGGGGGACACCATCTCCCGGGATGTGATCGGCACCCGCAGAGCCGGCTGGGCCTGCATGATCCAGATCAGAAACCCCTCCATTGCCCACCGGGATGTTGGCCTGGAGAACGCGGGCTGGGAGCCGGATTACCGCATCGAGGACCTGGCTGAGATCCCGGCGATCCTGAAACGATAAGGAAAAATCGATAAAACAGATACAAAGAAAGGAAGGACGGAACATGCAGAATCTGGATGCCATTTTCTTTGACGTTGGCGCAACGCTTCGCTATGTGGTGGAGGACAAGGAATTTGCCGCCGCCGCCGAGCGGGAGCTGATGGAACTGGTAGGCTCCACTGAAGAGCACGACGCTTTTTTTGAAAAGCTCAATAAAAACTGGAAGGCCTATCGCAAGTGGGCCAAGACCGAACTTTTGGACGTGTCCGAGATGGAGCTATGGCTCCAGTATCTGCTGCCGGACTATCCTGCGGATAAGGTGGCGCCCAACGCCGCTCGGCTCACCCGGCTCTGGCGGGACCATGACGGCCGCCGCGTGGTACACGAGGGCACCCTGGAGACCCTGCGGGAGCTGCAGCGCCGGGGCTATAAGCTTGGCATCATCGCCAACACCATCACCGAGACCGAGATCCCCGACTGGATGTGCCGGGACCATGTGGCGGACTGCTTCAAAACAGTGATCCTCTCCTCCAAGGTGCGTCTGCGCAAGCCGGACCCGGCGATCTATCTGCTGGGCGCCCGCTGCATCGGCTCCGCCCCGGAAGCCTGCGCCTACGTGGGCGACAACCCGGTCCGTGACGTGGAAGGAGCCAAGGCTGCAAACTTCGGCGCCATGGTGCTCTTCGAGGATGCCGGCACCGCCGACCGGGAAGGCAAGGCCCCCACGGTCCTGCCGGACTATACCATCAAGTCCATCCCCGAGCTGCTGGATCTCTTCCCGCCCAGGACCTGAGGAGGGCGGTATGAAAGAGATCAAGGGCGTATTCTTTGACCTGGGCGGCACCCTCCGTATCGCGGAGCAGGTGCCGGAGCACCAGGAGGCCGCCAAGCGCCGCATGGCGGAGCTGGCGGGATATGAGGATGTTCAGGCCTTCATCGACATGGTGGAGCAGCGCTATCTGCCCTACCGGGACTGGGCCCTGGGCGAGATGAAGGAGAGCAGCGATTTCGAGCTCTGGCACAAGTGGCTGCTGCCGGAGATGGATGAGGAGAAGGTCCGGGCGATCTGCCATGAGATGACCTATCAGTACCGCCAGGTCAAGGGCCTGCGCCATCTGGTGGAGGGCGGCCGGGAGGTCATCGAGACCCTGCACAGGCGGGGCTACAAGCTGGGCATCATCTCCAATCTCATCGGTGAATATGAGATCTACGACTGGCTGCGGGACGATGGCCTGGAGCAGTACTTTGACGCGGTGATCCTCTCGCCGGTGGTAGGCATCCGCAAGCCGGACCCCAGAATGTACTGGCTGGGCTGCGAGAAGCTGGGCCTGGAGGCAGGGGAGTGTGCCTCCGTTGCCGATAATCTGGACCGGGACATCACCGGCGCCATCACGGCGGGCATCGGGGCCAATATCCTCTTCATCAGCCCTCAAAAGCTGGCAAAGAAGACCATTACCGACGCCAATCGACCCGATTACATCGTCCACCGGTTCCTGGACATTCTGGATCTGCCCATGCTGCAGGGAGGAAAATGATGGAACAGAACATCAACACCATATTTGTAGACCTGGGGGACACCTTCCGGGTCATTCGCAAGGATCCGGCCTATGAGCTGGAGGCCAAGACCGTGATCACAAAGTGCCTGGGCACAGACGAGGACCCCACGGAGTTTTACCGCCGGGTCATCGAACCCCGCTATGACAAGTACCGCGAATGGGCCCTGCACTTCTACTGCGAGGCCCCGGTGAAGGAACTCTGGACCCGCTGGCTGGCCTATGACTTTCCCCGGGAGCGGGTGGAGGCCGCGGCAGACGAGATGACCTATGCCTATCGCCGCACCAAGGGCGAGCGGGTGGTCACCGACGGCGGTATCGAGACCGTGAAGGAGCTTTATGCCCGGGGCTACACCCTGGCCATCGTCAGCGACCTGGTGGGTACCAAGGAGGTGGACGAGTGGCTGGACCGGGACGGGCTGCGTCCCTATTTCAAGAGCGTGCAGCAGTCCTCCGTCTGCCTGATCCGCAAGCCCCATCCCGCCATTTACTATTACGCCCTGGCCGAGTGCGGCGCCGATCCCAAGCGCACCTGCTACGTGGGCGACAATCTGAACCGGGACATCGTGGGCGCCAAGGCCGCGGGCCTGGGCATGACGGTGGCGGTGCAGTATCCCAACAAGAAACCCCAGACCGTGACGGACGAAAACCGCCCCGACCGGTTCATTACCCATTTTTCACAGCTGCTGGACATTTTCCCGCCGCTGCGCTGAAGGAGGACAAGACAGAATGTTTGACAAGAGCTTTCACGGCGGCGAGGCCCTGGCCAAGGCCGTAGAGAATGCCTATGTCCAGGGCCAGACCGATTACTCCCTGGAACCCATGGTCCTGGTGGACGAGAAGGAAGAGCCGGTGGGCAAGATCAAAAACGGCGACCATGTGGTGTTCTGCTGCCGCCGGGGCGAACGGGAGATCGAGCTTACCGAGGCCTTCACCGACAAAGACTTTCCTCATTTCCAGCGGGAGTACATGCCGGATCTGGACTTCGCCATCATGACCATGTATCACGAGAAGTTCAAGAACCTGCCTATCGCCTTTGCCCCCGAGCGGGTACAGAAGCCTCTGGCCCAGGTGCTCAGCGAGGCGGGGCTTAGGCAGTTTCACTGCTCCGAGTCGGAGAAGTATGCCCATGTGACCTTCTTCTTCAACGGCGGCTATAACCAGCCCTTCCCGGGGGAGACGGACCTCTGCATCCCGTCTCCCAAGGGCATCCCCTTCGATCAGCAGCCGGTGCTGAGCCTGCCCACCGTGGCGGAGAAGGTGCAGGGTGCCGTGGACGAGGGCTATGATTTCATCGTCACGAACTTCGCCAACGGCGACGTCATCGGCCACACCGCGAACAAGGACGCCAAGCTGGAGGCTGCCGCGGCGATCAGCCGTTATGTAAACCAAGTGGCCAA
Source organism: uncultured Eubacteriales bacterium (assembly GCA_900316205.1). Classification (GTDB taxonomy): domain Bacteria; phylum Bacillota; class Clostridia; order Oscillospirales; family Oscillospiraceae; genus Limivicinus. Next base: position 24,250 of record ONBX01000001.1, read on the forward strand.
CTACGCCAAAGACAAGGGCTATGTGGTGGCCGTCACGGCGGACCACGGCAACATCGAGGCCCTCTATACTAAGGAGGGCAAGCCCCATGTGGCCCACACCACAAACCTGGTGCCCTTCCTGATCCTGGACCCCCAGGGCAGGGAAGTGACGCTGCGGGACGGCCGCCTGGGCGACGTGGCCCCCACCATCCTCTCGGTACTGGGGCTGGAGCAGCCGGAGGAGATGACCGGACACAGCCTCATCGAGACGCCCGACTTCCACAATGACAAGATGATGCTCATCATCCTGGACGGCTGGGGCTTCGGCACCAGGGACGAGGGCGACGCCATCTACCTGGCCGATACCCCCGAGTGGGACGCGATGCTGGCAAAGTACCCCCGCAGCAAGCTCCGCGCCTCCGGCGAGGACGTGGGTCTGAAGGCGGGCAAGGCCGGCAACTCCGAGGCCGGACACAACAATCTCGGCGCCGGGCGGATCGTGGCCCAGGACGACGTGCGCATGGACCAGTCCATTCAGGACGGTTCCTTCAAGCGCAACCCCGTTTTCCTCCACGCCATCGAATCGGCGAAGCGGGAGGGCACGGCCCTGCATCTGCTCTCCTATCTCACGGAGAAGTCCAGCCACGGCTGCATCGACTATCCCCTGATGCTCACCGAGATGGCCGAGGGGGTGGAGCAGGTCTACCTGCACATCATCTTTGACGGCCGCAGCACCGAGCCGGGGTCCGCGCCCGCCATGCTCCGGGCGCTGGACGAAAAGCTCGCCGCCATCGGCCGCGGCGTGATCGTGGACGGCGTGGGCCGGGGCGTAGCTCTGGACCGGGACAAGAATTATGCCAAGGTGAAGCGCGCCTACGACGCCATGACCATCGGCACCGGCACTCCCTACCGGGCCTGAGATCCTGCATACAAATTCCTCCCGCCCCATCGGGGCGGGAGAGAAGCATTTTATAAAGAGGTTAGGAAGCAGATGAAAGAATACGATCTGATGATCCTGGGCCCGGCTACCCGGGACGTGAACATCGATTATACCGGGGCGGAGGACCGGAGCGCCGGCGGCGCTGTGACCTTCTGCACCCCCGCGGCCCGGGCCATGGGCGCCCGCGTCTTTGCGGCGGTGAAGATCGCCCCGGAGGACCGGGACATCATGGATGTCTTCGACATGCCGGAGGAGGACAAGGCCCTCTTACCCTCGAAGCGCACCACCCTCATGCGCAATGAGTACTTCACCCCGGACCGGGAACGCCGCCGCTCCGGCTGCGCCGCCCAGTCCGACCCCATTCTGCCCGACGAGCTGCCTGAGATCTCCTGGAAGCTCTGCCACCTGGCGGGCCTGCTCTACGGGGACTTCCCGGAAGAGCTGCTGGAGGAACTGCACAAGAGAGCGCTGCTCTCCGCCGACGCCCAGGGCTTCCTGCGGCACAACGTGGGCGGCAGCATGTCCCTGCACGACTGGGAAGAGAAGCTGCGTTTTCTGCCCTGGATGGACTTTTTCAAGACCGACGCCGCCGAGGCGGAGATGCTCACCGGCCTTTCCGACCGGGAGGCTGCGGCCCGGCAGCTCGTGGCCTGGGGCGCGAAGGAAGTCATGGTCTCCCACAACGCAGAGATGCTGGTCTGCGATGGGGAGCACATCGCCACCTGCCCGGTGAAGGCCCGGAACCTCTCCGGCCGCACGGGCAGGGGCGATACCACCTTTGGCTCCTATCTTGCCATGCGGATGACGGGACATGATATGGAAACCTCGCTGCTCTATGCCACCGCCTGCGTCTCGCTCAAGATGGAGACACCGGGGGTCTTCAAGGGCAGCATCCAAGATGTGGAGGATTATATTCGCGAATTCTATCAGGCATGATACGAAAAAACTATTGGCAACAGCCTGTATGATATGATAGACTTTATGGTATAAGTGAATCACGGAGGGAGACAGAACGATGGAAAAGTACTTTATTCTCGGTTTTCTGGGTTCGATCCTGGCGCTGGGCTTTTCGGTGATCCAGCGGCGCAGGGTCCTGTCCGTTTCGGAAGGAAATGAGCGCATGCAGAAGATCGCCGCGGCGATCCGCTCCGGTGCCAATGCCTACCTGAAGCATCAGTACACCACGGTGTTCAAGGTTTTCGGCATCGTGTTCGTGCTGCTGCTGGTCCTGGCCTTTGCCTCCGGCGGCCGGATGCTCTCCCGGGTGACGCCCTTTGCCTTCCTCACCGGCGGCATCTTCTCCATGCTGGCGGGCTATATCGGCATGAAGATCGCCACCTCCGCCAACGCCCGCACCGCCAACGCCGCCAGCGAGAGCCTGAACAAGGGGCTGCGGGTGGCCTTCTCCTCCGGCAGTGTCATGGGCTTCTCCGTGGTGGGCCTCGGCATGCTGGATGTGACCATGTGGTTCTTCCTCCTGCGCTATGCCCTGGGCTTCACCCAGCCGGAGCAGATCGGCTCCGTCATGGTCATGAACGGCATGGGCGCCAGCTTCATGGCCCTCTTTGCCCGTGTGGGCGGCGGCATCTACACCAAGGCCGCCGACGTGGGCGCGGACCTGGTGGGCAAGGTGGAAGCGGGCATTCCCGAGGACGACCCCCGCAACCCCGCCACCATCGCCGATAACGTGGGCGATAACGTGGGCGACGTGGCCGGTATGGGCGCGGACCTGTACGAGAGCTATGTGGGCTCCATTCTCGCCACCTTCTCCCTGGGCGCCATCGCGGGCTACGGCTTCGCCGGCATGCTGCTGCCGCTGCTGCTGGCGGTGGTGGGCATCCTCTGCTCCATCCTGGGCTCCTTCCTGATCCGCACCAAGGAGGACGCCAGCCAGGAGGATCTGCTGAAGAGCCTGCGTACCGGCACCTACTCCGCCGCTATCCTCGCCGCTGTTCTCGGCGCACCGCTGACTTACTTCCTGCTGCACAGCTGGGGCGTCTACATCGCCATCCTCTGCGGTCTGGTGGGCGGCTGCGTCATCGGCTATTTTACCGAGTACTACACCTCCGATACCTATAAGCCCACCCGGGAGCTGGCGGCCGAGAGCGAAACCGGCAGCGCCACCATCATCATCGGCGGCCTCTCCCTGGGCATGCGCTCCACCATGGTGTCCATCCTGGTGGTGGCCGCGGCGGTGCTGCTGAGCTTCTACTGCGCGGGCGGCGCCAAGTCCTTCAACATGGGCCTCTACGGCATCGGCATCGCCGGTGTGGGCATGCTCTCCACCCTGGGCATCACCCTGGCCACCGACGCCTACGGCCCTGTGGCCGACAACGCCGGCGGCATCGCCCAGATGGCGGAGCTGCCCGAGGAGGTCCGGGAGCGTACCGACGCGCTGGATTCTCTCGGCAATACCACCGCCGCCACCGGCAAGGGCTTTGCCATCGGCTCCGCCTCCCTCACGGCCCTGGCTTTGCTGGTGAGCTATGTGGATATCGTCCAGTCCAAGACCGAAGAGGTGCTGGACCTGTCCCTCACCAATCCGCTGATGCTGGTGGGCCTCTTCATCGGCACCCTGCTGACCTTCCTCTTCTCCTCCCTCACCATGAACGGCGTGGAGCGGGCGGCCCAGTCCATCGTGGTGGAGGTCCGCCGCCAGTTCAAGGAGATCAAGGGCATCATGGATTACCAGGCGGACCCCGAGTACGCCAGATGCGTGGCCCTCTGCACCAAGGGCGCCCTGCATGAGATGATCGCCCCCGCGCTGATCGCCGTGGTCATGCCCATCCTCACCGGATTGATCCTGGGGCCTGTGGGCGTGGTCGGTATGCTGGGCGGCGTCTCCGTCTCCGGCTTTGCCATGGCGGTGTTCATGTCCAACGCCGGCGGCGCCTGGGACAATGCCAAGAAGTACATCGAAGCCGGCCACCACGGCGGCAAGGGCAGCGAGCAGCACAAGGCGGCTGTGGTGGGCGATACCGTGGGCGACCCCCTGAAGGACACCTCCGGTCCCAGCCTGAACATCCTCATCAAGCTCTGCTCCACCGTCTCCATCGTCTTTTCCGGCCTGATCCTGGCCTTCAACCTGGTTGGGCTTCTGTAAGGTCCGAAAGATTTGCCTTTTGGCATCTTCTGTGGTAATATAGCATAAAATCTCACCACGGAAGAACGGAAAAGTTGTTGGAAAGGACGGAACGTGATGAAAGAAACTTTGATCGCGTACATGAACTGCCAGTTCTCGCTCATACAGGTACTGGACTTCTGCGGGAGGCTGCTGCTGGCCTGCGCGCTGGGAGCGCTGATCGGCCTGGAGCGCAGCAAGCGCTTCAAGGAGGCCGGCATCCGCACCCATATCATCGTCTGCTGCGGCGCCGCTCTCATGATGCTCGTTTCCAAATACGGCTTTGCGGATCTGACCAACGCAGCGGGAGACACGTTCAACGGCACCCGCGGGGCGGATCCGGCCCGCGTGGCGGCCCAGGTGGTCAGCGGCATCAGCTTTCTGGGCGCCGGCGTCATCTTCAAAAATGGCGGCACCATCAAGGGCCTGACCACGGCGGCCATGCTGTGGTTCACCGCCGGTGTGGGCCTGGCTGTGGGCTGCGGCATGATCTGGATCGCTATTCTGAGCACCATCATCGTCTTCCTGGTCCAGGTCATCCTTCACCGCCATGCCGTGGGCGCCGACGCGTACTCCGGCAACCGTCTGCAGTTCACGGTGAAAAACGGCCATGACTTCAACGCCGCCCTCACCGAGCAGCTGAAGAAGTGGGACGCCCAGATCACCGACAGCAAGGTGAACCGCCGCCGGGACGGCACCACCGAGTATGAGCTCACCATCCGCCGCCGTACCGAGATCAGCTATGACGAGATGAAGAGCTTCATGGAATCCCGGGAGGAGATCCTCAGTGCCAGCAACAGCCCCATGCGCTAAGCTGCATAAGATATGAAAATGCACCCCGAAAGGGGTGCATTTTTTGCGCGCGAAAATTCAGACTTCCTTCCAGTCGAGGAGGAAATAGGCGGCGGCCAGCAGGTCCGCGCAGCCGCCGGGGGAGAGATCCTGCCGGATGAAGTCCCGGTCCAGCGCCTCGGCAAAGGAAAGGGGCGGGAAGGGCGTTTTGGCAAGCGTCTCCCGCAGGGCCTGGGACACGGCTTCCGCCTGCTTCGTCCCGCCGCGTTTGACCATGTTGCTGTCCTGCCCCAGAGCGATGAGATGCAGCAGCGCAGCCGCGCCGGCGTCATTCCGGTTGAGGCCGCGGGCCAAACCCTCCTCCAGCCGGGGCAGAGCGGTCTGCAGCAGCGAGGGGAGCCCCGCTGCCAGTTCGCCCCGGATGCCCCGGATACCGCAGGAGAGGTAGAGCCGTTCTCCCGCGCTGCGCGGGGCGGCACCCTGATCCAAAGCGGCAAAGTCAGCTTCGATCGCAGCGGTGCAAAGCTCTTTTGCGGCCTTGGCGATGGCATCCACGTCCCGGCAGGGCCCATCAGGCCTCCATAGCCTGCCGATGGCACCGCAGAGGGTCCCCAGGGTAAAGATGGCGCCCTTGTGGGTGTTGACGCCGCCGGTAGCATGGAACATGGCCGCCTCCGCCTGCAGGCCCAGCTGCCGCAGTTGCCGGAAGGCGGCGTCCGGCGGGTCTTTCGCGGTTTCCGCACCGGAGAGGAAGCAGTTCTTCCAGTAGCCGCGCAGGGCCTCTACGCTCTTGCGGAAGGTCTCCGGCGTCATGTCCCGGTGAGAGCCGTTGTTGTTTCGGTCCACCAGACCGGGCTTCGGGGTGGTGTCCACCTCGTCCAGCAGGGCTTTCGAGGCAAGCGCATCCAGCGCCTCGGCGTCTTCTGCCAGCAGGCCATTCCGCAGCAGTCCTGTGACGGCGGCGTCCAGCTCGGCGAGACTGTGCAGGCGGCGGGAGGCGCAGCCCCGGCCCTGCCTGCCGCAGACCAGGCAGCGGCGCTCTTCCTGCCGTGCCAGCTTCTGCCCGTCGGTTCCGATCACGTCCAGATCGAAAAGCCGCCCCAGGGGACTGCTTTCTTCGATCTCCAGGCAGAGCGCCTTGATCTCCTCCGCCTTCGCCTCCACGGCGCAGAGAAGCTCGCATCCCGTGGCTTCCCGGAGCTCTTCCCGGGAGAGAAGCACAAAACCGGCGCCTCTCAGTGCCTTATCCAGGCGGCGAAGCCCCGCGTCAAAACCCCGGCGGATCAGGGGACTGTCCTTGACCGGCCCGGGGATATTCATGGTGAAGGACAGGACCGGACGGTGAAACTGCCCCAGCAGCTCCCGCTGCTTCCAGGCCCGGCGTTCCCGGGTGTCCAGCACTTCCTGGAGACTGATCTCTCGCATCAATAATGCCTCGCTTCTTCCATGGCGCGGATGGCGGCGATCACCGGGGCCGCCTCGGCGCTCTCAAAATATCGCAGGCTGCTCTCCGGCAGCATAAAGGCCGCGGAAGCCAGATCCCCGTCGTGAATGGCCTGGCGCACCGAGCTTGCGCTGACGGTCTCTCCCCGCAGGGCAAGCCTTGGGATCTCCCGGAAGCGGATCCCCAGGGCGGGAAGCTCCCGTGCCATGGTCTCGTTGTAGAGCGCCGTAACATGGCTGCTCTTCTCTTCGCCCACATAGCGGCTCTCGATCCCCAGGGCCGCCGCGATCTTCCCGAACACCGCCAGATCCAGCCTGGCGTGGGCCAGGATGGCCGCGTCCTCATCCCGCAGAAAGTAGCTGGGGAAGGTGGCGGAGGAGATAATATAGGGACCGGAATCGTGGAGGATCACGTTGGGCAGGTCTTCTGTGCCTTCCCGCACCAGACGTCTGCGCACCGCAAAGGGGATGGGGCCCGCCTCCTCGCTGAGAAGAAAGAGATGGACCCAGTCGTTCTCCCTGGCGGCCTGCTCGATCAGGTGCCGGTGCCCCATGGTAAAGGGGTTGGCGTTCATCACAACGGCGGCGCATGCGCCGGGCTGCCGGGTCTTGGCAAGGCCCTTCAGGCAGCGGTCGAAGCCATCCCGCCGGTTTTCCAGAAACACCAGCTCGCCCTCCACCCGGGCGATCTCATAAAAACCCAGGTCCGCGAAGATCCGGGCGTTTTTTGCTTTCGTATAGAGAAACACGTGACTGTTGCCCTGCTGCATCTGCCGCTCCAGCAGATGGCTCACCACCTGGTTCATGAGCCCCTCGCCCCGATGCTCCGAAGAGACGGCGAGGCAGCGCAGGGTATTTTTGAAGCTGCTGCCGGTGGCAATCAGCGTACCGTCGTCCTCAAAGACACCGCAGCTGTAGTCCAGGTTCTTGTCCCGCCGGATGCCCTCTGCCAGAAGGAGCGCGTCCATCTGCTCCTGGGAGCGGCGGTCATAGGAATAGATCTCGCCGAGAGATGCCATGGTCATACCTCACTTCAAAAAGGATCCCCCTGATGAAAACCAGGGGGATCGATTTGCTGTTGTGTTGCTCTGGGCTTACAGGGGCATTACGCCGATGATCACAGCGAAGAGCATGCAGAGGATGGAGAAGATCCACACATAGAAGAAGCTGTTCTTGATGTGGTCCTTGATATCCACGTCCGCAAGACCGGTGCCAAGCAGGGTGGCGGGCACCATGGGACTGATGAAGGTGGCGCAGTTGCGGCAGACCACCATGGCCACGGCGATGGGCAGAGCCTCCACGCCGAAGGCGGCGCCGATGCTGATGATGACGGGCATGAGGCCGTAGAAGTAGGAGTCGGTATCGAAGGCCAGGGCCAGAGGCACGGACAGGAAGCCGATGACCAGAGGCAGATTCTGACCCAGGAACTCAGGCAGGATGCCGGAGATGATACCGGCCAGGCAGCGCACCACAGAGGGGACCGCATCCGCGGGCAGCTCCATGACCTTGGCGGAGATGACCTTGCCGTCGGCTCCGATGCTGGAGGTGAGCACGCCCATCAGGACGGCGGCGCCCATCAGGGTGGAGCACATCATCAGAGCGGGGCCGGCATGGAGGTTGATGATCTTCTTGTGCATCTTGGCGGTGAAGCCGTAGTTGACGAAGAGTGCGATGGCGCAGCCGATCATGAAGGGGAAGTAGGAGGGCAGATCGAAGCCGTCGCCCCAGATCAGCAGAAAGATGACGCCGATGGTCAGGAGAATGTTGAACCAGAAGAGCTTGGGACGGGCCAGATCGTTCTGGGCCTCCTCGGAAGCCTCTTCCAGGTCCACAGTGCCTTCGATCTCAGCCAGCTTGCCGTTGAGGCCCGCGCCGCGCTTCTTCTCCTGCAGACCGGTGAGGAAAGCGTGGACCAGAGCCAGGACGATACCGAAGATCTGGATGGGCAGGATGGTCTGCCAAAGGCTGCCGGCCTCAATGCCGAGAACGGAGGCGGCACGCATGGTGGGGCCGGCCCAGGGCATCAGGTTCAGAACGCCCATGGCCAGGACTGCGATGCGCAGCAGGGAGGTCTTGCGCATGTGCATCCGCTTGAAGACGGGCAGCATGGCGGGGACCACGATGCAGAAGGTGGAGGCGCCGCCGCCGTCCAGGTGGCCGATCAGCGCGATGACCGCGGTCATGATGCACACGCCGATGACGCTGTCGCCCACCAGCTTCATGAGTTTGTTGATGATGACGTCAAACATGCCCGCGTCTGTCATGATGCCGAAGTACAGCACCGAGAACACGAACAGCGCGGCGGTGGGGCCGGTGCTGGAGAAACCAGACTTGAGCATGGCGGAGAAGTTCTCGCCGGTGATCCGGCCGCCGATGATCAGGATCAGGGCCAGGAGGGTGGGCCATACGATGAAGGCGATGGCCGGCTGGGTTTTGCTCTTGAACAGGGTGACAACGATGGCTATGATGGTCAGCAAGCCAAGGATGCCAACTAAGGTTTCGCTCATGTTTTTCCCTCACTTTTCTATCAATTTGAAACGAGAAGGCGCTGCCTTCTTTTTTCACAGGGGGAGCTCAGTCTCTGTACAACGTATAGGGCCTGATCTTGCGAACCACGTCCAGAATGGTGCCGTCCCGGGCCTCCAGCACGGCCACGACTTCGTCCTCCCACTGCAGATCGTCAGGCCGGCCTACCAGAGAGTAGGCCTTCTCCTTCAACTCCTCCACGGTGACGTGGGGGATGCCGGCCTTGTCCAGGCACTCGATCAGATCGGGACGCAGGGGGTTCACGGCGATGCCGTAATCGGTGACCAGCACGTCCACGCAGTCGCCCGGGGTGGTGACGGTGACCACGTGCTCGCAGACCGTGGCCATACGGCCGCGGATCAACGGAGTCACGATGATGCAACACTTGGCGCCGGCTGCGGTGTCCGGGTGGCCGCCGGGGGCGCCGCGGAGCACGCCGTCAGAGCCGGTGAGGACATTGACGTTGAAGCCGGTGTCGATCTCCAGAGCGGCCAGCACCACGAAGTCCAGCTTGTTGACGAAGGCGCCCTTGTTGGCGGGGTTGGCGTACTGGGAGGCGGACATTTCAAAGTGGTTGGGGGTCTGGTTGATGGAATTCACCGCGTCCAGGTCGAAGTCCTGCACGTCGATGACCTTGCCCACCTTCCCCTTCTTGAGAAGCTCCACCATGGGGCCGCAGATGCCGCCGATGGCCCAGCCCATCTTGATGTTCCGCTCGTCCATGTACTTTTCCAGGAACAGGTTCGCCGCCAGGGAAGGACCGCCCACGCCGGTCTGGAAGGAGAAGCCCTCCTTGAAATAAGGCGTGGAAGCGATGACCTTGGCCACGTTCTCCGCCATCATCAGATCCCTGGGGTTCTGACTGATGCGGGCGGCGGCGGAGGCGATCTTCTTGGGATTGCCGATGGAGTCCACTACCACGACGGCGTCCACGTCGATGGCCTCCACAGAGGCGGGCATGTTGGGGAAGTCCACCAGACAGTCGGTGACCACCACCACGTGGTCGGCGTACTTGGCGTCGGTCATGGCATAACCCATGGAGCCGCAGTTGGACTTGCCGCCGATGCCGCGGCAGTTGCCCACGCAGTCACTGGTGGGAGCGGCGATGAAGGCGATGTCGATGTGGACCTCTCCGCCCTCAATGGCGCGGGGACGTCCGCCGTGGCTGCGGATGATGGCGGGGGTCTTCAGCTTGCCGGCGGAGACCACTTCGCCCATACGGCCGCGGATGCCGCTGGTCTGGATGCCGATGACCTTGCCCTGTTCGATGTAATCGGCAATGGGGTCGTGGGCATTGCCCAGAGAGGATGCGGCGATGGTCAGATCCTCCAGACCCAGTTCCTCAATGGCGGCCTTCATGACCATGTTCACCACATAGTCGCCGTCCCGCAGGTGATGGTGGAAGGAGAAGGTCATGCCGCTTCTGGCGCCGCACTGCCGGAGCGCGTCCGCCAGCGTTTCCACCAGCTTGCTCTCCTGGGGCTTCTCATAGCGGCGGGTGCGGGGGGACGCCTTCTGGATGTACTTGCCATCCATGTAATTCTTGCCCTGATAGACTTCTCTGCCGTCCTTCAGCAGGAAGTCAGGGATCTCTCTGCCAACTGCGTTTTTCATACCAGATCACCCTCCCAGAGCCCGCAGGCGCGGGCAAGCTTCAAGGTCCTCTCGGCACCGGGGATGAAAGCAATGTCGATCATCTTGCCGTCCACGGTAAAGACGCCCACGCCCGCGGCACTCTGCTCACGATAGGCGCGCACGATCTTCTCCGCCTGGCGGATCTCCTTCTCGGTGGGAGCGAAGACCTGGTGGACAAAACGGATCTGCTTGGGGTTGATGAGGCTCTTGCCGTCAAAGCCCATGGCCTTGTTCTGCAGCACCTCGGCCTCGAAGCCCTCCTGATCGTCCAGATTGGTAAACACGGTGTCAAAGCACTGGATGCCGGCGGCGCGGGCCGCAATCAGCATCTGTCCCCGGGCGACCATCATGTCCACGCCGTCCCGCTGGGGCGTGGTCTGCATGCACTTGCGGAAGTCGCCGCCGGAGATGGCCACGCCGAACATCCGGGGAGAAGCGGCGCAGATCTCATAGGCGTTCAGGATGCCCTTGGGGCTTTCCAGGGCTGCCATCAGAAGGGTCCGGCCTTTCTCCACGCCGAATTCTTCCTCGGCGGCTTCCACGGCCTTTTCCACGGTCAGCACGTCCTGGGCGCTCTCGCACTTGGCGATACGGATGCCGTCGGCCCCGCCGGCTACGCACACGCGGATGTCCTCCTGCCAGTGGGGGGTGTCCAACCCGTTGATGCGCACGATCACTTCGGTATCACCGTAATCGATGGTTTTCAGCGCGTGATACAGGGAGAAGCGGGCCGCGTCCTTCTGATTCTCGGCAACGGCGTCCTCCAGGTCCAGCATGATGCTGTCACAGCCGTAGATGTAGGCGTCTTTGATGAGGCCCGGTTTCTGCGCGTTCATGAACATCATGGTCCGGCGCAGGCGGAAGCGCTCCGGTCTCGGTCTCGGGATCATCTGATCACACCTCCCCAGGGAATGTTGGCGTCAGAAGCGCCGCAGCTGCGGAAGACCGCGCATTCCACGCGTGCCTTGATGGTGCAGTCCAGCGCACCCTTGTCCAGCACGGTGATCCGGACTTTATCCACGCCCAGACGCTCCAGCGTCTGGAGAACGGTGTCCTTGATCTGGCGTCCGTACTGGTTCATGACGCTGCTTTCCAGATAGATCTCGACCCCTTCTTCGATGGGTTCCACAGCTACCTGGACGTCACTGGATTCCAGAGTCCCGGCGATGGCCGGTTTCAGAATTTCCATAAGCCACTCCTCCTTTTGCAATTTAACAGGTAAAATAACCGGAAACATTATAGCATATGCCGGCGGGATACGCAATGAATTTTTGTGGGTATTCACCAAGCGGAAAAGGGAGCTTTCGGCATGTTTTTGTTGGGAATCCCGTACAGGCATCTTGCAAAAATCGTCAAGAAAATAACGATCAAGCGTGAAAAAAAGTGAAAAATGACATGGGGATAAATGGAAAACTGACAGAAAAAAACGTCGGTTTTCCGAAAGTTTTTTCTGTCAGTTTCAGCTGCAAAGCAGGGAAAGGAACTGTTCTGTTTTCAATCCGATAAAGAAAGGGGAGACATCTAGTCCCTCCAGGGCGGAAAGGAGGGCCTCCCGATTCAGGGGATGACCCCTCAGCCGCCCTTCAAGCTCCTCCGGTTCCTCCATGCTGAAGAAGTCTCCGCAGAAGGAAATGGCGGCGATGCGCCCGTGCTCGATCTGCAGCCTGGCTTCCACTGTGCCGCAGCCTTCAAAGCGCTGCCGGCGCACAAGCGAGCAGGGCGGGGAAGCGCCCACGGTCCAATCCCAGCTGCGGTAGCGGTTCTCGCTGAGCCGGCCAATCTCCTCCAGCTGCTCCGGGGAGAGCGTCAGCTCCCCGCCGGGATGCTCTTTCAGCACTTCCTCCAGCAGCAGCTCCCGGAAGCGGGGCAGATCGATCTCCTCCGGCAGAAAGGGGCGCAGATTGGTCACCCGGCTGCGCACCGAGGACAGACCCTTGGAGCGGATCTTTTCCGGGTCCACCCGCAGGGCGCGGGAGACCACGCTCAGGTCTGAATCGATGAGCAGGGTCCCGTGGTGCAGCACCCTGCCTCTGTACAGATGCTGGGCGCTGCCGGAAAACTTCTGGCCGTTCACGGTCATGTCGTTGCGCCCGCTGAGCGCGGCCGGCACGCCGAGACGGTGGAGCAGACGCAGCACCGGCTCGCAGAACATGGCCATGTCCGGGGCCTTGCTGCCCCGAGCGTCGGTGATGACGGAGTAGTTGAGATTGCCCAGGTCGTGGTACACGGCCCCACCGCCGGAGAGACGCCGGACCAACTGGATGCCCTTGGTCTCCACAAAGGCCCGGTCGATCTCGGCCAAGGCGTCCTGATGGCGGCCGATGACCACGGCGCTGCGGTTCTGCCAGAGGAGAAAGCAGTTATGGCCCCTGGGCAGGGTGTCAAAGATCACCTGCTCCGTGGCCAGGTTCCGGGCAGCGTCGGTGCTTTTCAAGATGAGATAGGAGAAAGCGCTCATAGGTGCCATCCTCTTTCAAGCGGCATTCCGGGCGATGAAGCGCCGGGTTTCCTGCAGGTTTAGAACCATTTTCCTTTTCAGATCCCCTTGAAGCGGAAGCGCAAAGTCAGATCCTTTCCGGCGGGCAGCAGATCCTCCGGATGGGTCCGTGCGCCCCAACTGTCGTCCCCGCCGATGCCCATCTGCTGCAGGGCGACGCGCACCACCGTGTAATGCACCGGCGGCAGTTCATAGGCGTGGGCGGCGTTTTCCAGCTCGTGGGGCGTCCAGGGCAGCACGCTGACACTCAGCTCGTCCCCACTGAATTCCATGCCCCGGCCCCGCCGATCCATGACCCTGGCCCAGCGGACGCCGCAGCGGTTGCCGCACTCCTGGGGCACCAGATAGCGGGAGAGGTTCTGCTCTGCAGTGGTCTCATACACACCGAGCCGGGCGCCCTCCTTCCGGTCCACGTAGTTCTCCTCCGGCCCCAGACCGTAGAAGCGGAAGCGGTCGAAGTCTGCGTTGAGCTTGAAGAGCATGCCAAATTCCGGCATGTCGCAAAGGCCTTCCACGGCGTCGTAGGAGAGGGTGGCCTCCACCGTGCCGTCGCCGAAGACCTCATAGCTGACGCGGCATTCGCTTTTGGGCTGGGTGGGCATGAAGTAGGGGAAGGTCACTTTCACGCTGTGCTCCTTCCGCTCCAGCTCCGGGAAGAGGGGAGCGTCGGGGCCCTTGCCGGTGACGTAGAGGCTCGCGATCTTCCACTGGGCGTAGCGCTGGGGCATGAGATTGCCCGCGTCGTTGTCGTTGGGAGCCCGCCAGAAGTTCGGCATGGGCAGCTGCTCGATCAGCTCCACCCCGTTATAGACATAGGAGCTAAGGCCCGCCTTCAATACGGAAAACTGGGCCGAGAAGCCCTTGCCCCGCACGCCCAGATTCCAGCGGCCCCGCACCACGGTGAGATCTTCGGTGCAGCAGCAGGGGAGTACTTCCCGCTTCCAGACCTTCTGGCCCCAGGCAATTTCATGGCCTGCTTCGGCCCAGAGGGTATCCTCCCGCAGCCGGAAGGAGATGGTGAGCGCAAACTCCGGCAGAGCATTTCCCAGAGAGAGGGCGGCCCGCTCCTGGACCTCCATCTCCCGCAGCAGAGCTTCGGGGATGGGATAGCTCCGCTCCTCCAGAGGGGGCACGGAGATGGAGAGAGGCTCCCGCTTCCACGCTTCGCCGTTCTTCAGAAGAACAGCTTCGGCAGCAAAGCGGTCGGTGTTCGTAAACAGGAACTTATTTTCAACGATAAAGGCGGTGTCGGTAAAGCGGACGGCGATGTTCCGGTAGTTGTACTTGACCTCCTGCATCTTGGGGGAGGGGGAGCGGTCCCCACCGTAGACGATGCCGTTGCCGCTGAAATTGTAGTCCGTGGGCCGCTCGAAGCTGTCCCCGCCGTAGGCCTGGAACCACTGGCCGTAACGGTCCTTTTTGTAAAGGGACTGGTCCACATAGTCCCAGATGAAGCCGCCCTGATAGAGAGGCTCCCGGTCCGTAAGGTCGGTGTACTTCACCATGCCGCCGCAGGAATTGCCCATGGCGTGGGTGTACTCGCAGCAGATCAGGGGCTTTTCCCGGTGCTCCCGGAGGAAGGCCGCAATCTCGTCGGCGGGAGTGTACATGCGGCTTTCCATGTCGCTGGTTTCGGGGTAGCTGGGGTCCCAGGTGATGCCCTCGTAGTGCACCAGGCGGCTGGGATCCAGCCGGCGCAGGAGCATGCTCATGTCCCGGATCACGCTGCCGCCGTAGCTCTCGTTGCCGCAGGACCAGATGAGGATGCAGGCGTGGTTTTTGTCCCGTTCGTACATGGAGCGGATCCGGTCCATGAGCAGGGGTGCAAACTCCTGATGATCCTTGGGGATCACAAAGTCCGGCCCCTCCTGCTTGCGCAGATAGGCGTCCCAGCTGCCGTGGGTCTCCATGTTGCACTCGTCCATCACATAGAGGCCGTAGCGGTCGCAGAGAGCGTAAAGCTCGGACTGGTTGGGATAGTGGGAGGTGCGGATGGCGTTGATGTTGTGGCGCTTCATGGTGAGGATGTCCCGCACCAGCTCCTCATGGTTGGGGACTCTTCCGGAGATGGAGCTGAAATCGTGCCGGTCCACGCCCTTGAAGACGATGCGCTTGCCGTTGAGGCACATGAGATTGCCCTTCATCTCAAAGCGGCGGAAGCCCAGCTCCTGCTCCGTCACCTGGGTGCTGTTTCCGGCAGCGTCCAGAACCGTGACGTGCAGCGTATAGAGTGCCGGATCCTCCGCGCTCCAGAGAGCGGGGGAGTCCACCGTGAGGGCGGCGCGGGCAAGGCCCTCTTCGATGTCCGCCTCTGCCGCGCAAAGCTCCCGCCCCGCCCGGCGCAGGCGCAGACGGAGCTTACCTTCGCCCCGCATTTTCGCATCCACCTGAACCGTTCCCAGAGAATAATCCTCGCTGATCTCGGGCTTTGCTTTCAGGTCCAGCAGGGCGGTCTCCGGCAGCGCGCAGAGATAGACGCTGCGGTAAATGCCGGAGAAGCGGAAAAAGTCCTGGTCTTCAAACCAGCTGCCCGGGGTCCATTTGAAGACCCGCACTGCCAGCCGGTTCCGGCCCTCCCGGAGCGCCTCATCCAGGCAGAAGTCCGAGGGGGTGAAGCTGTCCTCGCAGTAGCCCAGATACTTGCAGTTGAGCCAGCAGGCAAAGCCGCTCTCCACTCCCTGGAAGGAGAGATTCACCTGCATGCCGCGAAAGCGCTCCGGCAGCTCAAATTCCGTCACATAGTCCGCGACCGGGTTGAAATAAGAGGGCACCTGGCCGGGGCGCAACTCCTCCAGCGCGTCCCAGGGATACTGGGTGTTCACATAGGCGGGCTTGTCGTAGCCCTCCATCTGGATGTGGGCCGGCACGCGGATGGTGTCCCAGCCGGAGAGGTCGGCGCCTTCTTTCCAGAAGCCCTCCGGGGCGGCACTGAGATTCGCGGCATAGTGGAACTTCCACACGCCGTCCAGACACAGGCGCAGGCTGCTCTCCCCGGCGGCCAGCTCCTCTTCATTGCGGCAGGCAATGTGGTCAGAGTGGGCGGGCAGGCGATTCTCAGCAAAAACAGCCGGATCCGAAAGGCAGCGTTCAACAGAAAACTCGTTCATCGGTTTCTCCTATATGTTATAATGGTGATAGGGACAGGAAAAACGCTCCCCCGCCGGGGCAGGAGAGCGTTTTCTTGTCGAAGAATGTGGGGCAGATCAGCCCTTGAAGCTCAGCAGGGCGGACAGCAGGTCGTTGCCGTTGAGGCTGTTGTCCTTCTCGTTCTTCTTGTTGGCCTTGCCGGCGCCGGTCAGGCTGCTCAGCAGACCGAAGGGACTGGCGGAAACCTTGCCGCCGCCCAGAAGGGCCGCCACATCGCTGAGATCCAGCCCGTCGGAGAGATCCACCTTGCCGGCGTTTCCGGCGGAGGCGGTGGCGGAGCTCAGGGAGCTCAGCAGGGCCGGGGCAAGGCTGCCCAGAGCGGTATTGACCTGAGTGCCGGAGAGGCCGGACTGGCTGGCCAGGCTCTGCACGGCCTGGTCGTTGTCCTTGCCCAGAATGTGCAGCAGGATCTTGCCGCCGTCGGTCTGATCGGCCTCGGCGATCTGCTCGGGCAGGGGCTTCTTGCTGGTGTGCTGGCCCAGCGCGCCCAGCAGGGAGAGGGCGCCGGACTGGTTGGAGGCGTTGCCGGTCAGGTACTTCAGCAGCAGGGGCAGCGCCAGGGGGATCAGCTTCTTGAGCTGGGATGCGTTCAGGCCGGTCTTCTTGGCCAGAGCGGTCAGCGTGGACTTGCCCAGCAGGGCTTTCAGCAGAATACTCAGAAGATTCATGTTACATCCTCCAATTTCGATTTGATGGGAAATCATGATACGCTGAAAAAAGTATACCGCGCCTTTCGCCGTTTTTCAAGATAAAACGACCCGTGGAAAGAGATCGGTGAAAAAACTTTTTTTCCTTAGGTTCGTCTAAGGCTTGAGGAATATGATGGGACCACAACATAGGGTGAGCGGTATAATCCGAACCCGCCAAAACGGCGATCTTTCAGCGCTTTTGGGCTTGTCGTCATTGACTTGCGTTAGCAAGTCTGCTTCCTCCGCACCCAAAATCATCCGAAATCTCATCCGTTTTGGTCAAAGAGTTTTGCCAGAGCAGGATTTCGTCCAGCCAAGGCAAAAACACAGGGAATACCTGCTGTATTCCCGAGTATTTTAGCGAAGGATGGGCGTAATCCTGCCTGGCAAAACCGTGGTTCGGATTATACTGCTCACCCTACAGAAAGGACGGTTGAACCGATATGAAAACCAGAACCATCACCAAAGCCATCGCGCTGGCCCTCGCCGTCAGCGGCTGCGCCATCTTCACCCTGCAGGCCTGCGCCCCCGCCGCCTCGGCGGACAGCGAGGTCCTGACGGAAAGCAGCCTCGTTTCCGCAGTTGCCCAAAGCGTGAGTGCCCTTTCCAACGGCAGCACGCTGCTGAACACCGAGGAACTCTTCACCACCCGGGATCTGGAGCAGACCGCGGATCTCAGCGAGGCCCAGACCATTACCGTGAGCGACGGGAAGCAGATCAGCATCAGCAGCGAGGGCGTCTACCTCCTGCAGGGCAGTGCCAAAAATGCCACCGTCACCGTGGAGGCGGATTCCTCCGCCAAGATCCAGCTGGTGCTGGACGGACTGAGCATCACGAACGAGGATGCCCCCTGCATCTATGTAAAGAGCGCGGATAAGGTCTTTGTCACCACCCTCTCGGACAGCAGCCTCAGCGTTACCGGAAGCTTCATTGCCGATGGCGACACCAACACGGACGCCGTGATCTTCTCCAAAGATGACCTGACCCTGAACGGCAGCGCCACGCTGACCATCTCCTCCACCGACAACGGCGTGAGCTGCAAGGACGACCTGAAAATCACCGGGGGCAGCTACGTCATCAGCGCCTCCGCCAAGTGCCTGGAGGCAAAGGACTCCATCCGCATCTCCGACGGCGTCTTCACCCTCACCGCGGGCACCGACGGCATCCACGCCGAAAATGAGGACGACGACACGCTGGGCTATGTCTACATCGGCGGCGGCAGCTTCGCCGTCAGCGCTACGGACGACGGCATCCACGGCAACGCCTTCGTGCAGATCGACGGCGGCAGCA
Source organism: uncultured Eubacteriales bacterium (assembly GCA_900316205.1). GTDB lineage: Bacteria > Bacillota > Clostridia > Oscillospirales > Oscillospiraceae > Limivicinus. Next base: position 42,309 of record ONBX01000001.1, read on the forward strand.
TCCAGATCGCGGCGGCCGAGGGCATCGAGGCAAGCTTTGTGCAGATCAATGACGGCAGCATCAGTATCCAGAGCTGGGACGACGGCATCAACGCCTCCAACAAGTCCGGGGCTTACCCCATCTGCGTGGAAATCAACGGCGGCGACATCAGCATCGCCATGAGCGCCGGAGACACCGACGGCATCGACGCCAACGGCAGCATTGTGGTAAACGGCGGCACCATCAACATCACCGGCAATTCCAGCTTTGACTATGACGGCACGGCCCAGCTCAACGGCGGCACCCTCATCGTCAACGGCCAGACCCTGGACTATATTCCCAACCAGATGATGGGCGGCGGCATGGGCGGCCAAATGGGCGGAGGCTTCGGCGGCATGGGCGGCCAGCCCGGCGGATTCGGGGGAGGCTTCGGCGGCGGCCCCGGCGGCAGACACTAAAGAACCAAATAAAAAGGACTCGTTGCGAAAGAAGTGCATAGCCCAGTCAGCACCGTAGGGGAGGGGCTTGCCCCTCCCGGCAACAGGGAACACAGATCCAAGAAAAGGTTCGGTGAATTCGCAGATTGTACGAATTCACCGAACCTTTTCTCAAAAAACAGCCAGGTTCCGCCGGGAGGGCACAAGGCCCTCCCCCTACTTTATGACCAGGGGTTTGCGCTCTTCTTCGTGTTTGCAACGAGCTCTTCTATGATTACATGAAGAAAATGAAGGACATTCGCGAAGAGACTTCATTCTCCGAATCAGTATCTGCAGACCGCCGCGCCCAGCATTTTGGCAAGCTGCTCCAGGGTCCTGCCGTGGCGGCCCTTCATCACCACAAAGTGGGGCTCGAAGCCTGCCAGCACGCTCTGCTCCACCAGCGTCCGACTGTCGTTCTCGGTGCGGATGACGAGGGAGGTGCCGATGAACTGCCTGGGCTTATCCAAAGCCTCACCCTCGGCGATGAAGAAGCGGAAGCTGCCGTCCGGCTCTCTGCCGATGCGGAAAATGGTGGCTTCTGGGAAGGCCTCGCAGCCGAAATTCATGGCAGGGCCGATCTTCCGGTTGGGGTGCACGCCGATCTCGGCACCGGTGTCCTTCCGCGCGAGAGAGCAGGCGGCGGCGCCGCAATGCCAGAAGGTCAGGCTGTTTTCCCCCTCGTCCAGGGAGACCGGGTCGCCAAAGAACACCGGCTCGCCGCTGAGCCGCATCCCCACCCACATGGAGAGAGCGCCGTAGATATCTGCCTCGCAGGCGGCGGCCACGCCATCGTCATTCAGCAGGCTCAGCACCGTGCAAACCGGGGTGCCGAAGGCGGTGAAGAAGTCCGGCCAGCAGCGGCTGGCCAGAGCGCCGATGCCGTTTGCCTGCACATAGTCGCTGTAAGCCTTGTAGAGCCGGGCATGGTCCAGACGGTTGCGCTCGGGAGTCTTCTCCAGCCCGCAGGTGGCGCAGGCGGTCTTTTCCAGGTAAGCGGCGCATTCCTCGTCCGTGTAGCCCTTGGCCCGGTCGATGAGCTCTCTTGCCTCAATGGCCTCCAACTCCACGCCGAAGGACTGCATCAGCTCCCCGTCCAGCGCCCGGCCAAAGCCGAAGCCCTGGGGCGTGTGGCCGATGGCCGCCATTTTGAGGCTGCGCATTTCCTTTTTGACCCGTGCAGCGGCCACGCTTGCCCGCAGGACCCTGCCGACTTCTTCTTCCTCCGGCGCGCCGAAGGTATAGGAAAAGGCCCGCCCGCCGAAGGCGCGGAGGGTGTTGGCGGCGGAATAAGCGCCCGTGAGGGAGTTGAGGCGCAGGCGGCCCCCGTCAATCACCGGCTCCCGCAGGGTCCAGAGCAGCACCGGGCAACCAAAGCGGCGCAGCACCTCGGACATGTAGGCGGCGTTGGCAAAGGTCAGGTTCTGGAACACGATCAGGTCCGGCTGCAGCGAGTCCAGATAGGCGCGGAGCTTGTCCAGGGAGAGGAGCATCTCCTCCGGGCAGACAAAGCCTTCGTCGATGCTTTTCAGCACCCGGATGCTGCGCTCAAACTGGTCCTGAGCGCTCTCCAGATGGAAGGTGGGCACACCCACCGGAACATAGACAGGGGTGAATGGATGCATAGCATGATCCTCCTGATCAACGATTTTTAATTCATCCTAATCCACCGGCGGGTGATTGTCAAGGACCGGGGGCGAAATGCTGTTGACAAAGCAGGGGAGCGGGAATAAAATTCTTTTGTTGAGCATTTTTCATGATTCTATCATGCGATCGGAAAGGAGATCTGGATTTGGACTGTGATCTGAAAGCCATCTGCAGGGAGATCCGCTGCGATACCCTCGCAGCCATCGGCCACCTGGGCGTAGGGCACCTGGGCGGCTCTCTCTCCCTGGCGGAGCTGCTGGCGGTGCTGTATTTCAAGGAAATGCGCATCGACCCGAAGAACCCCAAAATGCCCGGGCGGGACCGGCTCATCTGCTCCAAGGGCCACGCGGGCCCTGCCATCTACGCGGCGCTGGCAAACCGGGGCTACTTTGAAAAGGATCTGCTCATGACATTGAACCAGGGCGGCACCCGCCTCCCCAGCCACTGCGACAGCAATCTCACCGTGGGCATCGACATGACCACCGGGTCTCTGGGGCAGGGCTTCAGCTGCGCTGTCGGCGCGGCGCTGGGCTCCAAGCTGGAGGCGGACGGCGCCACCATCTATACCATCATCGGCGACGGGGAGTCCCAGGAGGGTCAGATCTGGGAGGCTGCCATGTTTGCCGCCGCCAAGAAGCTGGATAACCTCATCGCCTTTACCGACCGCAACAAGCTCCAGCTGGACGGGCCGGTGTCCCAGGTCAACGACATCTCCCCTCTGGCGGAAAAGTGGGCCGCCTTTGGCTGGAACGTCATCGACGTGGAGGACGGCAACGACGTGGACCAGGTGGAGGCCGCCGTGGCCCATGCCAAGCTGGGCCGGGAGAGCGAAAGACCCACCATGGTCATTCTGAACACCCGCAAGGGCTGCGGCGTCCCCTGGATCGAGGAACTGGGCGCCGCCAACCACAACACCAACATCACCGAGGAGCAGGCCCTGGCGGCCATCGCGGCGATCCGAGAGGAGGGCTGAGACATGGAAATGAGAGCGGTTTATGCCGAATGCCTGGCCCGGCTCATGGAGCAGGACAGGCATGTGGTGGTGCTGGACGCGGACCTTGCCCGGGCCAGCGGCACCCTGAAGCTTTATGAGCGCTTCCCCCGGCAGATGTTTGACTGCGGTATTGCCGAGCAAAACATGGCCTCCATTGCGGCGGGCCTTTCCAGCTACGGCTTTAAGCCCTGGATCGAGAGCTTTGCCCCCTTTGCCACCCGGCGGATCTGCGACCAGATCGCCATCTCCATCTGCTATGCCAAACAGAACGTGAAGATCGTGGGCACAGACCCCGGCATCTCCGCGGAACTCAACGGCGGCACCCACATGAGCATGGAGGACATGGGCGTTGTCCGCTCCATCCCCGGCATGGTGATCTACGAGCCGGTGGACGAGCGGCAGCTGCGCGCCGCCATGCCGGTGCTGAACGCCTATGAGGGGCCGGTCTACATCCGTCTCTTCCGCAAGGCCCAGCCGGATGTGTTCCCCGAGGGCTACAAGTTCGACCTCTTCAAAGCGGACCTTCTGCGGGAGGGCAAGGACCTGAGCATCTTCGTCACCGGAATGATGACGAAGGACTGCCTGGACGCAGCTCAGATCCTGGCGGAGAAGGGCATCGACGCCGAGGTCATCAACGTGCATACCGTGAAGCCTGTGGACCGGGAGACGGTGCTTGCCTCCGCGAGAAAGACCGGCGCGGTGCTCACTGTGGAAAATCACAACGTCATCGGCGGCCTCCACTCCGCCATTCTGGAGACCCTGGCCCGGGAGAAGATCCCGGCCATGGCCGTAGGTGTTATGGATCGCTTCGGCGAGGTGGGCAAGCTCCCATACCTCCGCGAGGCTGTGGGCCTCACGGTGGAGAACATCGTGAAAACCGCCGAGGAAGTGGTAAAGCTGAAATAAGACTGCAGGGGCGGCTATCAGCCGCCGGCAAAGCCTTCCCCGCGCACGGGGAAGGTGCTCCAGTGCTCACACTGGGGCGGATGAGGTGCTTCGCGTAGGGAGCGATCCCCTGATCGCTCCGCTTTTCGCTGGTCAGGGGAGCCTAAGATGAAAGGAAGACCCCTCAGTTTGCCGCCTTGCGTGAGACGGCGTCAAACAGCGTCCGCTTTGCGGTGCCCGAAAAACGCTGCGGGCTTACGCTGTTCCTTGCGTTTTTCGACCGCTGCAGAAATTCCGGGTTCCCTTCTTCCGCCACTGGCGGCGGGAACCCGCAATTCCCTTTAGACAAGGGGGCCGAAAAGGAAGGAGCACCTCATCCGTCATCCGCCTCGCGGGGGATCGGCGGATGCCACCTTCCCCTGAGGGGGAAGGCTATAAGGAAAGGAGAACCTCATCCGTCCGCTGACGCGGACAGCTTCCCCGGAGGGGAAGCCTACAAGGAAGGAAGACCCCTCAGTTTGCCGCCTTGCGTGAGACGGCGTCAAACAGCTCCCCTTTACAGGGGAGCCTACATGGAAGGAGATTTATATGAAAATTGCCATTGGAAGCGATAAATCCGGTTTTTCCGCCAAGGAAGCCATCAAAGCGTATCTCACCGAGTCCGGCGCGGACTTTGAGGATCTGGGCACCGTGGACCTGAACGAGGTGCACCCCTATTACCAGGTGGCCGATACCGTGGCCCCCCTGGTCCAAAACGGGACCTTTGACCGGGCCATCCTCATCTGCGGCACCGGCGCCGGCATGTGCGTGGTGTCCAACAAGTATAAGGGCGTTTACGCTGTGGCCTGCGAGGGCGTGTATTCCGCCAAAATGGCCCGGGCCATCAACAATGCCAACATCCTCTGCATGGGCGGCTGGATCGTGGGGCCTGAAATGGCCGTGGAGATGACCAAGACCTTCCTGGCCACCGACTGGTGCCAGGACCTGGAGGACTGGCGTGCCGCCAACATGCACAAGTTTGCAAAGCACCTCTCCGCCATCGAGGACAAGATCTATGACAGGTGAGTTTGTCTATGCCCAGCCGGTGAAGATCTTCTTCGGCCAGGGCGAATTCAAAAAGCTGGGCAACCTGCTGGAGGAGTTTGGCATCACCCGGGCGGTGCTCTGCTGCGGGCGGCATTTTGCCCCCGAGGCGGAGAAGCTCCTGGCGGAGGATACCCGCATCGTCGCTGTTTTCTCCCAGGTGGAGCAGAACCCCCAGCTCTCCGGCATCGAGGAGACCACCCGCCTTTGCCGGGCCTATAACGCGGACGGCGTCATTGGCATCGGCGGCGGAAGCTCTCTGGATACCGCCAAGTTCGCCGCCGCCGTGGCCCCCAACCCCGGGGAGCCGCTGGACTATTATGAGGGCCGCCGCGCTCTCGTGAAGGAGAACCGCCTGCCTGTCATCGCCGTGCCCACCACCGCCGGCACCGGCAGCGAGGTGACCCGGGTCTCCGTGGTGAGCCACGGGACCGAAAAGAAGACCATCAACAACCCCGCCTTCATGCCCGCCGCCGCCATCGTGGACCCGGCAATGACCCTGGGCGTGCCCCCGCGCACCACCATGAACACCGGGCTTGACGCCATGGCCCACGCCCTGGAGGGCTACTGGAGCCGTAACCACCAGCCAATCCCCGACCTGATGGCCATCGAGGCCGTGCGCCTGATCCTGGAAAATCTGGAAAAGGCCTGGCGGGACGGCAGCGACCTGGAGGCCAGGACCAAGATGTCCTATGCGGCCCTTCTGGGCGGGCTTAGCTTTGCCCTGCCCAAGACCGCGGCCAGCCACGCCTGCAGCTATCCGCTCTCCGAGGACTATCATCTGCCCCATGGGGAGGCCTGCGCCTTCACTCTGGACAGCTTGGTGCGCATCAACGCCGACGCTAGGCTGGAGGAGCTCTGCCGCCGGGTGGGACTCAGCGGCACGGAGGAGCTGGCGGAGCGGATCCGGGAGCTCAAAAAGCTGGGTGGCCTGCACAGCCGTCTCTCCGACCTGGGCGAGGTGGACCTGGACAAGCTCTGCCGGGACTGCGCCGCCCATCCCCTCATGAACAACAACCCCGTGAAGCTGGACGAAGCGGCCCTGCGCCGGATGTTTGAAGCCCTGGCATGAAGCAGAGCCTGAAAACCGCCTTCCTGTTTGGCGGCATGATCCTGTCCTGGTCCGTGTACTACGCGGCCAGCAAGGTCCTGGTGGGGGAGACGGGCTCTGCGCTGCTGGCAGGTTTCCTGCTGCGCGCGGCGGCGCTTCTGTTCCTCACGGCACAGCTTTTGCTGGACGGCAGCTTCTCACGCCTGTTCCACCAGGGCAAGGCGGTGAAGATCCTACTGATGATCGGCGTCTTTGGCTTTTTGCTGGACCTCTTCGCGAACCTTGGCTACGCCGGGGGCAGCCTCTCCACCGGTACGGCGCTTTTGAAGACCGACGTGCTGATGGTGAACCTGGTCACGGTGATCCTCTATAAGAAGAGGCTCTATCTCTCGGACTGGCTTGGCACCGCCGTGATGCTCCTGGGCGTGCTGCTGGTGCTGGGAGTGGACTTTGGCAGCATGAGCATCCATGTCACGGATCTCTTCTTCCTTCTCTCCGCCGCCTGCGTCACTGCCAATGCCTTCATCATCAAGCGGGCCCAGGAGAAGTACCATGAGGACGCGGACATGATCTCCTATTACAACAACTTCGTGGTGCTGCTGCTCTTCGGCCTCTCTGCCGGTCTTGCTGGGGACATGAAGACCCTGCCGCAGCTGCGCCTGGGCAGCCTCTGGTGGCTGATCCTCCTGGGCGGCCTTGCCCAGACCGGGATCTATTTCTTCTATTACCGAAACCTGAAAAGCCACGAGGTCTGGGAGGTAAAGCTGGCCCTGCTGCTGATGCCCGTGGTGAGCTGTTTCATCGGCGTCCTCTTCCTGCAGGAGGAGATGACAATGAGCAAGCTTCTGGGCATCGCCGTTGTGCTCCTGGGCGCGGCCCTGCTGCTTTTGCGCGGCAAGCTCCACCCGGAAAAAGAATGAATGATCTATTACAAAAATGACAGCCATCATGAGCAAAGGCCGACCTCCTGGACGTAGGGGCGCATCACGATGCGCCCGGCGCTCCGGATGGGAATGATACAAAAGGGTCAGGCGAATTCGTACTTGTTTCGAGTTCGCCTGGCCCTTTGTGATTCTATTCCGTTCTGCTGCACGGGCGCATCGTGATGCGCCCCTACGCTTTGCGAAGCGTTGAGCGCCTGATCCATGGTACAGTTCTTTTTTGCAGGACGTCTTTTTGAGGAACGATTGTAGTAACATGGCGGCGTGGAGTTCTTGATTCAGCCTGTCTGTTTTGCCAAAAGCGGGGAATACTGGGAGATGCGGGAAATGCCGTGAGGGTGAGGGCGTGAAAGTGGAGAACAGAAACAGAGAGTTAAATATATCTAACTCCTATCTTGACAATGGGAGATCTGTGTGGTATAAACAAAGCGGTTAGAGTAATCTAACTACGAAGCAAAGGAGGCGAAACTGTGAGTACGGAGCTCTTGATCCGCTGCTGTGCGCCCACCCTCGCGGGCATGAAAACCGGCAGCATGTATTCCTGTCCCTGCGCCGATCGGAAGACCCTTCTGCGGGAGCTGCAGGGGATGAACCGGCTTCTTTCCCCCAAGGGCCTGTGCATCCTTCCCCTTCGCTTTGACGAGGAGCGCGCGCTGCTGTATCTGTTTCGCCCCGGGGAGCTGGAGCGGGACCTGCAGTGTCCCGTTGCGCGCCGGATCCTCCGGGAAGCAGGTTACGAGGACCTGCGGCTTGGAAAATGCCTTCGCTGCCTGGTGCATAAGCTTCAGCAGCGGCAGGATTTTCCTCATGAGGTGGGCCTCTTCCTCAGCTATCCGCCGGAGGATGTGCGGGGCTTTATCCAGAACCGTGCCCAGAATTACAAGCGCGTCTGCGCCTGGAAGGTGTACGGAGACGAGGAGCTGGCCCAGCGGACCTTTGCCAGATATCTGAAATGTACCGAATCCTACTGCAGGGCCTTCCGGGCCGGAAGAAAGCTGGAAGAGCTTGCAGTGGCAATATGACAGGAGGTTTTCAGCATGAGTAAAACAGCAGTGATCTATTGGAGCGGCACCGGCAACACCGAGGCCATGGCCAAGGCAGTCCTGAAGGGCGCCGGACTCGGAGCTCAGCTTTTTGCCGTTTCGGATTTTGATGCTTCCAAGATCGGCGCCTTTGGCGCCTTCGCTCTGGGCTGCCCTGCCATGGGCAGCGAGGCCCTGGAGGACGGCGAATTCGAGCCCCTCTTCAACGAGATCAAGGGACAACTTGCCGGCAAGAAGGTCGCGCTCTTCGGCTCCTATGGCTGGGGCGACGGCGAGTGGATGCGCTCCTGGGAAGACGACGGCGCCGATGCGGGCATCAACCTTGCCGCCGAGAGCGTCATCTGCAACGACGCGCCGGATGAGGAAGCCTTGGAAGCCTGCCGCGCCCTGGGCGAGACCCTGGCGCAGTAAAATCGATAACCCTCCCTCTTTTCTGCCGGAGGCGTCTGGTTCTCATGGCCAGGCGCCTCTTTTTTTGATGGATCACGCTCTTGAAGGATGCCTGTTTCCCGATTATAATGATATCAAATACAGGGGGATCGGCGGCCGGTCAGTCAACAGAAGGTGGTGCAACGAACCGTCCCACTGCCCCATTCGTGTCCCATCCGGATTGTCATAACAGGAGGACTGTTTCATGCTTCCAACCGACAAAGCATTTCATGGCAGGCAAAGTGTTGAAGTTGATGGGAATGTATATTACCGGTCATACAGGATTGAGAGAAAAGGGAAATATCGCTTGCTTATCCGTGTTATTTCGATCAATTCTGAATATGATCAGGGTATTGCTTTTACCTTCTCCAGAACTCCGAGATTTATAGGAACCCTTTTTTTGAACGGACAAATGTTCGTTCCGGATAAGAGGCAACAACATTATGTTGTTCCTATTGCATATCCGGAAAAGAACGAGCTTGTAATGGATCTCGATGTGTTTGAAGGGTATTTTGTATTGGCAAATGCATCTGACTATTTGGATGACTACCCTGCTTTGATCGATCGAATATCTCAGCAGACAGGCAGATCAAGGGATCAGTTTAGAGGCAATAGCTATACCTCCGGTTTTACAGCGTCGAATCTATATGGCAATGCCTTTTGGATAGAAGCGTTGTCGGAGAACCGCGATCGCTTTCATTGCAACGATCATCGGATGGATGATGATTTTGATGATTTGATTTTCGATTTGGAAATCCAAAGCTTTTCTGCAGAATAAGAAGTCAGCGGGACGGGGTCAGATCCCGTCCCGCTTGGTTCAGTACAAATGAATCTATAGTCCACTGCACCCCGAGGGCGAGTCTCACGGGGTGCTCTTGATGCGGCGGAAGGAGACTCCCTCAGTCATCCGGCTGGGCGTGACACGCCGGATGACAGCTCCCTAAGAGAGGGAGCCAGGGAACGCCGGGGCGGGATCCTTCGTCGGCTTTGTCTCCTCAGGATGATACCCCTTCCGGTTCCGGGCTGCAGGAAGCCCGGAACCACCTCCACAGAAGGAGAGGCGAGGAGACCCACCGGGGAGCCTGCGGCCGGGCCCCTGCAAGAGAATTGGGCAGAGCATCCGGCCTGTTCTTCCCCCAGCGGGGGAGGATGTCGCGAAGCGACAGGTGAGGGAGAAAAATGCAAAGCCTCCGCGTCACGAGATTTCCAACCGCCGGTGATGATCCGAGCTTCTCCCTCATCCGCCCCAGTGTGCGCACTGGGGCACCTTCCCCCGCTGGGGGAAGGACGGCGGAGACAGGGAGCGCGGGGACTTCATCCGGCACTTCGCGTCACCTATCCACCTTGCGGTGCCCGAAAAATGCTGCAGGCTTACGCTTTCCTTTGCATTTTTCGACCGCTGCGGAAAAGGAGCCCTCGCTTTATCCGCCCCTGGCGGCGCGAGGACTCCTTTCCCCCGTGCGAGGAGAAGGCTTTTGCCGGGCGGCCCCTCTCCGTCGCTTTGCGACACCTCTCCCCGACGCGGGGAGAGGCAAGCGGTGCGAAATCGGGATTCCCCGTGCGCGGGGAAGGCTTTTGTCGGGCGGTCCCTCTCCGTCGCTTTGCGACACCGCTCCTCGACGCGGGGAGAGGCAAGCGGTGCGAGACCGGGATTCCCCGTGCGCGGGGGGAGACGAGGGCGACGCTGATGACACAGTAGAATTGTCGTTTCTTTATGAGCACATGGATCACATTTCCTCCTTCTGTCTAAACTTTTCCGCGCTGCCTTCCTTGCTTTCTTTTCTCTGCTCATGTATAATAACTATAAGCGTGCATTTTTGCGCTTTGCTATGAGAAATTACATTTTGAGGGAGAGATCATATCATGGCTGAACTGAGACCGAAAATCGTCAAGCTCTGTCATATCGTCGGCGGCCTGACCGGCGTGGTGAACAAGATCGACGAGAACGCCCCCGAGTACTATTCCCTGGCCAGCATCGTCACCGATGACGAGGCTGATGTTGCCATCGCCGCAGGTCTCCGCAAGGAGCGCACCGTGGGCTATCTGGCCAAGAAGGTCGGCAAGCCCGTAGAAGAGGTGGAGAAGCTTGCCAAGCACCTGGCCTGGATCGGCGTTTTCCGCTGCACCTACGATGAAAAACTGGGGCAGGACGTGTACTTCATGCAGATCTTCGCCCCCGGCATCATGGAGATGCTGGTGAATAACCAGGAACTGCTGGACACCCATCCGGAAGTGGGCAAGGCCTTTGAGGAATACACCCGCATCCGCATGCAGACCATGTCCCCCCTGATCCCCAACGGCTACGGCCTGATGCGCGTGGTCCCCGTGGAGAGTGCCATCAAGGATCTCCCCGGTGTCCACCCCTATGAAAAGCTCAGCTACTATCTGGACAAGTATGACACCTTCTCCGTGTCTCCCTGCTCCTGCCGTGCCTCCCGCACCTCCATCGGCGACGGCTGCGGCCACCTGGCCGAGGAGATGTGCATCCAGATGGGCAAGGGCGCGGAGCACTACATCCGCTCCGGCCGTGCCCGCAAGATCAGCAAGGAAGAGGCGCTGGAGATCATCGCCCGCGCCGAGGCCAACGGTCTCATGCACGACATCCCCAACATCGAAGAGGCCGGTGACAGCGCCGCCATCTGCAACTGCTGCTCCTGCGCCTGCTTCGGCCTGCGCGTGGGCCTGATGTTCGGTGCCCGGGACGCCATCCGCTCCAACTTCCAGGCGGAAGTGGACGAGGCCAAGTGCGTAGCCTGCGCCCAGTGCGTGGAGGTCTGCCCCGCCAACGCCCTGAAGCTGGGCCAGAAGCTCTGCACCACCGTGAACATCGCTCCCGCCAACTATGTGAAGCTCTCCGATCACCTGGTCTCCAAGGCTGCCTGGAATCCCGATTACCGGGAGAACCGGGAGGACGTGGTCCCCAGCGGCACCGCCCCCTGCAAGGTGGCCTGCCCCGCCCACGTTCCCATCCAGGGCTATCTGAAGCTGGCCGCCCAGGGCCGCTACAAGGAAGCTCTCGAACTCATCAAGACCGAGAACCCCCTGCCCGCCGTCTGCGGCCGCATCTGCAACAAGCGCTGCGAGGCGGAGTGCACCCGCGGCGGCGTGGACGAGGCCGTTGCCATCGACGAGGTCAAGCGCTTCATCGCCGACCATGACCTGCAGAGCGAGCACCGCACCGTTCCCAAGATGCTCAACCAGACCGGCAAGCCCTTCACCGAGAAGATCGCCATCATCGGCGCCGGCCCCGCTGGCCTGAGCTGCGCCTACTACCTGGCCCTCAAGGGCTACCCCGTCACCGTCTTCGACCGCAACCCCGTCCCCGGCGGCATGCTCACCATGGGCATCCCCAACTTCCGCTTGGAGAAGGACACCCTGAACGCCGAGATCGACATCATCCGCGAGATGGGCGTGGAGTTCAAGTGCGGGGTCGAGGTCGGCAAGGATGTGACCATCGAAGAACTGCGGCAGCAGGGCTTCAAGGGCTTCTACCTGGCCATCGGCGCCCAGAAGAGTGCGAAGATCGGCGTCCCCGGCGAGGAGCTGGAGGGCGTGATCGGCGGCGTGGACTTCCTGCGTGAAGTAAACCTTGGCCATGAGGTCAAGATCGGCAAGAACGTGGCCGTCGTCGGCGCCGGCAACGTGGCCATGGACGTCTGCCGCACGGCAGTGCGTCTGGGTGCCGAGAACACTTACATCATTTACCGCCGTTCCGAGGCTGAGATGCCCGCCGATCCCGAGGAAGTGGGCGAGGCCAAGGAAGAGGGCGTTGTCTTCAAGTTCCTCTCCGCTCCCGTGGAGATCCTGGGCGAGGACGGCAAGGTCAAGGCTCTGAAGGTGGAGCGCATGACCCTGGGCGAACCCGACGAGAAGGGCCGCCGCAAGCCCGTTGGCACCGGCGAGTTCGAGGAGATCCCCGTGGACACCGTCATCGGCGCCATCGGCCAGCGTGTGGACTTCGGTTCTCTGGATCTGGGCGAGATGAAGCTGGACAAGAAGGGCCTGGCCGAGGCCGACGCCCTGACCTATCAGACCGCCCAGCCCGACATCTTTGTGGGTGGCGACTGCTACACCGGCCCCAGCTTTGCCATCAACGCCATTGCCGCCGGCAAGGAGGCCGCCATCTCCCTGCACCGCTACGTCCATCCCGGCCAGACCCTCACCATGGGCCGTGACCGCCGCGTCTACCGCGCTCTGGACAAGGAGCACGTGCAGCTCACTGTGGGCAGCTATGACAAGGAGCACCGCCAGGAGCGGGGCTACAACGCCGAAAAGGCCAAGACCTTCTCCGACGCCCGCGTGACCTTCACCGAGGAGCAGGTCCGCAAGGAGACCGCCCGCTGCCTGGGCTGCGGCGCCACCAAGGTGGATCCCTACCTCTGCATCGGCTGCGGCATCTGCACCACCCGCTGCAAGTTTGACGCCATCCACCTGAAGAAGGTCCGCGATTGGCACGCTGGCTCCTTCGAGACCATGCCCATCAAGGCGGCAGCCGGTCTTGTAAAGAAGGCGGGCAGCATCGTCAAGCGCAGCGTCACGAAATAAGCTATGCACGAACTTGGAATCTGCGATGCCCTGCTGAAAATGGTGCGGGGCATCATGAAGGACGAAGAGCTGACGGAAGTGGAGAAGATCACCGTTGAGGTCGGATCCCTCAGCGGTGTGGTCCCCAGATTTTTGGCGGACTGTTGGGAAGCGGTGGCCGACGGTACGGAGCTGGAGAAGACGGAATTCGTCATCGAGGAGCTCCCCGGTACCGCCCGGTGCATGGACTGCGGAGAGCAGTTCATTGCCGACTTGAACGACCTCACTTGTCCTGCCTGCAAAGGCAAAAAGCTCCTGCCCCTCACCGGCCGGGATCTGACCCTGAAGGAGATCCTGGCTCCATAACAGCAAAAAACCATGAGAGCTTTGGCTTTCATGGTTTTTTGGTATAGTTTCAAGTTTCTGTTTTTAGGTAAACGCTGATCCAATCATCTGCGGCGCCTCCCGGATAATTTGTGCTCTGATTTCGTCACTTTTTCTTGCAATACACAAAGTATTCCTGCGAAAAAGTGCCATCATAATTTCGGCTTTCAATTTTCAGCTTGAGAAGCAAGCTGAAAATGCACAGCGTAAGCTGTGCCCAGCAAAGCAATGCTTTGCTGAAAGCCGGAATTGGGATTCGCTCTTGCTGATTTCATCATCGTTTACATAGTTTTTAGGATTCAGGTTTCAGGCTTCCAGGAAGCGGAGAAGCCAGCGGGAAAACTTAGAGCAGGGCGCTTCCACATATTTCTGGAACAGCGCGGAGAAGAGCAGCACGGCCAGCAGCGTCACCACAGCGGTGAGAAAGCTCATCAGGTCATAACTTTGGACCCCCCAGCGGGAGAGCAGCACCGCGAAGCCTGTCCCAACAGAGAGAAGCACCGGCACATGCACCAGATACAGGCTGAAGCTGATTTTTCCCAGCCACTGGAGCGGGCGGCAGGTGAGGGCGCGCTGCAGCGCGGGAGAGAGGCAGAGCCCGGTCATCAGCATGGCGGCGCCGAGCACATGCCAGACGCCAAGCACGTCCTCTACCCCCGGCAGGTTCAGATACCGGTAAAAATTGGTGGGCTCGAAGAAAGTGGGGTAAGCACCCAGCACCAGTCCGGCCAGGATCAGAAGCCCGGCGGCGCAGCTGCGCAGGGGAGAGGCAGCGGGCTGTTTCCCATACACCGACCACCAGGCCAGCATCGTGCCGATGGGGAAGCAGCCCATCATGCACAGGTCCAGTCCGCAGAAGAGACTTCCCACTGCCAGAAACAGATAGACCCAGAGGATGCGCTTGTTGCGGCCCCAGCTCATCTGTGCCAGAAGAATGGAGACGAAATAGCCGTAAAACAGCAGGCGGATGCTCCAGAGCACCATGACGTATTTTTCCGTGCCCACAAAGCAGAGCTTCACAAAGGTCTCCAGAATCAGAGAGGGGAAGGTGTAGAAGTCCTCCGCATAGGTGAGAGCGGACCAATAGATATAGTAGGTCTCAAAGAAGGCGCGGTTTGTAAAAAGCTGCAGCTTTACCATGATCAGAACCGCAAGGGAGATCCAGAATACCGGAAGCACCATGCGGAAATAGCGGTTCAAAAGCTGCCCCGAGAAACGCCGGAGGGAGATGCCGTCTTCTCCGGGAGGGGTAAAATGACTGCGGGCAGCCACAAAGCCCGCGATGACGCAGAACACGCAAACCCAGAAATTGCCGTTGAGCAGCACTGCCAGGGGCGACTGCGCCAGGGCGATGGAGGCAGGCGTGGCCCAATCCCCATCCGGCCCGTATTGAGTCACCGGATAGAAGCAGCAGCCAAAGTGATGGGCGAAGATGGCGAGACAGGCGATGCCCCGCAGCCCGTCGATCCAGAGGACGCGGCCGTTTGCTTTTTGCATGTGCGTTCCTCCTTTCTATAAGGCAATTGCGAAACTCGTTTCGCAATGGAAGACTCGCGCATATCGCATCGGCTTTTGGCCGCTTTGGTTGGCGCGAGGCCTCGCACAGCTCGGCTCAAGGTGTTTTTGAGAAAGCAGAGCTCCCTCAAAAACGGAGTCTATTTCCCTTCGGGACATGTGACCAAGCCCGGCTGTCAATGATGCAAAGCGCTTGTTGTCCGCAGTATAACACGGGAAGGGGAGGTCGGCAAGAGAGAAGAGGCGGAATTTTGTGTTGTAAAGTTCGGGCAGTTTCGGTATAATATCCCCGGTGATGAAAATGACAGACTACGCCATCCTTTGCGAACAACTGAAAAGCCTGATCGAAGGGGTGCCCTTTCAGACGGCCAATCTGGCCAATGCCTCGGCTTTGCTCTGGCAGGAGCTTCCGGACTTGAACTGGGCCGGCTTTTATCTCCGGCGGGGGCAGGAGCTGGTGCTGGGACCCTTCCAGGGCAAGCCTGCCTGCATCCGCATCCCCTGGGGCAGGGGCGTCTGCGGCACGGCTGCAGAAACCGGCCACACCCAGCGGGTGGAGAATGTCCACGACTTCCCGGGACATATCGCCTGCGACTGCGCCTCCAATTCCGAGATCGTGGTGCCCATTTTCCACTGCGGAGAGGTGGCCGCGGTCCTGGATCTGGACAGCCCCCTCTTTTCCCGCTTCAGCCCCGGGGATCAGCAGGGCCTGGAGGCCTTTGTCCATATCCTGGAGGCGGAATGGGGGAACATGGCATGATCCGGAAAATCGGCTTTGCCGAAGCCAAAAAGCTGCTGGACTCCCGCCCGGATGCGATAATGCTGGATGTGCGGGAGGAAGAGGAATACATCACGGGCCACGCGGTGAACGCCAGGCTCCTTCCCGTGGACGAACTCAGCGACGAGACCGCCATGGATGTGATCCCGGAGCTTTCCACCCCCGTGCTGGTCTACTGTCGTTCCGGCTATCGCAGCAATGTGGCGGCCCATAAGCTGGAGGACTTCGGCTATGAGGAGATCTACGACCTGGGGAGCCTCATCGGCTGGCCCTATGGTCTGGAATGATGCAATTTTTTGTTGCTTTTTGCGAAAAATAAGGTATAGTAAAAACAGAACAAGTTTAGCCACAAGTCAGAACACATCGAAACAGGAGGAATAAAAATGGGTAAATTCATCGTCAAGACCACCAAGACCGGCTTCCGCTTCAACCTGCTGGCCACCAACGGTCAGGTCATCGCCGTCAGCGAGACCTACTCCAGCGAAGACGCCTGCCTCAACGGCATCGAGAGCGTCCGCAACAGCTGCCAGGGCCCTGTGGAGAACCAGACCGTCGAGAACTTCGAGGTCCTCACCCACCCCAAGTTCGAGGTGTATATGGACAAGGCCGGGGAGTACCGCTTCCGCCTGAAGGCCCGCAACGGCCAGATCATCGCCACCGGCGAAGGCTATAAGCAGCTGGCCGGCTGCCTCAACGGCGTGGACAGCATCAAGCGCAACGCCCCCGAGGCCGAGATCGTCCGGGAGGATCCCGTTCCCCACGCCGCTCCCGAGACCCCCACGCTGAACTGATTCCTATTTCGGCAGCCCGCAAGCAAGCGCCCAACGGCGCTTGCTTGTTTTATGCCATGTTTCGGAAGGGAATTGCCAAATACCTATTGACAAGGTAGGATTTTAGCAGTATCATAAGCCCATCCCATCAGAAAGGCGGCGCGATCGCCATGTTTTTGCTGCACGAGCGATGTTGATCTCCTCCCGAACTGAGGACATAAACTATTTTGAAACAATCTGAAGGAGGAAAACAACAATGGCTCATATCTATACATCCGCGGATCAGCTGATCGGCAAGACTCCGCTGCTGGAGCTGAAGAGACTGGAAGAGAAGGAAGGGCTGGAGGCCCGGGTCCTGGCAAAGCTGGAGTACTTCAATCCCGCCGGCTCCGTGAAGGACCGCATCGCCAAGGCCATGATCGACGATGCCGAGGCCCGCGGCCTTCTGAAGGAGGGCTCCGTCATCATCGAGCCCACCTCCGGCAACACCGGCATCGGCCTTGCCTCCGTGGCGGCCGCCCGGGGCTACCGCATCATCATCGTCATGCCGGACACCATGAGCGTGGAACGCCGCCAGCTGATGAAGGCCTACGGCGCGGAGCTGGTGCTCACCGAGGGAGCCAAGGGCATGAAGGGCGCCATCGCCAAGGCGGATGAGCTGGCAAAGGAGATCCCCGGCGGCTTCATTCCCGGCCAGTTTGTGAACCCCGCCAATCCCGCGGCCCACAAGGCCACCACCGGCCCGGAGATCTGGGAGGATACGGATGGAGAGGTGGACATCTTCGTGGCTGGCGTCGGCACCGGCGGCACTGTTACCGGCGTTGGCGAGTATCTGAAGGAGCAGAAGCCGGAAGTCAAGATCGTGGCGGTGGAGCCTGCAAGCTCCCCGGTACTCAGCAAGGGCACTTCCGGCGCCCACAAGATCCAGGGCATCGGCGCGGGCTTCGTGCCGGAGGTCCTGAATACCGCCGTGTATGACGAGATCATTGCCGTGGAGAATGAGGACGCCTTCGCCGCCGGCCGCATCCTGGGCAAGACCGAAGGCGTGCTGGTGGGCATCTCCTCCGGCGCGGCGCTCCACGCGGCGATCCTTTTGGCCAAGCGCCCGGAGAACAAGGGCAAGACCATCGTGGCCCTGCTGCCCGACACCGGCGACCGCTATCTCTCCACCGCGCTGTTTGCCGAATAAAACCGAATCAGATCCCAACGGAAGTATGAGACCTCTCATGCTTCCGTTTTTTTTCGGAGAAGATGGTCATCTTAGCTTGCTCTAAGGAAACGCTGCTATGCTGTGGACAAAGGAGGTGATCGGATGAAAGCATCCGTGAAAGTATTTCGTATCCTGTCTGGCCTGTTTTTGCTGGCCTTCAGCGTCTATGCGCTGCTGGATACCTTCCTGATCCCGCGGGTATATGCCAGCGTGGAGAGTGTGGCCGCGGCGGCAGAGGAGAGCTGCCAGACTCAGACGCTCTCCGGTACCGTGGGCGGGAGCGAGTCGGTCCCTGAGATCACAGAGACCAGCTATTCCGACGGCTCCCTCAGTGTGGAGATCAGCAGCTATCGGGTGGAGGATACCACCGTCTATGTGGCAGACATCCTCACGGAGGAGCCCCAGGCTCTGCTGGCCGCCTTCTCCCAAAACAGCTATGGGCGCAACATCACCGCTGTGTCCTCGGAGACCGCGGAGCAGGTCGGAGCGATCCTGGCCGTGAACGGGGATAACTATGGCTCCCGGGAAAAGGGCTATGTGATCCGAAACGGCGTGCTGTACCGGGAGACACCTGCTTCTGATCAGGAGGATCTGGTGATCTGGTCCGACGGCAGCTTTTCGATCATCCGGGAGTCGGAGATCAGCGCCAGAGAATTGCTGGAGCAGGGGGCCTGGCAGGTCTTCTCCTTCGGCCCCGGGCTCCTGGAGGAGGGAGAGCTCCTGGTGGATGCGGAGGATGAGGTGGACCGGGCCAAGGCCAGCAATCCCCGCACGGCCCTGGGCCAAATCGGGGAGGGACACTATGTGCTGGTGGTCTCCGACGGGCGCAGCGATGAGAGCGAGGGGCTGAGCCTCTACGAGCTGGCGCAGTTTCTGCAGCAGCTTGGGGTACAGACCGCCTACAACCTGGACGGCGGCGGTTCCTCCACCATGGTGTTTCTCGGTCAGGTGGTCAACCAGCCTGTGGGCAGCCGGGGCAGCGGGCAGCGGGCGGTGACGGATATCGTCTATGTGTGAAAAGGGGGGAGAGAGCATGAAAAAAGAACTGTTGCGAATTCGGGACCGCTGGCTGGTGGCCACGGTGAGCACGGTGTTTTTTGCCGCGGTCTATGAGTGCTTCAGCCATCAGGTCTATTCCCGGGCCATGATCCTGGCCTTCCTCTATCCGCTGCTGGGCGGCCTCATGCCGACAACGCTGCTGATGCTGGCGAAGGCAAAGCTGAAGCCGGGGGAGTGGACACGCAGTCTCTGGGACGCGGGGATCGCGTCCCTCACGCTGGGCAGTTTGTTCGGTGGAGTGCTGGAAATCTACGGCACCACCAGCCGCCTGAGCGCGGTCCTTCCCGTTCTGGGCTGGACGCTGCTGGCGCTGGGACTCCTGCTCTGGATCCTGGAGCTGTGCCGCCGGGAAAAAGCGGCCGCATCATACGGAAAATGAATGTGACACAGGGGATTTTCAGTCTCCTGTGTTTTCTTCTGTAGGCTTTACCAATTGACATGGGGAACGGCGCGGCGGTATAATGACGCGAAATCTATCGAAGCGGAGAGAAATGATATGAGTTACGATATTATCAGGAAACAGGACCCTGAGGTCTACGCCTCCATGATGCGGGAACTGGAGCGGCAGCGGGATCATATCGAGCTGATCGCCTCGGAAAACTTTGTGAGCCCCGCCGTGCTGGAGGCCATGGGCAGCCATCTCACCAACAAATATGCCGAGGGCTATCCCGCCGCCCGCTATTACGGCGGCTGCCAGTATGTGGACGAGATCGAGAATCTGGCCATCGAGCGGGCCAAGAAGCTCTTCGGCGCGGAGCACGCCAACGTCCAGCCCCACTCCGGCTCCAATGCCAATATGGCGGTGTATATCGCCCTGCTCCAGCCTCATGATACCATCTTGGGCATGGATCTGACCCACGGCGGTCACCTGACCCACGGCTCCAGGGCCTCCATCTCCGGAAAGTACTTCAATGCCCAGTTCTACGGCGTGGAGAAGGATACCGAGACCATCAACTATGACAAGGTCCTCCAGAAGGCGGAGGAGTGCCGCCCCAAGCTCATCATTGCCGGCGGCAGCGCCTACCCCCGCTTCATCGACTTTGAAAAGATGCGCCAGATCGCCGACGAGGTTGGCGCCTATCTGATGGTGGACATGGCCCACATCGCGGGCCTTGTGGCCGCCGGCCTTCACCCGAACCCGGTGCCCTATGCCCATGTGGTCACCACCACCACCCACAAGACCCTCCGCGGGCCCCGGGGCGCTCTGATCCTCTGCAAGGAGGAACTGAAAAAGAAGATCAACAGCGGCGTCTTCCCCGGCACCCAGGGCGGTCCCCTCATGCACATCATCGCCGGCAAGGCCGTCTGCTTCGGCGAGGCCCTGACCCCCGAGTTTCACGCCTATCAGGAGCAGATCCTGAAAAACGCCGCGGCCCTGGCCGAAACCCTCCAGAGCCATGGCGTGCGCCTGGTCTCCGGCGGCACGGACAATCATCTCATGCTGGCCGATACCATGAGCCGCGGCAAGACCGGCCACGAGGTCCAGGTCCTGCTGGACGAGGCCAACATCACCGCCAACAAGAACACCATCCCCTTTGATACACAGTCCATGCGCCTGACATCCGGCATGCGCTTCGGCAGTCCAGCCATCACCAGCCGGGGGATGAAGGAGCCGGAGATGCGCCAGATCGGCGAGGCCATTGCCCGCCTGATGGAGGAGGGGGAGAGCGCCGTGCCCCAGGTGCGGGAGGAAATGATCGCGCTTTGCCGCCGCTTCCCCCTGTACCCCGAGCTTTGAGGAGCCCTTATGAACCAGAAGGAACGGATGCTCCGAAATCTTCCCTATAAGGCCTGGATGGACGGCCTTCCGGAAGAGCGTCTCGATTGCCAGAAAAAACTCTGGGAGTATAACAACCTTCCTCCCCAGCGCTGGGAGGAACTGCCCGCGCTGCTCAAAAACATCCTGGGCGGCCTGGGGGAGGGCTCCGGCATCCTGCCGCCGCTGCGCTGCGACTATGGCACCAACATCTTCCTGGGCGAACATGTGGAGGTCAATTATAACCTGACGGTCCTGGACGTGGGCAGGGTCACCATCGGGGACCGGGTGCTCATCGCGCCGAACGTCAGCATCTATACCGCGGGGCACCCCGTCCATCCCCGGTCCCGCCGCTCCGGCTATGAGTACGGCATCGACGTCAGCATCGGGGACGATGTGTGGATCGGCGGCAACGTCACCATCCTGCCCGGGGTGCACATCGGCAGCGGTTCGGTCATCGGCGGCGGCAGCGTGGTGACGAAGGACATCCCGGCAAACGTCATCGCGGCGGGAAACCCCTGTCGGGTGCTGCGCCCCATCACCGAGGAGGACCGGGACTTCTATTTCCGGGACCGGCGCTTTGATGTGGAGGACTACTGATCCCCGGAATACAAAAACGGAACACGGCGGAGCCCGGGCGGCCCCGCCGTGATTTTTAAAAAGGGAAAGACAATGATCCATCTTGTTATTTGTGATGACGACAGGGACTTTGCCCTGCGCTTGAAGACAGAGCTGGAGAAGCTGCTGGCGGAGCGGAGCGTGCCTGCAAGGATCCGCGCCTTCGCTTCGGCGGAAGAGATCGGGCAGGAGACGCTTGCGGACTGCGAAATCGCGTTCCTGGATATCGACTTTGCGGGAAAACGCTACAACGGCATCGATATCGCCCGCAGGATGCGCCGGAGCGGGAGCGAGGCTGTGATCGTCTTTGTCAGCAATTTCGTGGAATACGCCCCGGAGGGCTATGAGGTCCAGGCCTTCCGCTATCTGCTGAAGGACGAGCTGCCGCGGAAGCTGGCGGCCTGTCTGGACCAGATCCTGGAGCAGATGCGGAAAAAGAAGCTGACCGTTCGGATCCAGTCGGAGGGAGAGCAGATCTCCCTTGCGCTCTGCGATATCCTTTATCTGGAGTCCATGGGTCATACGCTGCTGTATCATGTCCTGCAGAAGGGCTTTGCGCCGGATCGGGTCTACAGCTGCTATGGGGCCATCGGCAAGATGGAGGAGGAACTGGCACAGCGGGGCTTCCTCCGCACGCAGAAAAGCTATCTTGTGAACATGGCGCACATCCGAAGGTTCAATTCCCGGGAGCTGCTGCTTTCCAACGGGGTGAGCCTGCCTGTGAGCGACAAGAGCTATGCCGCTTGCAAGCGCCAGTATTTGCTTTGGAGGGGAAAACAATGATCGAGCTTCTTCTCAGCTGGATCTGGATCGGTATGGAAGCCGCCTCCCTGTACTGCTTTGGCTCGGCCTTTTTCAAGCGGAGGCTTTCTCTGGGCCGTACCATACTGGTCCTGCTGCTTTACCAGAGCTTTATGCTGATCCATGCAAATGCTTTGCTCTACAGGCTGCCCCTTGTTTCGGAAAAGCTGCTTGGCATGCTTGCCGTAAGCCTTGCGTTTGCTGCGGTGTTTTCCGCTCCCTGGTACAGCTGTGCAGCCGGAGCGGTGGGCGTTTTCTTTCTGGTAACAGCCGTTGAGATCCTTTTTGCGGCCCTGGCTTCCGCTCTCTTCGGGATTTCCATGGAGGACCTTGCCTGGAGAAAGGCTTTTTACGCCCTGTTCGTGACGCTGGAGAAAAGCCTTGAGCTCTTCCTTTGCTGGGGCTTGATGCGCCTGCGGAACAGAAAAAAGAACCGCGCCCGCAGCCGCCGCTTTGCGCTGCTTGTGACGCTTTTCCCTCTGGTCAGCACCTTCCTGATCCTGTTTATCATTCAGAACTATCAGGAACGGAGCGATTTTGCCGCCCCGGCTGTGCTGTTCAGCGTGATCCTGATCCTGGCAAACGTCTTTGCCTTGGGGCTGATGGACAGCCTCGAACGGACGTCGGAGGCGGAGAAGGAGCTTGCGCTGCAGCATCAAAGCGCAAAACTGCAGACAGAAAACTATATGGCCCTGGAGAAAAGCTACCGCAGTCAGCGCGCGGCCAGCCACGAGTTCAAGCATCAGCTGGGTCTGATCCGGGATCTGCTGGCAGAGGGGCGCCCGGAGGAGGCGCAGCGCTATATCGACCAGCTGCAGGGACAGCAGAATGCCCGGATTTTTGCCGTCAATTCCGGCAACCCCATCGTGGATGCCATTTTCAACGAGAAGTACCAGCGTGCCAGGGAGGAGGGGATTGACATCCGCTTTCAGGTGAACGATCTTTCTCAAATCTCCATCCCCACCGATGACCTGGTGGTGCTGCTTTCCAATCTATTGGACAACGCCATTGAAGCCTGCCTCCGTCTGCCAGAGGACAGGGCCATCGCGTGCTCTCTGGTCCATGAGGAGGAGTTGCTTCTCTCCATCCGCAATACCTCTCCCGCGGTACAAATCGAGAATGGCAGAATCGAGACCAGCAAGGAGCCAAAAGCGGAGCACGGCTTCGGATTGGCGGCGGTCCGCGATATCCTGATGCGGCTGGAGGGAGAATATGTGATGGACTACAGCGAGCCCTGGTTTTCCTTTGTCGCGGAGATCCCCGATGCTGCCAACGAACGGAACGAATGTTCGACTCCGGCTGTCAATTGAGCCTGACCTTTCTGCCCGTCCCCCTTTTTCGTGTCAAAAAAAGCCTGTTTTGTGCCGAATGAGGCGACAGATCAGCGCTGATGCGCTAACATGGACGCATCATGGAAAGCGAAGGAGAGCGGGAGAAAACATGAAACGCACAAAGATGGAACGCATGGTGCAAGAACTCCTTGCGGCTGCCGGCAAGCCCTTGTCGCGCCGGGATCTGGAGGCTGTGTTTCCTTATCGATTTGTTCCGGCTGCGGTGATCATCCTTTCTCTGGAATCGCTGCAGCGGAAGGGCCTGGTCCGGGAAGTGGGCTATTCTTACCTTGGCTGCGGCGAAGAGGAGAGACTGTATGCTGTCTGCCCTTCGGGAGCGGTGGAGAAAGACCACTAAGGACAGGGACGGGAAAAGAATGAACGGGGAACGGACAGTAAGCAGCTATAGTCTGCGCGAATTGTATGAGGAATATATGCCATCGGTCTACCGCGCGGCTTTCCATTGCGTTCAGAATCATTCCAGAGCGGAGACGATCGTGCGGGACAGTTTTCTGGATCTGGCCGGAAGCAGCTTGCGTTTTCGGAATAAGCGTCAGATCCGGGGATTTCTGATCCTTACGGCGGTAAAGCGTTGCGAGGAATGGCCTGACTGTGATCCGAAGGGGAGAGAAAGGTAAGAAAGCGGTGCGCTGGGCTATCTTACAGAGCAAGAGGGCTATACCGCTTGGGAACTGGCTGCGCTGATGTACATCTGGCAGATCGGTTGCATGGGAAAATGAGGAACACGGCGGAGCCCGGGCGGCCCCGCCGTGATTTTTTATGGAAAATCCGAAAAGCCTGAAACCTTTTGGCCCCCTCATCCGTTATACTGGGTGGAGAGATTATCACGGGAAAGAGAGGAGAGAACATGAAGGGCAAGCTGGAATATGCCAGCGTCAGCCTGCGGACCCTGTACCGGGACTATATGCCTTCGGTCTATCGCATGGCCTACAGCTATCTGCAAAACCATCCCGACAGCGAAGACGTGGTCCAGGAATGCTTTCTGCGTCTGGCGCAAAGCGGCAAGCACTTTGAGGATACACGCCAGGTCCAGGCCTGGCTGATCATCACGGCGGCAAATCTGAGCAAGGATCTGCTCCGGCGCGCCCACCGGAAGGACCTGCCCCTGGATGCCGCCGGAGATCGACCGGCACCGCGGGAGGAACACAGAGAACTGCGCAGGGCGGTGCTGGAGCTGCCGGATAAGTACCGGGCCGTCATTTACCTGTACTATTTTGAGGGTTATTCGGTGCAGGAACTGGCAAAGCTGCTGCACCGTCCGGAGAGCACCGTGAAGACCTGGCTGCGCCGGGGACGGGAACTGCTCCGGGAGAAAATCGAAAGGGAAGGAGGGATCGCCGAATGAAGATCGAGGAAGAGATCCGCGGCATCTACGGGCCGATAAAGCCCCTGCCCGGCGGGGAGGACCGGATGTGGATCGCCATCGATCGGGCGCTGGATGGAAAAGCAAAGGATGTGCAGATCCAGCTGCGCCCTCATCGGGTCAAGCTGCGCCCCTTTCTGACGGCAGCGGCGGTGATCGTGCTGCTGCTGATGAGCCTTGCCCTGCTGCGCAGCCTGCGTCCGCGTCCGGAGAACGGGGAGTTTTCGGCTTCCCTTGCCACGGCGGCTCCGGAAACGGAGTCCACACCCCGGCAAATTCGGGAGATACGCGCCATCGAACTGGTGAATGCCCAGGTGGACGGAAGCGAGCTGCTGACTGTCAGCGAGGAGGGGCAGTATCTGGCACGGGCCGTGCTGCGGTCAGGCTTTTGCGTGGACCACTGGGAGCTGAACGGCGAAAGAGTGGATTCTCCTTCCCGCCGCTTCAGTCTGTTTTTCGACAGCATCGGCGTGAAGAAAGTGGAGGCGGTGCTGCGGGAGGAAAGGCGCGTCATCTGCGAGAATGCCTATCTGCAGTTTCCGGACGAAAGCGGCCAGCCCGCAGGGTGGATGTATCGGGATCTGTGCTTTGAATATGACTACACCGTTCCTACCACCGGCCTGCCCCATCCGGGAGGCAGCATCACCGCCTTTGTGCTGCCGCTGATCCCGGAGGGGACGGAGCTGGAGGCCTGGCGCATCGACGGGCAGCGGGTGGAGGCGGGAGATCCTGCCGCGCGTATCCTGCTGGACGGGCTGGACCGCAGCGTTACCATCGAAGCGCTGCTGCGGGAAGAGACCGGCGCGGCAGGAGCGGGGGAGAGCCTGACCCTGGGCGCGGGCGGCGCTCCCGGCACCTTCCTGGAGCTGCCGGAGGATGACAGACCCGCAGGCTGGAGCAGCCTGCCGGAAAACACCTGGCTGGAGATCGATTACCAGCAGGACGGGGTCCCCTTTGACCCCTCTGCGCCAGCCCGGGACGGTCACACGCATCAATGGCAGATAGATCCTGCCCGCTCCTGGGAAAGAACCTGCGCCGCGGCGGGACAGACCACCCGAGTCTGCAGTGTATGCGGACGATCCTACAGGACTGAGCTGCCGACCTTGGATCATAGCTTCGAATGGGCCTTCTTTCCGGATTCGATCTATGTGTATGACGTCTGTACCGTGTGCGGATACCGGGTCCAGCTGGATATCACGATCTATGATCTGGGTCTGGAGCCGCGCCCGACGGAGGAGCCGGCGCCACCGGGCGAAGCGGGAGCACCATAAGATCAAAACCGGCAAAAGAGCGTGGTCCCTCGCGGAAACGGGGTTTTCTTTTCAAAAAGTCTATGATATCATAGTTTTATCTGAAAGGCGGAAGGGAGACCTGCAGCGTGAGACGGGGAACAACAAGGGTGATCCTGAGCGTGTTGGCGATGCTGGTGCTGGCGGTGAGCCTTGCGGCGGTGATCAAGCTGCGCTTTACGGCGGCGCAAAAGCCGGTCACGGAGCCTGTGACAGTCGCAGAGACCCGGGAGCCGGCGTCCACACCGGAAGCCACCCCGGAGCCTACGGCGGAACCGACCCCGGAGCCGTCGCCGGAACCGACCCCGGAGCCCACGGCGGAGCCGACTCCCGAGCCTACGGCGGAACCCACACCGGAACCGACCCCGGAACCCACGCCTGAGCCGGAGGCCGAGCAACTGCAGATCCGGGTCATCAACCGTTATGAAGAGCTGGAGATGCTCACCGACGGCAGCTATGATACCGTGAAGCCCATCTTCCGCGGTGATACGGTGACCGTATCCTCCGAGCAGGAGATGAGCGCCCTCTACATCCAGTGGGATCGGCCGCCGCTGCCCTGGACCCTCTCCTGCGGCGGGCAGGAACAGCAGCAGGGCGAGCAGGGCTTCGTGCACGAGTACGTCCTTCTCCCGGAGCCTGCCAGGGAAGTGGAGCTTCATCTGGATCCGGGAGACGACTATGACATCGCCGAGGTCTATGCCTTCGGCCCCGGCGTCAGACCCGACTGGGTTCAGGATTGGCAGGAGCCCTGGGACAAGGCGGATCTGCTGGTGGTGCCCACCCACAGCGACGATGAATTTGTCTTCATGGGCGGTCTGATTCCCAAGTATGTGGATGAGGGCAAACGTGTCCAGCTGCTGTACATCGTGGGACACAACGGCTTCCGGCGGCACGAAATGCTCAACAGCCTCTGGGTCGCGGGGATCGACCACTATCCTGTGGCCTCAGGCTGCGGGGATATCTACGCGGACAGTGTGGGCCGGGCCAGGGAGATCTACGGGGAAAACTACATGACCGGTTTCCTTGTGGAGAACATCCGCCGCTTCCACCCGCAGGTGATCGTGGGCCACGCGGAGGACGGCGATTCCGGCCATCCGGTCCATATCTTCGGCGTGCAGTGCCTGCAGAAGGCGCTGGAGCTGAGCGTGGATGCGAGCTTCGACGCCGCCTCTGCGGAGCAGTACGGCGTGTGGGACGTGCCCAAGGTCTACCTGCATCTTTACGGCGAAGGGGAGGACATGGTGAAGCTGGATTATGACAAGCCCCTGGATGCCTTCGGCGGCGCCACCGCCTTTGAGATGGCGGAGCGGGCCTTCCGGGCCTGCATCACCCAGTTCGAGGCGGGGAAATACTCCGTCTACGGCCCGGACAGCATCCACGATTCCAGCCGCTTCGGCCTGTATAAGACCACCGTCGGCCCGGACACGGAGAAAACGGACCTGTTTGAAAATCTTCCTCCCGAGGCGTGAAGCAGCGAACATTGCATAGAAAAACGACGCAACCGAAAGGCTGCGTCGTTTTTCTATGTTGGTTTGTATTACTTCTGCTGTTCTTTCAGCTTGCGCACGGCGATCTTCCGCTCGCGGTTGCGGATGAACTCCGGCAGCACCTTGGGACGGTCGAAGTAGTCGATGCTCTCCTGGAAGGTGCGCTTCTTCAGGTGGATGGCGTCGAACTTGCAGCGGGTGGTGCACACGCCGCAGCCCAGGCACTTGTTGGGATCCACAAAGCTGGCGCCGCAGCCAAGGCAGCGGGCGGTCTCGGCCTTGACCTGCTCCTCGGTGAAGGTCTTGCGGTCGTCCTTGAAGGTGTTGGCCTTGCTCTGATCCTTGCCCGGAACCTGACGGCCGGCGGGATCGTAATCGCGCTTCACGGTGTCGAAGTCCACATTCTCCATGTCAAAGGCATGGTAGGTCAGACGGTCACGGCCGATCACCAGGCTCTGGCCGGGATGGACATAGCGGTGGATGGAGATGGCGGCCTGCTTGCCCTGGGCAATGGCGTCAATGGCAAACTTGGGGCCGGTATAGGCGTCGCCGCCCACGAAGATATCGGGCTGGGCAGTCTGATAGGTCATGGAGTCTGCCAGCACGCGGCCCTTCTCGTCGACCTTCACTTCACCCAGATCCAGGCCGTTCAGGTCGATGCGCTGACCGATGGCGGCCAGGATCGCGTCGCACTTGATCTTCTTGTCGCCCTCGCAGACAAGCGCGGCGACCTTGCCGTTTTTGCCTTCGACTTCAACGGGCTTGTGCTCGAAGAGGAACTTCACGCCCTCTTCCTTGGCCTCCGCCACTTCGGCGGGATCGGCGGGCATATCGCTCTCCTTGCGCCGGTAGGCGACTGTCACTTCCGCGCCGAGACGCACAGCGGTGCGTGCCACGTCCATGGCCACGTTGCCGCCGCCCACCACGACGATCTTCTTGCCCAGCACCGGGCGGGTACCGCCGTTGACCACACGCAGGAAGTCGATGCCGCCCCAGACACCCTTCAGCTCCTCGCCGGGGATGCCGAGAGAGGCGGACTTCTGGGCGCCGACGGCCAGATAGAAGGCGTCATAGCCCTCCTTGCGCAGCTGCTCGATGGTCACGTCCTTGCCGATCTCCACGCCGCAGCGGAAGATCACGCCCAGCTCTTTGAGCACGTCGATCTCCGCGTCCAGAACGGTCTTCTCCAGACGGAAGCTGGGGATGCCGTAGCGCAGCATGCCGCCGGGCTGTTCGTTCTTGTCGAACACGGTGACCTTGTAGTTGTCGGCGGCCAGGAAGTAGGCGCAGCTCAGGCCGGCGGGGCCGGCGCCGATGACGGCGATCTTCTTGTCGCTGAAATCATAGAGCTTCCGGGGCACAAAGCGGGTGTCGCGGTTCAGCTCCTTGTCGGCGATGAACTTCTTGACCTCGTCGATGGCCACAGCGCGGTCCAGGTTGCCGCGGGTGCAGACCTCTTCGCACTTGCGGTTGCAGATACGGCCGCAGACGGCGGGCAGGGGATTTTCCTTCTTGATGAGCTCCAGGGCCTCCAGGTATCTGCCCTGAGCGGCCAGCTTCAGGTAGCCCTGCACGGCGATGTGGGCGGGGCAGGCGGTCTTGCAGGGCGCGGTGCCCTCGGGGGCCACATACTCCCGGTTGGTGCGGTACTCGGGGTTCCAGTGCTCCGGACCCCACTCCTGATCGTCAGGCAGTTCATGGGGTTTGTGCTCGATGGGCGTCTTGGCGCAGAGCTTCTGGCCCATCTGAATGGCGTTGTTGGCGCAGCGGTCGGTGCACTGGCCGCAGGCCACGCACTTGGCCTCGTCGATCTCGGCCACATAGTTGCTCTTGGAGGTGGCGGGGGTATTATAGTACTGGCTCACGCCCAGAGCCAGGCAGCTTTCGGGCATGCAGTTGCAGATGGCAAAGGTCTCGCCGGAGTGGAGAGTGGTGATCTGGTGGACACAGCCGCGGGCGTCGCACTTTTCGATCAGGGCCTTGGCTTCTGCCACGGAAACGGGCTTGCCCTTTCCGGTGTGGTTGAACATGTCGCCCACATGGCCCATGAAGATGCAGAGCCCTTCGTCCAGATCGCCGCTGCCCTCGCCCATCAGGCGGCGGACACGGCGGCACTGGCAGGGCGTTACGCTCAGGTGGCCCTCGTTGTCCTCAATGTACTTGCTGCACTTCTCATTGTCGATGGCGATGGCGTCGGCGGGGATGGCGCTCTCGATGGGGATGACGCGCATGATGCCGGCGCCCATGGGAGTGTTGGCGCAGTGCTCGATCTGGCTGGTGGTGGCGTGCTGCTGGAACGCGTAAGCGATCTCGGGGTGCGCGAGGCAGAACTTCTCATTGATCAGCAGGAACTCAAAAATACCGGGGGTGTAGGGGGGCAGCAGGTAGATCTCCAGATTCACCTTCGGCACGATGACCTGGACGACCAGACCGATGTCGGTGATCTCGTGCAGGACCTCTCTCGTCCGCTTCACAGACATCTTGGCCTTGCGTGCGATCAGAGGAACGAAGCTGGGCTTCATGCTGGTCAGAGCCAGCATCACGGCGATCTGCTCGTCGGTGATCCACTTTTCGAACACCTTATACTCCGCGCAGTCCGGGGTGATTTTATAATGCCCGTCGTTGATCTTTTCGCACAGCCGGATCAGATTCTCTCTCACTTGCAAAAACAGCATCCTCCTTTGTATCCCGGTTCAAAGACCGGGGCTTTTGATTTGCTGCATTATAGTTTATTCGCTTTGACAATAAAAGTCAATCCGAATTGCTTTTCGTCAGGAAATTGACGATCTGTGCCTGCGTGTAAAGCTCCTGGGGAAGCGGAAGAAAGGGAAAAAATGGAGATAAGAAGAGCTTGACAAGAAACGGGAAGGTCGATATAATGACAATGTTTGAAGGAATAGTCTGCTTTTATAAAGGAGCGATACAATATGAAGTCTTATGTTGAGCCGATGTTGAAGATCGACATGTTCAGCGATGTGATCGTGACCAGCGATGAGAACGAACTGCCGATCCTCGGCAACGAGTCCGGAGAGAGCCTCGGCTGAGAACTGGCCCTCCGGGAGTTTCTTATCTCATTTCCGACAGCTTGGAAAAAATGGGCGCTGGCGACAAGGTCGTTTTGCGCCCTTTTTTGCTGAGGAAAAAAATATCACCTGAACAGGCCTTTGGGAGCCGGGTCGAAAGATAGTGGATGCAAAGCCTCCGCGGGACAGGACAGTGTTCTGTTTGCGGTACGCTTTGCATTTTTTAGTTGTCAGGGAAGGACGGTATCCCGCGCCTGCCCGGAAAAACATAAAGAGGGGATCATTCATGGAAAACACCTCGCAGGAAGCCATCAAAATATCCAGGATCAGCATTCTGGTCAATCTTCTGCTCAGTGCGGGAAAGCTGGCGGCAGGTCTCCTGGCCCATTCGGGCGCCATGATCTCCGACGCGGTCCATTCCGCATCGGATGTGTTCAGCACCCTGGTGGTGATCGTGGGCGTCAAGCTCTCCGGCAAGGAATCCGACAGAGAACACCCCTACGGTCACGAGCGGATGGAATGTGTGGCGGCGATCCTGCTGTCCGGAATCCTGCTGGCCACCGGCCTAATTATTGGTTGGGAGGGGATCCGGAAGATCCTTTCCGAGCGGTCCGAACTGGAGGCACCGGGGATCCTGGCGGCGGCCGCGGCGCTGGTCTCCATCCTGGTGAAGGAAGGGCTGTTCCGTTACGTCCGCGGCTTTGCGCGGAAGCTGGACTCCACCGCCCTTATGGCGGAGGCCTGGCACCACCGCTCCGACGCGCTCTCCTCCATCGGCGCGCTGGCAGGCATCCTGGGCGCTCGCGCGGGCTTTCCCGTGCTGGATCCTCTGGCCAGCGTTGTGATCTGCGTCTTCATTGCCAAAGCCGCGGCGGACATTTTCCGGGACGCGGTGGATAAGATGGTGGACCACAGCTGCGATGAGGAGACAGAGGACGCCATCCGCCTCTGCGCCGTGGAGCAGCCGGAGGTGGAGCGCATCGATCTGCTGAAGACCCGGGAGTTCGGCAATCGCATCTATATCGAGATGGAGATCGCCGTGAACGGGGATCTGCCCCTCCGCCAGGCCCATGACACGGCGGAGCGGGTCCACGACGAGATCGAGCGCCGTTTCCCCAAGGTCAAGCACATCATGATCCACGTCAATCCCGTAGATTAAAAAACGTTCTGAAAAACCCAGGTTTTTCAGAACGTTTTTTATTTATCTTTTTGGATTCAGTATCCTAAAAACTAAAATCTGGAAACTAAATACTCTTTTTCGAGGGGCAGTCCGGCTTCCCGCAGCTGCAGGCGGCGCAGCTTCCGCTGCAGCCGCCGCCTGCGCAATTACAGCTTCCCTTGCTGCGGATCGTTTTGCGCAGGGCAAAGAAGACAATGACGGCCAGCGCAGCCAGCAGGATCAGATCTACGGCATTCATGTTTCGGCCCTCTCAGCCCAGCCCTGCGCCCAGGGCCATACCGATGAGCCGCAGCAGCAGCGCCGCCAGCCAGGCCACGCCGCACTGCCAGAGCACTACGCCGATGGACCAGCCCCGTCCCAGCTCCCGGCGGATGGAGGCGATGGCCGCCACGCAGGGGGTGTAAAGCAGGCTGAATACCAGCAGGCATCCGGCGGAAAGCGTGGTGAGAGCGGAGCCCACGCCGCCTTCAAACAAAATGTTCAGCGTGGAGACCACGCTCTCCTTGGCGAGAAAACCGGTGATGAGGCTTGTGGCGATGCGCCAGTCGCCCAGACCCAGAGGGGAGAGCAGGGGAGCCAGCCATCCAGCTACCAAAGCCAGGATGCTCTCCCGGGAGTCCTCCACCAGGTTGAAGGTGGGATCGAAGCTCTTCAAAAACCAGATCACGATGGTGGCGACCAGGATCACCGAGAAGGCCCGCTGGAGAAAATCCTTGGCCTTTTCCCACAGCAGCTGCAGCACATTGCGTGGGCTGGGGAGACGGTAGTTGGGAAGCTCCATCACAAAGGGTACGGCCTCGCCGCGAAACAGGGTGTTTTTGAACAGCAGCGCACATAGGATCGCCATCACGATCCCCAGCACATAGAGCCCGGTCATCACGAGCCAGCCTTTGCCGGGGAAGAAGGCGCCCACAAAGAAGGCGTAGATCGGAAGCTTTGCCGAGCAGCTCATGAAGGGCGTCAGCAGAATGGTCATCTTCCTGTCCCGCTCGCTGGGGAGGGTTCGGGTGGACATCACCGCCGGCACCGTGCAGCCGAAGCCAATGAGCATGGGCACGATGCTGCGGCCTGAAAGGCCGATCTTCCGCAGAAGCTTGTCCATGAAGAAGGCAACCCTGGCGATGTAACCGCTGTCCTCCAGCAGGGAGAGGAAGAAGAACATGGTCACGATGATGGGCAGAAAGCTCAGCACGCTTCCCACGCCCTCAAAGATGCCCTTGATGATGAGGCTGTGGATGGAGGGGTTCACATTGGCAGCGGTGAGACCTGCGTCCACAAGGTCTGTGAGCGCGCCGATGCCCGTCTCCAGCAGGCCCTGCAGCCAGGCACCCACCACCGCAAAGGTCAGGTAAAAGACCAGCGCCATGATGCCGATGAAGACCGGCAGGGCGGTGTACTTACCCGTCAGCACCCGGTCAAGCCGCTCCGAGCGCAGATGCTCGCGGCTCTCATGAGGCTTTTTCACACAGGCGGCACAGACCTTTCCGATAAAGTCAAAACGCATGTCCGCCATAGCGGCGCTGGGGTCCAAGCCCCGCTCTTTTTCCAGCTGGAGGGTGATGTGCTCCAGCATCTCTTTCTCGTTCTCGTCCAGCTCCAGCTGCTTGAGGATCAGCTCATCCCCTTCGATGAGCTTGCTTGCCGCAAAGCGCACCGGAAGCCCCACCCGCTTGGCGTGATCCTCGATCAGGTGGATCACCGCGTGCAGACAGCGGTGCACTGCGCCGCCGTGGTCCTCCTTGCCGCAGAAATCCTGCCGCAGGGGCTTTTCCTGGTAGCGGGCGATGTGTACCGCGTGGCGCACCAGCTCGTCCACGCCCTGGTTCTTGGCGGCGGAGATGGGCACCACCGGCACTCCCAGCATCTCCTCCATGCGGTTCACATCCACCGAGCCGCCGTTGCCGGTCATCTCGTCCATCATGTTCAGGGCGATGACCATGGGCAGCCCCATCTCCAGCAGCTGCATGCTGAGATAAAGGTTCCGCTCGATGTTGGTGGCGTCCACAATGTTGATGATGGCCCGGGGCTTTTCCTTGAGCACAAAGTCCCGGGAGACCAGCTCCTCGCTGGAATAGGGGGACATGGAATAGATGCCCGGCAGGTCCGTGATGCTGGTTTTGGGATAGCCCCGGATGGCGCCGTCCTTCCGGTCCACGGTGACGCCGGGAAAGTTGCCCACATGCTGGTTGGAGCCGGTGAGCTGGTTAAAAAGCGTGGTCTTGCCGGAATTCTGGTTGCCCACCAGGGCAAAGGTCAGCACCGTATCCTCCGGCAGGGCCTCACCGGTGCCCTTGGGGTGGAACTTGCCCTCCTCGCCGAGGCCCGGGTGGAGTACCTCCTTGGAGAGCTTGGCTGGGGCGATAGGTACGCTGATCTTTTCGATCCGCTCCGCTTGAATCTTCTCGGCATCCTCCAGCCGCAACGTCAGCTCATAGCCGTGGATACGCAGCTCCATGGGATCCCCCAGAGGGGCAAGCTTTACCACCGTGAGCTCCGCACCGGGGATCACGCCCATATCCAGAAAATGCTGCCGCAGCGCGCCCTCGCCGCCCACAGCCAGGACCCGGGCACTCTGCCCGGGCTTGCAGTCTTTGATGGTCATAATGACCTCCCACATTCTATCTTTCTGCGAATAAGTGTTAGCTAACGTAATTTACCACAAAAGCCTATAAACTGCAAGACACACAGATGCCTTTTCCTTACTCCTTCGGAAAAAACGGTGGCGGCGGGGGAGAAGCTGTGTTATACTGTCCGGGAATGCATTTGAAAAAGGAGAAAGCATGGAACAGATCATTGAACTCCTGGCCCGGGAGCTGAACGCCAGGCCGGAGCATATCGAAAACGTCATCAAGCTTCTGGACGAGGGGAACACCATCCCCTTTATCGCCCGCTACCGCAAGGAACTCCACGGCGCCATGGACGACACCTCCCTGCGCACCCTGGAGACCCGACTGCAGTATCTCCGGGGCCTGCAGGAGCGGCGGGAGACCGTCCTCTCCGCCATCGAGGAGCAGGGCAAGCTGACGGAGGAGCTGCGCAAGGCCATTGACGCTGCTCAGACCCTGGCGGAACTGGAGGACCTTTACCGCCCCTATAAGCCCAAGCGCCGCACCCGCGCCACCATGGCCAAGGAAAAAGGCCTGGAGCCGCTGGCCCAGCTTCTTTTCCAGCAGGGGAGAAACTGCCCGGCACCGGAGGATGCGGCAAAGGATTATGTAAACCAGGAAAAGGGCGTTGCCTCTGCAGAAGAAGCCTTGGCCGGCGCCTCCGACATCATTGCCGAGCAGATCAGCGATGACGCCGGCCTGCGCAAGCGTCTGAAGGAGCAGATCGCCCGGGAGGGAAAGCTCCGCTCCGAGGCCGCCACGGAGGAGGACAGCGTCTACCGCCTGTATTATGACTTTTCCCAGAACGTCAGCCGTCTCCAGGGCCATCAGATCCTGGCCCTGAACCGGGGAGAGAAGGAGAAGATGCTGAAGGTCTCTCTGGACCTGGACCACGACCGGGCCATGCAGACGGTGTATCGGGAAGTTGTGATCCCCGGCAGCGCCGCCATGGCCTTTGTGAAAGCAGCTGCGCTGGACGCCTATGACCGCCTGCTCTTCCCCTCTCTGGAGCGGGAGGTCCGCAGCGAGCTTACGGACAAGGCAAATGAAGGCGCCATCGGTCAGTTTGCCCTGAATCTGCGTCCGCTGCTGCTGCAGCCGCCGGTAAAGGGCAAGGTCACCATGGGCCTGGATCCCGGCTACCGCATGGGCTGCAAGGTGGCGGTGGTGGACGGCACCGGCCGGGTACTGGATACTACTGTGGTCTATCCCACCTACGGCGAGCGGCAGAAGCAGGAGGCCATCCAGAAGCTTGCCTCCCTGTGCCGCAAGTGGGGCGTGGAACACATCGCCATCGGTAACGGCACCGCCAGCCGAGAGACCGAGCAGATGGCGGTGGAGCTCATCCGGCAGGAGAGCGACCGGGGGCGGCACATGAGCTATATGATCGTCTCTGAGGCGGGCGCCTCGGTCTATTCCGCAAGCCCTCTGGGGGCGGAGGAATTCCCCCAGTTTGACGTGAACCTGCGCTCGGCGGTGTCCATCGCCCGCCGGCTCCAGGACCCCCTGGCAGAGCTGGTGAAGATCGAGCCCAAGGCCATCGGCGTGGGACAGTACCAGCACGACATGCCCCAGAAGGAGCTGGAGACCGCCCTGGACGCGGTGGTGGAGGACTGCGTGAACGCGGTGGGGGTGGACCTGAACACCGCTTCCCCCTCGCTGCTGCGCCGGGTCTCCGGCCTGACAGCCGCCACGGCAAAGAACATCGTCGCCTATCGGGAGGAAAACGGCCCCTTCCCGGACCGCAAACGTCTCCAGAAGGTGCCAAAGCTTGGCCCCAAGGCCTTCCAGCAGTGCGCGGGCTTCCTGCGGGTGCCGGAGAGCAAGAATGTGCTGGACAACACCGCCGTACACCCGGAGTCCTATGCCGCGGCGGAGGGTTTACTGCAGCTCATGGGCTATAGCCTGAAGGACGTGGAGCAGGGGAATATCCGGGAGCTGCCGGACCGACTCAAGGCCTACGGAAAGGACAAGGCGGCGTCCGAGCTGGGCGTGGGCGTTCCCACCCTGAACGACGTGGTCGCGGAGCTTTTGAAGCCCGGCCGGGACATTCGGGACAGTCTGCCCAAGCCCATCCTGCGCACGGATGTGCTCTCCATTTCGGATCTGAAGCCCGGCATGAAACTCTCCGGCACGGTGCGCAACGTCATCGACTTTGGCGCCTTTGTGGATATCGGCGTCCATCAGGACGGTCTGGTCCACATCTCCGAGATCGCCGAGCGCCGGGTCCGCCACCCCTCCGAGGTGCTGACTGTGGGGGACGTGGTGGAGGTCCTGGTGCTGGACGTGGACGAAAAGAAAAAGCGAATCAGCCTCTCCATCAAGCAGGCAAAATAAAGGGAAAAGATAAGAGTGAAAAGTGAAGAGGGATAAGGGAGTTTTGAGACAGGAGGATCTGCATGGAACAGAGCATCCATGAACTGGTGGAACGGCAGCGTGCCTTTTTCCGGACAGGGGAGACCCTGCCCGTTTCCTGGCGCCTTGCACAGCTGAAAAAGCTGAGAGCCTGTGTCCTCCGTCATCGGGAGGAGATGGAGCGGGCCCTTGCGGAGGATCTGGGCCGCGCTCCGCTGGAGGCGTATTTCTGCGATATCGGCTCTCTCTTGCAGGAGATCAACGAGACCATCCGCTCCCTGCGACGCTGGGCCAGACCCGAGACTCATCTCAGCGGCCTCCTCTGCTTTCCCAGCGTGCTCACCAAGGTCTATAAAATGCCCTACGGCGTCTCCCTCATCATAAGCCCCTACAACTTTCCCTTCCTGCTCTCCCTGGGAGTGCTCACCGCCGCCATGGCCGGGGGCAACACCGCCGTACTGAAGGCAAGCTCCAAGTCGCCTCGGTGTACAGAGCTTCTGCAGCGCATGATGGCAGAGAGCTTTCCGCCGGAGTATATTGCCGTTGTGGGCGGGGGCCATGACCAGGCGGACCGCTGCCTCGCCGAGCGCTATGACAAGATCTTTTATACCGGATCGCCCCGGGTAGGCGTCCATGTGCTGGAAGCCGCAGCGGGCAATCTCACCTCCACCGCCCTGGAGCTGGGCGGCGAGACCGGCAACTGGTGCGTGGTGCGCAAGGACGCGGACCTGAAGGACGCTGCCCGGAAGATCGCCTTTCTGAAACTCCTGAACAGCGGCCAGGTCTGCATCAACATCAATCAGGTGGTGGTGGCCGAGGAGGTGGCGGAGCCCTTCCTCCGGGAACTGGAGGCTGCCTTCACTTCCCAGATCGGCACGGACGCGCCAAACAATTCCGAATACCCCCGGCTCATCAGCGCCGCGGCCTATGACAACTGCGCTTCGACTGCGGACCGGTATCGGGATCGGGTCCGCTTCGGCGGCTTCGGAGACCGGGAAAAACGCAAATACGCGCCCACCGTTCTCTATCCCATCGACATCGGGGAGGAGATCGTGAACCGGGAGCTCTTCAACCCTCTTCTGCCCGTGGTCCCTTACCCGGACGGGGAAATCGAAAAGCTTCTGGATACCATTGATTCCCGGGAGCACGGTTTGGCGCTCTATCTCTTCACGAAAGATGTGCCCTGGGCCAAAGCTGCCATGCAGCGCCTGCAGTTTGGCGGAGGCGGGATCAACGAGGTGTGCCTGCACATGATGGTGAAGGGCGTGCCCTTCAACGGCGTGGGGCACTCCGGCATGGGCGCCTACCACGGCGAATGGGGCTTCCGGGAATTCACCCACCCCTCCACCGTGCTCATCGGCTCCAATCGCTTCAATCTGCCCCTCCGGGAACACCCCTACCAAGGTGCCTGGAAGCAGAAGCTGGTGGAGTGGTTTGAGCGCTGAGACGGGGAATGCTTTGAGCGCTGAGACGGGGAATGCCCCGTTGCCAAGGACAACGCGGCGTGATATAATTCCTATTTAGATTGTAAAAAAGGCAGGTATCTGCAAATGCATTCAAGAGAGAATACCAGACAGATCCGCGTGGGCGGCCTGGCCCTGGGCGGCGGCGCCCCGGTCACGGTCCAGTCCATGTGCAACACCAAGACCTGGGACGTGGAAGCTACCGTGCAGCAGATCAAGGAACTGCGTGCCGCCGGCTGCGAGATCGTGCGCCTGGCCATTCCCGATGAACGGGCGGCCCTGGCCATCGACAAGATCAAGGAGCAGGTGGACGTGCCCATGGTGGCGGACATTCATTTTGACTATCGCCTGGCCTTGATGGCGGCGGAGCGGGGGATCGACAAGATCCGCATCAACCCCGGCAACATCGGCGGCCCCGAGAACGTGAAAGCGGTGGCGGAGGCCTGCAAGCTGAGAAACATCCCCATCCGCATCGGCGTGAACGCCGGCAGCCTGGAGAAGCCTCTTCTGGAAAAATACGGTCACCCCTGCCCGGAGGCCATGGTGGAAAGCGCCCGGGGCCATGTGGAGCTGCTGACCCGCTTCGGCTTTGAGGACATCTGTCTCTCCCTCAAATCCTCCACCGTGCCCCTCACCATCGCGGCCTACCGCATGGCATCTGAGGTCTTTTCTTACCCCCTACATCTGGGCGTCACCGAGACGGGCACCGAGTGGAACGGCACCATCCAGTCCGCCGTGGGCATCGGCACGCTGCTCTCTGAGGGCATCGGCGACACCATCCGTGTCTCTCTGACGGCGGACCCGGTAAAGGAGGTCTCCGCGGGCATCGCCATTTTGAAGGCGGCGGGACTCCGCAAGGGCGGCGTCAAGTTCGTCTCCTGCCCCACCTGCGGCCGCACGGAGATCGACCTGATCGGCCTTGCCAACCGGGTGGAGCCCCTGGTGCGGAACCTGGACAGGGACATCACCGTGGCCGTCATGGGCTGCGTGGTGAACGGCCCAGGCGAAGCGAGAGAGGCGGATTACGGCATCGCCGGCGGCAAGGACCGGGGCCTGCTCTTTAAGAAAGGCCAGGTCGTGGGCACCTACGATTACGACCAGCTGCTGGATAAGCTGATGGATCTTATTGAGAGTGAAGAGTGAGCGTATCATCATACTTCTCTTTTCTCTCTTCACTTTTCACTATTCACTGTTTACGGAGTAAACATTATGTCTGACCATACCCCATTTTTGACGGTCTTTCCCGGCTGCACGGATCTGATGAGTCTGGCGGGCGGACTGGAAAAGGCCTTTATCACCGATGTGCAGATCGACCTGCGGGAGCGGAGCATGAACGTCTCCGCCCGCTTTTCCGCCATGCCTTCCATGGTGGATCTGGGCTCCCTCTGTGATCGGCTCAAACAGGATTACGCCTTGGACGGCGTCAGCATCGTGCCGGACTATCCCAAGAGCGTGAAGGCCAGCACTGCCGCCATGGTCCCCGGCAGCAGCTCCTCCGCCTCTCATGGCGATGTGCTCTACGGCCGGGCCATCAAGCAAAAGCCGGTCCCCATGAACACCCTCACCATGGACTCCGGCCGCGTCGCTGTGGAAGGGGACGTGGTGACCGTGAACAGCCGTTCCACCAAAAACGGCGGCGCGGTGCTGGGTTTCGATCTCACGGACCTGAGCAACACCATCCACGTCTCCAAATACATGAGTTCCGAGGACGACCGCAGTATCCTGGACAAGGTTGCCCCCGGCGATCACCTCATCGTGCAGGGCGAGGTGGGCTACAACAAATTCGATGATGACATGGTCCTGACGCCCCGGAACATCGCCAGGGGCAAAAAGCAGATCCGCCCGGACAACGCCCCGGAAAAGCGGGTGGAGCTGCACATGCACACCCGCTTCTCCGCTCTGGACGCTTTGACGGACCCCGCCGCCATCGTCAAGCGGGCGGCCTACTGGGGCATGCCTGCCATCGCCGTCACAGACCATGGCGTGGCCCAGGCCTTTCCGGATATGTGGAAGGCGGGCAAGAAGCACGGCGTCAAGATCATTTACGGCATGGAGGCCTATTACTATAACGATATGGACGGCAACTCCGCTGTGGTGGGCAAGTCCAAGCTCCCCCTGGATACGGAGTATGTTGCCTTCGATATCGAGACCACCGGCCTCAACGCCCGGGACGACCGCATGACCGAGATCGGCGCGGTGATCCTCTCCGGCGGAGAGGTGAAGGAGACCTTCAACACCTTTGTGAATCCCCACATGCCGATTCCTGCCAATATCGTGGAGCTCACCGGCATCCACGACAGCGACGTGGCCGACGCCCCGGACGAGAAGGAGGCCATGGAGGCCTTCCTCCGCTTTGCGGGGGACCGGCCCCTGGTGGCCCACAACGCCCACTTTGACGTGGGCTTTATGACCGCGGCTGCCATCCGTCAGGGTCTGCGCTTCTCTCCGGTGTTTCTGGACACCCTGGCTCTCAGCCAGGCGCTGCTGCCGGACCTGAAGCGCTTCAAGCTGGACATCGTCTCCAACTATCTGGATCTGCCCCAGTTCAACCATCACCGGGCCTCGGACGACGCCCTGGTCTGCGGCCGGATCCTGAACAAGTTCCTGCCCATGCTCCGCCAGCAGGGGGCCAAAACCGTGGACGACATCGAGACGGTGTATCACTCTCTCCGCCGTACGGACCTGGCCAAGACCTATCACATGGTGCTGCTGGTGAAGAACCGGAAGGGCCTCAAAAATCTCTATGAGATGATCTCCCAGTCTTATCTGAAGTTTTATCACCGCACGCCCAACATTCCCAAGAGCCTGCTGCAGCAGCACCGGGAGGGCATCCTGGTGGGCTCCGCCTGCGGCATGGGCGAGCTCTACGGCGCGGTCATGCGGGGCGAGCCGGAAAAGGAACTCAAGAAGATCGCCGAACTCTATGACTATCTGGAGATCCAGCCCATCTGCAACAACGGCTTTCTGGTGGATAACGGCCGCGTCAAGGACGTGACTGTGCTGCAGGACTATAACCGCACCATCCTGGACCTGGGCCGCAAGATGGGGAAACCCGTCATTGCGGCCAGCGACGTGCATTTCCTGGACCCGGAGGACGAGCAGTACCGCAAGATCCTCCAGGCGGCAAAAAAGTTTTCCGACGCGGACCGGGACTGCCCCATCTTCTTTCGCAACACCGAGGAGATGCTGGCGGAATTCCAGTACCTGGGGGAGGAGACCGCCAAGGAGGTGGTCATTACCAACACCCGGGCCATCGCGGACCAGGTGGAGGAGATCGAGCTGCTGCCCAAGGAGCTCTTCCCGCCCCGGATCGAGAATTCCGCCCAGCAGCTGCGGGACCTGGTCTATGGCAAGATGCACCGCATCTACGGCGAAAACCCGCCGGAGATCGTACAGAGCCGGGTGGACACCGAGCTCAACACCATTCTGGACCACAACTACGACGTCATTTACATGTCTGCCCAGAAGCTGGTGCAGAACTCCCTGGAAAACGGCTACCTGGTGGGCAGCCGTGGCAGCGTGGGTTCCTCCATCGTGGCCTACATGTCCGGCATCACCGAGGTAAACTCCCTGCCGCCCCACTATGTCTGCCCCAAGTGCTGCCACTCGGAATTCATCACCGACGGCAGCTACGGCTGCGGTGCCGACATGCCGGAGAAGGACTGCCCGGCATGCGGCACCCGTATGAACCGGGAGGGTTTTGACATCCCCTTTGAAACCTTCCTGGGTTTCCCGGGAAATGAGAAGACCCCCGATATCGACCTGAACTTCTCCGGAGAATACCAGGCCAAGGCCCATAAGTACACCGAAGTCCTTTTCGGCTCAGACCATGTTTTCCGCGCGGGCACCATCGGCACCCTGGCGGAAAAGACGGCCTACGGCTATGTGAAAAAGTACCTGGAGGAGCGGAACATCCAGGCTACCAAGGCGGAAGAAAACCGCCTGGCCCTGGGCCTTGTGGGCATCAAGCGCACCACCGGCCAGCACCCGGGGGGCCTTGTGGTTATCCCCCAGGACATGGACGTCACGGACTTCTGCCCGGTCCAGCACCCGGCGGACGACCCCAACAGCGACATCATCACCACCCATTTTGAATACCACTGCATGGAGGCGAACCTGCTGAAGCTGGACGAGCTGGGCCATGATGACCCCACCATGATCCGCATGATGGAGGATATGACCGGCATGGACGCCAAGACCATCTCCCTCTCGGATCCGGACACTATGTCCATCTTCACCTCGCCCGCCGCCCTGGGCCTGCCGGACGACGACCCCATCATCGGCAGGACCGGCTCCATCGGCGTGCCGGAGTTCGGCACTCCCTTTACCCGGCAGATGCTGGTGGACACCCAGCCGAGGCAGTTTGATACCCTGGTCCGTCTTTCCGGCTTCTCCCACGGTACCGACGTGTGGGCCGGCAACATCCATGACCTGATCGTAAACGGCATCGCCGACGTCAACCAGACCATCGGCTGCCGCGACGATATCATGATCTACCTGATCCAGAAGGGAATGGCCCCGGCCCTGGCCTTCAAGACCATGGAGGCCGTGCGCAAGGGCAAGGTGAAAAAGAGCGGGGAGTTCCCGGGAGACGCCGAGGAGCAGATGAAAGCCATGGGCGTGCCTGACTGGTGGATCGAATCCGCCCGGAAGATCGCCTATCTGTTCCCGAAAGCCCACGCCGTGGCCTACGTCATGATGGCCTTCCGCATCGCCTGGTTCAAGGTCCATGAGCCCCTGGCCTTCTACAGCGCCTATTTCTACCGGCGCAGTCAGAAGGGCGGCTTTGATGCCGGCATGATGTGCACCGGCACCGACGCCGTGCGCAGGAAGATCAACGAGATGAAACGCCGCAACGACCTGACCGCCAACGAGGAGGACCTGATGGTCACCCTGGAGGCGGTGTACGAGTTCAATATGCGCGGCTTCACCTTCGCCCCCATCGATCTCTATCAGTCCGACGCCCGCAAGTTCCTCCCCGTGGGGGACAAGCAGCTGCGTCCGCCCTTTGTTTCGGTGGCGGGCCTGGGCGAGACGGCGGCGGACGACCTCTGCCGGGTGGGCAGCACCGGGCAGCAGTTCATCTCCATGGAGGAGCTCTCCGCCGCCTGCCCCAAGGTCAGCCAGACCCACCTGGAGACCCTGAAGGCCATGGGCGCTCTCGGCGACATGCCGGAGAGCAGCCAGATCAGCCTGTTTTGACAGAATGCAAAGAAGAGGATAGTGCCCCTGTATGAAGAGAGTTTCTCTGATCCTGATATTGTTCCTGGTCCTGCTCCTTGCCCTGGCAGCTTTCCACGCGGACAGGACTGCTGCGGAAAAGGCGCCGGACCCAGAGCCCCCTGCGGCCTCACCTGAGGTGACGCTGCCTGCTACCTCCCCGGAAGAAACGCCGGAGCCCGCGTCCCTTTCCCTGGGCGAGCCGCCCCTTGCACCGGAGCCGGACTACAGCCTCATCATCAGCGAGGTGATGAGCCATAACCGGGCGACCCTTCCCGGGGCCGACGATAGCTTCCCCGACTGGGTAGAGCTTCTCAATACCGGAACGGAGGCCGTCTCCCTGGAGAATCTGCGCCTGCAGTGCGGGGAGAAGAGCTGGGATCTGCCGGAGCAGACGGTCCTGCCCGGTGAATACCTCCTGCTGCTCTGTGAGGAGGACACGGACTTTTCCATCCCCTCGGAAGGGGAGAGCCTGTCTCTCCTGAGCGCAAGGGGCACCCTGATCGACCGGGCGGAGCTGCCCGCCCTTGCCTCGGATACCGTCTGGACACCGGAAGGGGTCAGCGCATGGCCCAGCCCCGGCTTTGAAAACAGCCCTGCCGGCTACGAGGCCTTCCAGTCCGGAAGGACGGTCGAGGGCCTTGCCATCAGCGAGGCGGTGGTTTACGCCGCTTCGGGAGACTGGGTGGAGATTGTGAACCTGGGGGACCGCACCGTTCGACTGGAGGGCTGGGTACTCTCCGACAAGCTGGATCGCGCGGAGAGTTTTACCTTTCCGGAATGGGAACTGGCGCCCATGGAGAGCGTCCGGGTCCTGCTTCCCGAGAACAGCTTCAGCCTGAACGCCCAGCGGGACCGACTCTATCTCTTTGATCCGCAGGGGAAGCTGCAGGACTTCGTGAGCCTCCATGACATTCCTCTCGGCGGCAGCATGGGCCGCATGATGGGAGCGGAGGGCTTCTGGTACTTTGCCGAAGCCACCCCCGGGGACGAAAACCTGGACGGTTTCCGCCGAGTCTCGGCAGAGCCGGTGAGCCTGGAGCCCGACGGCGTCTTTGACGGGGTGAAGTCCGTGAAGGTCACGCTCTCCGCCCCGGGGGAGATCCGCTACACCACCGACGGCAGCATCCCCACGGAGGAGTCGGAGCTCTATACCGGACCGATCAGCCTTTCGGAGACCACGGTCATCCGGGCGGTGTGCTTTGAAAAGGACGCCCTGCCCAGCCGCGCCCTGAGCCTGAGCTATATCCTCAATGAAGGACACAGCCTCCCGGTGGTGAGCCTGGTCAGCGATCCGGAGGGCCTCTTCGGCGGTGACAGGGGGATCTACTCCAACCCCGAGCTGGATGAGGAGCGCTTTGGCGCCGTCATGTTCTATGACGGGGAGGAGGGCTTCTCTCTGGACTGCGGCGTGGAGCTTCACGGCGCCACCTCCCGGATCTACCAGCCCAAAAAGTCTTTGAAGCTTCGCTTCCGCTCCCGCTACGACGGGGAGCTGCACTATGACCTGTTTGAAAACGGCGTCACGGAGTATGCCTCGATTCTGCTGCGGGCGCCCCAGGAGCCGGGTTACTCCAGCCTGCTGCGGGACGCTTTGATGCACGAGCTGGCCTCCGAGGCCTTCCCGGCCCTGCCGGTGCAGGACTCCCGCTATGCTGTGCTCTATCTCAACGGGGAATACTGGGGCGTCTA
Organism: uncultured Eubacteriales bacterium; assembly: GCA_900316205.1. Lineage (GTDB taxonomy): Bacteria > Bacillota > Clostridia > Oscillospirales > Oscillospiraceae > Limivicinus. Next base: position 87,282 of record ONBX01000001.1, read on the forward strand.
CAGCATCCGGGAGGTCCACTCCCCGGAGAGCTACGCCTACCACCACGGCCTGGATCCGGACACGGTGTACCAGTACCGGGGCAAATGGGGCCCTGAGGCGGAGACCTCTGAGTTCTACAGTCTGGCGATCAGCACGGATATGAGCAATGAGGAGAACTACCGCAAGGTGGCGGAGCATGTGGATATCGACAGCGTCATCGGCTGGGCGGTCATCCAGGCCTATTGCGGCAACACGGATCTGCACAGCGACAATATGCGCTTTTACTACACCGCCGGGGATGATGTGCTCCACTATGCTCTGGTGGATGTGGACCACGGCATGGAGGATGTGCAGGCCTTCGATTGCCCGATCACCATGGGCTATAAATACAACAAGCTCTTTGCCGCCTTGCTGAACAGCGGGGAATTTCGCGCCCGGCTCATCTCCCAGATGGAGGAGGCTTTCTCCGGCGTCCTGAAAGAGGAGAACGTGGTGGCGAAGATTGATGAGATGGCCGCCCTCATCCGCCCCGAGATGCCCCGGGATCGGGAGCGCTGGGGCGCAAAGATGTCCGGGTGGGAAAGCCTGGTCCAGGGCAACAAAAACTATTTCCTGAACTTTGGCGGCCGTACCTCCCTGGTGCGGGACAGTCTGAAGAATTATATCGGCGCCACCCCAGAGTGGCGGGATTACTACTACAAGCCGAAAGAAAGCTGAAAAACGCGCCCGATCCCGGAGAGGGGTCGGGCGCGTTTTTTCTTGTGACCGCTTGCGCGGCCTCTCGGCAGGGTGTACAATAGAAAAAACAACGAGGGAAAGGTGGATTTCGCATGACCATCACATTTCTGGGCGCCGCCCATGAAGTCACCGGCAGTATGACGCTGCTGGAGGTGGGAGACAAGAAGGGCCTGGTGGACTGCGGCATGGAGCAGGGGAAGGACCTCTTTCAAAACGAGGAGCTGCCCGTTCCTGCCAAGGACCTGGATTTCGTCCTGCTGACCCACGCCCATGTGGACCACAGCGGCATGCTGCCGCTCCTCTATAAGAAGGGCTTTCGCGGCCCTGTCTATGCCAGCGCTGCCACCTGCTCCCTCTGTGACATCATGCTCCGTGACTGCGCCAACATCCAGATGAGCGAGGCGGAGTATCTCAACCGCAAAGGCCAGCGCAGCGGCGCTATGCCCGTGGAGCCACTCTATGACCTGGACGACGCTCTGGGCGCGGTTTCCTGCCTCCGACCCTGTGATTACGGCAGCGTTCTCCAGGTGAACGAGAGCGTTTCCATCCGCATGACGGATGTGGGACATCTCCTGGGCTCGGCCGCCATCGAGGTCTGGCTTACCGAAGGGGGAGAGACGCGCAAGATCACCTTCTCCGGGGATGTGGGCAATCTGGACCAGCCCATTCTGCGGGATCCCCAGTTTGTGGAGGATACCGAGTATCTGATGATCGAGTCCACCTACGGGGACCGGCTCCACACGGAAGAGCGGGTGGACTATGTGGCGGAGCTTGCCCGCAGAATCCAGGATACCCTGGACCGGGGCGGCAACATGGTCATTCCCTCCTTTGCCGTGGGCCGCACCCAGGAAATGCTCTATTTCATCCGGGAGATCAAGGAGCGCGGCCTGGTAAAAGGCCACGGCGATTTCCCCGTGTATGTTGACAGCCCCCTGGCTATCGAAGCTACTTCCGTTTTCCTCCAGTGCGACACCCAGTTTCTGGACGAGGATATGCAGCGGCTCATCCGCTCCGGCGTCAATCCCATCGTGTTTCCTGGCCTGGAGCTCACGGTCAGCGACCTGGAATCCAAGGCCATCAACAACGACAAGACCCCCAAGGTCATCCTCTCCGCCTCCGGCATGTGCGACGCGGGGCGTGTCCGCCATCACTTGAAGCACAATCTCTGGCGACCGGAATCCACCGTGCTCTTTGTGGGCTACCAGGCGGTGGGGACCCTGGGCCGCATCCTGGTGGACGGGGCCAAAAGCGTCAAGCTCTTCGGTGAGGAGGTCCAGGTCCGGGCGCAGATCGACACCCTTCCCGGCGTCAGCGGTCACGCGGATAAAGCGGGACTCATCCGCTGGCTCTCCGGTTTTCGGGAGAAGCCGAAGCTCGTTTTCGTCAACCACGGCGACCCGGAATCGGCGGATGCCTTTACCAAATGCCTGAATGAGGAACTGGGATATCGGGCCTTCGCCCCTTACAGCGGCACGAAGTTCGATCTGCTTTCGGGCGACTTCCTCCGCATCACCGAGGGCGTCCCCGTGGAGAAGAAGAGCGCTTCCGGCCGCAAAGTCTCGCCTGCCTTCACCCGGCTCATCGCCGCGGCGGAGCGGCTGCTGGCCGCCTGCCGCAAGCTGGAGGGCCATGCCAACAAGGAGCTGGCCGGCCACGCCGACCGGATCGAAAAGCTGGCCGACCGGGTGGAAAGGGACATCTGAGCCAAGCGGGACTGAAGAAGCAAAGCGCCTGCAGGCATAGAAGAAAATGTAACAAAATAAAAACAAATTCTTTCAAAATATGGCGTATATGATCGGTTTTCCTGGAAAACCGATCATTTTTTAAGACTTTTTCATAATCTTCTCAGTTGACATAATATTATCACCGTGATAAGATAAATTGACACATTATCTCAGGGGTGAAATGAGATGAGCAACTTGGAATTTCATCCGGAACAAGCCATCGGCGAGGGACTGCTGCGCCTGGACAAGCAGGAGCTGCTGGAGTTTGTGTCCCAGCTTTGCCTGCACCTGAAGGCGCAGGTGGGTTCCCGCGCCTATCACGGCGGCATCTTTCCCGAAAACATCTGCCGGGATGCAGACGGCAATTTTGCCATTGGCCCCGCCAAAATGGAAAAATGGACCGGTCAGGAGCTGGAGTTCGTGGCGCCGGAGATGTACTGGCACGGAGATGCCAGCCCGGCAGCCGACGTGTATTCCCTGGCCCTTCTGGTGATCTACGGCCTCAACGAGGGGAAGCTCCCTTATGATACGCCCACCTCCAGCGGAAAGCTGGCCCGCATGAGCGGCAAGCCTCTTCCTCTGCCCCAGAATGCCGGCAAGCGGCTGAGTGAGGTGCTGGAAAAGGCAACGGCCTTCCAGGCCAAGGACCGCTACCAGAGCCCGGAAGAGCTGCAGATCATGCTGGAAAGCTGCATGGACAACAAGTATCTGGGCGGCAGCTCCGGCGCGGAGGCGGTGTTTCAGAAGGATCACGGTGAACTCAGCGATATCGAGCGCATGATGGTGGACATCATCGAAAAGGGGAGCGAGCCGGAGGAGAAGGCACCGGAGGAACCTGCCCTGCCTGAGGGACTCAGCGAGGAGGAAATGGCGGGGCTGGAGAAGCCGGAGCCCGTCCGCCAGAAAAAGGAAGACATCAACGCCATGGTGGAGGAGTTTTTCGGCCTCACCGGCGAAGAGGAGACCACCGCTGCGCCCGATCCCCAGGAGGACGGGGAAGAAGTCCGGGTCTATGAGCCCTCCAAGGAGAAGAAGGACCGCCAGCCCATCCCCATCCTGACGGTGGAGAAATACCCGGAGCTGGAGCCTGTGGTGCTGAAGCAGCAGCCCCGCGTGGAGCGGACAAAGCCCCAGACTGAGGAGCAGAGCGCCCAGCCGGAGCCGCCCAAGGACGAGAAAAAGCTGCGCCGGCGCCGCGCCCGCAGGGTCATCGCCTCGGTGCTGATCGTGTGTCTCGCGCTGGTGGCAGGAGCATTGGGCCTGAATCTGTGGTGGAACCGGGACAGCCGCCCCACCCAGATCAATCCCACCCCGGATCCCAGCAGTCTCTTTGCTCCCGAGCCCACGCTGCAGCCTACCCTGCAGCCCACCGAGCCCAGTGAGATCCTCTCCATCCCCACCGAGGCGCCCCAGCAGCCCCGCTACGCGGTGGTGAAATCCGATCTGAGCTGGACCCTGGCCCGGGAGGCCTGCCTGGAGCAGGAGGGACACCTGGCCACCATCTCCGGTCCGGAGGAGCTGGCGGAGATCACAAAGCTTGCCGAGGAACTGGGCCTCACCCGCATCTGGGTGGGCTGCCGCTGGGTCAACAACGAGCTGATCTGGGAAAACGGCGAGCAGAACGAGTATTTTGTCTGGGCCGAGAACGAGCCCAGCTCCTGGGACTATTATGACAATGTGCCCGAGAACTATATCATGATCTACCGGGAAGGGGACCGCTGGCTCTTCAACGACTGCCGGGATGATCCCGCCGGGGATTACCCGGAGTTCTACAGCGGCATCATGGGATACGCCATCGAATTTGAACGCTGAATCAAATCTATACAGCATCTGCGCAGGGCGGAGACGGGTCTCCGCCCTGCGTCATTTTATTGACAAAAGCAGCGGAAAAACGGGAACCTGCATCTGTTTTCGCCTTGTTTTGACAGTTAGAGACTTTTTGCCCGGTTGCCAAGCTTTTAACAGGATTGTTAGAAACTTGTCTATAAAATCCGACCTTTTTCCCCATCGGACTTGTAGACAAGCAACAAAAATTTGTGCTATTATAGCACCGTATGATTTTTAAACGAGGTGAAGCTTATGACCCACACGTTCCATGGCGGCGTGCACCCGAATTATATGAAGCGACCGGATATTCCCATCACGGTCATTGCGCCGCCTAAGCAGGTTGTGATCCCCCTCATCCAGCATATCGGCGCGCCCTGCAAGCCTCTGGTCCAGAAGGGCGATCTCGTGAAAATGGGACAGAAGATCGGCGAGAACCCCGCGCCTGTCTCCGCCCCGGTCCATTCTCCCGTCTCCGGCAAGGTCATCGCGGTGGAGCCTCGGCCCCATCCCCTGGGCGATCTGATCCCCTCCGTCGTCATTGAAAACGACGGGCTGGACACGCCAGAATTCATGGAGCCCCTCACCGACGCCCAGCTCAAGGATCAGGACGCCATTCTTGAGCGCATCCGCGAAGCCGGCGTTGTCGGCATGGGCGGCGCCATGTTCCCCACCGCTTTCAAAATCAAGGGCGGCATCGGCAAGGTGGACAAGCTCATCATCAACGGCGCCGAATGCGAGCCTTACCTGAACGGCGACCATCTCACCATGCTGAATTTCCCCGAGCAGCTGCTCAAGGGCATTGAGCTGGTGCGCATCGCCAGCGGTGTGGAGAAGGCCTATTACGGCATCGAGGTCAACAAGCAGGACGCCATCGATCTGCTCAACTCCCTTCATCCCGAGCAGTACGGCATCGAGATCGTGCCCGAGAAGGTCAAGTACCCCCAGGGCGGCGAGAAAATGCAGGTCAAGGCTGTCACCGGCCGGGAGGTCAAGCCCGGCGGCCTGCCCTCCGGCGTGGGCGCCAATGTGGTCTCCACCCGCACCTGCTATGCTATCTATCAGGCCTGCTATGAAGGCAAGCCTGTGATCGAGCGCATTGTCACCGTCTCCGGCAGCGCTTTGAAGGACACGGTAAACGCCCTGACCCGCGTGGGCACTCCCTTCGGCTATCTTGCCGAGCAGTGCGGCGGCTTTGTGAAGACGCCCCGCAAGATCGTTCTGGGCGGCCCCATGATGGGCATCTGCGCCACCAGCTTTGACGCGCCCACCATCAAGGGCACCGCAGGCGTTCTCTTCTTCACCGAAGAGGAGGACCGGCACGAGGACGAACCCACCTGCATCCGCTGCGGCAAGTGCATCACCGTCTGCCCCATGAAGCTGGAGCCGGTGTTCATGTACATGTATTACAGCAAGGGCGACTATGACATGCTGGAGAAGTACCACGTGATGGACTGCTTCGAGTGCGGCAGCTGCTCTTACAACTGCCCTGCACGCATGCCGCTGACCCATGCCTTCAAGACCGCCAAGCTCATGTTCCAGGCAAAGGCGGCCAAGGAGAAAGCCAAGGCCGAGGCAGCAAAGGAGGCCAAGCAATGAACGAGAAGAAAGAACGCATCATTCTGGATGTGGCGTACCAGCCCCAGATCCGCACCAACATCGATACCCGGCGGCTCATGGGCTGCGTGCTCCTGTCGCTGCTGCCGGCGGTGATCATGGCCGTGTGGCAGTTCGGACCCAAGACCCTGATCGTCATGGGTTCCTCTGTGCTCTCCGCCGTGTTCTTCGAGTGGGCCATCCGCAAGTTCCGCAAGCAGAGCGCCTCCATCGGCGATCTCTCCGCGGTGGTCACGGGCCTGCTCCTGGCCCTGACCCTGCCTCCCACCTCTCCCTGGTGGCTGCCGGTCATCGGCACCTTCTTCGGCATCGTGGTGGTCAAGCAGCTCTACGGCGGCATCGGCAAGAACTTCCTGAACCCGGCCCTGGCCGGCCGTGCCTTCCTGCTGGCGTCCTACGCCATGCTCATGGGCCGCTTCGCCGCACCCGCCGCCATGAACGGCATCGAAGGTGTGGACGCTATCTCCGCGGCAACGCCCCTGGCCTTCCTCTACGGCAGCGAGGGCATGCCTGCCTACTACAATGTGAAGACCCTGTTCCTGGGCTTTGTTCCCGGCGCCATGGGAGAGATCAGCACCCTGGCTCTGCTCATCGGCGGCATCTACCTCATCGCCCGCAAGGTGATCTCCTGGCGCATCCCCGTCTCCTTCCTGGGAACGGTGGCGCTCCTGACCCTGATCTTCGGACACGAGGGCATGAGCAATGTGGAATTCATGCTCTATAACCTGCTCTCCGGCGGCCTGGTGCTGGGCGCCTTCTTTATGGCCACTGACTATGCCACCAGTCCCGTCACCCTGAACGGCCAGCTGCTCTACGGCGCAGGCTGCGGCGCCCTCACCGTGCTGATCCGCTACTTCGGCGGCTTCCCCGAGGGCGTGAGCTACGCCATCCTGCTGATGAACCTCTGCGCCTGGGCCATCGACAAGGGCTTCCACCGCCACCAGTTCGGCGTCAGCAAGGAAGACATTGCCGCGGAGAAGGCGGCCAGAAAGGCGGAAAAGAAAGCTGCAAAGGAGGCTGCGAAATGAATAAGATTCTGAAGCTGACCTTTGTGCTCTTCCTGATCTGCGCCATCGTGGCCGGCATCCTCGGCGCGGTGGACCTGATCACCAGAGACCGCATCACTGCCTATCAGACCGAAAAATCCAACGCGGCCCGCGCCGCTGTCATGCCCGTGAACGTACCCGAAGGTCAGGCACTCTATACGGACCTGGACCTGAAGGACCTGGGCATCCCCACCAACATCAACGCCAACGGCCAGAAGATCAAGATCCTCTCCGTGTCTGAGGCCAACGACGGCTCCGGCTGGGTGGTGGAGACCGAGTTCTCCGGCGCTCAGGGCACCATTGTCATGATGGTGGGCGTGAACCAGGCGCTCCGCTGCACCGGCATTTCCATCACCCAGCATTCCGAGACCTCGGGCCTGGGCGCCAATGCCGCCAGCGTTGCGGAAGTGGGCGTAAACTTCCGCGCCCAGTTCAAGGGCGTGGACGAGCATGTGCAGCTCAAGAAGGCCGGCGGCGAGATCGACGCGCTCTCCGGCGCCACCATCACCTCCCGCAGCGTGACCAATGCCACCTCCGCGGCCATCCAGTTCGTGGAAGCGCTGCAGAGTGCGAACTAAGGAGGGAAGGGCATGAACTTTAAGAAACAACTCAAAGAGGGCGTTATCACCAATAACCCCATCCTGGTCCAGCAGCTTGGCATGTGCGCCACCATGGCCATCACCACCTCGCTCTTCAACGGCGTGGGCATGGGCCTCTCGGTGCTCATCATCCTGACCTGCTGCAACGTGGCGGTTTCCGCCGTGCGCAAGTTTATCCCGGACGAGATCCGTCTGGCCATCTTCGTGGTCATCATCGCGGGCTTCGTTACCATCGTGGACCTGCTCCTGCAGGCTTACATCCCCGCCCTCAGCGAATCTCTGGGCGTGTTCATTCCGCTGATCGTCGTCAACTGCATCATCATCGGCCGTGCCGAGGCCTTCTGCCAGAAGAACCCCGTCGGCCCCTCCTTTGTGGACGGCATCACCCAGGGCCTGGGCTACACTGTGGTGCTGATCGTGATGTGCCTGATCCGTGAGTTTCTTGGCAGCGGGCGCTTCGGCGGCGGTCTCATCGATGTGGCCAAGGGCATCACCCTGGACGGCACCGGCTCCGGCATCCAGCTTTTTAATTCCGATTACGGCGCCTCCATCCTGACCCTGCCTGTGGGCGGCTTTTTGACCCTGGGCTTCATCTTCGCCGCCATGCAGGCTGCCCTGAAGAAGGCTGCCAAAAAGAAAGCCGAAAAAGCCAATGAAGAGGAGGGTGAAGAGGCATGACAGTCACCGAATATCTGTCCATCGCCATTGGAGCGATCCTGATCAACAACTTCATTTTCTCCCAGTTTTTGGGCTGCTGCCCCTTCCTGGGCTGCTCCAGCAAGGTGGAGACGGCTTCCGGCATGGGCCTGGCCGTGGTCTTCGTCATGGGCCTGGCTTCCGCCATCTGCTATGTGGTCAATGAGTTCATCCTGGTGCCCCTGGGTCTTGCCTTCCTGAAGACCCTGGCCTTCATTCTGGTCATTGCTGCTCTGGTGCAGTTTGTGGAGATGTTCCTGAAAAAGGCCGTCCCCAGCCTGTACTCCGCCCTGGGCATCTACCTGCCCCTCATCACCACCAACTGCGCGGTGCTGGGCGTGGTGCTGCTGAACGTGCAGAACGGCTATGACTTCCTGGGCTCTGTGATTTACGGCATCACAGGCGGTCTGGGCTTTATGCTGGCCATCGTTCTGTTTGCCAGCGTTCGGGAGCGCATCCGCTTTGCCGATTATCCGGAGTGCTTTGAAGGCTTCCCCATTTGCCTGATTTCCGCCGGCCTCGTCGCTCTGGCCTTCATGGGCTTCAGCGGTATGAAGATCTTTTAAGGAGGGTGCGAGATGTCGATCGTCTATTCTGTCCTCGTTCTCGGCGCCCTGGGCGCCATCTTCGGCGCGCTGCTGGCCTTCGCCGCCAAAATCTTCCACGTAGAGGTGGATCCCAAGCAGGCCGCCGTGCGGGAATGCCTGGCCGGCGCCAACTGCGGCGGCTGCGGCTACCCCGGCTGTGACGGCTATGCCGCCGCCGTGGCCAAGGGCGAAGCCCCCTGCAACAAGTGCGTGGCCTCCGGTCCGGAAGCTGCCGCCAAGATTGCAGAGATCATGGGTGTTGCTGCCTCCGATGCGGAGAAGATGGTGGCCTTCGTGCCCTGTTCCGGCTGCAAGGATGTGGCCGAGATGCGCTTCAACTACACCGGCCCCGAAGACTGCCGCGCCGCCATGCTCTTCGGCGGCAAGAGCAACAAGCTCTGCACCTTCGCCTGCATCGGTATGGGCAACTGTGTTAAGGCCTGCAAGTTTGACGCCATGCATATCGTCAACGGCGTCGCCAAGGTGGACCGCTCCAAGTGCGTGGGCTGCGGCGCCTGCGCGGATGCCTGCCCCAAGGACATCGTAAAGCTCCTGCCCGAGAAGCAGAAGGTTGTGGTGGCCTGCCGCAGCCAGGACAAGGGCGCGCAGGTCATGAAGATGTGCAAGGCCGGCTGCATCGGCTGCATGAAGTGCCAGCGGGAGTGCCCCAACGACGCGATCCATGTGGAGAACTTCCTTGCGAAGATCGATCCCGAAAAGTGCGTGCAGTGCGGTCACTGCGCGGAGGTCTGCCCCCGGCAGATCATCAAAAAGCTTGACGCCTGAGCTTGCTTTCCAAGTGTACAAAACACCGGAGATCCTTTGGATTTCCGGTGTTTTGCTTTTCGCCCCTATTGACATATACCCCATAGGGGTATATAGTAAGAGCAATGAAAGGAAGTGACGGATATGGAAGAAAAGTGCTGCTGCTGCGCAGCCGAAGAGGAAAGCGGGGAAAAGAAGCTCCGGCATCGCACGCCGGAGGAGTATAAGCGCCTCTGCAATCGGCTCAGCCGCATTGAGGGGCAGATCCGGGGCATCCGCCGCATGCTGGACGAGAGCGCCTACTGTCCGGATATCCTGACCCAGGCGGCTGCCGCCAACGCCGCTCTCAATGCGTTCTCCCGGGAGCTTTTGAGTCAGCATATCCGTTCCTGTGTGGTAAACGATCTACAGGAGGGAAATCCTGATACTGTGGACGAGCTACTGGACACCCTGCAGAAGCTGATGCGGTGAGTTTTGAGATTTAGGTGACTGGAGTTCCTGGCGCCCCCTCCGGGGGAGCTGTCACCGCCGTATACGGCGATGACTGAAGGGGTCGTTGGCCGATCGACACCCCTTCTGTCACGGCTGCGCTGTGCTTGCCGCGACACCTCCCCCAGAGGGGGAGGCAAGTTCTCCATCCGTCTACATTTCCGCGATGCGGCAAGAGGAATCAGAAAGGACAAAGCATGAAACAGTATAACGTCACGGGCATGAGCTGCGCCGCCTGCTCGGCCCGGGTGGAAAAGGCGGTAAACGGTGTTCCCGGCGTGACCTCCTGCTCGGTGAGCCTGCTCACAAACTCCATGGGCGTGGAGGGCACGGCGGCGGATTCCGCCATCGTGGCCGCGGTGGAGGCCGCGGGCTACGGCGCCAGCCTCAAGGGCGCAAAGAGCGAAAGCAGCTCCGCCCCGGCGGAGGACGCCCTGGCGGACCGGGAAACGCCGGTGCTCAAAAAGCGCCTGATCAGTTCTCTAGGCTTTCTGGCGCTGCTGATGTATCTCTCCATGGGCCACAGCATGGCAGGCTTCCCGGTGCCCACGTTTCTGGAAAACCCTGTGGCCATGGCCCTGACCCAGATGCTCATCGCCATCGTGGTGATGCTCATCAACAAGAAGTTTTTCACCAGCGGCTTTCGCAGCCTCCTGCACCGCGCGCCCAATATGGACACCCTGGTGGCCCTGGGCTCCGCCGCCGCCTTTGGCTACAGCCTGGTGGAGCTCTATCTGATGATCGCCGCCCAGGGCGCGGGGGACAGGGAGACCATCCACCGCTATGCCCACAACCTGTATTTCGAGACCGCCGCCATGATCCCATGCCTCATCACCGTGGGCAAGATGCTGGAGGCCATGAGCAAGGGCCGCACCACCGACGCGCTGAAGAGTCTGATGAAGCTGGCTCCCAAGACCGCCGTCCTCTGGCAGGAGGGGAAAGAGCTGGAGGTGGAGATCGACCGGGTCCGGACCGGAGACCTCTTTGTGGTCCGCCCGGGGGAGAGCATCCCCGTGGACGGCGTGGTGCTGGAAGGGGAGAGCGCGGTGAACGAGGCCGCCCTCACCGGGGAGAGCATCCCCGTGGACAAAGCGCCGGGAGATACCCTCTCCGCCGCCACCATCAACCAGTCCGGCTATCTGAAGGCCCGGGCCACCCGGGTGGGGGAGGACACCACCCTCAGCCAGATCATTCGCATGGTCTCCGACGCCGCTGCCACCAAGGCTCCCATCGCCCGCATCGCGGACCGGGTCTCGGCGGTCTTTGTCCCGGCGGTGATCGGGGTATCCCTGTTCACCCTGGCAGTCTGGCTGCTCGCGGGCAAGAATTTTTCGTTCTCCATTGCAAGAGCCATCGCCGTTCTGGTGATCTCCTGCCCCTGCGCCCTGGGTCTGGCCACCCCCGTGGCCATCATGGTGGGCAGCGGCGTGGGCGCCAAAAACGGCATCCTGTTTAAGACAGCCGTCTCCCAGGAGGAGGCGGGGAAGATGGACATCGTCGCCTTGGACAAGACCGGCACCGTCACCGCCGGGGAGCCCCGGGTCACGGATCTGCTCCCGTCGGAGGGCGTCACGGAGGATGAACTGCTGGGGCTTGCCGCCTCCCTGGAGCAGTACTCCGAGCATCCCCTGGCAAAAGCCGTCATGGCCTGCGCCCGGGAGAAGGGAACGACGCTGCTTCCTCTGGATGGCTTCCGCGCCCTGCCGGGTAACGGCCTCACCGCGAATCTGGACGGGAAGATGATCCTGGCGGGCTCCGGCAAGTTCATGGCCAAAAACTGCACCATCGACGCAGTCACACGGCAGCGGACTGACGCTCTCTCCGCCCAGGGCAAGACCCCGCTGTTCTTTGACCGGGACGGAAAGCTCCTCGGCCTGATCGCCGTGGCCGATACCATCAAGGACGATTCCGCCCAGGCGGTAAAAGAGTTACAGAATCTTGGATTAACAGTCGTTATGTTAACCGGTGACAATGCCCGCACCGCCAAGGCCATCGGCAATCAGGCGGGGGTGGACCATGTGATCGCCGGTGTCCTGCCCGACGGGAAGGAGAGCGTCATCCGCACGCTCTCGGAATACGGCAAGGTCGCCATGGTGGGGGACGGCATCAACGACGCCCCTGCTCTGACCCGGGCGGACCTGGGCGTGGCCATTGGCGCCGGGGCGGACGTGGCCATCGACGCTGCCGACGTGGTTCTGATGAAGTCCCGGCTCACCGACGTCTCCGCCGCCGTTCGTCTCAGCCGCGCCACCCTTCGCAACATCCACGAAAACCTGTTCTGGGCCTTTTTCTACAACATCATCTGCATCCCCCTGGCCGCGGGCTTTTACCAGGCCCTCTTCGGCTGGAGCTGGGAGATGAACCCCATGATCGGCGCCGCCGCCATGAGCCTTTCCAGCTTCACCGTCTGCATGAATGCCCTGCGCCTCAACCTGTTCCGGCTTCGGGACCCCTCTCACGACCGGCCCCGGAATACGCATAAAAAGGAAATTCCCAACGAGATTTTTGAAGAAAAGGAGACAAGTACCATGGAAAGAACCCTGAAGATCGAAGGCATGATGTGCAAGCACTGCGAGGCCCGGGTCAAGAAGACCCTGGAGGCCCTGGAGGGTGTGGAGAGCGCCGTGGTCAGCCACGAGACCGGCACCGCCGTCGTCACCGGCAATGCGGACTTCGAGACCATGAAGGCCGCCGTGGAGGCCCAGGATTACAAGGTCCTCGGCATTGAATGATCGTAGGGGACGGCGTCCCCGACGTCCCGCAAAAGAAAGAGTGAAGAGAGACAGTTCTCCCTTCACTCTTTCTTTTTAGCGGATTTCCGTTCAGCGCCGCTTCCGCGAGCCGATCCCCCTCGTAACGGAACGCGTAGGGGAGGGGCTTGCCCCCTCCCGGCAGCATAAAGAACTGTCTTGAAAAATGTTCGGCGAACTCGCAGATTGTACGAATTCGCCAAGCATTTCTCTTTTTATCCTGTCAGTTGCCTTCGGTGCTTCGGTCTTTTGCTTTGCTGCCAAGGAAAAACCATGTAAGGATGATCCAAACGATCGAAATGATGATCAAAACCCACCCGATTGCAGAAACCCAGGGAGAGTCTGAAAGGAGCTTCGAGCAGAAACAGAAGCCGATTGTTATGGCTATCATGCAATTCCTTAGGGTCTCTAAGCGGTATAGCCTGTTTCGATCGCGAATCAATTCCCCATAAGCTTCCGGGTCATCCGGCTGCGGCTTCACTTCAATAATGCGCAGAAAAGCGGGGGTCCTTCTTGTGAAGGTGTTGAGTTTGGAATGACTTCGGGGGACACCAAATGTTTTTGCGATATCCGAATATCGCAAATTGAGATCGAACTGTCCGTCAGATTTCAGATATCCGCCTCCATGCCAGAGGAAGTAACGAGTGTTTTTAGGTACGGCTTTCTCAAACAGAAGAAAACATGGCGAATAGGAGATAAGCATCCAGCCCCGGCTACTCATTTTCTGCAAATACGCTTCGATCTTGGGATATAAAAATGCGGGTAGAAATAGAAGGTATATTTTTTTCATTTCAGTTTCCCTTGGATTACTACGGAGAACTCATCGAAACAGTTGACGGCCGGCTTGTATCAGCGCTGTGTTCTGTTTCATCCTACTGGGCTTTCAAGCGCTTTCGTATTCAAACAATACTTTCTTTTTCCCCATGGGGGAGACGCTGCGGATCGTGATCCAGCTGAAAGCCTCTGCGTACTGCTCCTCGTCAAAATCCAGGTCGGTGTTTGCACGGAAGGACTCCAGATCCGGGTCGTTTTCAATTTCGATTTGGAGGCGAACCGGATTTTTCGTCCGTTGGCGGAAGAACAGAGCATCCTCCTGCGCCGCCTCAGGCTCCTCCGCGGTCACCGCGTCATAGCCATGGAGCCGACCGTCGAAGAGAACGCTGCTGCGGCCGCAGGAAGAGCAGCGGCAGCGGACCACGGTATGGAGCGTAAGCTGGGGCCCCGGCGGGACCGGGATCTCCTCTTTCTCGCCGTTCTCTTTCGCCTCGGACAGATGATTCCAATAGTGGCAGTTCTCCCCGTCATAGGTCAGGGAGAGCCCATAGGGACAGCCTGAAAAAAGTGGCTTGACGGCCTTTTCGTGGGCGCGCTCCGCGGCTTTCTCTTTTGGACTGAGGTCGCTTTCCTCCAGGGTAAAGAGCGTTTCGCCGCAGGGGCAGCGAAGGAAAAAGCGTAGTTTCTCCCCGTGGCCGTCTGTGTTCTCTGCCATCTCCCGCAGATGTGTGGGGATCGGGATCATCTCATGCACCTCCCCGAATTGTCTTTCCGTTCAGCACGGCCTCCGCCAGACGAGCACACTCGTAGCGCAGCTTCAGGGAAAAGAACGGCGCGTCCTTGTCCAGCAGCCGGAGGAAGATCTTGTCTCCCTCCCAGATGGGCAGGGAGAGGAGCTTTTCCCGGTCGATCCATTCCAGCTCGCCCTCGTCGCAGTCCTGCCGCAGCGCGCCCTCCCAGGCGTCGGCGGTGAAGAGGTGCATGTACTCCGTGCCCCATTCATCGGAGACGAAGGTGACGATGCCCCGGTAGCGCCAGCTTGTGAGGGTGAGCCCCGTCTCTTCCCGGACCTCCCGCAGCAGACAGTCCTCCGGGCTTTCGCCCTCCTCAAACTTGCCGCCGATGCCGATCCATTTGTCCTTGTTTTCGTCCACTTCCTTTTTCACCCGGTGGAGCATCAGGTAGTCCCGGCCCCGTTCCAGGTAGCACAGCGTGGTGTTTCTCATGCCTTTTTCCTCCGATCCAGCCACAGAGCGCTCACCGCCGCCGTAAGGGGGATGGCCAAAATCATGCCGATGCTGCTGGAAATGCCGCTGATGACCTCAATGGCGAGATACGCCGAGGGCAGCAGCTGATAGCGGGAGAGCCCGAGGGAGTAGAGGTACAGGATCAGGGTGAAGGAGCTTCCGAGGAAGGCAAGGATCAGGGTGTTGGTCATGGTGCCCACCAGGTCCTGGCCGATGTTCATGCCGGAGTGGAAGAGCCGCGCAAAGCCCAGCTCGGGGTTTGCCTGGTGCACTTCTTCCAAGGCGGAGGAGATGCTCATGGCCACGTCCATCACCGCGCCCAGGGCGCTGATGACGACGCCCGCCACCAGCAGCCCCCGGAGGCCGATGGGGGTCCCGGTCTGCCTTAGCTGCAAAAGCGGCTCCACCTCGCTGATGCGAAGGCCGTCCACCCGGCAGAGGGCCTGGGCCAGAAGGGCAAAGAGCAGGGCGATGCCGGTGCCCGCAACAGTGCCCAGCATGGCGCAGAGGCTTTTTCGTTCTGTGCCGCCCAGGATCACAAAGCTCACCACCGTGATATACACGCAGACCAGAAACACCGTTGGCAGCGTGGGGGCGCCCCGGAGCAGCAGGGGAAGCAGGATATAGAACAGGCACAGCACCGTGATCACCAGGGCAAGCAAGCTCTTGGCCCCGGTCTTGCGGCCTACCAGCAGTGTCACCCCAAAGAAGAGCAGCAGCACGGTCACAAGTCCCAGGATGCGGTTATACTCGAACACCGTTGCCATGATCCGTCCGTCGGAATAGGTGGAGATGATGAGGGCGACCCCGTCGCCCTCTTTCACCGGCACGCCGTAGAGAGGACCCACGAAATTCTGCACCAGCAGCTGTTTTCCGGTATACTGGCCGCTCTTCACGTCCACCAGCAGCTGCTGCTCGCCCCGATAGCCTCCGTCGGAGGCCTCGTCGGAGAAGGTGGAGTCGGAGAGTACGGAGACGACCGTACCCTTTTCGTATTCGGCGTAGTCTCCCGCCTGGATCTGCGGGGCAGGGGGCTCCCGCAAAGAAAAGCGTAGCGCGGCAAAGAGCAGCGCCGCCGCCAGCAGCACCAGCAGGGAAGCCCTGTTCTTTTTGAGCCAGGTCCCGATAGAGAATGAGGGTGCAGTCTTCATCATGCACACTCCTTTGATCCGATCTTTTTATTCAGAATAGCAAGATTTTATCGGAGTGTCAAGCAGACGGGCATGCTGCAGTTTACATAACGGAGATGGTAGGAAAAACGCACAAAAGCAGGACCGAAAATGCGTGAAAAATACCGAAGGCTTTTCGAGAAAAACCGCTTTTCCGATGCTCGTGCCCTGTGTTATAATTACTCTGTACATTTGCGCGTACGCGCGCGGAAAATAGAGAAGGAGGAACCCCTATGAAGTATCGGAGGACAAGCAGATTCCTCTCCATTGTTCTGCTGGTCGCCATGGTGCTTACGCTCATGCCGACCGCAGCCTTTGCAGAGGACAGCGCTGTTACCGAAAGCTGGGAACTGATCGGCGGCGCTGAGGCCATCGAGGCCGCGGCTGCCGAGAATACCGTGACCGTTACGATGACAACGGAAGACGGAACGACTTATGTTCTCTATAACGGCAACGGGACCAGCTCTGCTCCCACCGGCGTGATCGCCGAGATTTCCGACGGGAAGCTGTCTCTGGGCGATGTCCCCAGCGACCGCGTCTCCTGGAATATCGAGGCGGAAGATGGCGGCTACACCATTTACAGCGCCGCGGACAGCAGCACATGGCTTTACAGCACCAATGCGAACAACGGCGTTCGTGTCGGTACCAACACCGCCAAAAAATGGGTAGTTGACAGCAATTACCTGAAGCATGACGGCACAGGCCGCTTCCTGGGTGTTTATACCAGCAATCCGGACTGGCGCGCCTACACCAGCATCAATACCAACATCACTGGCCAGACCCTGCAGTTCTGGAAACTGGTGACGGAGGAAGGCGGCGGCACCATCGATCCGCCGGAGCCCACCGAGCCTCCCGAGGAGCCTGTGGAGGAGACCGCGCCCTTCGTGAAGCTGGATGCTGCCCCCGCAGATGGGGATAAGGTCCTGATCTTCAACCCGGGCAGCGCTGTTGTCATGGGCCTGGAGGATTATTTCTACAACAATACCAAGCATGAGCTGGCGCCTGTCGCTGCCGCGCTGGACGAGGACGGAAAGCTGACTCCCGCGGAGGGCTATGCCCTGCTGACCGTCAAGCTCACTGAAGATGGCAAATACAGCTTTGTTAACCAGGACGGCAAGTTCCTGGAAGTGGACGGAACCCACACCCAGTTCGTGGAGACCGAAAGCGCCAATACCCTCTTTCAGCTGGAGGAGGCCGAGGGCGGTTATTACGTAAAGTGCGATACTGCCGCATACAACGGCAGAGCCCAGTATCTGCAGTATTACTATAATTACTTTACGGTATACAGCCTGAACACCAATTATCCTGAGCGTTACGTCTTCGCCTTCTACAAGGAAGCCGAAGAGGAAGAGCCTGCCGCGGAATACAGCACCATCGCTGAGGCCCTGGCGGCTTCTGAGGGCGAGTTCACCGTCAAGGGCGTTGTGACCCTGCTGGATAACCGGAACGTCTACATTCAGGACGCCACCGGCGGCATCTGCCTGTACCTCTCCGCCGCGCCCACGGACCTTGCCCTGGGCGATACGGTGATCGGCACCGGCAGCCGGACTGTCTACCGCGGCCTGCCGGAGCTGGGCAGCGCGACCTATGAAAAGTCCAGCGGTCTCACGCTGACGGCGAAGGAGACCAGCATCGGCGCGCTGAGCACGGCGGACGTCTGCACCTATGTGAAACTCACGGGCCTCACCGTCACCGAGGTCTATGACAATAACGGCGCCTATTCCGCCCCCAACATCACGCTGAAGGACGAAAACGGCGGCACCATCCAGATCTACAAGGCTGTTGTCGGCAAGACCGACGGCGTGTGGGATCTGGCTGTGGATGACGTGATCGACTTCACCGGCGCTGTTGGCATCAACAACAGCACCCTGCAGCTGCGCAACACCCTGGCTACTGAGATCACCAAGGCGGAAACGCCTGTAGAGCCCGCCTACAGCACCATCGCTGAGGCGCTGGCCGCCACTGAGGGTGAGTTTACCGTCAAGGGCGTTGTGACCCTGCTGGATAACCGGAACGTCTACATCCAGGACGCCACCGGCGGCATCTGCCTGTACCTCTCCGCCGCGCCCACGGACCTTGCCCTGGGCGATACGGTGATCGGCACCGGCACCCGGACTGTCTACCGTGGCCTGCCGGAACTGGGAAGCGCGACCTATGAAAAGTCCTCCGGTCTCACGCTGACGGCAAAGGAGACCAGCATCGGCGCACTGACCACGGCGGACGTCTGCAGCTACGTGAAGCTCACGGGCCTCACCGTGACTGAGGTCTATGACAATAACGGGGCCTATTCCGCTCCCAACATCACCGTCAAAGACGAGACCGGCGCCACCATCCAGATCTACAAGGCCGTGGTCGGCAAGACCGACGGCGTGTGGGATCTGGCTGTGGACGACGTGATCGACTTCACCGGCGCGGTTGGCATCAACAACAGCACCCTGCAGCTGCGCAACACTCTGGCCGAGGAGATCAGCCGCAAGACGGAGACCAAGACCGGCCTTGTCACCGATCTGGCCGACCTGACCGACGGGTCCTATGTAGTCATTTATAACCCTGGCCACAGCCTGGCGATCAGCTCCGAGACCTATCAGGACTGGTATCTGCTGGGCGCCGCCGCCACCATTGAGGACGGCCAGACCATCGAGCCCGCGGCGAACCTCGTCTGGAAGGTCTCCGTCAATGCGGACGGCTCCTATACCTTCACCCAGGACAACTACACTGTCGCTGCCTGGCTGAGCGGTACCTACGTGGAGCTCACCAACAACGCTTCGTATAATACCGAGACTGCCTCCGGATGGAACCTGGAGACCTGCAATGCCGAGAACGGCACCTTCTACGTCTCCAGCAGCAGCCTTAGCACCAGCTACGGCAAGGCTTATATCGAGGCCTACTACAAAAAGCAGGTCAGCGGCGATACCTTCTGCGGCTACTCCACCGGCGTGGAGAAGCTCACGGAGAAGGATTACGGCCTGCAGTTCTATCTGGTGGCCGCTCCCGAAGGTGGGGACACCCCCGTTGAGCCCAGCGGCAGCACCTACGGCCTTGCCTCCACGCTCAACGACGGCGACACCGTGATCCTCTACAACGCCGCCAACAAGGTGGCGCTGGGCAACACCGTTGCCAGCCACAAGATCACCGGCGTCTCCCTGACCCCGGAAAACGGCGTCATCACCACCGATGAGGAAGCCGTTGCGTGGACCGTCACCGTCAACGCTGACGGCACCTATACCTTCAAGCAGGGCGAGAAGACCCTGGGCGGCGTGGTCAGCGGGACCTACAACAACCTGGTTCCCACCGACGCCAGCTTCGTGAACTGGACCCTCACCGGCCCGGACGCCGAGGACTTCAACTATTACCTGTATCTGGACGAGATGGAGTCCAGCTACGGCAAGGTCTATCTGGAGTACTACAACGGCTTCACCCTCTACGGCAGCAGCAGTCCGGACAAGACCGCCTACGGCATCACCTTCTACAAGCAGGGCGCCGAGGCTGAGACCCCCTCCGGCGGCGAGGAGCCAGCGGAAGGCGATATCGCGGTCGGTACCCTAGTCACCAGCCTTGATCAGCTCACCGACGGCGCCACCGTGCTCATCTACAGCCCCACCCACAAGACCGCTGCCAGCTCTGTTCCCAACGGCGACTGGTACATCAAGGCCGAAGGCCCCATCACCGACAGCTTCACCGCGCCTCTGGTCTGGACCGTGACGAAGAATGCCGATGGCTCCTTCCGCTTCGCAAACGGGGAGAACATCCTCTCCGCCTGGCCCAGCGGCAACTATGTGGAGCTCACCGTGAACGCCGCCTACAACAGCGAAACGGTCAGCGACTGGAGCATTGCCCAGTGCAATGCCGCCACCCACACCTGGTACATCTCCAGCACCACCCTGAAGGTGAACGACAGGACCGCCTATGTGGAGGCCTATCTCCGCAATGGCACCGAGGTCTTCTCCGGTTACGCCACCAATTCTCCCTCCGAGGACAACTACGGCCTGCAGTTCTACCTGGTGGATCCCGCTGACGCCTCTTCCGAGACCGATGACGGCACCTGGGACGGCGTGCTCACCAAGGGGGCGCAGTATGTTGTCTACAATGCCAGCGCCGAGGGCGTGCTGGGCATCCCCAATGACATGGGCAACGCTCTGACCCTGGTTGCCGCCTCCATTGAGGGCGGCAAGGCCAAGGTGGCAAACGGCGCCATGGTCTTCACCGTGGCGGATAACCCGGGCCGCTACTATGTCTTCGAGGCTGGCGGCAAGTACCTTGCCACCAACAACGCCGAGGAGCTCTTCTTCAAGGATGAGATCGACGAGTACACCAAATGGTATCTCACCAAGAACGGTTCCGGCTATCTGCTCTACAATAAGACCGCCAACTACAACGGCACCCCCGTCTGCATCGAGTTCTTCTCCGGCTTCTTCTCCGGCTGGACCTTCAAGAGCACCGACGCCGATATCTTCCGCTTCAACTTCTATCCCCTGGCGGATGACACCGCTGTGGTGGACGGCGTGGCCCAGGTGCCCACCGTGAACTTCGCCTGCGAGGACAGCCGCTACATCGAGCAGGACTACGAGGTCAAGTTCAGCCTGGATGATCTGGCCCCCGAGATCACCGACATCGCTGTCACCTACACCATCGGCGACAAGACCGAGAAGGTGCAGGAGATGAGCTTTGCGAACAAGACCGGCTCCTTCATCCTGCCCGCCTCCGTGCTGGACGCTTCCGGCGTCATCGCGTCCTTCACCATCACCGTGAGCGTGACGAACAGCTACGGCCTCAGCTATACCGGCGAAAAGACCGTTACGGTTGTGGACGAGCCCTTCATCGGCAAGCTCACGCCTGCCGCCAACGCCCAGACCCTGGAGGACAAGCGCCCCGTCATCTCCGCCGAGATCGGCAACGTGGGTGAGAATGCCGTCTTCACCATGACCGTGAACGACGAACCCGTGGAGGCTGTCTTCGCCGACGGCATCCTGCGCTACCAGGCCGCCGAGGACATGGCCGACGGCCGCTACACCGTCATCGTCACCGTGGAGCGCGCCGACGGCAAGGCTGCCGAAAAGATGTGGAGCTTCTACGTGGGCAAGGCCCAGTTCCAGCTCTTCTTCGGCCAGCTGCACTCCCACACCACCTACTCTGACGGCTCCGGTTCCCTGGAAGCCGCGCTGGACTACATCTCCGCCATCCCCAAGAGCGCCAACGTCCAGTTTGTGGCCTTCACCGACCACTCCAACTACTTCGATTCCACCTCCGCCGCGAACCCCGAGGAAGCTCTCTATGACGTGAGCCAGATGACCGCGGCCAGCAAGGCCACCTGGGACAGCTACAAGCAGACTGTCGCAGACTTCAACGCCAATTCCAGCGATCTCATCGCCATTGCCGGCTTTGAGATGACCTGGTCCGGCGGCCCCGGCCATATCAACACCTTCAACAGCCCCGGCATCGTCTCCCGCAACAACGCCACCCTGAACAACAAGACCAACGACGCCGGCATGAAGGCCTACTACGCCCTGCTGGACAACGAGGCGCTTTCCGATGCGCTCAGCCAGTTCAACCACCCGGGGAAGACCTTCGGCAACTTCACCGACTTCTCCTACTGGGATGCCGTCACCGACAGCCGCATCTTCCTGGTGGAGGTCGGCAACGGCGAGGGTCAGATCGGTGCCGGCGGCTACTATCCCAGCTATGAGCAGTACATCATGGCGCTGGATAAGGGCTGGCACGTCGGCCCCACCAACAACCAGGATAACCACAAGGGCCGCTGGGGCAACGCCAACGACGCCCGCGACGTTATCTACACCGATGACTTCTCCGAGCAGGGCCTGTATGACGCCATCCGCCAGTACCGCATCTACGCCACCGAGGATAAAAACCTGGAGATCCAGTACAGCGTCAACGGTGAGCCTCTCGGCACCATCTTCTCCGAGATCCCCGAGGAGCTGGCCTTCTCCGTGTCCCTCTATGATCCCGACAGCAGCGATTCCATCACCAAGGTGGAGCTGGTCGCCAACTCCGGCGCCGTTGCCTACACCTGGGATGACGTGAACGAGATCAAGACCGGCCTTCTGGAGACCACCCTTGCTCCCACCTACAGCTACTACTTTGTCCGCGTCACCCAGGCCGACGGCGATCTGGCCGTCACCGCCCCTGTGTGGGTGGGCGAGAGCCTGAAGCTGGGCATCTCCGCGGTGGAATGCGGCACCTCCACGCCGGTCACCGGTGAGGAGTTCACCCTTAGCACCACCTTCTTCAACAGCGAAGCCAGCGCTGCCACCGTGAAGTCCATTGTCTACACCGTCAACGGCAGCGAGGTCATCGGCACCGATACCGAGGCCCACAGCATCCCCGCCAGCTCCACCGCTACCGTGGAGTTCAAGTACATCCCCACCAAGGCCAAGATCATGACCATTACCGTGACCGCTGTGGTGGAGCTGGACGGCGTGGAGTACACCTTCTCCAAGGACATCGAGCTGCAGGTGAAGGATTCCGACGCTCTCGTCTACATCGGCATCGACGCCTCCCACTACAATGAGTATGTGGCCGGCAACTACAAGGACAGCATGGGCAACTTCGGCGCTCTGGCCGGCGGCTACGGTGTCCGCACCGTGGAGCTGAAGACCTCCGAGGAACTGATCGCCGCCTGCTCCAACGAGAAGTTCGTGGCCATCATCTTCACCGCGCCGTCCCGCCGTCTGGCTGCTGCGCAGGCCGATCCCAAGACCTACTCTGCCGAGGAACTTGCCGCCATCACCGCCTTCAACCAGGCCGGCGGCCAGGTGATCGTCTGCGGCTGGGGCGATAACTACGAGAACTATGAGGCCGTCAAGACCGCAAAGCAGATGGCCGAGACCCAGAACGAGCTGCTGGCCGCCCTTGGCTCCAGCATCCGCCTGGGCGATGACGAGATCATGGACGACGAGCTCAACGGCGGCCAGTCCCAGCGCGTGTACTTTGATGCCTTCAACTTTGACAGCTACCTGATGCAGGGCGTCATCGTCGATCCCGAGAACCCCAACGACCGCAAGTATTCTGAGGTCTACTCCAACTACGGCGGCTGCTCCGTGTACTTTGAGGGCGATGGCGTTCCCGCTACTGTAACGCCCATCGTCTACGGTCACGCCAGCACCTACACCAAGGACTGCGACGGGGACGGAAAGAACGATCTGGCCTATCCCTACGGCGACGGCAACCGCTTCGTCGTGATGGCAAGCGAGCAGCTTGCTGACAAGGGCCTGATCATCGTCGCGGGCGCGGCCTTCATGTCCAACTTCGAGGTCCAGGCTGCGGCATCCAGCGGCTCCTCCGACGCTGACCAGCAGATGAACTATGCCAACTACAAGATCTGCGAGAACCTGGTGAAGGGCTTCAATGAGATCACTGTGACGCCCATTGCCGAGGTCCAGAAGCAGACCGAGATCGGCCTGGTGTATACCATCGAGGGCACCGTCACCTCCAACGCCTCCGGCTACGACAAGGACACCGCCTTCTTCGACTGCATCTATGTTCAGGACGAGACCGCCGGCATCTGCTGCTTCCCCGTCTCCGGCAACTTCAAGATCGGCGATGTGGTCCGCATCACGGGCTACACCGACTTCTACCAGGCGGAGATGGAGCTGCAGGTCATGAGCATCGAGAAGATCGGCGATACCGATCCTGTCCAGCCCATTGAGGTCACCGCAGCTCAGATCAACGATCTCAGCGTCCTTGGCAGCCTTGTTACCCTGAAGGGCACTGTGGAGAGCTTTGAGTACGAAAACGGCCTGATCCAGACCATTATGGTCAAGGACGCCGCCGGCGACATCGCCCGCGTCTTTATCGACGGCTACATCACCACCGCCGAGGATGTGAAGGATCTGACTGTCGGCTGCCGGATCGAGGCCACCGGTCTCAGCTCCTATGACGACACCTGGAAGGATACCGCATACTTCCCGCGCATCCGTGTCCGCGACCGTGCCGACATCGTCTGCTCCGCTGCTGCCGATGCCGCTGTGGTCTATGGCCGCAGCCTGCTTCTGCAGAGCCAGATCGGTGTCCGCTTCTATCTGGATCTGCCCGAGAGCGTTCTGGAAGACAGCGCGGCTTATGTCAGCATCGACGGTGTGAAGTTCCCCGTCAGCAGCGCAGCCACCAGAGTCATCTCCGGCAAGACCTGTTACAGCTTTACCATCTACGTGAAGCTCACCGAGCTCAGCAAGCAGCATGTGCTCCGTGTGTTCAGCGGTGAGGACGAGGTCATTACGCTCCTGGATCGCGAGGGCGCCGACTACACCGAAACCGGTTACAGCTATGTTGCCCAGCAGTACATCGAAGCGGCCCGCAAGACCGCCGATGAGAAGCTCATCAAGATGGTCAACGCCCTCTCCGATCTGGGCAGCCTTGCCCAGCAGTACTTCAAGGTGGATGTAGAGAATCGGGCGGAGGTCCTGGCCGACCTCAGCACCGTCACCCTGGAGTCTGTGAGCCAGTACGCTGCCAAGGTGGATGTGAAGGACGGCACCGGCCTGAACTACATCGGCTCCAGCCTGCTCCTCCGGGAGGACATCACCATCCGGCACTACTTCAAGGTCACCGGCGATATCAGCCAGTACACCTTCAAGGTGGACGGCAAGAAGGTCACACCGGTCCAGAAGGGCGATTACTACTACGTGCAGATCGACAAGGTCTATTCGACGGATCTGGACAAGAGCTTCCATGTGGAAGTCAGCACCTCCGCTTCCGGCGTGATCGCCGAGATCGATTACTGCGCCCTCAGCTATGCCTATAAGCAGCTGAAGAAGGGCGAGGAATCCGAGCTCACCGATCTCATCCGGGCTCTGGTGCTCTACAGTCAGGAGGCCGAGACCTACTTCGGCGCCTGATCGAAGCAAAAGAAAACCCATACACTGCAACCCCCCGGGCCTTGGCCCGGGGGGTTCTCGTCCGTATGTTCCATCCTTCCCATTGACACCGGGGCCAAAACCATCTACAATATCGTAGAAACCCGAAAGGAGGGAGAGAGCTTCGTGAATTTGTTTCTGATCCTGGCTGCCGTGATCCCGGCTGTTTTTCTGTTGGTGCAGGTATACCGGGCGGACCGGCTGGAGAAGGAGCCCCTCTCCCTGCTCATCAGCCTTGTCCTTTGGGGTGTTGTGGCAACAGAACTGGCCGCCCTCTCCGAACAGCTGGGCATCTTGCTGCTCCAGCGCCTCTTCCGTCCCAACCAAAATCTTGCCTGGAGCTTCCGCTGGGCCGAAAACACCCAAGCTGTCGCGGCCCAAAACTCTGTGATCTATGACGCGCTGCTGTATTTCGGCGTGGTTGCCGTCTCGGAGGAGGGCTTCAAATTCCTTCTGCTCCACCGCCGCACCTGGCGCGAATCGGAATTTGATTGCTGCTTCGACGGCGTGGTTTATGCCGTTTTTCTCTCCCTGGGCTTTGCCCTGTGGGAGAATATCCGCTATGTTCTGGCCTACGGCTTCGGCACGGCCATCGCCCGCGCCCTGACCGCGGTGCCCGGCCATGCCTGCTTCGGCGTCTTTATGGGCGCCTGGTACGGAGCTGCCAAGCGGGAGGCCCTCTCCGGAAAACGGCAAAAGAGCCTCTGGCTCCGCTTCCTGGCCTTCCTGGTGCCGTGCCTGCTTCACGGGGCCTATGACTTCATCGCCTCCACCAGGCTGCTGGAATACGGCTGGCTTTTCCTGCCCTTTGTGGCCGGTCTCTTCCTGGTTTCCGTCGGCCTTGTCCGCCATCTCTCCCGGGGAGACAGATATATCTGAACCGTTCCCGCAAATACCGTTTATCTGGAGTCTGCCATGCGTTTTCGCTCTTATATCGGCGACCGGGCCTTCTACCGGCGTCTTTCCGCCGTCATGGTCCCCATCCTCATTCAGCAACTGATCACCAACTTCGTGAGCCTCCTGGACAACCTGATGGTGGGCCAGGTGGGTACCGAACCCATGTCCGGCGTCGCCATCGTGAACCAGCTGCTCTTCGTCTATAATCTCTGCATCTTCGGCGGTCTTGCCGGCGCCGGGATCTTCACCGCCCAGTTTTACGGCAAGGGCGATCAGGAGGGCCTGCGCAGCACCGTCCGTTTCAAGCTGTGGTTTGCCCTCTTTGCGGTTTTGGCCTGCCTCGTCGTTTTCCTCTCCTGTGGAGATACGCTGATCTCCCTCTTCCTCCACCCGGGAGAAGAGAATCTGGATCTCACAGCCACGCTGCATTTTGCAAAAGAGTACCTCGCCGTCATGCTGCTCCAGACAGCGCCCTTCGCCCTGTCCCAGGTCTACTCCGGCACCCTGCGGGAGACGGGGGAGACCCTGCTCCCCATGCGGGCAGGGATCGTGGCCGTCTTCGTGAACCTGGTGTTCAACTATATCCTCATCTTCGGCAAGCTGGGTGCTCCGGCTATGGGCGTGGTGGGCGCCGCAATCGCAACGGTGCTCTCCCGTTTCGTGGAGCTGGCCATCATCCTTGTTTGGACCCACAGTCACCGGGAACGGAACACCTTCGCTGTGGGCCTCTACCGCAGTCTCCGCGTTCCCGGGGAGCTTTTTCGCCGCATCCTGGTCCTGGGGGCACCGCTGCTTTTGAATGAATTCCTCTGGTCCGGCGGTATGACCGTTCTGAACCAGTGCTATTCTCTCCGCGGCCTGGAGGTAGTCTCCGCCTTCAACATCTCCAACACCGTGGGCAACCTTTTCTTCTGCGCCTTCATTGCCACGGGCAACGCCATCTCCATCATCGTTGGCCAGCTTCTGGGCGCCGGGGAGCTGGAACGTGCCGTGGACGAGGATAGAAAGCTTATCGCCTTCTCCCTGGCGCTCAGTGTGGGCATAGGCCTGCTTATGGCGCTGGTCTCGCCCTTCATTCCCCAAATCTACAACACCACCGATACGGTGAAGGCCCTGGCGGTGAAGCTTCTGCTGGTCTATGCCGCCATGATGCCCCTCTTTTCCTATACCAACAGCTGCTACTTCACCCTCCGCTCCGGCGGCAAGACCCTCATCACCTTCGCCTTCGACAGCCTTTTCGTCTGGGTCTTCAGCATCCCTGTGGCCTTCTGGCTCTCCCGCGGTACGGACATGGGCATCGTGCTCATGTATGCCATCGTGGAGCTGCTGAATCTGGTAAAATGCGTGATCGGTACGATCCTGGTGCGCCGTCGCCGCTGGGTGGTAAACCTTGTGGGAAAGGCCTGAGCCGCACGCCTTTCGGCGTTCTCTTTTCCTTTTTCACTATTCACTATTCACTCTTCTCTTATTCTCATACCTGCATCCTGCGTGTCATGTCCTTTTTCAGACGCTCCAGGATCCGCTTTTCGAGGCGGCTGATATAGCTCTGGGAGATCCCCAGCATATCGGCCACCTCTTTTTGCGTGTATTCCCGGCCCCGGGGCAGCCCGAAGCGCAGGGAGACGATCTGCTTTTCCCGCTCTGAAAGGCAGCTCAGCGCCTCCAGAAGCACCTGTTTGTCCGCATCATCCTCCAGAGGCCGGGATACCTCGTCCGCCTCTGTCCCAAGAATGTCCGAGAGCAGCAGCTCGTTGCCATCCCAGTCGGTGTTCAGCGGCTCGTCAAAGCTCACTTCGCTGCGCTGTGCGCTGATCTTCCTGAGATGCATCAGGATCTCGTTTTCGATGCAGCGGGAGGCGTAGGTCGCGAGCTTGATGTTTTTCCCTGGCTTAAAGGTGTTGATGGCTTTGATGAGTCCGATGGTGCCGATGGAGATCAGATCCTCGATGTTGACGCCGGTGTTCTCAAAGCGTTTGGCGATGAACACCACCAGACGCAGGTTGTGCTCGATCAGCCGGCTTCTGGCGCGCTCGTCCCCCTCACAGAGAGCGGCGATGGCCCTGTCCTCCTCCGCACGGCTCAGAGGAGCTGGCAGTGTGTCGCTGCCGCCGATGTAATAGACCTGGGGCTGGATCCCCAGAAGCTGAAAGATCCTGTCCTGCAGGCTTTGATAATCCGCTTCGATTTGCATAACTGCCTCCTGTCATATAATTGCCTCAAAGCCGTTCCCCCGGGCTTCCCGGGAGACGGCCACCAAAAGATCGCCGGCCTCTTTGCCGTCGATCCAGATTTGCTCCGGGCGAAACACGGGCACCAGACCGCTCCCACCCAGACTGCGGAAAGGAATGAGCCGGAGCCTCCCGGCATACTCCGGCAGCTGCGACAGAGCCTCCACCAGGTCTATGGGGGAAAGCTCCTCCAGGATCAGGGTGTGCTCCTGGAAGATGGGCCGCAGCGCCGGGGGAGAGACAATCAGCGCGCTCTCGCCGGTGTCGGGACAGCGAAGACTGTTGCCGCTGTCCACCAGGGCGGAAAAGGCGGCCTCTCTGCCATGAAACACCAGCTTGACCTGTGCCTTCCGCTGCCCGTCCCAGCGCTGGCGTGTATGGGAAAAGAACTTCAACAGCCCGTAGCAGAAGAAAAAGACAGCCAGAAGCTTTCGTAGGGAGAAAAGCCTGTGGCCTCCCGCGGCGGGTAACAGCGCATAGAGCGCGCCGCCGAAGAGCGCAGCAACGGCAAGCATGGTCAGAATGCAGCGCAGGGGGCGGGCCTCTCCGAAAAAGGCGAGCATGCCCATGACGAGAGCGGAACAAAGCCTCCAGAAGGGAGCGGAAAGAAAGGCAAAGCCGGGTAAAACAGAAAGCGCAGCATAGACCGCGCCGAAGAGCGCCGAAAGGCAATAACGTCCACGCCGCAGCTGCAGGGAACAGAGTCTCCCCGCACTCAGACAGATCAGATAATCCGCCAGCAGGTTGAGAAAGAAGAACAGATCCAGATAGAGCGTTTTCATGGCTCTATTGTAAGCCCAGGGCCGGGGGAGTTTTTGTCAATTGGGAATTGTCAAAAGAAGAAGGCTGTGGTAAAATCATTTGGAAAGATATGCGTACAGGAGGAGTTTAACAAGATGGAGCCTATCTATCGGCGCGTTCTGATCAAAATCAGCGGGGAAGCCCTCGCCGGGGAAAAGAAGACCGGTTTTGACTTTCCCTTCGTTTCCCGAGTGTGCGAGACCGTCAAGCAGGCGGTGGAAAGCGGCGTGCAGGTCGGCATCGTGATCGGCGGCGGCAATTTCTGGCGCGGCGTCAAGGACGGCGGCGGGAAGGTGGAGCGGGTCAGCGCGGACCGGATGGGTATGCTGGCCACCGCCATGAACTGCCTGGCTGTGGCGGATGTGTTCCGGCAGATCGGAGCCGATGCGCGGGTCATGACCGCTGTGGATATCCAGGGCGTGGGTGAGCGCTACGACACCCGCCGTGCCATCGAATACCTGGAGCAGGGAAAGATCGTGCTCTTCGGCTGCGGCACGGGGATGCCTTTCTTCTCCACGGACACCGCGGCGACCCTGCGGGCGGTGGAGATCCAGGCGGACGCGCTGCTGCTTGCCAAGAACATCGACGGCGTCTATTCCGATGACCCCAAGAAGAATCCGGAGGCGGTGCGCTTTGATACCATCAGCTATGAGGAAGTGCTGGCAAGGCGCCTGGCTGTGATGGACTCCACCGCAACCAGCATGGCAATGGACAATACGCTGCCGGTGGTGGTCTTCGCCCTGGCGGAGCCGGAAAACATCCTGCGGGTCCTGGCCGGGGAAAAGCTCGGCACCACGGTCGGCTAACAGGAAAACAATTGAAACTGCACTATAATTGAGGAGGGAATATCATGTCTGATTACAAAGAATTTGAAAGCAAAATGAAGAAAACCTGCGAGGCTTTGACCGCGCAGCTGGCCACCATTCGCGCCGGTCGGGCCAACGCTGCGGTTCTCGATCAGATCCAGGTAGATTACTACGGAGTCCCCACCCCTATCCAGCAGGTGGCCTCCATTGCTACGCCCGATCCCCGCTCCCTGCTGATCCAGCCTTGGGACAACAAGCTGCTCAAGGGCATTGAGAAGGCGATCCTTTCCTCGGAGCTTGGCATCAATCCCCAGAACGACGGCCGCAGTATCCGTCTGGTATTCCCCCCGCTCACCGAGGAGCGCCGCCGGGATCTGGTAAAGCAGACCAAGAAGTACGGCGAGGAGAGCAAGGTGGCCATCCGCAACATCCGCCGGGACGCCATTGAGAAGTTCAAGAAGCAGCAGAAGGCTTCCGAGATCACCGAGGACGATTACAAGATCGCCGAGAAGGATATCCAGAAGCTCACCGACGACTTCATCAAGGAGATCGACAAGATCTCCGAGAAGAAGGAAAAAGAGTTGACCGAGATCTGATGGCGGCAGAGAAGAAAATCAATCAGCCGGGGGACAATGTCCCCCGGCATATTGCCATTATTCTGGATGGCAATGGCCGCTGGGCCAGACGCCGCGGCCTGCCCCGGACCGCGGGTCACGCGGCGGGTTCGGAGAACTTCCGAAAAATCGCCACATACTGCAAAAACATCGGGGTGGAGTATCTGACGGTCTATGCCTTTTCCACAGAGAACTGGAAGCGGCCGGAGGACGAGGTCAAGACCATTATGCGCCTGCTGCGCCGCTATCTGAACGAGGCCATAGACACCATGGAGCGGGACAAGATCCGCATGAAGATCTTCGGCGATGTGGCGGGCCTTCCCCAGGAGCTGCAGGAGCTGGTGCAGAAAACCGACGAAATCTCCAAACACTATGAGGGCTTCCAGGCCAACATCTGCCTGAACTACGGCGGGCGGGACGAGATCGTCCATGCGGCAAGGCGCTATGCCGAGGACTATGCCGCCGGCAAGGCGCAGGGAAGACTCAGCGAGGAGCAGTTTGGCGGCTACCTTTATTCTGCCGGGATCCCGGATCCGGATCTGCTGATCCGCCCGGGCGGCGAGCAGCGCATCTCCAATTTCCTGCTGTGGCAGTGCGCCTATGCGGAGTTTTATTTCAGCGACGTGCTGTGGCCGGACTTCGGCACCGATGAGCTGGACAAGGCCATCGAAGCCTTCCGGAGGCGCGATCGGCGCTACGGAAACGTGAAATGACAGAGCAGGACCATCGGGAAGAGATCCGGGAGCGGCTGTTTGCCCTGCGGGACGAGAAGAACGCGGCCTTTGCGGCAAAGCTGATCCCCAATATCCCGCCGGAGACCATACTTGGTGCACGCACGCCCGCGCTGCGGAAGCTGGCCAAAGAGCTGTACCGGGAAGGGAAGAGCGGGGCTTTCATGCTGGAATTGCCCCACGCATATTTTGAAGAGAACGGTCTGCACGCCTTCTTTCTGGAGCAAGAGCGGGACTTTTTGCGCTGTCTGAAGGGCGTGGAGCGTTTTCTGCCTTTCGTTGACAATTGGGCCACCTGTGACAGCCTGAATCCCCCGGTGTTCAAAAAACATCGGGCGGACTTGCTGGAACAGGTGCGGGTCTGGCTGTCTTCCGATCAGCCCTATACCGTCCGCTTTGGCATCAAGATGTTGATGACGCACTTCCTGGAGGAGGATTTCCAGGTAGAACAGCTGCGAATGGTTTCCGTAATTGAAAAAAATGAATATTATGTAAACATGATGAGGGCATGGTATTTTGCCACGGCGCTTGCCAAGCAGTGGGAGGCAACGCTGCCACTGCTCACGGAGAGAAGGCTGGATTCCTGGACCCGCCGAAAGACCATCCAGAAGGCGGTGGAGAGCTACCGCATCAGTGAGGAGCAGAAGTCGCTGCTGCGGGGCTTGAGATAGCCAATATTGGGAATTCGGGATTGAAAGACCGCATCCTGCCGCTGCAATGTCCTATCTCCCGTAAGCGGAGAAGGCTTGAAAGCGGGCGACCGCAAGGGACGCCCCTGCGAGAGGACAACGGATTGCCACACCAGTGACTTCGGTCACTGGTTCGCAATGACAAGGAACAGCTTTGCCTACAGTATGAGGCGACCAACGGTGGTCCTTAGGCTGCGCTGTAGAATTATTTTCGCTTTTTTCACATTTTTCCGGGAAAAAGGAGTAAAGTATGGTACGATCCATTTCTATTTTGGGCTGCACCGGTTCCATCGGGCGGCAGACGGCGGCGGTGGTGCAGCATCTGGGCATCCGGGTGGCGGCGCTGACGGCCAATCGGAAGATCGATCTGCTGGAGCAGCAGGCAAGGCTCTTCCATCCGTCTTTTGTGGCGGTATATGACGAGGCTGCTGCTAAGGCCTTCAAGATCGCCGTGGCCGACATGGGCATCCGGGTGGGCAGCGGCATGGAAGGCCTCATCGAGGCGGCGACCCTGGATGAGAGCGACTGCGTGGTGACGGCGGTGTCCGGCGCGGTGGGCCTGAAGCCGACCCTGGCCGCCATCGACGCGAAAAAGCGCATCGCCCTGGCCAACAAGGAGACCCTGGTCTGTGCCGGCGAGATCGTGATGGCCCGGTCCAAGGAGACCAACGCCGAGATCGTGCCGGTGGACTCGGAGCATTCCGCCATCTTCCAGTGCCTGATGGGCAGGGGAGAGGGCGAGCTTCACAAGATCCTGCTGACCGGTTCCGGCGGCCCCTTCCGGGGCAGACGCCGGGAGGAGCTGGAGGGCATCACCCCCGAGGAGGCCGTGCGCCATCCCAACTGGAGCATGGGCGCCAAGATCTCGGTGGACAGCTCGACGCTTATGAACAAGGGCCTGGAATTCGTGGAGGCCATGCATCTCTTTGGCGTGCGGCCCGAGGATATCCAGGCGGTGATCCATCCCCAGAGCGTGATCCACTCCATGGTGGAGCTGGTGGATGGCACGGTGATCGCCCAGCTGGGCGTGCCGGATATGGGCCTGCCCATTCAGCTGGCTCTGACCTATCCGGAGCGGAAAGCATCCATGTTTGAGCATCTGGATTTCTGGAAGCTGCGGGATCTGAGCTTCGAGGAGCCGGACCTGGAGAACTTCCCCTGCCTGCGTCTAGCCATGGACTGCGCCAGGCGCGGCGGCACGGCCCCCTGTGTGATGAGCGCGGCAAACGAGGTGGCGGTGCACAAGTTCCTGCGCCACGAGCTGGGTTACAACCGCATCTATGACGCGGCGGCAGAGGCTGTGGAGCAGGTGGGTGTTGTCCCCGCAACGGATTTGGACACCATTCTGGCGGCGGACGAAGCGGCCCGCGTATTTGTGAAAGAGCATTTCTAAATTGGAGAACCCCTTATGACGATCGTTTATATTCTCATTGGCATTTTGGTTTTCGGCATCCTGATCGCAAGCCACGAGTTTGGCCATTTCATCACGGCTAAGGCCTGCGGCGTGCGGGTGGAGGAATTCTCCGTGGGCATGGGCCCCGCGATCTGGAAAAAGCAGAAGGGCGAGACGCTTTATGCGCTGCGCTGCATCCCCATCGGCGGCTACTGCGCCATGACGGGGGAGGACAGCGCCTCGGAGGATCCCAGGGCCTTTACCAATCAGAAGCCATGGAAGCGGATCCTGATCCTCTGCGCCGGGGCGGCCATGCATTTCCTCTTCGGGCTGCTTGTGATCTTCTTCATCTATATCAGTGCCCAGGGCTTCTATGTGCCGGTGCTCAACGGTTTCATGGAGGGCTGCCCCTACGAGGCGGCTGACGGGCTGCAGGCGGGGGATCAGTTCTGGAGCATCGACGGGCACCGGATCTACAACACCCAGGACGTGGGCACCTTCCTGAGCCGGGGCGGCGATACCTACGATATCGTTATGATCCGGAACGGGGAGAAGGTGAAGCTGGAGGATTACTACATGGTGCCGCGGGTCTATGACGATCCGGAGCACGAGTACTTCGGCTTTTATCTGGGCAACGGCGTGGAACGGGCCACCTTCGGCAAAAAGCTGCAGCACACCTGGGACACCACCATGAACTTTACCCGGACGGTGTGGATGAGCCTGGGCGATCTGATCCACGGGAAGGTGGCGGCGAAGGAACTGGCCGGCCCGGTGGGCATCGTGGAATACATGGCGGAGACCGGCGAACAGGCGGAGAGCTTCGGCGAGGCGCTGGAGAATATCATGATCCTGGCGGCGCTCATCGCCATCAACCTTGCCATCATGAACATGCTGCCCATTCCGGCGCTGGACGGCGGACGGGTGTTCCTGCTGCTGGTGACGGTGGTCATCGAGGCCATCACCCGCAAGAAGCTGGACCCCAAATACGAGGGATATATCCACGCGGCGGGCATGGTGCTGCTGCTGGGCCTGATGGCCTTTGTGCTCTTCAACGATATCTTCCGTATCGTGACGAAGTAGAATCGAACAGAGATCGCTTTGGGCGGGACCGCACGGATCGTGCGGTCCCGCCCAATCGCTGTTGATGGGTGCGTTGGATCCCACTGCCAGGAGCGTTACCGGCCAGGGATCGACGCTCCCATATTTTTTGTAAAATTATGAAAGTCGTGAAACCTTTTGGGGCCCTCATCCGTTATACAAACAGAACAAGATTTTCAAGCCCCTCCGGAATAAGGCTGGATCCTGCGCGAAGGTAACGGGGAGAAGGAAGAAAAACAGAAGAGCCGGGACTTGCTCCCTTGACGCATGGGGTTTTGCAGTTTACAATTTAAGCGTGAACACTCTGTAATCTGCAAGCGAGGTGCGCAAGATGAAACTGCTGCCAAAACGGATCCTGACCATAGCCCTTGCGGGGCTGATGCTGCTCTCCCTGCTGCCGGTGACGGCGCTGGCGGAAGAAGAGGGGAGCATCGCACCGGTATGGGACGGGGAAAACACCGGGGAGATCCGGCCGGTGGAGGAGACGGAGCGGGACGAGGAAGTTCTCTGTACCCTGCGCATTGTCTGCCACCCGGAGGACACCCGTGTTCGGATCCAGGATCCTACGCGACTGGACGAGAACGGCGAATTCGCGGTGATCGAGCCGGAGGAGGACGGCAGTTGGCTTCTGGAGCAGGGCGAATACTATTTCAGTGCCTGGCGCAAGGGCTATGAACCGGCGGAGCTGGTGTCCTTCTTTATCGACGGGCAAACAGAAAAAACCATCGACCTGACCTTGCGCCCCATCGAACCGCTGCCCGGGAGCAGCGGTGATGAGACCCTGTATGCGCCTGCTTTCCCTCTGCCGGTCATGACCGGTGATCAGGCTCTTGATACTGCCAGCGTGGCCAAGTCCCAGCTGGGCTATACCTATTCCGATGGAACGGTTTATGGCGCCTGGTGGACGGAGGTCACATCCTGGGGCTGGGACTACACCCGGGATGACTGGTGCGCCATGTTTGCCTGCTGGTGCTCCACCCAGGCCGGTATGGGACTGGACAAGGCCTACAGCAAGTACGGCGCCAACGCCAACTACCTGATGGAGTGGCAGGTGGAGCACTGCAGCAGCGACAAGACCTTTACCACGGCTCCCAGGGCCGGAGACTTCCTGTTTTTTGGCGGAAGCGACGGCAGAGCGGGGCATGTTGGCATTGTGACCGAGTACAACGAGAGCAGCCGGCGGGTGAGCTTCGTGGGCGGAAACCAGGGAGGCTCTCCCTCCAGGGTCAGCGAGGGAACAGTTCTCTGGGGGAATGATTCCTATTGGGGCTATCAGGTGGTGCTGGGCTACGGCAGACCGTACTACAGCGCCGGCGGGGAAGCGGTAAAAGCCGGTCTGGATTCGGCCTCCGGCGGCGCGGGCAGTGTCAGCGTGTCCGGCTGGGCCTATGACCCGGACGAACCTGCGAGCCCCGTTTGGATCCACGTCTATGTGGGCGGACCTGCGGGCTCTGGCGCCCGGCGTTATGATTTTGAGGCCAAGGCCTACCGGGAGGACGTGGAAACCAGGTTCCCGGGCGCAGGCCTGTATCACGGCTTCAACAAGACCTTCAGCGTTGCCGAGCGGGGGACCCAGACGCTTTATTTCTACGCCAACGACCTGGGGCCTGTGCAGCAGGAGGTCCTCTTTGCCCAGGCCCAGGTGAACATCAGCGATCCCTTGCTGAGGTTCTATACCGTGAGCTATGACGCAAACGGCGGCGAGGGCGCGCCGGAGGAACAGATAAAGACCCACGACGTGCTGCTGACGCTGAGCAGCGAACTGCCCACCCGGGCGGACGAGAGCGAGAGCATCACCGTGACCCTGGACCCTCAGGGGGGCAGTGTGAACAGCACCAGCCTCTGCGCGGCAAAAATCACACAGTATGCCTTTCGGGAATGGAACACGGCGGCCAACGGCCGCGGCGTGCCCTATTTCCCCGGCGCGGCCTATGTGACAAACGCGGACGTTATCCTCTACGCCCAGTGGAGCAGCACGACCGAGACGGAGGAAGTGAGCCTGCCCACGCCTCTTCGAAGCGGCTATCGTTTCCTCGGCTGGGCCACAGAGCAGAACGCGGCCTCCGGCGTCACCGGCAGCTTTACCCCCGAGGAGGACGTGACGCTCTATGCCATCTGGGCGGAGGACCCGGATTATCTGCCCGGCGACGCCAACGGCGATAAAAACGTGGACCTTTTGGACCTGGTGCGGCTGCGCAAGAGCCTGGCGGGAGACCAGGCGGAACTGAACACATCCTGCGCGGACCTGAACAGGGACGGACAGGTGGACGGACTTGACCTGTTGGAGCTGCGTCGGCTTCTGGCGGGGACAGCCTGATACCGTGAAAAGAAGCTGTGCTTTCCGGCAAAAGAAAAGCGCGGCATCAGGAATCGGAGGTGTTTCCAATGAAGCATGGAAGAAAACAATGGCTTGCCCTGGCGCTGACAGTGCTGCTTGGCCTCGGCTTGCTGCCCACTGCGGCGCTGGCGGAGGAGCCGGAGGGGAGCATTTCTCCCGTGGTGGAGGATGAGGGACGCATCGGCGAGACCGAGGATGTGATCCCGATCATCGATTCCGGCCAATGCGGCGACAGTTTGAACTGGCGGCTCACCGAAAACGGCGCTCTGGTCATCTTCGGCAGCGGGAACATGTGGGACTATACGGTGCAGAACGCCCCCAAGTGGATGAGCGACTATGCCAAACAGATCACCCGGATCGTGGTGATGGAGGGCGTCAGAAGCATCGGAGAAAAGGCCTTTTTTACCGGACCCTATCAAATCAGACCCGAGGAGATCCTTTTGCCCCAGAGCCTGAAAAAGATCGGAAACTTCGCTTTTACCCTTTCCGTTTATGGAAACCTCACACTGCCTGACGGACTGCAGGAGATCGGGGAGGACGCTTTTGAAGCCTGCCGGATCACCGGCGAACTGCGGATCCCCGGGACGGTACAGCGGATCGGAAGCTTTGCATTTCTGGACTGCGATGAGCTGGAGAGCCTGGTCCTGGCGGAAGGCGTAAAAGAGATCGGAAGTCAAGCCTTTGCCCGCTGCGGCAGCCTCAAGGAGGTGCGCATCCCCGCAAGCGTTACGTCCATCGGTTACCGGGCCTTCGGCGTCGGTCTCGATTCCCTGACGGATGTCTACTACGGAGGCAGCCTTGCGGATTGGAAACAAATCGCAGCCGATGAAGCAGTGATGCCTTCTGCCAGGGTGCACTGTGCAGACGGGGACATTGTGCCCCATACGGCGGACCACTGCGGAGATGATCTGATTTGGAGCCTGGACGAAAACGGCGTGCTTCTTATCAGCGGCTCCGGAGACATGTGGGACTATGATGTTGAGAATCCGCCCTGGTGGGAAGAGCTGGCGCAGATCCGGGAACTGCAGATTCTGCCCGGCGTCTCCGGGATCGGAACCCATGCCTTTAGCGGCTGCAGCGATCTGGAGCGGGTAAGCATCCCGGAGGGCGTCACCAGGATCGGACAAAACGCATTTAGTGGATGTAAGGCGCTGCAGGAGATCGATCTTCCGGTGAGCCTTCGGACCATCGAGGAGTGTGCGTTTATCGGTAGCGGCCTGGTAAACGTCAGGATCCCGGAGGGCGTTGCCAGATTGGACCGTGCAGCGTTTTATGATTGCAAAAACCTGAAGTCTGTGTATGTACCGGGGAGTATTGACTGCGTTGGCGAATCAGCGTTCACAGGTTGTGAGGCGCTTGTGAGTGTCAGCCTGGGAGAGGGCGTGTGTGTCCTGGAGGAGCATACCTTCTTCCGGTGCCGCAGCTTGAAAGAAGTCCGATTTCCCTCATCGGTCACGGAAATCGGGAACTGGGCGTTTTGCCATTGCACCGACTTGACCCGGATCCATTTTGACGGACAAGCTCCCAGCGTTGAACAGGATGCCTTTCTGAATGTTGTAGCCACGGCATGGTACCCGGCGGAAGATCCCAGCTGGACCGAAGAAATCCGCCAGAGCTATGGTGACACGATCAGCTGGACCCCCTACGATGCGGCAATCTCCGATTCATGCGGAGAGAATCTGCGCTGGATCCTGGAAGAAGACGGTACGCTGAGCCTGTTCGGCACCGGAGCAATGTGGGACAGTTCGCCCTGGCAGGAATATGCAGAGCGGATCCTGCGCGTGAACTTGCCCGAGGGACTCACCGCCATTGGCAATCGTGCCTTTTCGGGCTGCACCGCGCTCACAGGAGTGAGGATTCCGGCCAGCCTGCAGCAGGTCGGAGAAAATGCGTTCTCCGGCTGCACAGCGATGGAAAGAGTGGATTACGGCAGCTCGCAGGAGGACTGGACCGACATCCGGATCGGAAGCGGCAACGAGCCTCTGGAAGAGGCCACGCTGTACTACTCTGCCTCCGGTACCTGCGGCGATGCGATGACCTGGGAACTCTCCGAGGGGATCCTGGAGCTTCGCGGCAGAGCAGAGATGTGGAACTTAAGTGCTGAAGCCCGTCCCGGCTGGTACGAAGCTCGTTCGATCATCGACTGTATCGTGATCGAAGAGGGCATCAGAATGATTGGAGAGTATGCCTTTTGCAACCTTGCAGTGAAGCGAGTAGAAATGCCGTGGACTGTGACGCATATCGGGAGTTATGCGTTCTTTGGCACAAAACTGACAGAGATCGTGTTTCCACAAACGGCATTCTACATTGGGGATTATGCTTTTGGAAATTGCAGCGAACTGCGCGGCGTCACAGTGCCGAATTGCTATGTCAGAATCAGCCCCTATGTCTTCTCCGGCTGCGAAGCTTTGACGGATATTACTGTGGATGAGGGCAACGCAAATTACCAGTCTGCGGACGGCGTGCTGTTCAACAAAGGCGCAACAAGCCTGGTGCTCTATCCCGCGGGAAAGACCCAGAGCTCCTACAGCATCCCGGCGGGGGTGGCGGGCATCGCCATCGGGGCCTTCGATGGCTGCAGGGCCCTGGAGAGCCTGACGATCCCGGAGGGGGTGACAAGCATCGGCAGCAATGCGTTCAGAAACTGCACCGGCCTTGTCAGCGTGACGATCCCTGCAAGCCTGGAGACAAACGGGAGCCTTTCCTTTGTGCAGTGCGAGGCGCTGACCGATCTCTACTACGGCGACACCGTGGAGGCCTGGCAGACCCTGAGCATCGAATATCCGCCTCACCGGGTCACCGTTCACTGCACCGACGGGGTGTTCCTTTCCCCGGTCACCGGTGACCTGAACGGAGATGGGGCGCTGAACGGGCTGGACCTGCTGCAGCTGCGCAAATACCTGGTGGGAGTGCAGCCAACTGCCGATCCGATGGCCTCCGACCTGAACGGGGACGGTACCGTCACGATCCTGGACCTGGTGCGGCTGCGGAAGCTGCTGGCAGGCTTGGCAGATTAATTCACAGGAAAAACATCAAAAAGCATCCCTGCGGTGGACGCCGCAGGGATGCTTTTTGATGGTGCTTGTCATTTGTGGGCAGGTGGAGTACAATATGGCCATCAATCAAACCCGGCTTCTGCTTATTTCACTTGCCGGGGCAAGGAGGATGTTCATGAAGATCACACCGGAGATTTTGCAGAGCTACGCAAGGCTCATCGCCCGCTCGGGGGCCAACGTCCAGCCGGGACAGGTGGTGCAGCTGAGCGTTGCCGTGGATCAGGCGGCTTTCGCCGTGCTGCTGGCGGAGGAGTGCTACAAGGCTGGGGCCAAAAAGGTCAACGTGGAATGGCAGAGCGACGGGATCTC
Organism: uncultured Eubacteriales bacterium; assembly: GCA_900316205.1. Lineage (GTDB taxonomy): Bacteria > Bacillota > Clostridia > Oscillospirales > Oscillospiraceae > Limivicinus. The sequence goes on from ONBX01000001.1 coordinate 127,117, forward strand.
CCGGCTGCACTACCTCTATGCGGACCAGGAGACCCTGGGCACCGTGCTTCCCTGGGAGGAGGCCAAGGCCAAACAGATGGTGGAGGATCTGCCCTGCCGCATCTTTATCGCCTCCGAGGACCCGGATGCCTTGGCGGGGATCTCTCCGGACAAGCTCTCCTATGTGGGGCGGAGCCGGGCAAAAGTGCTCAAGCCTTACCGCAACGCCATCGACGGCAAGCATCAATGGACCATTGCGGCCTACCCCTCGGAAAAGTGGGCGAAGAAGTGCTTCCCGGAGGATGACGCCGAAACGGCGGTGCAGAAGCTCTGGGACGCGGTGCTGAAAACCGTGCGCATCGACGGGGAGCATGACCCGGTGGCGGCCTGGCAGGCCCACTCGGACTTCATCACAGCCAAGGCGGCCTGGCTGAACGAGCAGGGCTTCCGCTATCTGCGGTATCGCAGCGCCAACGGCACGGATTTTACCGTAGAGCTGATTCCTGACGCCCGCTGGGAGGGGGCCGGCGCTGTGAATCAGCGCAACGGCGCAAGCTACATCCCCAACATGCCCACGGAGGAGATCTTTACCTCGCCTCTCGCGGGCAGCTGCGAGGGAACCCTGGTGAGCACCAAGCCCCTGAGCTGGAACAGCCAGCTGATCGAGGACTTCTCCATCACCTTTACCGGTGGCAAAGCTGTCTCCTGCAAGGCGGAGCGGGGCCAGGAGCTGCTGGAGAAGATGATCGCCATGGATGAAAACGCCTGCATGCTGGGCGAGGTGGCCCTGGTGCCCAAGGAGAGCCCGGTGAACCAGTGCGGCTTCCTGTTCTACGAGACCCTGTTTGACGAAAACGCCTGCTGCCATGTGGCCTTGGGCGCGGGCTTCAAGGAGGTCCTGCCCGACGGGGACGATCTGAGCACGGAAGAGGCCAGAGCGCGGGGCATCAACGATTCCATCATCCATGTGGACTTCATGGTGGGCAGCGACGACCTGGCCATCGATGGGGTCCGTGCGGACGGGACAAGCGTTCCTGTTTTCCGCGATGGCACATGGGCCTGACCATTCAACATAAAAGCACCCGGAAAAATGCTTTCCGGGTGCTTTTTTGATTATAGGACGACGTCCAGTTCCTCAATGCCGTAATAGCGGAAGAGGGCCAGAGCCTCCGCGCTGAGACGCTCCCCGCAGACGGCGATGGGCACTGCGGGGGGACAGCCCACGCAGGGTGTGGCCAGGATCCGACCCGGGCAGCGCTCCGCCGGCAGCGTCTCAAAAGGAGAGAGCAAAGCCTCCCGGGGAGAGAGCACCGGCTGAGGTGCTGGCAGGGGAGGCGGAGTCTCTTGCATGGGGGTCAAGCGCGGCAGAGACAGAAGAAAAGCTTCCAGGCGCTTGAGCTCCGCCTCGGTATTCTCCGGTGTGAACATCAGCACCAGGTGGTCCGGGTCCGCAAATTCCGCCACGATCCCGGCCTGCTGCAGAAGCTCTGCAAGGCTTTCCCCGGTGTAGCCCCGGGCCTTTGGCAGCAGACAGAGCTTCAAGGATTCCTGGCCGGAAAGCATCCATCCGGCAACCCGGAGGGAAGTTTTCAAGGCATCCACCTTCGCTGCCGTCTCCCGGATGCGGTCGGGATAATCCCCCGCCAGAAGCGGGTTCACCGCGTCCAGAGACTGGAGGATCAGGTAGGAGGGGCTGGTGCTGGCAAAGAGGGCCAGAGCCTGCTCCGCCATGGGCAGCAGCTCCTTCGGACAGCCGCGGGAGAGATGCAGCCAGGCCCCGCCCGTCAGCACCGGCAGCGTCTTGTGGGCGGAATCGCAGCAGAGATCCACTCCCTGATCCAAAGGGTGCCGGGAGGGAGAGAGAAATCTCAGATAGGCGCCGTGGGCGTTGTCCACCAGGAGCAGAGCGCCGTGGCGGTGGCAGAGCTCCGCGTAGGGCGCAAGGTCCAGACAGTTGCCCAGATAATCGGGACTGGTGAGATAGACCGCGGCGGGGGCCTTATCGGGATCGGCGAAGAGCTCCTCCAGCTCCGAGAGCGTGGGGACGCAGGAGAGCAGGGAAGGGCCGCAGCCGATCCAGCAAAGCTCCAGGTCCAATAGCGCTGCGCCTTCCAGAAAGACCCGGTGGGCGTTGCGCCCGGCAGCGATGCGCGGGGGAAGTCCCCGGAGCCTGGCATAGAGCAGACTCAACTGCAGCATGGCCCGGATACAGAGGGAGGAGCCTTCGGCGCTGTAGAGCGTGCGGGCGCTGCCGAAGAGGGAGGCGGCGTTTTCCTCACTCTCCCGGATGATGCCCCGGGCGTGGTAGAGCACGTCCGCCCCCGGGATCTCGGTGATGTCAAGCTCCTCCGGCCCCAAAAGGGGACGGCCCTTGTGCCCCGGCATATGCAGGCGCAGGGCTTCACGCTCCCGGTAGGCACGGACAAAATCGCAGATGGGGGTGTTCATCGGCCTTCGGCAGCTCTTGCCACAGCCAGCATGATGGCGCACTCCATGCGCTTGCGGAAGAGCTCGCAGCCGGATTCGTAGACGCCGGTGATGGCGCCGGTGGCGTGATAGGCGTTGGCCGCGCAGCCGCCGGAGCAGTAGAGCTTGGCCCAGCAGTTCTGGCATTCGGGCTTGGCATAGACGTTGCAGGCGGCAAACTCGCCCTGGACCTCGGGGTTATCCAGCCCCTTCCAGATATCGCCCAGCTTGAAGCGCTCCTCACCCACAAACTGGTGGCAGGGATAGAGATCGCCCCAGGGGGTGACGGCCATGTACTCCGTACCGGAGCCGCAGCCGGAGATGCGCTTGTAGATGCAGGGACCGCCGGCCAGGTCGATCATGTAGTGATAGAAGGTGAAGGGACGGCCTTCCCGGTCCCGCTGGAGCATCAGCTCCGCCAGCTCCTCATACTGCTGCTTCACGATCTCGATATCCGCCGGGGTGAGGGCGGAGGGATCCTCCGGCGCGCAGACCACGGGCTCCATGCTGAGCTCGGTGAAGCCCAGGTCCAGCATCTGGCGGATGTCCTGGACGAAGTCTGGATTCTGGTGGGTAAAGGTGCCGCGCATATAGTAGTTCTTGCCGCCGCGAGCCTCCACCAGCTTCTGGAACTTGGGAACGATCCTCTCCCAGCTGCCGTTTCCGGCGTAGTCCACCCGGTAGCGGTCATGGATCTCCTTGCGGCCGTCCAGGGAGAGGACCACGTTGCTCATCTCCCGGTTGGCAAAGTCGATCACGTCATCGTCAATGAGCATGCCGTTGGTGGTGAGGGTAAAGCGGAAGTTCTTGTGGGCTTCCTGTTCCCGGGAGCGGGCATAGGCCACCAGATCCTTTACCACCTGGAAATTCATCAGCGGCTCGCCGCCGAAGAAGTCCACCTCCAGGTTGCGCCGCTTGCCGGAATGCTCAATGAGAAAGTCCAGCGCCTGCTTGCCCACCTCGAAGCTCATGACGGCCCGGTCCCCGTGGTACTTGCCCTGGCTTGCAAAGCAGTAGGAGCAGTTGAGGTTGCAGGTGTGGGCCACATGCAGACAGAGAGCCTTGATGACCCCCGCGCTCTTTTCCTTGAATTTGCCCGCCATGGGGGCAAAGGTGTCCGGTGTGAAGAGCTGGCCCTCGTCCCGAAGAGCCTCGATCTGGGTATAGCAGCTCTCGATCTCCTCGGCGGGGACAGCGGGGTAACGGACGGCCATCCCGGCAAGGAGCTGCTCTTTCGGCTGACTTTCAAAGCCCGCGATCAGGTCATAGGCCAGATCGTCCACCGCGTGCACGGCGCCGGAGCAGATGTCCAGGACGATGTTGTATCCGCCCAGTTTGTATTGATGGATCATGGATATGTTCTCCTTGTTATAGGAAATGCAGATTGTGTTTCATAAAACGCGTTTTGCAAGTGCCGAAAAAAATGCCGCCATCTTTCATGGCGGCATTCAAGCTTTTCCCGATCAGTCCTCGGTGTTCTCGCACTTCTGGTTGGCAATACCGCAGCTGGTCTTGCAGGCAGACTGGCAAGAGGTCTGGCACTCGCCGCAGCCGCCGCTCACAGCGCTGTCACAGAGATTGCGGGTCTTCAGGGTGACGATGTGTTCCATTGTGTAGTCCTCCAAAAGAATTATTCAGATTCCTTCTTTTTATACCACGCCTTGCCACGCAAGTCAAGGTTTGCAGGCCTTTTTTTCGGGAGAAGGGGAGAAACCGGGATGATTTGCCCTGCTGATTGGCGTATCCGGTGAGAGAAGGATTGTGTTTGCAGGCAGCTTATGCTATCCTTATTCCTGAGGATCAGGATCGAAAGAGCGGGATCAGGAGGGAGCGCCATGAACCAAAAGCTGCGGAAGGATGCGGAAAAGGCCGCGTTCAGTGCCATCCGGGCCGTGCTGCCCGAGGAAGCGGTGCGCCGGGCCCTGCAGGGCAGAGTTTTTTCCGGCCGGGTGTTTCTCCTGGCCGTGGGCAAGGCGGCGCCGCGGATGGCAAAGGCCGCGCTCTCAGTGCTGACCCGGCCAGTGACGGATGGACTTGTCATCAGCAAATACGGCCATTTTGACGGCCCCATCGACGGCCTCCGCTGTCTGGAGGCGGGGCACCCGGTCCCGGACGAAAACAGCGTTCTCGCCGGGGAGGCGGCGCTGAAGCTGACGGAAGATCTGCGGGAAGACGATACGGTGCTTTTCCTGCTCTCCGGTGGGGGCAGCGCACTGTTTGAAAAGCCGCTGATCCCGCTTTCTGAGCTGCAGGATATCACCCAGCAGCTCCTGGCCTGCGGGGCGGATATCACGGAGGTCAATATCATCCGCAAGCGGCTCTCGGCCGTCAAGGGCGGAAAGCTCGCCGTCCATTGTGCCCCCGCGAAGGTGGAGGCGGTCATCCTCTCGGATGTGCTGGGTGACCCGCTGGAAAGCATCGCCTCCGGCCCGGTGAGCCCGGATCCGGCCACCTGTGCCGACGCGCTGGCCATTGCGGCAAAGTACGGCCTGCGGCTCAGCCGGGATGCGGAGGCCTGCCTCCGGATCGAGACCCCCAAAGAGATCGGAAACGTCCATGCCCGGGTGGTGGGCAGTGTCCGGGAGCTCTGCCGTGCGGCGGGAGAAGCCTGCCGCGCCATGGGCTATGAGCCCGTGTTCCTTACGGACCAATTGAACTGCGAGGCCCGGGAAGCGGGACGCTTTCTGGCCTCCATCCTGCGCAGTCATGCCAGGAATGGGAAAAAGCTTGCCTTTCTGGCGGGCGGGGAAACGGTGGTGCACCTTACCGGAAAGGGCCTCGGCGGACGAAACCAGGAGCTGGCGCTCTCTGCCTTGGAAGGCCTGCGCGGGCTGAAAAACGCCTGTGTCATCAGTGTGGGCTCCGATGGGACGGACGGCCCCACCGACGCTGCCGGCGGCTATGCGGATGGCGATACCTTTGACAAACTGCGGGAAAAAGGGATCACCCTGCATGAGGTGCTGCAGGCCAACGACGCTTACCACGCGCTCCTGGCGGTGGACGGCCTGATCGTCACCGGCCCCACGGGCACCAACGTGAACGATATCTCTATCGGCCTGCTGGATGCGGAGCCATAACAAGAATACAAAAAAGCCTCTGGGCCGGATCAGATCGGCCCAGAGGCTTTTAATGATATTATAGCTATACTCTGATTATCACGCTACAAAAGGTTGAGGGACAGAAATAGGGGCTCTATTCACTTTTTGAGTAGGAATGTGCACGGGAAGAAAAATCTTCATTTTCGACATGATGTATGCTATACTTTGATAAAATACAGATGATATGTCTGTGTTGCTGCGATAATCCTGGGAGGATACTACGATGAGTACAATTTATGAGGCGATTGAGTATATCAGATCCACTGCCACATCTGAACGCGATAAGGGAACGCAGTTTGAAAGGCTGACCCGCTTCTATCTCAAGAATGATCCTCTCTGGAGGGCCAAGTTCAGCGAAGTTTGGATGTGGTCAAGTGCGCCGACCAACGACGGTGCTGACATCGGCATTGACCTGGTAGCGCAGGATCGAGAAGATGGATCCTACTGGGCGATCCAGTGCAAATGCCTGGATGACGACGCTACGCTTGACTACAAGGAAGTTGCAACTTTCTTTGGCAAAACCGGCAACAAGGGAACGTATCCCCATACGATGATCGTCACCACTGCTGCGCGCTTTAGCGGCAACCTGGATACTGTCGCGGAGAGCTGGGACACGATCCGGATCTTCGCCGAGGATATGGCTCAATCGGAGATCGATTTTGCGGATTGGATCGCCGGAAAGAGCACCACAACACGAGCATTCAAAGAGCCCCGACCGCACCAGGCCGAGGCTATTCGTGCATGCTTGGACGGGTTCCAGACACATGACCGCGGTAAGTTGATCATGGCCTGCGGAACGGGCAAAACGATCACTGCGCTCCGGCTGACTGAGGAATACTTGCATTCTCAGAATCAAAAGGGCGGGAGGATACTGTTCCTCGCGCCGTCGATCGCCCTTGTCGGTCAGTCTATGCGGGAATGGGCAAACCAGGCAAAGCTCCCTATGGTCTGCGCCGTTGTGTGCTCTGACGCAAAAGCTTCTCAGGTCGATCAAGACACATGGGACTCCTCGTTGAAGGATCTTCCATACCCCGCATCGACAGATTCGGATACCCTGTATGCCCAGGTGAAGAATGCCGATCCGAATAGCCTTTGCGTGATTTTTTCGACCTATCAATCTATTCAAGTCGTATCTGACGCGCAGAGAATGGGCCTGCCCGCGTTTGACCTCATCATCTGCGACGAGGCGCACCGCACGACAGGCATGGTAGAGCAGGGAAAGCAGGAAGAGTCCAGCGAGTTCGTCAAAGTCCATGACAACATGATCATTAACGGCAAAAAGCGCCTGTATATGACGGCCACGCCGCGCATCTATGGCGACCGTGCGGTCAGGATCGCTAACGCGGATTCCTACATCGTTTCCTCAATGGATGACGAGGTAAAGTACGGCCCGGAGTTTTACCATCTTTCCTTTGGCCGTGCGATAGACGAAGGTCTGCTGACGGACTACAAGGTGATCGCCCTTACCATGCCGCAGGATGTTGTCAGTGAAGTGTATCAGCGGGCTATGGTAGAGGAAGGGGACGGCTTCGATGTTACGGAGTCCGCCCGGATCATCGGCTGCTGGAAAGGCTTGCTCGACCAGGGTACAGTGAACGGTCATAAGCTTAAAAACGCCGTCGCGTTCTGCAGCACGATCGCCGAATCCAAGCGCATGTCCGACTATTTCCAACGCACTGTTGACGCGTATATCGACTATGAAAGAGAGCAGGATCACACTCTCCCGGAGTTCCGATGCAAGATCCAGCATGTGGACGGCACGATGGACTCCAACACCAGACGCGAGCGCCTGCAATGGCTGGAGCAGACAGAAAGCGGAGAAAATGCCGCCTGTCGTATCCTTTCAAACGCTCGCTGCCTTGCAGAGGGCGTTGATGTACCCAGCCTTGATGCCGTGATCTTTCTGCAGCCCAAGAAATCTCAGATCGACATTATCCAGGCTGTGGGGCGCGTCATGCGTAAGTTTGAGGGCAAACAGTTTGGATACATCATCCTCCCCATCGTGATCCCTGCCGGTATGACAGCGGACAACGCCCTGGATGACAACGAGACCTATGGGAAGTCCTCAAAGCCTTGCGGAGCCATGACGAACGTCTGGACGCCCGTATCAACGCGCTTCCCTACGACAAGAGCAAAGCATCTCCCGTTGTTACGGTGGTCGATGCTGGAGTCCCTGCCGATCCGCAGACACCTCCCGAGACGCCCGCCGGTGAAGGAGACGGCGGCTTTGTGCCCACGCAGTCAGACTTGTTCGACGAGATGGGCGGCGCATCGAAGCAGCTCCAGGAGGCCATCAATGCCCTGATAGTCAAGAAATGCGGCACAAAGGTCTACTGGGATGTTTGGGCAAAGGACATTGCCGGGATCGCTCTGCGGCATATCCAGCGCATCAGTGAGATCATCTGTACAGACGAGACGGCACAGGTAGAGTTCGGAAAGTTCCTCCAGGGCCTGCGGGATTCTCTGAACAATTCCATCACAGAAGCCCAGGCCGTTGAAATGTTGGCACAGCATATTATCACGCTGCCGGTGTTTGAGGCGCTGTTTGCGGGAGCGGACTTTGCCAAGAGCAACCCCGTCTCGATCGCAATGGAAAAGATGCTTGCTGTTCTCCGGCGGAATACGCTGGAAACTGAGGCCGAGAAGCGAGAACTGCGGGAGCTGTATGCGTCTGTCAGGATGCGTGCCGAGGGCATCCGCACCGATGCAGGCCGTCAGGCAGTCATCAAGGATCTGTATGAGTCCTTTTTCAAAGAAGCGTTCAAAGCGACCTCTGAAAAAATGGGGATCGTCTACACGCCGAGTCAGGTCGTCGACTATATTCTTCACGCTACGGATCGGCTTTTATTCAAAGAGTTCAGGCAGCATCTATGTGATGAGGGCGTGCATATTCTTGACGCCTTTACCGGTACGGGCACTTTTATCGTCGATCTGATCAATGACACGGAGCTCATGCCCACAGACAAGCTTCCGTATAAGTACAGGCATGAGATCCACTGCAATGAGATCATGCTGCTCGCCTACTACATTGCGTCCATCAACATTGAACACGCCTATCATAGCCGCGTAGGTGGGGAGTATGAAAGCTTCCCCGGTGCCGTGCTGACAGACACGTTCCAGATGTACGAGGACAACGATCTGATCGATGTCGAGATGTTCGTGGACAACTCTGAGCGTGTTCTTCGCCAAATGGAGACGCCGATCCATGTACTGGTCGGAAATCCACCCTGGTCATCCGGGCAAAACAGTGCAAACGAGAATAACGCCAACGAGAGTTATCCAACGTTGGACAGGCGTATTGCGACCACCTATGCAGCAAGAACGCAGGCTACTAACAAGAATTCCCTGTACGATTCCTATATCCGAGCTTTCCGCTGGGCATCTGATCGTATCGGGGAAAAGGGAATTGTTGCGTTCGTGACCAACGGAGGTTGGCTGCGCTCAGATTCGGCAAACGGGTTCAGAAGATGCTTGTCCGAAGAATTCAGCTCGATATATGTTTTTGACTTGCGAGGCAATCAGCGTACTCAGGGAGAGCAATCCCGGAAAGAAGGAGGTAAAATTTTTGGCGCTGGATCACGTGCGCCGGTAGCGATAACTATGCTTGTGAAGAATCCCTCGTCTTCGGAGCGCGGCGTTATTCGTTATCACGATATCGGGGACTATCTCTCTCGAGAAGATAAGCTGTCTATCGTTGGTGCTTCCGTGCTCAGTGAACCGTTTACATGGGAGATTCTGCGCCCTGACCATCACGGGGATTGGCTGGAACAGAGAGACGATTCGTGGTATCGGTTTGCACCAATGGGCGTCGAAAAGCTCAAAGAACCTCTTGGTATGTTTGAGATATGGAGCAATGGTCTGAAGACAGAGAGGGATGTCTGGGCTTGGAACTATTCTTCTGCGGCGCTGGAGCAGAACATCCGCAAGACGATCCAGTTTTACGAGAAAGAGCGGAAAAGACGCGCAGCTTCCCTTGACAGTATTGAGATCAATGATTTTGTAGAATACGATGAAACCAGCATCAAATGGAACTGGGGGCTTCTCAGCAACTGTAGCAGGAACCAGGAAATCTCTTTCTCCGCAAAACGCATCACTGAAGGAGCATTTAGACCGTTTTGTAAGCAATGGGTGTATTACTCGAGCGAACTAAACGGAAGAGTGTACCAGATTCCTAAGCTCTTCCCATTGGGTTATAAGAATGTTGTGATTGCGCTTTCGGGTGCAAAGGGGTTATCCGCCCTGATTTCAAATACAATTGTCGATCTACACTATGTCGGTGATGCACAGTGCTTCCCCCTGTATTGGTATGAGAGCGCAGGAAGCGGGAGAGTCATCCGGCATGATGCCATCACTGATGATGCACTGAGTGTATTCCGTAAAGTGTATCCGGGCGGAGTCGCCGAGAATGCCAAGAAAAACCGCTATCGTGAGATCCAGAAGGAGGACATCTTCTACTATGTCTATGGCATCCTGCACTCCGAAGAATACCGCAGCCGCTTTGCGGCGAACCTGAAGAAGGAACTTCCGCGCATTCCCTTTGCAGAGGACTTCGACGCATTTTGTCAGGCTGGAAAAAAACTCGCCGGGATCCATTTGAACTACGAATCTGCAGAGATGTATCCCTTGACGATCGTGGGCAACGTGGAAGATCCAGGCCCGGTGCAAAAGCTGCGTTGGGGCAAAAAGAAAGACCCGGAGGCCGGAAGATCCGTCGAGGATCGGAGCGTTCTTGTCTATAGCAGCAGACTCACATACAAAGGGATCCCGGAGGCTGCCCACCGCTATGTGGTCAACGGTCGAAGCCCCCTGGAATGGATGATCGACCGCTACCAAGTCAAGACCGATCCCGCCTCCGGTATCGTCAATGACCCCAATGCATACAGTGACGATCCCTGCTACATTTCAAACCTTATCAGACGCCTTGTGACGGTGTCGGTCGAGACGATGCGGATCGTGGATGCGCTGCCTCCCATCAATGAGCAGGATCGTTATGCGGATTTCCCGTATGCTTGGAAGGTGCATGAAAGTTCTCCGGTGATGAGTGAAGAATAATGAAAGAGAAATCCGGGCTTTTCAGAGGAAATCTTTGATTCTACACGAGAAAGGTACAAGATGAAGTTGCTCGTGAAATTTGGCAAGAAAAAGTATCTGCAACAGAGCATTGCGGTAAGCCTCTTTTCGTTTTCGACAGCATTGTCCTTCAAGAAAATAGAAACCGAGAGCCATATCAAAGGGCAGGGAGACGATGCGGAAGCTACATTGAAACTTCCAGTTACTAGTGCAGCAATCTATGATGATTCTGGGAAAAAGCATGTTTTCCAGCATCCTGATTTAGTAAGTGCTCTGATTTTAGCGGTGGCGAATACACCTGTTTATTGCCTTTCTGAGATTGATACCGATATCGACTGTATTCAGACTGAAAACGGAGCAATCATAAAGCCGGAGTTTATGCGTACCATTCGCTCTCACTTTCCAAAAGCAGATTCGGCGTTGATTTTTCATGATAAGAATGATTTTATTCAATCGGTACTGGATCAGTTTCCTGCTGCAAAAATGGGAAGAGTCAATTACTATGAATCGTGTAGTGACGGGATAACTACGCAATATATGTCAAATATAGGGAATAGAGTCTCTGAGAAGGAGTTCCTTGAGCAACTTGGTAATTGCTGTTTCTGCTATGTTGAAGAATCAAAGCTTGGAGGAGAACGGGAATACTATCTCGTCTATGATGAAGACGCATATCAATGCTTGTTCTTTAAGGACAACTATTTTTCTGGAGAGAAAGAGTTTCGTGTCGTCCTGCCTGACAAGTCAAACCCATTGCCCCGCATGAACTATTGGCTCAAAACGATTGATCGGACAAAGCTGGAATTATTATCGCTCGACGAGTTTGAAAACACTATTTTGCTTCGCCCTTTTTTATAAGAGGCCTTGCCCGATAGCGCACACAATGAAGAGTGATACTTTGCATGCTGTTCACGGTTATTTCTCGAAATCGGAGCACACTTATGATCGCTCTTGACTCTAGCAAAAAATCCCCCAGGGGATGGGTGAAAACTCATTCCCTGGGGGATCTCATATCATACTGAACGCTTTTGGTGTAAAGCTGGTGTAGTAACGGGCAGCCCTAAGCCGAAAAGCGAGCGTTTCTCAAGGCTTTTTCGCCTTGATCAGTACATGCCGCCCATGTCGGGAGCGGCGGGGGCGGGAGCGGCCTTCTCGGGAATGTCGGCAACCAGGCTCTCGGTGGTGAGGACCATGGAGGCGACGGAGGAGGCGTTCTCCAGGGCGCTGCGGCAGACCTTGGTCGGGTCCACGATGCCCAGGGAGAGCATATCGCCGTAGCTGTCGTTGGCAGCGTCATAGCCGAAGTTGACGCTCTCGGCGTCGGCGACCTTGTTGAGGATCACAGCGCCTTCCACGCCGGCGTTGGCCGCGATCTGCATGATGGGGGCCTTCAGAGCCTTGGCGATGATGGCGGCGCCGGTCTTCTCGTCGCCCTCAAGAGTGACGGTGAGCTTCTCGGCAGCCTTGGAGGCCAGCACGTAGGCGCTGCCGCCGCCGGGGACAATGCCCTCGGCCACTGCGGCGCGGGTGGCGTTCAGCGCGTCCTCAATGCGCAGCTTCTTTTCCTTCATCTCAGTCTCGGTGGCGGCGCCCACCTTGATGACGGCAACACCGCCGGAGAGTTTGGCAAGACGCTCCTGCAACTTCTCCTTGTCATACTCAGAGGTAGTGGTCTCAATCTGACGGGCGATCTGAGTACGGCGGGCAGCGATGGCGGCGGGATCACCGGCGCCGTCCACGATGACGGTGTTCTCCTTGGTGACCTTGACCTGGTGAGCCTGGCCCAGAACGTTCAGGCCGGCTTCCTTCAGCTCCATGCCCAGCTCGCTGGACACGACGGTGGCGCCGGTGAGAACGGCGATATCCTGCAGCATTTCCTTGCGGCGATCGCCGAAGCCGGGGGCCTTGACGCAGATGCAGGTGAAGGTGCCGCGGAGCTTGTTCAGCACGATGGTGGCAAGGGCTTCGCCCTCCACGTCCTCAGCGATGATGAGGAGCTTGCGGCCCTGCTGCACGATCTGCTCCAGCAGAGGCAGCACTTCCTGAATGTTGGAAATCTTCTTGTCGGTGAGGAGGATGAGAGCGTCATCGATGACAGCTTCCATCTTGTCGGGATCGGTGACCATGTAGGGGGAGAGGTAGCCGCGGTCAAACTGCATGCCCTCGACCACATCGCTGTAGGTCTCAGCGGTTTTGCTCTCTTCAATGGTGATAACGCCGTTCTGACTGACCTTCTCCATGGCCTCGGCGATCAGTGTGCCGATGTGCTCGTCGCCGGAGGAGATGGTGCCGACGCGGGCGATGTCCTTCGTGCCGGAGACGGGCTGGGAAACGGCCTTGATGGCCTCCACAGCGTCAGCGGTGGCCTTCTGCATGCCCTTCTTCATGGTCATGGGGTTGGCGCCGGCGGCCAGGTTCTTCAGACCCTCGTTGATCATGGCCTGGGCCAGAACGGTGGCAGTGGTGGTACCGTCGCCGGCCACGTCGTTGGTCTTGGTGGAAACTTCCTTGATGAGCTGGGCGCCCATATTCTCAAAAGCGTTCTCCAGCTCGATCTCCTTGGCGATGGTGACGCCGTCGTTGGTGATCAGGGGAGTGCCGAACTTCTTGTCCAGAACCACGTTCCGGCCCTTGGGGCCGAGGGTGATCTTTACGGTATCAGCCAGCTGGTTGACGCCGCGCTCGATGGCCTTGCGGGCCTCTTCGCCATAAATGATCTGCTTTGCCATAATTCAATAGCCTCCTTTTACTCGATGACAGCCAAGATGTCGGACTGGCGCACGATGGTGTATTCTACGTCGTCCAGCTTGACCTTGCTGCCGCTGTACTTGCCGACCAGGACCTGCTGCCCGGCCTTCACGATCATTTCGACCTTGTTGCCGTCCACCAGACCGCCGGGGCCGACTTCGATCACGTCATAGATCTCGGGCTTCTCCTGGGCGGAAGAGGCCAGGAACAGGCCGGAAGCGGTGCGCTCTTCGGCGGCACGCTGTTTCAGCACGACACGGTCAGCTAAAGGTTTGAGTTTCATTGCTTCTATACCTCCAAGAAATGTTATTAACAAAATTCAGCATCGTTAGCACTCAAAACATCTGAGTGCTAACGATGCATACTATACCACATTTTTCTTTTTTTGCAAGCCCCCGGCAAAAAGAAGTTTTAAACTTTTTGTGACAAGGGGGGAGTGCGATGATGACGAGGCCCGAGAGCCTTCGCACGCACGGGGAAGGCTCAATGTGCAGGCAAAGGCCTTGCCCTCCCCTGCAAGGGGAGGTGTCATCCGGCGTGTCACGGTCCGCCGGATGACGGAGGGGTAAAGAAAACAAGAAAACCGAGGGAGTACTTCATCTATCGTAACCCCTCAGTCACCGCCGATCACGGCGGCGACAGCTCCCCTTTCAGGGGAGCGTAGTTTCCCACACTTTGTCGACAGCCTGAGCCTTCCACTGCGGGGAAGGCTTTATCACAGATCATTCCGCAAAGAACTTCATCCCTTTGGGGACGATGAGGTTCAGGGCGCCGGGGACCATACGGACGTGGAATTCCTTGGCCCGAAGGGCTTCGCCGTCCAGCTGGGCCACGTCCTCCTTGGCGCAGCGGATGGTGAGTTCTCCGGAGGAGCGGATATGCTTGATGAAGGCAGGCATTTGATCGGCGTCTCCCTTGGCGTATTTGCCGATGAGGGTGGCAAACTGCAGGAGGCTCACTTTCTTCACAATATAAATATCCAGGATCCCGTCGTCGGGCCGGGCATCCCTGCTGGGGTTGAAGCCGCCGCCGTAAAAGCGGCCGTTGCAGGCACAGACCAGGGTCTGCTTCCCCTCGGTATGTACGTCCTCACAGCGGATGTCCATGGCTGTGGCTATGCCCTTGAACAAATTCACCACCGCCGAGACCACATAGCCGGTGGCCCCGCCGATGAGGGGAATGCGGCTGTACTTATGCACATCGGTGCCGATGCGGGCGTCCACGCCAACGGAGCAGATGTTGGCGCAGTAGCGGCCGTTGCAGTCGATAAGGTCGATGGGCCGCTCCGTGCCGTTCAGCAGGGCGTCCAGATCCCGGAAGAGATCCTTTTCCTCGCCGAACATGCGGCAGAAGTCGTTGCCGGTGCCGGTGGGCAGGGGAGTCACCGCCACGTTTGGTTTTCCCGCCGCACCGCAGACGCACTCATTGAAGGTGCCGTCGCCGCCGCAGGCGTAGACGCGCAGATGCTCCGCTGTTTTGGCCTCCGCCTCGATCTTGCGGGCGGCGTCCATGGGCGCCCTGGTCACATAGACCTCAACCTCATCCTTGCGGTTGGCAAAGGCGGCGCTGACTCTGGCGCGGACCTCCCCGGTCTTGTCCTTGCCGCCGGCGATGGGGTTCACGATGAACAGATGCTTCATATCCCGAACCTTCTTTTTTTATTTGTAGTACATGAACAGATCGCACTTGATCATGCCGTTATAGAGCTTGCGCTTCTTGTCCGCTTCCTTGCCGAAGCAGCGCTCAAATTCCGTGTGGGAGGAGAGCAGATAGAGCTGCCAGTTGGCGCTGTTCCGGTACGCTGCGCCGAAAGCGCGGTAAAGCTCCTCCGCCTCTTCCTTCTCGCCGATGCGCTCGCCGTAAGGGGGGTTGGTGACGAGGACGCCCCGCTCCGTCTCCCGGGAGAAGCTCCGGGCGTCGGCGGTCTTAAAGCGGATCAGCTCCGCTACACCGGCCCGCTCGGCATTGGCTTTCGCCATGGCAACGGCTTTGGGGTCCAGGTCCGAGGCAAAGATCCGATAGTCCCCGTGATACTCCAGGGAACGGGACAGGTCCTTTTCCTCCTGCCAGAGCTTTTTATCCAGCGTGCGCCAGTCCATGGCGGCGAAGTGACGATTCATGCCGGGGGCGATGTTCCGGGCAATAAGCGCCGCCTCAATGGGGATGGTGCCGCTGCCGCAGAAGGGATCGCAGAAATCGTCCCGACCCCGGTAATGGGAAAGGTTCACCATGGCGGCGGCCAGGGTCTCCCGCAGGGGAGCGGCGTTGTGGGCAGGCCGGTAGCCCCGCTTGTGCAGACCCTCGCCGCTGGTGTCCAGACACAGGGAGACCTGATCCTTCATGATGGAAAAGCGGATCTGCACCGTCTCGGCGTTCTCATCGAACCAGGAAATATGGTAACGGCTCTTGAGCCGCTCCACCACGGCCTTTTTGATGATCTTCTGGCAGTCGGTCACGGAGAAGAGCGCGGAGTTCAGGCTGTGGCCCGTGACGGGGAAGGCGGTGTCCTTGAGAATCCAGCGCTCCCAGGGCAGGGCCTTGGTCTGCTCGAAGAGGGCGTCAAAGGTCTTTGCCTCAAAGCTCCCGACTTCCAGCAGCACTCGCTCGCCGGTGCGCAGACGCAGATTGGCACGGACGAGGGAAGCCTCGTCTCCGGAGAAGGAGACTCTTCCGTTTTCGGCGGCGACATCTTTCATATCCATGCGGCGCAGCTCGTCTGCTGCCAGACCTTCCAGCCCGAACAGGCAGGGAACAACAAAACGATGGCTCATAATGACCTCGATTCCATATCCTTTTTGATTGACGCAACACATTTACTATACATCAAAAACCTGAAGCTGTAAACTTAAATTTAGTAGATAGCACCAGGTTTCAACCCCTATATTTAGAAGACTCATGCAAAAAAAGACGAAAAAAGCTATTGAATTTTTATGCAATTCGCAGTATAGTAGGCTATGGTCATAATTTGTTCATTTTCTGGAGGTAAGGCATGGCGATCGAGCGTTCCCTGTTCCTGGAAATCGTGAAGGACGCCTACAGCGCCTACTATTCCATCGTTCCGGAGGTCGAAGCGGGGGACCTGCCCCTGGCTTTCCGGGCGGATTACAAGTCCAGAGATGAGCAGTACTTCTTCGTCAAGTCCGCCAACATTTGGGGCAACGAGAAAAACGAGTATGCCTACATTTTCTCCGCCTCCGGGATCGACGCGGCCACGGCGCAGAAGTGCATGGACTGGGCCCTGCAGGATATGCTCCCTCGGGTGAAGCCCCACAAGGAGCACCAGTACACCAACTGCAAGGTGGTCTTCATCACGGATACCCTCTCGGAGGAGACGGCGCATACCGTGAAGAAGAGCAAATTCTCCAAAAGTTACGGCTTTCTCTCCACCCAGGGCTACACGGAGCTGATCGCGGCTGCCGTGGACCTGAGCACCGAGAAGGTCGTGACCAACCGGGTCGGGCACGGCCTGGAAGATTTCTTTGGGAAACTCTTTGCTTTGCGTCATGAGGAAGCGTAAGGCAATCAGTTCAATAACTTTTTCATCTAAGGAGTGAAAAGTATGAGCGCATTACTGATCCTGTTGGTCGCGGTCGTACTGCTGGCTCTGGGCTACGTGTTCTATGGTAGCTGGCTCGCCAAGCAGTGGGGTGTAGACCCCAATCGCGAGACCCCGGCTCACACCAGCTACGACGGCAAGGACTTCGTTCCTGCTAACCCCGCCGTGCTGATGGGCCACCACTTCTCTTCCATCGCCGGTGCCGGCCCCATCAACGGACCTATCCAGGCCGCAGTTTTCGGCTGGGTTCCCGTTTTCCTGTGGTGCGTGCTCGGCGGCATCTTCTTCGGCGCTATGCACGACTTCGGCGCCCTGTTCGCCTCCATCCGTCATAACGGCGGCTCCATCGGCCAGGTCATGAAGGACTCCATGGGTGTCAAGGCCCAGCGTCTGTTCATCGTCTTCGCCCTCGCCGTTCTGATCCTGGTCATCGCCTCCTTCACCGCTGTCGTGGCCGGCACCTTCGCTTCCGTCGATCCTGCCGCCGCTACCTATGCGGCTAACGGCTCCACGGCTATGACCTCCATCCTCTTCATCGTCATCGCCGCTATCTTCGGCTTCTTTGTGTACCGCAAGAACGCCAAGATCGGCCCCGCCACCATCATCGGCATCATCGGCATCATCGCCATCGTTTTCATCGGCCAGGAAGCCGGCCTGCACTTCAGCCGCACCTTCTGGGTTCTGTTCATCGCTGTGTACGTCACCGTGGCCTCCCTGCTGCCCGTGTGGATCCTGCTGCAGCCCCGTGACTACCTGAGCTCCTTCCTGCTCTACGGTATGATGATCCTGGCTGTTGTTTCCATCATCGGCGCCACCTTCACCGGTGCTGCCACCGTCGAGGCTCCCGCCTTCTACGGCTGGAAGAACCCCGCCGGCCAGCCCCTGTTCCCCTTCCTGTTCATCACGGTCGCCTGCGGCGCCTGCTCCGGCTTCCACTCTCTGATCAGCTCCGGTACTTCTTCCAAGCAGATCAACAATGAGAAGGACGCTCAGATCATCGGCTACGGCTCCATGATCGTTGAGTCCGCCCTGGGCGTCATCTCCCTGATCGCTATCGGCGTGGTGTGGTCCCAGACCAGCGCTGTTGCCGGCGACGGTGCCAAGTACATGATGTCCGCTCCTCCGACGATCTTTGCCGGTGGTATTGCCACCATGTTCGCTTCCTTCGCCGGTGAGAAGAGCTACGGTGTGATCTACAACCTGTTCACCCTGGCTGTCTCCGTCTTCGCTCTGACCTCTCTGGACTCCGCCACTCGTCTGTGCCGTTACCTGTTCGCCGAGCTGCTGACTCCGGAAGGAAAGACCCACGAGGATCTGACCGGCGCTGCCAAGTTCTTCTCCACCCCCATCGTCTCCACCCTGATCATGGTCATCATCGGCTGCGGCATGGGCTTCATGGGCCTGAGCCAGATCTGGAGCGTGTTCGGCGCTGCCAACCAGCTGCTGGCCTCCATCGCCATGCTGGCTGTCTGCACCTGGCTGGGCAAGATCGGCAAGAACAACAAAGGGCTTCGGCGCGATCGCTGCCGGCGCTGCTTGGGGTACCTACTTCCAGGTCATCTGGTCCATCGCTCTGGTGGTTCTGGCTGTCATCCTGGCTGTCATGTCCCTCAAGACCCTGGCTTCTCAGGCCAAGACCAAGAAGGCGTAAGCTTTACAGAAACAAACAAAACATATTCCTCAACAAGAAGGGCTGCCTCACGGCAGCTCTTTTTGTTATATGCTGTTCTTGGCTCCCCCTTTGGGGGAGCTGTCGCCGCTGCCTTCAGCGGTGACTGAAGGGGCGGCGGGAACCCCTTTCGCCGCGGCTGCGCTGTGCTTGCCGCGACACCTCCCCCAGTGGGGGAGGCAAGGGCCGCCGGTGGAATCGTTGGGATATGTACTTGTCGGAAACGTGCTTATTTGTTATACTATCTCCGAGGTGATGCTTCATGTCTTTCATGAGCGAATATCGCAGCAAGCTCTGCTCCGCCGACGAGGCGGTGCGCCTGGTCAAAAACGGCGACTGGGTGGATTACGGCTCCAACAACGGTTATCCCTCGACTCTGGACGCGGCCCTTGCCAGACGGCGGGACGAACTGCACAATGTAAAGGTCCGCGGCAATCTGCTGCGGGGTCCCCTTGCCGTGGTGGAGTGCGACCCCTCCATGGAACACTTTGTCTATGATTCCTGGCACTGCTCCGGCTACGAGCGCAAGCTCTGTGACGCGGGGCGAGCCTTCTTTACCCCCATGCTTTTCCGCGACCTGGACCGCTATTATCGGCAGTATCTCACGGTGGACGTGGCCATGCTCTCCGTCTCTCCCATGGACGAGAACGGATGTTTTAACCTCTCCGGCGCCCTTGGCGCAGAGCGGGGGATCGCCGACACCGCAAAGAAAATCATCGTGGAGGTCAACGAGAACCTGCCCTATGTGTGCGGCGATCCCGCCGGGACCTCCATCCCCCTGAGCCGGGTGGATGCCATCGTGGAGGCTGGGAAGATCCCTCTCTGGGAGATGAAGTCTCCGGAGCCCTCCGATATCGACCGGCAGATCGCAGGCCACGTGATGCCCCAGATCCCGGACGGCGCTGTGATTCAGCTGGGAATCGGCGGCATGCCCAACGCCCTGGGCGAGCTGCTGGCCGAGTCGGATCTGAAGGACCTGGGCATGCACACCGAGCTCTGCTCCGACGGCTACCTGGCCCTCTTCAAGGCCGGCAAGCTCACAAACGCGAAAAAGACCCTGCATCCCGGCAAGGGCGTGCTGGGCCTTGCCATCGGCTCCCAGGAGCTTTTCGACTGGATCCACGAAAACGACGCCATCCTGGGTGCCCCGCTGAGCTACGTGAACGATCCCCGGGTGATCGCCCGGAACGACAAGATGATTTCCATCAACGGCTGCCTGAATGTGGACCTTTACGGGCAGGTGGCCTCCGAGAGCGCCGGCACCCGGCAAATCAGCGGCACCGGCGGCCAGCTGGACTTTGTCACGGGCGCCGCCATGTCCAAAGGAGGAAGAAGCTTTTTGTGCCTGCCCTCCACCTTTACGGACAAGAAGGGCCAGCTCCACTCCCGCATCCTTCCCCAGATGGGCGGGGACATCATTACCACGCCCCGGAGCCAGGCGGCCACCATTGTCACCGAGTACGGCGCGGCGGATCTCACGGGACGCAGTACCTGGGAGCGGGCGGCGCGGCTCATCGACATTGCCCACCCGGACTTCCGGGAGGAGCTCATCCGCAAGGCGGAGGAGCAGCGCATCTGGCTGCCGTCGAATAAGAGATAAGCCGGAACGTTTCCCCCTATCGGCCTTCGGCCACTTCCCCCTGAGGGGGAAGCAAGAGCTTGCTCCCCTGTGAGAAGGAAGCAAGAGCTCGCCTCCCCCTGGGGGAGGTGCCCGGTGCGCACACCGGGCAGAAGGGGGATAAAGGAACGCACCGCAAATCGTTCCGGCATACTAAGGAGAAAACCATGTACATCGACGAAACCTTATACCGCGGCAGGCCGGAAGGGGAGCGCATCCCCAAGGAGACGCGCTGCTATGACTTTTTGGACAGCCTCGGCATCGAATACTTCCGTATGGACCATGAGCACGCCGACACCATCTCAGACTGCGAGCTGGTGGAGGGCATGCTCGGCTGCAAGATCTGCAAGAATCTATTCTTGACCAACCGGCAGCAGACGGATTTTTACCTGCTCATCATGCCGGGGGAAAAGCCCTTCAAGACCAAGCTCCTCTCCAAGCAGATCGGCTCGGCCCGGCTGAGCTTTGCAGGCCCCGAGCACATGGAGCGGCTTCTGGACATCACCCCGGGCTCCGTCAGCGTCCTGGGCCTGATGAACGACAAAGAAAAGCAGGTCCGGCTCCTGGTGGACCGGGACCTGCTGCAGGAGGAAAACTTCGGCTGCCATCCCTGCATCAACAGCTCCAGCCTGCGCTTTGCGACCAGAGATCTCTTCGAGAAGATCCTGCCCGCCCTGGAGCACGAGCCCAGCTTCGTGGAGCTCCCCTGGGTGGTGGAAGAGTAATAACGTAGGGGCGACCCTTGCGGTCGCCCGAAATGAGATAGAAAAGTACCATCTCTCGCATTTCCTCTGAGACCTTTTGGCCTTCTCATTCGTTTTACAAACGAAGGAAGGAGGGGAAGCATATGAAACTGGCGGGAAAAATCCTGCTGACACTGTTCCTGGTCCTGCTGATCGGAGCCCTGCTGCTGCCCGTACTGGGCTATGGACTGGTCTTTGTCGGCTTGACTAACGCAGTAAACCTGAATTATACGGACAGTGGTCAAGAAGACTGCTATCTGTATTTGACCCGGGACGAGCGGAAAGGAACGCTGTTTTATCGCAGCCAGGGGAAAAAGGCTGCTGTTGACGGCCTGATTTACGATCCGGACAGCCGGGTGACGGAGTTCACGATCCCGGAGTCCTACGGAGATTACCCGGTGGTGGAACTGGGCGGCTATGTGGGCAAAGGCGCACCGTGCCCGTTTGATATCAGAGTGAAGGGAATCCAATCTTCGCTGGGGGTATCTCCGTCCGGCGGGACCTTTGGTAAGGTCGACGGGAAAAAGGTGGACGTCATCTATCACGATGTTACGCTGAACCTGGGCGCCAATATCAAGGAGATCTTTGCCAATCAGAGCGGCCATTATGTGGAAACGGGGGGAGACAGGGGAGAAGTCCATGTGGTTCGGGTCTATGTCAACTGCGATCCCTCCAATCGTAATTTCCACTCCCAGAACGGACGGCTTTACGACAAAAAGGGAAAGCTGGTCAAGGGCTTCTTCTGGTGGGACGAGGGATTTGGCGCGTGAAAGCTTCCTCACCCGTAGGGACGAGCATCGCTCGTCCGCTTTCCCCGTCAGCAGTTTCTTGGGACGGAGCGGACGGCCAATGGCCGTCCCTACGGCGCGGCGGAGAAACCGATGGATCGAAGGGGCGGCTATGAGCCGCCCGAAGCAGCAGATGCCAAGAAACAGAATAGCGTGAGGCGAATCCGTACTTGTTTACGAATTCGCCTCACGCTTTTGATTGTTGGAACAGCTCGTGCACGGGCCGCCGAGGGCGTCGGCCCCTACATCACGCATACACTCTCGGCACCCGCTTGGATACCGCGCAGAGCAGCTCGTAGCTGATGGTGCCGGCCTCCCGGGCCAGAGCCTCGATGTCGTTGTGCTCGCCGAAGATCTCCACCTCATCGCCCACGGCGGCCTGGGGCAGCTCCGTCAGGTCCAGCATGCACATGTCCATGCAGATGCTGCCACGCTGGGGCGCATAGCCTCCGGCCACGTAGAAGCTGCACTTGTTGGAGAGGATCCGGGGCAGCCCGTCGGCATAGCCGATGGCGAGGACCCCCATGCGGGTATGGCGCGCCGTGACAAAGCGGCGGCCGTAGCTGACAGAGGTGCCGGCCTCATAGTGCTTGATGGTACTCACCGTGGTGACGAGGCGCATGCAGGGCTTGAGGCCCAGGCGGCCGCTCTCGTCCCCGTAGCCGTAGAGCAGTAGGCCCGGGCGGACCATGTCCAGGGCCATCTGGGGATAGCGGACCACGGCGCCGGAATTGGCGCAGTGACGGATGGCAAAGCGCACGCCGCCCCGCTCCTGGACGGCGGCAATCACGTCGGTGAAGAGCTTGTACTGCTGCAGCGTATAGGCTTCGTTTTCCTCCCCCGGCTCGTCGGAGACGGCAAAGTGGGTGTAGATCCCCTCCGGCTCCAGGTTCGGGAGCTTGCAGGAGGCGATGACGTTGCCCACGCCGATGTCGAAATAGTCCCCGGCGCAGAGAAAACCCAGCCGGGACATGCCGGTGTCCAGCTTGATGTGGACCCGCAGCGTCTTTCCCAGGGCCATAGCGGCGGCGGAATACTCCTTTGCCTTGGCCAGGGCGCTGACGGTCTGGGTCAGGTTTTCCTCGATCAGGAGAGAGGTGTACTCCGGCGGCGTGTGGCCCAGGATCAGGATGGGCATGGTGATGCCGCCCCGGCGCAGTTCCAGGGCCTCGTCCAGGCAGGAGACGGCCAGATAGTCTGCCCCGGCCTCCTGCAGCAGGCGGGAGACGGGCAGGGCTCCGTGACCGTAGGCGTCGGCCTTCACCACGCCCAGAAAACGGCAGCCCGCGGGGAGGCTCCCACGAATGGCTTCATAATTGTGTCGGATGTTGGGCAGGGAAATCTCCGCCCAGGTTCTCTTTTGCAGATCGTTCATGGTATGATATCCTTATGTAGTCCAATTCTTGATTTCACAGTTCACCACGACCACATCGTCGGAGATGAGCTCCGCCCGGCAGGGGAGACCCTCTCCGTCAAACCAGACATTTGCCCGGGCGTGATCGTCAAACAGCAGCTCCACCGCGTCCATGCCCTCCTCGGTCCAGAAGGCGTCCGCGTGGCCGTGACGCAGGGCCTCCACCAAAAGCGGCAGGGCGGACATGGGGGAGAGACCGTAGGCGTCCAGATCCCCGGTGTCCAGGATGAGCCCGTCGTATTCGAGGGCTGTCCTGCCCAGCTTGACGCTGGCGCTGATGCCGGAGATGCGCTCCGGCGAGAGGATAGTGACGCGCTGCAGACCGTCTTCCATGGTGTAACGCAGCTCGAACTGCGCGGTCCTGTCCGGGTAGCTTGCGGTGAGGGCGGCGGTAAAGCTGAGGCTGTCCTGCTCCTGCAGCTTCTGGGAAAAACTCTCGTAGCGCTGGAGAGCGGCGTTGCCGCAGGCGCTGAGCAGCAGTGCAAAGAGCAGGGAAATAAGGGCAAGGGCTTTCTTCATGGCAACCTCCAAAGGGAAGATACCCTATGCCTATGCGCTTTTCGCCGGAAACATGCCCATTATAATCACCGAGGGCCCTCCCGTCAAATCCTTCTTTGACAAAAAGGACAAAAAAGCCCTTGAAATCTTGTGCGATGTGTGATAGTCTATGCCTGCTGTGATCGGGAAAATAGCGCTTTCCATGGCGGGCAGAGAATGAGGGTCGGCGGCTGAAAGCCCTCTGCGTCATCGGCGCTTGGTTCGCCCGGGAGCTCCGGCCAATCCCCGGCGGGCGGCGCCCGTTATCGCGCAGAAAGTGCGGTCTCGCGGTTGAGACCGAATGTGGGTGGTACCACGGAAGCGATGCTTTCGTCCCAGTGCGGGACGGAGGCTTTTTTGTTGTGTAGGGGCCGGCGTCCTCGACGGCCCGCATGAAAACGGATTACCCTCCGTCATCCGCCTTGCGGGAGACGGCGGATGCCACCTCCCCTTAGGCAGGGGAGGCTACAAGGAAGGAGATCGTAAATGAGAGAACTGATGCAGGGGCTTCGGGAAGCGGCTATGAAGGCCATTTTCGAGGCACAGGATGTGGAGCGCCTGGAAGAGCTCCGGATCAAGTATCTGGGCAAGAAGGGCGAGATGACCGCGATCCTGCGGCAAATGGGCAAGCTTTCCCCGGAGGAGCGGCCTGCCATGGGCCAGCTGGCCAACCAGGTCAGAGGCGAGATCGAGGGCTTGCTGGACGAGCGCAAGCGCATCGTCAGCGAGGCCATGCTGGAAAAGAAGCTGGAGCGGGAAGCGCTGGACGTGACCCTGCCCGGCGAAAAGCCCGCACTGGGCCACAAGCACCCCATGTACAACGTGCTGGACCAGATCAAGGACATCTTCATCGGCATGGGCTTTGAGATCCTGGACGGGCCCGAGGTGGAGCTGGCTGCCTATAACTTTGACAAACTGAACATCGACGAAGGCCATCCCTCCCGGGACTGGACCGATACCTTCTATTTCACCGAGGACAGCCAGATCCTCCTGCGTACCCAGACCTCTCCCATGCAGATCCACGCCATGGAGACCCGGGACCTGCCCATCCGCGTACTGGCTCCCGGCCGGGTCTACCGCAAGGATGAGGTGGACGCCACCCACAGCCCCATGTTCCATCAGATCGAGGGCCTGGTGGTGGACAAGGGCGTCACCATGGCGGACCTGAAGGCAACATTGAACCTGGTGGTGGAAAAGATCTACGGCAAGGGCACCGTCACCCGCTTCCGCCCCCATCACTTCCCCTTCACCGAGCCCAGCTGCGAGCTGGACATCCAGTGCCACAAGTGCGGCGGCAAGGGCTGCTCCACCTGCAAGGGCGAGGGCTGGATCGAGGTCCTGGGCGCCGGCATGGTGCACCCCAAGGTGCTCGCCGGCTGCGGCATCGACCCGGACGTGTACTCCGGCTGGGCCTTTGGCATGGGCCTGGAGCGTCTGGCCATGGGCGAATACAAGATCACGGACCTGCGTCTCATCTTCGAGAACGACGTGCGGTTCCTTGAACAATTCTGACTTGCTTCCCCCTCGGGGGGAAGTGCCCCGCAGGGGCGATAGGGGCGTCCTTTTGGCAGCCCCTTCAGTCGCTTCGCGACAGCTCCCCCGGAGGGGGAGCTAAAAAGGAGGATTATTGATATGAAAATGCCGAGAAAATGGCTGGATGAGTTTGTGGAGCTGCCTCTGGAGGAGGTGGGGGACAAGGCCTTTGCCGAGGCCATGAGCGTCTCCGGCTCCAAGGTGGAGGTCACCGAGGACCTGACCCAGACCATTCATAATGTGAAAGTGGGGCGTATCCTGTCTCTGGAGAAGCACCCCAACTCCGATCATATGCTGGTGGCCCAGATCGACGTGGGCGAGGGAGAACCTGTCCAGATCTGCACCGGCGCCTGGAATGTGCACGTGGGGGACCTGGTCCCTGCGGCGCTGCACAAGTCCCTGCTGCCCAACGGCGCGAAGATCGAGAAGGGCAAGCTCCGGGGCGTGGAGTCCTTCGGTATGCTCTGCTCCCTCAAGGAGCTGGACGCCGATGTGCACGATTTCCCCTATGGGGAGATCAAGGCCGCGGCCCTGCTCAATAACTACCACCCCATCGACCCGCTGAAGCCCTCCATCTCTCCCCTGATCAAGAGCGGGGATCGGATCTTCGGCAAGGTTATCGCGGCGGAAGTCACCGGGGTGGAAAACGCCGGGCTGAACCTCTGGAAATGCGCTCTGGCGACCGGCCATGAGACCGTGACGCCCTGCCAGAACATCCACGAAGGCGACATGGTGGCCTACAACACCGAGAAGGACGCCATCTGCACCCTGGCGGATCTCCACGCCGAGCAGAAGGAATTCCCCAACTGCATCGAGGACGGCATCCTGATCCTCCACGAGGACTGCAAGCCCGGAGACGACATGGCGAAGCTCCTGGGCCGGGACGACCACGTGGTGGAATATGAGATCACCCCCAACCGGCCAGACTGCCTGTGCATGATCGGCCTGGCGCGGGAGGTGGCGGTTACCTTCGGCAAGGAGCTGAAGCTCCATGAGCCGGTGGTGCGGGCCAAGGCAGGCGGGAACATCGCGGACATGGCGAAGATCGTCATCGAAGATCCGGACCTCTGCCCACGCTACACCGCCCGGATGGTGAAGAACGTGAAGATCGCTCCCTCTCCCGCCTGGATGCGGGAGCGCATCCGCAACGCCGGCATGCGCCCCATCAACAACCTGGTGGACATCACCAACTACGTCATGCTGGAGTACGGCCAGCCCATGCACGCCTTTGACTTCAGCTGCGTGAAGGACGGGGAGATCCGCGTCCGCTGCGCGAAGGAAGGGGAGAGCATCCGCACCCTGGACGGCAACGACCGGCCTCTGACCCCCAATATGCTCTGCATCTGCGATACCGAGAAGCCTGTAGCCGTGGCCGGCGTCATGGGCGGCGAGAACAGTGAGATCGTGGGCGACACCGCCATGGTGCTCTTCGAGAGCGCCTGCTTCAACGGCCCCTCCGTCCGCCGCACCGCCACCGCACTGGGCATGCGCACCGACGCCTCCTCCCGCTTCGAGAAAGGCCTGGACGCCGAGGGCACCCTGAAGGCCGTGAACCGGGCCTGCGAACTGGTGGAAATGCTGGGCGCCGGTGAAGTGGTGGAGGGCGTCATCGACGTCTTCCCCGGCAAGAAGCCTCAGACCACTGTGAAGCTGGAGCCTGAGAAGATCAATGCCCTGCTGGGCACCGATCTCAGCGAGGAGACCATGCGCAGGATCCTCACCGACCTGGGCTTCGGCTTTGATGGGGACACCATTCTGGTGCCCTCCTGGCGCGGCGATGTGGAGCACTACTCCGACATCGCGGAGGAGGTCGCCCGCTTCTACGGCTATAACGAGATCCCCACCGCCTTCTCCGGCGGCATCAGCACCGCCGGCGGCTACAGCGAAGTGCAGCAGACCGAGCGGCGCATCGGGGAAGTCTGCCGCAGCATGGGCCTGGATGAGATCATCACTTACTCCTTCATCAGCCCCTCCTACTACGACAAGATCCGCATGCCCAAGGACGATCCCCGGCGGGACAGCCTGAAGATCCTGAACCCCCTGGGCGAAGACACCTCCATCATGCGCACCACCATCCTGCCTTCCATGCTGGAGATCCTGACCCGCAACTACAACTACCGCAACAAGGAAGCCGCCCTCTACGAGATCGGCAGGATCTACCGGAAACGGCCCGACGGTCTGGCTGACGAGCCCAAGATCGTCTCTCTCGGCGCCTACGGGCCCAAGACCACCTTCTTCACTCTGAAGGGCTGGGTGGAGAACCTGCTGGCGGATCTGGGCGCGGGCAAGCCCCATTTTGCTGCCGAGAAGAGCAACCCCGCCTATCATCCCGGACGCTGCGCCAAGGTCTTTGTGGGAGAGAAGGAGATCGGCGTTCTGGGCCAGATCCATCCCCAGACGGCGGCCAATTACGGCGTGGACGCGGAGCTCTACTGCGCGGAGCTGAGCTTTGACGCGCTCTGTGAGGTCAAGGGCGGCATCCCCGTCTTTAAGCCCCTGCCCCGCTTCCCGGCGGTGACGAGAGATATCGCCGTGGTCTGCGACGGCAGCGTTCCCGTGGGCGACATGACCGAGGCCATCCTCGCCGGCGGCGGGCAGTACCTCAAAGCCTGCAGCCTCTTCGACGTGTACACCGGCTCCCATGTGCCCCAGGGCATGAAGTCCGTGGCCTTCTCCCTCACCATGCGGGCGGAGGATCAGACCCTGACGGACGATCACGCCGAGGAGACCGTGGCGCGTGTCCTGAAGGTGCTGAAGGAAAAGTTCAACGCCGCGATGCGCTGAGCGTAAAAAAAACGCCGAAGATAGCCTTTTTCGACTTTACTTGACGAAAAAACCTGCTATAATAAAAGCAGGAAAAATGAGGAAAGGTGGGACAGTCATGGAGGATGCTACCAGAAAATTTGACGCCATGGACAGCAAGGCAGAGATGCGGGAGATCCTTTCATCCGTGTATAACTCCCTCAAGGTCAAAGGCTATAATCCCATCAACCAGCTGGTGGGCTACATCCTGTCCGAGGATCCGACCTATATCACCAACTATAACAATGCCCGGACCCTGATCTGCCGGATCGATCGGGACGAACTGCTCCAGGAGCTGCTGCGCAGATATCTGGAGAAGTGAAGAGAAGCACACAAAGAAAAAAACAGGCTGATCCAGCCTGTTTTTTCTTTGCGTGAGGGGATAGGCGTATGTCGTATAATTAACAAGGAATTCTAAGACTTCTCTTAATAATTTTCTCTATAATGCTTGTGCAAAACAAATACAGGGAGTGTTGGAAACATGAATGCAAAACAGATCCTCCTGCGTGTCTTCAGCGGCATTCTGGCTCTGGTGTGTATCCTGAGCCTGGTGCTGACGGGTTATGGCTTCCGGCAGACGCTGGACTGCAAGGCTTATTGGGAATCGGAGGCCGAGGAAGCCAACGAAGGCTTTGACAAGCTGGAGGACGGCATCAATCAGTTGCGGGATAACGAGGACGCTTACCTCACCGGTGTGGAAGCCTATGAGGAAGGTCTGGAGGAATACGAGAAGGGCGAAGAGGACCTGGAAAAAGGGGAGGACAAGCTCAGCAGCGGCCAGGCCCAGTACAACGACGGGGCGTCCCAGCTTGCTGCAGCCCATCAGCAGTATAACGAAAATGTAGCCAAGATCAACGAGGCCAAAGCCAAGGTGGAGGCAGGCAAGGCAGAGCTGGAAGCCGGCAGGGCCGAGGTTGCCGCGGGCGAGGCGGAGCTGGCCGCCCACCGGCAGGAATATGAAGAGGGAAAGGCGCAGCTGGAAACGGTGACGCCGATCTATAACGCTGCCATGGCTACCCTGGGAAGGATCGACGAGCTGAAGGCCCAGCGGGACAGCTATGCGGCCATGGGACCGCTTTTTGAGGATAAGGTCACTGAACTGGACATTGCGATCGCCATGGCGGAAGCCGCGCTGGACGTGCAGCTGAACGGCTATTCCGTAAACGGCATCATCCAGGCGTATCAGGAGGGCCAGGCCAAGATCGCTGCCTACGAGGAAGGCCAGCGTCAGGTGGAAGCCGGCAAGCAGAAGATTGCCGAGGGCGAGCAGAAGATCGCCGCATCCGAGGCGGAAATCGCCGCGGCAGAGCAGAAGCTGGCCCAAGCCAAGGCGGTCCTGGACCAGAAGGACCGGGAGCTGGCCAACGCCGGCGATCAGCTGGCTGCCGGCTATGCCGCTCTTGAGGAAGGCAAAGATAAGCTGGAGGCCGGGGCCCAGCAGCTCAGCGATGGCCTTGCCCAGCTCGGCGAGTACGAAGGCGGTGAGGAGCAGGTCAGAGAGGGCCTGGACACCGTGCTTGCTACCGATACTTATTACGATACGGCAAAGCAGCCTATGCTGCCCGCCATCGCGGAGCGTCTGGATCCCGATTTCAGCTATTGGAAGCTGGATGAAAACGGAGAGCCTCTGGTGGTGAACGGACAGAGATTCCTGAGCCTGGCGGAGTCCCTTAAGGTCGTGCGGGCGGGTCGAGAATTCCTTGCCGATACCACGAAGCTGGTCACCGAGGAGATCACCGGTCGAGTCATGATCTCCGCGCTGGCTGCGCTGGCGGTCCTCATGGGCCTTGTCACAGCGATCCTGGGCCTTGCCGGCAGACGCATCGGCGCGCTGGTCTGCGCTGTGCTGTCCATGCTCAGCGGGATCGCGGCGCTGGCCATGGCCTGGTTCGTTGGCTTGGAAGATCCCTTTTCCGTCATCGCCGGCACCGGCTCTGTGGGCCTTGTGCTGGCGGGCGTTGCGGCACTGGTGCTCGCTGCTCTCCTTGTGCTGATCTTTGCCGCGATCCCGGGCTCCGGGAGAAACAAGAAGACAGCTCCCGCCCCTGCGGAAGCCTGAACGCTCCATCAATAAAAAACTCCGGGTCAGCCCGGAGTTTTTTGTTGGGCGCAAAAGCTGTCACTCTGCTGCATCTGAGAATCATTGGGAAGGAAAAGCGTTTCGAAGGGAGGGATCGCTCGGTTTTTTTGAAGGAAGAAAGAGGAAAAGCCGCATTTTTTGCTTGTCAGGAAGGATCGACTATGATAGAATAACAGAGATTGAGCGTCATACGCGCCGAAAGGACAGAGCTGCCGTTTTGGGTCCGGCGTTCCGCGCTCGATGTACAGGATGGAGGGAACTTAAGCTCTATGAAGAAGAGAAGCAAGTGGAAAACCGTAAATCTGGTCCTGGACCGGATTTTTGGCTTTTTCTTTTTGACCGCAGTGATCATCGGGATTGCCGGACTGGGCTTCGGTTATATTGCCACCCGGGATACCTATCCCAGCCTGCGGGAGAAATTTGTGATGACCATGGACGAAAGCAGACGTTTTCGGTTTGTGTCCAGAGTCTTCCTGTCCCAGTCGGAATACGACGCGCTGCTGGACAAACGCTTCACCAAGTATGAGGAGGTCATGGACCCCTCTTTGATCCATATTGCCGCCCAGGAAACCCAGACCAACGAGGAGCAGACCGATACGGAATCTCCTTCCGGCGCTGACAGCTACGGAATCGTGGATGAGGACGGGGACGGCTATGTCCTCGTGCCGGTCAGCGGCCGGGGCTACAACGGCTACATGCTGATCGTGCTGGATCCCACCCGCTGCTTCGTGGCCAACGGCGGCGGCGGACAGACCATCGATATGATCGTGGAAAAGAACGGGGCAATCGGCGGCATCAACGGCGGCGCGTTCCTGGATGCGGGCGGCGCCGGCAACGGCAGCAGTCCCGAAGGCCTGACCATTATTAACGGCGAGCTTCTGGAGGACGCCTACTATGACGAGAAGGCCTTTGCCGGCTTTGACGGTCAGGGCATTCTCCATGTGGGTTATTTCAGCTATGAAGATTGCGTGGATATGGGCATCGTCGGCGGCGTGTCCTTCCTCCCGCCCCTGATCATCAACGGCATCCCCCAGGATACCAGCTGGATGGCCAGCGGCGTGAACCCCCGTACGGCCATCGGCCAGCGGGCGGACGGCGCGGTGCTGATGCTGGCCATCAACGGCCGGCAGCTCTCCAGCATGGGCGCGACCTATGCGGACCTGGTGGAGATCATGCTGGAGTTTGGCGCGGTGAATGCCATGAACCTGGACGGCGGCTCCTCCACGGTCATGTACCTCAACGGCGAGCTGGTGAACACCCCCTCCTCCGAGAGCGGATATTCCCGCGGCCTGCCCAATGCCATTCTGTTCCGATAAGAAGAGGGTAGCAACGATGAACAAAACGAAGAAACGGAAGACCAAAGTCGGCGCCATCGTCTATGCCGTGTTTATGGTGCTGTGGGCGCTGGTGCTGTGCTATGGCGTGTATTATCTCTGGACCAGCCTGATGACCTTTGGCGAGTATTGGGAAAACGGTCAGATCGGTCCCAAGGTGGACGCCTATATGCAAAAGCTGGACAGCGAGATGTGGCTGAACGGCGAAAACGGCCTGAAAAAGACCATCTCCGAGATGGAGCATCCCTATCAGACGGATGATGAGTGTGTTGAGGTGCTCCGCGGCGTCCTGCAGGATGAGATCCGCTGCCTGCCCGGCGTCAACGAGGGCAGCGCCACCAGAAAGATCTACGACTTGTTCTCCGGACGCAGCAAGTTCGGCCAGGTATACATCACGCAGCATCCCTTTGAGCCGGAGGAAAACAAGCTTGTCAACTGGGCCATCGAAAACTGGGCCCTGTATCCCTGGGAGGTGGAGGGCGTTCAGTTCTTCCTGGACGGCCTTTACACCGACTTTGAGATCGTCGTTCCTGAGTATATGACGGTGCTGCTCAACGGCCATGCGCTGACCGAGGCCAACATTGTGGAGCGGGGGATCCCCTACGACGTGCTGACGGAATACTATGATGAATTCGAGGGTCTGCCCACCAAGGTGAAATACCATGCGGACAAGATCTTCGGCCAGGTGGAATACCAGCTGCTGGATCGCAGCGGGCAGCCTGTGGAGATCGATCCCGATCGGGATGATTCCCAGTTCATCGAGCCTGTCTCTGAGGAACTGTACCAGCGCTTTGACACCTTCAGCGCCGAATTTACCGAGCGCTACCTGCAGTTCTCCTCCGGCGCCGGTCAGATCTGGACCGATTACGCCCGGGTGCGGGCTTATGTCCTGAAGGGCAGCGATCTGGACGACCGCCTGGACCGCACGCTTCGCAGCTACCTGGAGTACATGCACAACTCCGACTTTAACTTTGGCGGCTATCAGCTCAACGACGTGAAGCCCCTGGGCAACAATATCTACATCCTGGACATCTCCTGCGATGCCGGCTCCCAGATGCCCGCGGGGTATAAGGAAGTCCACCGGGATATGAATGTGTTTGTGCAGTACTTCCCCGGAACGAACGAAGTGTTTGCTTTCTCCGCGGAGGACTACAATACGGAAGAGAGAGATGCCGTTGGATAACAGTTCTTGCAAACAAAGCCTTGCCATCGTGCTTCCTTCCCTGGACCCGGACAATAAGTTCGACCGGGTGGTGGAGGAACTGGTGAACACCGGTTTTTCCCACATCGTGATCGTAGACGACGGTACCGGCCCGGAGGGACAGAGCCACTTTGAAAAGGCGGCGTCCTACCCTGGCTGTACGGTGCTGCATCACCGGGGGAACAAGGGCAAGGGCCGTGCGCTGAAAACTGCGTTCCGCCATGTGCTGGAGCAGCTGCCGGATGTGAAGGGCGTCATCACCATCGACGGTGACGGGCAGCATCTGACGAAAGATATTATCGCCTGCGGCGAACGGATGCTGCGGGAAGAAAACAAGGTGATCCTTGGCTGCCGGGATTTTGACCAGCCCGGCGTTCCGCCCAGAAGCGTGGCCGGAAATAAGACCACTTCCCGGATGTTCCGCCTGTTCTATGGCATCCGCCTCTCGGATACCCAGACCGGACTGCGCGCTATTCCGCGGGGTTTTCTGGCGGATTTTATCCGGATCGAAGGCGAGCGCTTTGAATATGAGACCAACATGCTCCTGAAGATGAAAAAGCGCGGGATCCTGTTTCTGGAGCAGCCCATCACCACGGTCTACGATCCGGAAGATTACAGCTCTCATTATAACGCACTCAAGGATTCCTGGCGGATCTTCCGGGTGATGTTCAAAGGCTTGTTCCTCTGAGGGGGCAGTATGAAAAAAGCAAAACAGCCTGCACTCTATGTGCTGAGCTCCGTCCTCTCCTGGGCGGTGGATACGGGCCTTTTCCGCCTGGGGCTGGCACTGCTCGGCGGCGTTCTCGGCGATGCTTCCGCGGCAGCCTGCAATGTGATCGCCCGGATCTTTTCGTCCTTCTTCAACTTCAATCTGAACAACCGCATGGTTTTTCAGAGTCGGGAGCCCTACGGCAAGGCGCTGCTGCGCTATTATCTGCTGGCGGTGCCCCAGCTTGCGGCCTCTACGCTGCTGCTGAGCCTCTTTGTATGGCTCTTTCATGTACAGAGCGATAACGGCTCCACCCTGGTAAAGATCCTGGTGGACGGAAGCCTTTTTGTGGCAAGCTTTTTCATCCAGAAGTTCTGGGTCTTCCGCGGAAAAGCGGAAGAGTAACATGGATCCGCCCTGAGCTCCGGGCGGATCTTTTGCTTTTTCCCCGGAAAGCGGGGAGTTTCCCGGTTCTGCCGCACTTGTTTTTGCCATAGAAATATGGTAAAATATCATTTACGATTGTGCTGCCGCGCATCGGACAGGGCCTTGCCCCGGCTTTCCGGGCCGGAGCATCCTGCTTGACGAGCGGCATTGTGGAGGGTACACCATGAGCATCTGGAATGCGATCCTCCTGGGCTTCATTCAGGGAATCACAGAGTTTCTTCCCATCTCCAGCTCGGGACATCTTTCCATCCTGAATAATCTGTTCGGCCTGACCACCGCAGAAAACGGACATATGTTCTTTGACGTGCTGCTGCACCTGGGAACGCTGGTGTCCATCGGCGTGGTCTACTGGCGCGATATCGTGGAGATGTTCTACGAGGTCCTGGGCCTTGTTGGTCTGGGACGCCGGGCAGGGGAGCACAAGCGCCGCTATCCCGCAGCCAGGCTCTTCCTCATGATCGTACTGGCAACGCTGCCGCTGGTGCTGGTCCTGCCCATCAAGGATGACCTGGAGCTGCTGTACTACAACAGCATCTTCATCGGCGTGGCGCTGATCCTCACGGGATGCATGCTCTATGTTTCCGACAAGATGATCCAGGGCAAAAAGACCGAGACCAACATGACCGTCTTTGACGCGCTGATTATCGGCCTTTGCCAGTGCGCCGCCACCATCCCCGGCCTGTCCCGCTCCGGGACCACCATCACCGCCGGGCTTGCCACCGGACTGAGACGGGATTTTGCCGTGAAGTTTGCCTTCCTCATGTCCATTCCTGCGGTACTGGGCGCCAATCTCCTGGGCCTGGTGGATGCCCTGCAGGACGGGGTGGACTGGTCTATGATGCCCGCTTACCTGGTGGGCATGGCGGTGGCCGCCGTCACCGGCATCGCCTCCATCCGTCTGCTGCGCAGCATCGCGAGCCGCGGCCGCTTCGGCGGTTTTGCCTACTACTGCTGGGTGCTTGGCGTGCTGGCCATCATCCTCACTATGATATTTTAAGGGAACGATAAGGATTCATTGTTATGGCTGAAAAAAAGACAAGTACCAGGAAAAAGACAGGCGCAGCATCCGGCGCGAAGAGCGGATCCCGCTCCGGGGCGAAGAAGAGCGCTCCGGCCAAGGAGAGCAGCCGTTCCGCCAGAGCCTCTGAGGAAGAGCTGGAACGTGGGCACAGCGGCGCCCTCTGGGGCGTTGTGCTGCTGGCCCTTGGGATCTTTATGATCATCAGCAATTTCAGCTCCGAGGGGAAGGTCGTGGCCTTCTTTGCCGATCTGGTGAAGGGCCTTGTGGGCTGGGGGTTTTGGCTTACGGTGCCGGTGTTCCTCTATGCCGGCGCCATCCAGCTCTTTGAACGGGAGCAGCCTGTGGGACACAGGGTGACCTGCGCTCTGCTGCTGCCCATCCTCTTCTCCGGCATGGCGGAGCTGATCCATCCGGCTGATGTAGACATTTTCTCCAGGATCCAGACGCCTTTCCGCAATCTCTATTCCACAGGAAAAATGATGGATTCCGCCGGTGTGCTGGGCGGCTATCTGGGCAAGCTCCTTGTCCGGGCTTTCAGCATTTACGGTGCGTTTCCGTTCCTGCTGGTGCTCTTTATCCTGTTTGCGATCATTGCGCTGCGGGGCACCCTCGCGGGCAGCCTCTCGGGCGTGAAGAAGGCGGCTGCCCGCCAGCGGGAGATCTACCGTGAGAATCGGGAGCGGGAGCCGGAGGAGATGGACGAGCCTCTACGCCGCCCGGAGAAGCGTGCCGCCCCGGAAATCCGGGAGACTGCCCCCAGAAGCCGCAGACCTGCCTATTCGATGGACATTCCCCTGGGAGAGGACGAGGACGAGGAGACTTTGAGCCTGCGCGGCCCCTCCAGGACGACTCGGACGGAGAGTACGCCGAAAAAGACCACTGTGCGGCGAAAGGCGGAGGAAAGGCCGACCCCCAGAATGGAGACCTTCCAGATCCCCATGGATGAGGACCCTGTGCAGAAGGACGCGGAGGACCGCTATCCGGTCGTTGCCAAGGCTGCTGCTGTGGCCCAGCCCAAGATCCCCGTGACGCCCCAGCCCAAAGCGCCCCGGAAGGCGGTGGCGGCCACGACTGTGATCGAGGATCCGCCCAAGAAGATGAAGAAAGAGGAACTGGCGAAAGAGACCCAGGCCGTGGCGGAGGAGATCTCCAACGCGGAGGATCGGCCCGATTACCAATTCCCGCCGGTGGAGCTGCTGCGCAGCAGCGTGGGCGGGGTTGTGGACGCCAGGGACGAGATCCAGCTCAACGCGGAGCGCCTCCAGGGCGCGCTGACCAGCTTTGGCATCAACGCCGCCATTGTGGGCGTGACCCACGGACCTACCGTCACCCGCTATGACATTGAACTGGAGCAGGGCGTGAAGCTCTCCCGCGTCACCAACCTGGCGGGGGACCTGGCCCTGGCTCTTGGTGTTGTGAATGTGCGCATTGCGCCGATCCCGGACAAGATCTCCACCGTGGGCATCGAGGTTCCCAACAAACTGGTGAGTACCGTGTATCTGCGGGATATCATCGAATCGCCCAAGTTCCAGAACGCCAAGTCCAAGCTCAGTTTTGCCATCGGCAAGGACATCGGCGGCGACTGCATCGTGGGCAACATCGCAAAGCTGCCCCACATGCTTATTGCCGGTACCACCGGCTCCGGTAAATCCGTGTGCATGAACTCCCTGATCCTGAGCCTGCTGTACAAGGCCCGCCCCGATGAGGTCCGCCTTATCATGATCGACCCGAAGATGGTGGAGCTGGGGATCTACAACGGCATCCCTCACCTCTACGTTCCTGTGGTCACCGACCCGAAGAAGGCGGCAGGTGCGCTGCAGTGGTCCGTGGTAGAGATGCTCAAGCGCTACCGCCTCTTCTCCGAGGTGGGCGTGCGGGACCTGGACACCTACAACAAGCACGCCGAACTCAACGGCGAAGAGAGTATGCCTCGTGTGGTCATCGTGATCGACGAGCTGGCCGATCTGATGATGGCCGCCTCCAAGGAAGTGGAGGAGAGCATCTGCCGGGTAGCCCAGATGGGCCGCGCCGCAG
Source organism: uncultured Eubacteriales bacterium (assembly GCA_900316205.1). GTDB lineage: Bacteria > Bacillota > Clostridia > Oscillospirales > Oscillospiraceae > Limivicinus. Next base: position 163,961 of record ONBX01000001.1, read on the forward strand.
GCATGCACCTGGTCATTGCCACCCAGCGTCCCTCCGCCGACGTGATCACGGGCCTCATGAAGGCCAATATCCCCAGCCGCATCGCCTTTGCGGTCTCCTCCGCCATGGAGAGCCGCATCATTCTGGACCAAGCCGGCGCCGAGAAGCTGGTGGGCATGGGCGATATGCTCTATGCTCCGGTGGGCAGCGGCAAGCCTACCCGCATCCAGGGCGCCTTCGTCTCCGACGAGGAGCGGGAAGAGGTCATCCAGTTTATCAAAGAGGGCGCCGGCGAAGTCACTGCCAACAATGAGATCCTGGCCGCCATGGAGCAGTCCGCCGCGGAGAAGACCGCCGCCGAGGGACCCAAGGGCGCCAAGGACGAGGGGACTTCTTCCTCCGGCTATGACGAGATGCTGCCACAGGCCGTGGAAGCGGTGCTGGAGGCTGGCTCCTGCTCGGTCTCCATGCTGCAGAGGAGAGTCAAGCTGGGCTACTCCCGGGCGGCCCGCATCGTGGACCAGATGGAAGAACTGGGCGTTGTGGGACCTTACGAGGGTGCCAAGCCCCGCGCCGTGGTCATCGACCGGGAAGGCTGGCAGGCGCTGCAGGTGCAGCTTGGCCTGGCGGAGGATGACGGAATGGCTCTCGCCGCCCGCATGAGCGAGGGAGCGGAGCCTGAAGATCTCGAAGAATAAAAGTAAAAAGGCTCCCCCAGTGGGGAGCCTTTTTCAGAAGAAAATCAGGAGAAACAGGATGCATCGTTTATCACCGAATATGACGGCCCAGGAGGTCCAGCGCATCAGCATGCTGGGCCTGGCCCATGTAGGCGACGGAGTCTATGAGCTGCTGACCAGAACGGAGCTATGCCGCCAGGGCCATACCGGCGTGCAGGAACTGCACCGGCTCACCGTGGCGCGGGTCCGGGCGGAGGCCCAGGCCAGAGCGGCGGAAAAGCTGCTGCCGCTGCTCACGGAGGAGGAGCTGGCCCTCTACAAGCGGGGCCGCAACACCCACGTAAACTCCGTCCCGCATAACGCCGAGCTTGCGGATTATCACGCGGCCACCGGCCTGGAGGCGCTTTTCGGCTGGCTCTATCTGCAGGGGCGGATGGATCGGATCGACGAACTGTTTTCCCTTATTACGGAGGAATAAACATGCCGCTGGACGCTGTATGTATTGCGGCCCTTTCCCGGGAGCTGAACGACCGGCTGGAGGGCGGGCGGATCGACAAGGTGCAGCAGCCGGAACGGGATCTGCTGCTACTCTCGGTGCGGGCAAAAGGGGAGAATCTGCGCCTGCTGCTCAGCGCCGGGACCGGCAGTGCCAGGGCCCATGTGACCCGGGCATCTTATGAAAATCCCAAAGAGGCGCCCTTGTTCTGTATGCTGCTGCGCAAGCACCTGGTGGGAGCAAGGATCCTGTCTGTGCGTCAGCCAGACTGGGAGCGGATGTTGATCCTGGAACTGGAGGGACACGACGAGCTGGGCGTCAGCGCCCGGAAGCAGCTGATCGTGGAGATGATCGGCCGCAGCGCCAATGTGAGCCTGGTGGGGGAGGACGGCCGCATCATCGACTGCATGCGCCGGGCGGACTTCGCGGGAGACGCCCTGCGGCGGATGCTGCCGGGCTGCTTTTACCGTCTGCCGCCCAGACAGGAGAGCAAGCTGCCCTTTTTCGAAATCGGGGAGGAGCGGCTGCGGGAGCTGCCGGAGGACCGGGAGACCCCCATGGACAAGTGGCTGCTGGACCGCTACTCCGGCCTGTCGCCTCTGATCTGCCGGGAGCTGGCCCACCGCTGCGCCGGGGACTGGAGCACCCTGCCCCAGCAGTTGGAGGCCCTGCGGGAGACGGTGGAGGCGGAGGAATGGCAGCCCACCCTGCTGCTGCGGGAGGGGAAAGCCCAGGACTTCAGCTTTATGTCCGTTTCCCAGTACGGGAGGGAGACCCTCTGCCAGACCTATCCCTGCTTTTCCGAGCTGCTGGACGCTTTTTATACCCAGCGGGACCAGGCGGAGCTGCGCCGCAGAAGGAGCCATGAGCTGACCCGCAGCATCCGCACCGCCAGGGACCGCCTGGCCCGGAAGCTCTCCAACCAGAAGGAGGAACTGAAGCGGACCGAGGACCGGGAAACGGTGCGGCGGCAGGCGGAGCTGATCACAGCAAACCTCTATCGCATGAAAAAGGGCGACCGGGTCCTGACCTGTCAGAACTACTATGAAGAGGCTTGTCCGGAGATCAGTATCCCGCTGGACGCGCTGAAAACGCCCCAGCAGAACGCGGCGGCTCTCTTCAAGGAGTATAACAAGCTCAAGGGAGCGAGACTGCACCTGACGGAGCTGATCGAGAAGGGAGAGCAGCAGCTGGACTATCTGAACAGTGTGCTGGAGGAACTGGATCGGGCAGAGACTGAGCGGGACCTGGGCGAGATCCGCCGGGAGCTGACGGAGACCGGCTACCTGAAAAAGAGCAAAGGCAAGGATAAGGACAGGGGCAAAGCCCAGGCGCCTCTGCGTTTTGTGACCGATGACGGATTTGAAGTCCTCGTCGGAAGGAACAACAGCCAGAACGATGAGCTGACCTGCCGCCTGGCCCGGCGCACGGACTGGTGGCTGCACACCCAGAAGGTCCACGGCAGCCATGTGATCCTGCGCTGTGAGGGGCAGGAGCCCGGCGAGACTGCGCTTCAGCAGGCGGCGACTCTGGCCGTGACCTATTCTCAGGGCAAAGAAGGCGGCAAGATCCCGGTGGATTACACCATGGTGCGCCATGTGCGCAAGCCCTCCGGCTCCCTGCCGGGGAAAGTGATCTACACCGAGTACAAGACCATGCTGGCCCAGGGGGACGAAGCCCTGGCAGAAAGGCTCAAACGCCCCTGAGGAGTTGGACCGAAGCGCCCCGGCGCCTGTCGAGGCGCGCTGCTCCCCAAGCGCGGCATCCGAAATACAAAAGGGCGCGTTGCAAAATGCAGAACCATGTCATTCCGAACCTGTGACCGAAGTCACTGGCTCGCAATGACAAAGCATTTTGCAACGCGCTCTTTTCATGCAAGTCTCAAAACGCAAAACTACAAGGGGATGCGTACTTACATCCCCTTGCGTATTTTTATTCCCAGGTTTTCCAGATCTCGGGACAATAGCCCACCGTGGCCTGCTTGCCGTTTCTCACCACAGGACTCTGGATCAGCTCCGGGATCTCGAAGAGCTTTTCCATTTTGGCCTCGGTGCTGGCCAGGTACTGGAACAGGGGATAGTCCTGGTCGTTCTTGTTCACCAGGTTCTCCAGCCCCACTGCGTTCTTCACCGCGTTCAGCTCGCCCCTGCTCATGCCATAGCGCAGCAGGTCGATGTACTGATACTTGATCCGGCGCTCCTTGAACCAGCGCTCGGCCTTTTTGGTGTCAAAGCATTTGCTTTTGCCAAAAATCTGGATGTTCATATCATACCTCGGAAATCACCGGCAGGATCATGGGACTGCGCTTGGTGGTCTTGAACAGATAACCGGAAAGATTGCTCTTCACCCGGGCCTTGATGGTGGTCCAGTCGCGGATGTGCTGGGCCTCACAGGAATACACGGATTCCAGGGTCACCCGCTTGAGCTCCTCCATCATATCCTCGGCTTCCTTGACGTAGACAAAGCCGCGGGTGATAATCTCGGGATCGGCCAGCAGCCGGTGATCATAGGAGGAGTAGGGGAGCACCACGACGATCATGCCGTCCTCGGCCAGCTTCCGCCGATCCCGCATGACCACGGTGCCCACCTCGCCGATGCCGCCGCTGCCGTCCAGCAGCACAGCGCCTGCGGGGACGGAGTTCTCACACTTGATGCCTTTCTTGGTGATCTCAATCACGCTGCCGTTTTCGGCAACCACCACGTTCTTCGGACCCACACCCATCTCCTTGCCCAGCTCCGCGTGCTTGACAAGCATGCGGTACTCGCCGTGGACGGGGATGAAGTACTTGGGCCGGATCAGGGCCAGCATCATCTTGTGCTCCTCCTGGGAGGCGTGGCCGGAGACGTGCAGATCGGTGTGCCGGTCATAGATGACCTCGGCGCCCTTGTGGAACAGCTCGTCAATGACCCGGCTGATGGTGTTCTCGTTGCCGGGAATGGCGGAGGCGGAGATGATGATGCGATCCTCTCCGTCCACCCGGATCTGCTTGTGCTCGGAAAAAGCCATCCGGTACAGGGCGGACATGGCCTCGCCCTGGCTGCCGGTGGAGATGATGACCACCTGGTCCCGGGGCAGCTTGTTGACACGATCCAGATCCACCATCACGTTATCCGGGATGTTCATGTATCCAAGCTCCGTGGAGACCCGCAGTACGTTTTCCATGCTGCGTCCGGTGATGGCCACCTTGCGCTTATACTTGGCCGCCACATCGATGATCTGCTGGAGACGGTGGACGTTGGAGGCAAAGGTGGTGATAATGATGCGCTTTTTGCATCCGGCGAAGAGCCGCTCGAAGCTGGCTCCAACCTTCCGCTCGGAATCGGAGTGGCCGGGCTTTTCCACGTTGGTGGAATCCATCAGCAGGGCCAGGACGCCCTCGTTGCCCAGCTCGCCAAAGCGAGTAAGGTCGATCATGCCGCCGGAAATGGGGGTGACGTCTATTTTGTAGTCGCCGGTGTGGATCACGGTGCCCAGGGGGGTCTTGATGGCCAGCGCCACAGAATCTGGGATCGAGTGATTCACATGGATGAATTCGATGGTGAAGACACCCAGACGGAACACACTGCCGGCCTTTTTGGTAAAGATCTGGGAATTGCGGAGCAGATCATGCTCCTCCAGCTTCAGCTCCACCAGCGCCGCCGTGAGCGGGGTGGTGTAAATGGGAACGTCCAGCTCCCGCAGCACATAGGGTACGGCGCCGATGTGGTCTTCGTGCCCGTGGGTGAGGATGATGCCGCGGATGCGGGAGGCGTTATTCTTGAGATAGGTGATGTCCGGCAAGACCACGTCGATACCGTACATGTCTTCATCGGGAAAGCCCATGCCGCAGTCCACAACGATGCTGTCGTTGCCGTATTCCAGCACGGTCATGTTCTTTCCGATCTCGCCGAGACCGCCAAGGGGGATGATTTTCAGTTTTTGTACCATTGTAACTCCATTCTTAGGGTAAAATTGCTATGTATCAATAAAAGGGGATGAAACAGGATACCCAGCATCAGGGGATCTTATTCACATCTCCGTGCGCCCCTCCAGGGCGCGGTTCAAGGTGGCGTCGTCGGCAAACTCCAGATTGGAGCCCACCGGGATGCCGTAGGCCAGACGAGTGACCTTTACGTCAAAGGGCTTGAGCAGGCGGGAAATGTACATGGCGGTGGCTTCACCCTCGGTGTCGGGGTTCGTGGCCATGATGACCTCTTCCACGTTCTCCTCCGCAACGCGGTGCAGCAGTTCCTTGATGCGGATATCCTCGGGACCCACGTGGCTCATGGGGGAAAGCGCCCCGTGCAGCACGTGATAGGTGCCCTGATATTCGTGCCCCCGTTCGATGCTCAGCACATCACGGGGCTCGGACACCACACAGATGGTGCCGTGATCCCGGCGGTCGCTTGCGCAGATGGCGCAGACCTCGCCCTCCGTCAGGTTCTGGCAGATGCGGCAGCAATGCACGCTCTTGCGGGCTTCCACCACAGCATCGGCAAAAGAGAGAGCTTCGTCCTCCGGAAGAGAGAGAATATGAAAAGCCAGCCTCTGGGCGCTTTTCCGTCCGATACCGGGGAGAGAGGCAAACTTGTCGATCAGGTTTTCAAGAGAGGCAGGAAAGAAAGACATAAGGCCCTCCAAAAGATCCGGGATGTTGTTTCGGCGTGCCGCACTCAGAAGCCGCGGATGGCGCGGATGGCTGCGGCCCGGTCCGCTTTGCGGAAAACGGCGCTGCCGGCTACCAGCACATTGGCGCCCGCTTCGATGCAGAGCGGGGCGGTTTCGGCGTCCACACCGCCGTCCACCTCCAGCTCGCACTTGAGCCCTCGTTCCTCGATCCAGCCGCGAAGGCTGCGGATCTTGGGCAGCATATCCGCCATAAAGCGCTGCCCGCCGAAGCCGGGCTCCACCGTCATCACCAGGACCAGATCCACCTGATCCAGCCAGGGGAGCAAAGCCTCCGTCGGAGTGCCGGGCTTCAGGGTAACGCCGGTCTTCACGCCCAGGGCACGGACCTTCTCCAGCGCGGCGGAGATATTCTCCGGCGTGTCCGCCTCCACATGCACGTTTACCAGATCCGCCCCGGCATTGCAGAACTGCTCCACGTAGCGGACGGGACGGTCCACCATCAGGTGCGCGTCCAGAAACATGTCGGTGGCCTTGCGCAGGGAGGCCAGCACCGGAATGCCCATGGAGATGTTGGGAACAAAAGCTCCGTCCATCACGTCAAAATGGACATAGTCCGCACCGGCGGCGCGGATGTCCTCCACCTCCTGCCCGAGGCGGGCAAAATCCGCGGAAAGGATAGAAGGCGCGATCTTGATCATGGCGAAACCTCCTCTGAAAGCAAGGCGGCTCAGTTCACCGCGTTTTGACGGGTTATTATACACCAACTTATAATAAAAAAGCAATACTCTTGACGATAAGAAGATTTAGAGATAAAATAGTTCGATAAAACATGGAGGAGTATAACCATGGCGAGAAGAAGAAATGTTCGCTCCGGGGTGAGACCCATCTATACCTTCCTGCTGTCCTGGCTGTTCCTGTCTGCCTTTATGCCCATGTTCTTGCCCGCTACCTTTCTGGTGAGCCTGGGCCTGGGCGGCGTGCTGACCTATTTCCTGGGCAAAGCCAACGGAAAGCGGGAACAGCAGAAGGAACAGGAGGAACTGCGCAAGGCCCGGGTGGAGGCTGCCCAGGCCAAGCCCCAGTACACCTCCCAGCGCACGGCTCAGCAGGCCAAGCCCCAGTATACCTCCCAGCGGGTGCAGCAGCAGAATAAGGTGGAGAAGAAGAGCTACGGCCCGGAGGTTGATCCCATCGTGGAGGAGGGCAACCGCGCCCTCAGCGAGATGGGCAGACTCTATATGTCCATCAAGGAGCCGGAGGTCAAGGGCAAAATCAACGAGCTGATGCGCATCACGGACAAGATCACCCAGGACGCCATCGCCGACCCCTCCGACGTGCCGCAGATCAAGAAATTCATGAATTACTATCTGCCTACCACCATCAAGCTCCTGAACGCCTATGACCGGATGAGCGCCCAGGGCATTGAGGGGGAGAACCTGGACAAAACCATGAAGAGCATTGACGCCATGCTGGACGACGCCATTGCGGCTTATAAGAAGATGCTGGATTCCCTCTTTGCCAACCAGGCCCTAGACATTGAGACCGATATCCAGGTGATGAATACCATGCTGGCCCGGGAGGGGCTCAGCGGCGGAAAGGACTTCGAAGTCAAGACCGAGGAGCAGACTGCCTCCGCAGGCGGCACCGCGGCTGCCTCCTCCGGCATCACCCTGCACCTGTAAGCGTCGTCCCTGTATTTCGTATAAAACAAATTTCGAATAGAAAGGAACATGCACCATGAGTGAAGAAAGCAAGATTCCCTTCCTGACCCTGGATCCCAACGCCGCCGCGGCCGCAGTGGAAGAGGCTCCCGCTCCTGAAGAGGAGAAGAAGGAAGAACTGGCCCCTGCTGAAAAACTGGAGCTCGAAAGCCTCTCCGAAGCGGAGCAGGCCGCCGTGCGGGAGTTTTCCGAAAAGATCGACGTGCTGAATACCGAGCAGATCATGAACTACGGCAGCAGCGCCCAGAAGAATATCTCTGAGTTCTCTGACGCGGCCCTCGCCACCGTCCGCACCAAGGACCTGGGCGAGGTGGGCAACATGCTGGGCGACCTGGTGGTGGAACTGAAGGGCCTGAACTTCGATACCGAGGAGAAGAAGGGCTTCCTGGGCCTCTTCAAGAAGAGCCAGCAGAGCCTGGCCTCCCTGAAAGCCCAGTACGACAAGGCCGAGGTCAACGTGGACAAAATCGTGGAATCTCTGGAAAAGCATGAGGTCACCCTTCTCAAGGACATTACCATGATGGATAAGATGTATGAGAAGAACGAGGAGTACATGAAGGAGCTGACCATGTATATCCTTGCCGGCAAGCTGAAGATCGAGCATCTGCGTCAGGTGGAGCTGCCCGAGTACGTGAAGAAGGCCAATGAGTCCGGCCTGCCTGAGGACGCCCAGGCTGCCAACGACTTTGCCAACATGATCGGCCGCTTCGAGAAGAAGATCCATGACCTGGAGCTGACCCGCATGATCTCCGTGCAGATGGCGCCCCAGATCCGCATGGTGCAGAACAACGACAGCCTGATGGCTGAGAAGATCCGCACCTCCATCGTGAACACCATCCCCCTGTGGAAAAACCAGATGGTCATGGCTATGTCCCTGTACCACTCCGAGCAGGCCATGAAGGCCCAGCGGGAGGTCACCAACGTCACAAACGAGCTGCTGCAGAAGAACGCCCAGACCCTGCACCAGGGCAGCGTTGCCATTGCCAAGGAGTCCGAGCGGGGCATCGTGGATCTGGAGACCCTGCGCAAGACCAACGAGGAACTGATCGCCACCCTGAACGAGGTCCGCGATATCCAGGACCAGGGCCGTGTCCGCCGCGCGCAGGCCGAGGAGGAGCTGGGCCGTCTGGAGGGCGCCCTGAAGCAGAAGCTGCTGGAGATGAAGGGCTGAGCGCAGCCTGACGGGAGACAAGCATGAAGTTTTTTCAAAAACGCTGGGTGGCATGGACCCTCTGCCTGCTGGTGATCTTTGCCTCCACGCTGCTGAACACCCGCTGGAAGCTCGGCGCCAGGTGCAATGACCTGGCCTGGTCCTTCTACGGACAGAATGGGATCGCGGCGTCTCTCAACCAACTGGGGGAGGAAGGGGTGAGCCTGGCAAAGATCGCAGAGGCTAACGGCATTGATGCCGGCGCGCTTCGTGTGGCGGCGGAAACCGTCTTGAACAAGCTGGGCAGCCACAGTGTGGATGCCGCGAAGATCTACACAAGCTACGAAGGCCTTCGCAGTGAACTGGACAGCGTGGAGCAGAAGCTTCTGGGCACCGGTCTCAGCGCGGAGGATGCGTCTGCAGTCAGCGCCAGCCTGGAACGGATCCACACGGCGAAAGCACAGATCGGCGCCAGTGACTATAATGCCCAGGTCCAGCGCTTCCTGGACCGCTACAACAACGGCTTTACCCGTTTGCTTGCCAATCTGGCAGGCGTAAAACTGCCGGTGGCATTCGCCTGATCCGCGAAAATCGGTTCACACAAATCAAAAACGCCGCTTCTTCGGAAGCGGCGTTTTTTTGGCGCAGATATCGGCGGGAAAAGAAGCGATAGGATCAGACTTTCCGGCGGGAAGCCTCGCAGGCAAAAGAAAAGATCGGATGCGTCTGCATCCGGTCTTTTCTTGACTCTTGATCCGGGAAGGGATCGTTTACGCAGCAGGCTCAGCTTCGGTTTCGGCCTCGGCAGGCTCAGCCTCGGTCTCGGCAGTTTCGGTGACGGCGGCGGGCTCTTCAGCCACGGCGGTCTCCTGGCCAACGCCGGAACGGGCCATCAGGTTCAGCACCAGGGTGAGCACCACGAAAGCCAGAGCAAACCACTTGGTCATTTTGGCCAGCTTGGCGTCCAGGCTCTTGGCCTTGCCCTTGGACATGAAAGTCTCGGCACCGCCGGAGATCGTGCCGGAAAGGCCGGCGCTCTTGCCGCTCTGAGCAAGCACGATGACGGTAACGGCGAGACCCGCCAGAACCTGCAGAATCGTAAAGAAGATAGACATGTATTTCAATCCTTTCGACGATATATACTACTTGAGTCAGCCATAGTAATATAACACAAGCTTTCCTCCAATTCAAGACTTATTTTTCATTTGTAGATGCATTTTTACAAAAAGAAATTCAAAAGTGCGGAGCATCGGTCCGGAAAGAAGGACACCTTCGCGGGAGAAGCCGCAAAACCTGCTTTTCTTGACAAATCAGGAAGATTGCCTTTGCATTTGGATAGAAACGATGATATACTATGGATGGAAAAGAAACGGAGGGATGAGATCATGTCAACTTCTACGAAAGAATCACTGGCTGCTGCGCTCAAACAAATGATGAACGTGAAACCCATCGGCAAGATCACGGTGAAAGATCTGGTGGAGATCTGCGGGGTGAACCGGCAGACCTTTTATTATCACTTTGACGACGTCTATGACCTGCTGGAGTGGGTCTTTGAGGAGGACGCCAACCGCTTCCTGCCTCAGAAGGTGGTGTATGAGCACTGGCGGGAGGACATCCTGATCTACCTGGACTATCTCCAGGAGAACAGCACCTTTGCCCTGAACGTCTATAATTCCAACAGCAGGCTCTATATGCTCCGCTATCTGGAGGAGAAGATGGAGGGCTGCATCCGCAGCTTTGCCGAGATCGTCTCAGAGGGGCAGAATATCGACCGGCAGGATTTTGAATTCGTGGTCAAATTCTATTCCAAGTGCGCCATCGGCCTCATTTCCCAGTGGATGGATCTGGGCATGCAGCTGCCCAAGGAGATCACCGTGGAGCGCATCCTGAAGGTCATGGACGGCAGCGTGGAGCGCTACCTGTCCCACTTCGAAATCAAAAAGTAAGCGGCATGGCACATGCAACATAGTAAACCGGAAATGCAATTGTATTTCCGGTTTTTTTTCAAAAGAGGTCTTGCAAAAGCTAAACTGATATGATAAAACTAAATTGAACAAAATCAAAAGAAACGAGGATTGAATCATGGCAGATACCTATGATGTGATCGTGATCGGCGGCGGCGCGGCGGCGACTTCCGCGGCGCTGACGCTGCTCAACCGCGGCAAGACCGTGGGCGTTGTGTGCAACAAGGCGGAGACCAGCAGTCTCTATAAGGCGGAAAAGGTCACCAATTATCCGGGACTTCCTCCCATGACCGGCGCGGAAATGACCCAGCTCTTTCGCCGTCAGCTGGAGGAGAGCAAGGCGGACATCATTACGGGCCGTGCCCTCTCGGTGATGCCCATGGGCAACACCTTTGGCGTGGCGGTGGGCAGCGACTTTTATATGTGCTCGGCGCTCATCATTGCCGCCGGCATCACCAGAGAGAAGCTCTACCCCGGGGAAGGGGAGTTCCTGGGCCGGGGCGTCAGCTACTGCGCCACCTGTGACGGGATGCTCTATCGGGGCAAGACCGTTGCCGTGGTGGGCGGCGGAGAGGAAGCCCGGCACGACGGGGACTTCCTGGAGAGCATCGGCTGCCAGGTCCTGCGCTTTGAGCAGAACGGCAAGTACGAGATCCGCGGCGGCATGAAGGCCGATACCCTGGTCTTTGCCGGTGAGGAGCACAGGGTGGACGGCATCTTCATCATCAAGGACACCGTCTCCGTGACCCGGCTGGTGCCCGGTCTGGTGTATGAAAACGGCGCCATCGTGGTGGACCGGAAGATGGCCACCAGCGTCCCCGGCGTCTTCGCGGCGGGTGACTGTACCGGCAAGCCCTTCCAGCTGGCCAAGGCCGCGGGGGAAGGCAACGTGGCCGCCCTCTCCGCGGTGGACTACCTGGCGTCTCTCTGAACACTATTTGTGAAAAAGGCTGGATCCTCTTCACGGAAGATCCAGCCTTTTTGCATCATCAGCCGTAGCGCTCAGCCATATAGATGCTGGCGCGGCTTTGCAGAAGGTCAATAGCCTCGTCCAGACTTTTCTCCCCATGGAGATAGGCCAGGCCGCAGTCCATGACGATCTCCCGCAGCGCGGCGTCCGCAATGTTTTCCGCAAAGCCCGTGTGTTCCAGCAGATCCAGCAGCAGGGCCATGTCCTCATCCGCTGCGCCGTCCTCCCGGGCCAGGGTTTCGGCGGCCTCCCGATTTACGGGAAAGCGCAGGTGCAGCTGCTCCTGGAGCATCAGACGGCTGCGCAGAAAGGCCCAGGCGCCCTCCGGGTTGCTTGCGGCTGCGGGAATGGCCATGGACCAGCCCGCCATGGTATAGTAGCTGCCAAGATCGTCCCCGGTGGGGAAGCCCACGAACACAAAGGGCTCGTGATACACATTGTCCCGCATCATGTGGACCCGGGACGGGGTCTGCATCCACTCCACCCAGAGCACCACGTCCTCCGGATAGAGGACCGCAGCGTCGAAGCTTCCTTCCGGCTGCTCATCGCACATTTTGGAGCACCAGGCCAATAACGCGCGGAAGCTGGGATCGTCAAAGCTGCAGGAGCCGTCTTCACGGTTGACATAACGACTGATCCCCACCGTGGAAACATAGCGCAGCAGGTTTACTTTGTCCATGAAGCCCTGGAAAATGGCCTGGTATTGGTCGCTTTCCGACAGGATCCTGTCGTAGTCCGCCGTGGTGAGACCCTTTCCGTCCCCCACATCGGAAACGCGGGCGGACAGCGTGCAGACGTTCACCTCGGTCCAGAGCTCATGAAGCTCTCCCTTGATGCTCAAATCCTGCAGCAGCAAGGGCAGAAAGCTCTCCCTGCTCAGCTCCTGATCCTTGTCCAGAAGGGGATACAGGTCCAGAAAAGCAGTGGAAGCGGTGTTGATCCCCTGATTGAAGATCACGAGATCCGGGGCATCGGAGGTGGTGAGCAGGGTGAAGAGCTTGTCCAGCTCGTCCTCGCCGTATTCCGTAACTTCAAACGTATATAAGCCGCTCTCATTTTCGAAGCCCTGCAGGGCAGATCGCACGGTGGAGGCAAGGCCCAGGAAGTCGTCCACACAGTAGATCGCCACCTTCACGGTTTCTCGCTGGCGAACCGCCTGCTGCACTTCCCACGCGCCGGTCAGAACGCCGCTGCGGTCCTGGCGGCAGAGATAGGCGTGATCGGACAGGCGCAGGACCTGGCTGCAGCCTTCATTGCGGTAGTTCCAGCGCAGGAGTTCCTGTTCCGATCCGCTTTCAGGATCCAGAGCGAATATGGTTCCCAGAAATTCTCGCAGGTACTCATTCTCCAGACCTTGCCCGTCGCCGGAGTTGAGCGTGTCCGCGTTCCCGGAGCTGAGTTCCCTGGTTTCGCCGGTGCGAAGATCGCAGCAGAGATAGAGACCCTGACCTGTGGGCTGGAAGCGGGTGAGATAGAGGGTTTCACCGCAGCGCTGCGCTCCTACCGTGTAGGACTCCGCATCCAGCTGCTCCCGATGGAGGATCTGCCCGGCACTGTTCAGCAGAGCAAGTCCCCCGTCGCCGTAAAGCAGGATGTGTTCCTCGTCCAGAGCGGCAAGACCCCGGAGATCCTGGATCTCAAAAGAGAGTAGAGGGAGGGAGCTTAGCAGCTCACCCTCCTGGGAATAGCGCAACACTCGGTAGCTGTTCTGCCGGGCTTCGTTGAACTGCAGTTCTCCGTTATGCAGATAGGTGGCGGGGCGCTCTCCGGTAAGGACGTAGAAGCAGCTGTCAGCCCCGGGAGCCAGGTCATAGAGAAAGTCCTCCTCCGGGGCGGAGGGCTCGTCCAGGGGGATCTCCTGCGGATCGGAAAGCACGGGAGAGCCGTCCTCCGCAATGCGATAGCGGCAGAGAGCCAGGCTGTGACGGCCGCCGTCGGAGAAGGTGCCGCCGTCACTGAGGGAAAAGAGCAGGGAATCGCCGATCCGGGCCAAGTTCCGAATGGTGATCCCCGCAGGGAAGGGGCGATATTCCTTGCTTTTTGTTACCCATTCCGTCTCTGCGCCGGAAGAGAGCGGGAGAGTGGATGTACCTGGCTGCGCAGGTTTCCCGGTGGCCTGCTCGCCGCTGCCGCAGGCGCAGAGGCCCAGGAGGAGCAGCGTTGACAGCAGAAATGCCAAGATACGTTTCATGATAAAACCTCCTTGGTAAACGCTGATCAAATCATCTGCGGCGCCTCCCGGATAATTTGTGCTCTGATTTCGTCACTTTTTCTTGCAATACACAAAGTATTCCTGCAAAAAAGTGCCATCATCAGAACGCAAATTATCTCGGGATTCGCTCTTGCTGATTTCATCATCGTTTACTTGTATCTATGGTCGTTACATCTATCAAGTCGCGGTTTTGCGGGATATGTTACAGCTTATCGTGAAACTTTGGGATTCTTAAGAAAATTGGCCGGATGAAAAAGACTGGACAAGGGATTTTTTGCGCGGATCGGTTGACAAAGGTCTGGGCACATTGTATAATCTCGGCAGTTCATATTTGTGCGCTGTGACGGATAGGAGTACGGTGTGGGCCGGATCGCAGAGAGGGGACGGATGGTGCAAGTCCCTGTGACGGCAGCCGGAAGGTCGATCCTGAGCGCCCGGGGGGAAGGGCAACTGCGTAGTCCCGGCGTAGGACCCGCGTTAAGGGTCGGATGAGCGCTGCTCCTGCTTTGACGAGCATAAGAGATCCTTCGACTCGCTCTGCTCGCTCAGGATGACAGGAGGCAACGGAATTCAGGTGGTACCGCGGTTACTGATCGCCCTGAGACGAAAGTCTCGGGGCGTTTTTTTGATGGGAGGGGAAGAAAAATGCGATTTACCATGCATGTGGAGTACGAAAAGGCGGACTTTCTTGCCTATGCCAAGGCGCATAACAAGGTCAAAAACAAGAAAAATCGTATCCTGCAGATCGTGCTCGCGGTCCTCTGCGGCCTGCTCGCCTTCGGCATGCTTTTGTTTTGGCGGAGCTTTGGCTATCTGAGCACGGAGATGGTCGTGCTGCTGGTCCTGCTGCCGATCCTTGGCGCCGAAATGCTTTGGCTGCCCCGGATCCTTGCGCTTTCCATGGTGAAGACTTATCGAAAGATCGGAAGCATCGATATGTGTTTCGGCGAGAATGAGGTGAGCGTACAGCGTGCGGTGGAAAGCACGGTGTACCAGTATGGGGCGTTCGACAGCCTTTATCATGGCGAGGGCGCGTTTTATCTCTACCTGAACCGCCAGCAGGCACTGGTGATCCCCGAGCGCTGCTTTACCCAGGGCGATCCCGCCGCCTTCGGTGCGTTTCTCACCGAGAAAACGGGACTGACCGTAAAAGAAATCAACTGAGAATATATGGAGGCGAATATGAAAGAACTTCCGAAAGTGTATGAACCCCAGAAGGTGGAAAAGAAAATCTACGACTTCTGGATGCAGGGCGGCTGGTTCAAGGGCGTCATCGACCCTGAGAAAAAGCCCTTCTCCATCGTGATGCCGCCCCCCAATGTGACGGGGCAGCTGCACATGGGCCACGCCATGGACTCCACCCTGCAGGACATCCTGACCCGCTATAAGCGGATGCAGGGCTACGCCGCCCTGTGGCTTCCCGGCGTGGACCACGCGGGCATTGCCACCCAAATCAAGGTGGAAGAGGTGCTGCGCAAGGAAGAGGGCCTGACCCGTTACGATCTGGGCCGGGAAAAGTTCCTGGACCGGGTCTGGCAGTGGAAGCAGCAGTACGGCGACCGCATCGTGGAGCAGCAAAAGAGCATGGGCGTCTCCTGCGACTGGGAGCGCAGCCGCTTTACCATGGACGAGACCTGCGCCAAGGCTGTACGCGAGACCTTCTGCGACCTGTATGAAAAAGGCCTCATCTACAAGGGCAGCCGCATCATCAACTGGTGCCCCCACTGCCGCACCGCCCTGAGCGACGCGGAGGTGGAGTACAAGGACATGCCCGGTCACTTCTGGCACATCCGCTATCCCATTGAGGACTCCGACGAGGAGTTCATCATCGCCACCACACGGCCCGAGACCATGCTGGGCGACTCCGGTGTGGCCGTGAACCCGGCTGAAGAGCGCTACACCCACCTGGTGGGCAAGAACGCCATTCTGCCCCTGGTGGGACGGAAGCTGCCCATCGTGGCGGACGACTACGTGGAGCTGGGCTTCGGCACCGGCGCCGTGAAGATGACCCCCTGCCACGACCCCAACGACTATGAGGTGGGCCTGCGCCACAATCTGGAGCAGATCCAGGTCATCGACGAGGATGCGAAGATCTGCGGCGGCTACAAGTATGACGGTATGGACCGCTACGAGGCCCGCAAGGCCATCGTGGCCGATCTGGAGGAGCAGGGTTATCTCGTAAAGGTGGAGCCCTACAGCCACAACGTGGGAACCTGCTACCGCTGCGGCACCGTGGTGGAGCCGCTCACCAGCCCCCAGTGGTTCGTGAAGATGGCGCCTCTTGCCAAGAAGGCCATTGAAGTGGTGAAGGACGGACGCATCAAGTTCGTGCCCGAGCGCTTCTCCAAGACTTATCTGAACTGGATGGAGAACGTCCACGACTGGTGTATCTCCCGTCAGCTCTGGTGGGGCCACCAGATCCCCGCCTGGTACTGCGACGACTGCGGCCACATCACCGTCTCCCGGGAGGACGCCTGCCAGTGCGAGAAATGCGGCAGCAGGAACATCCACCGGGAAGAGGACGTGCTGGACACCTGGTTCTCCAGCGCCCTCTGGCCCTTCTCCACCATGGGCTGGCCCGATAAGACCAAGGAGCTTGACTACTGGTATCCGACCACGGTCATGGTCACGGGCTATGACATCATCTTCTTCTGGGTGGCCCGCATGATCTTCTCCGGCATGGAGCAGATGGACAAGGAGCCCTTCAAGACCGTGTTCATCCACGGCCTGGTCCGGGACAGCCTGGGCCGCAAGATGTCCAAGTCTCTCGGCAACGGCATCGATCCTCTGGAAATCGTGGACAAGTACGGCGCCGACGCCCTGCGCTATAACCTGATCACCGGCAACTCCCCCGGCAACGACATGCGCTTCTACGTGGAAAAGTGCGAGGCCATGCGCAACTTCTGCAACAAGCTCTGGAACGCCAGCCGCTTTTCGACAAAAACGAGCTGCCCGAGAAGCTGGAGATCGAGGACAAGTGGATCCTCTCCAAGCTGAACGACACCGTGAAAGAGGTCTGCGAGAACATGGACAGCTTTGAGCTGGGCGTGGCCGCGGGCAAGATCTACGACTTTATCTGGGACAGCTTCTGCGACTGGTATATCGAGCTGACCAAGCCCCGCCTGAACGGGGAGGACGAGGAATCCAAGCTCTCTGCCCAGAAGGTGCTGCTCTACGTGCTTACCGAGATCCTGAAGCTGGTGCACCCCTTCATGCCTTTCATCTCCGAGGAGATCTGGCAGGCTCTGCCCCACGAGGGCGAGGCGCTGATGGTGGAGCGCTACCCCGAGTTCAAGCCCGAGCTCTCTTTCCCGGAGGATGAGCAGAGCTTTGAGATGGTGATGACCGCCATCAAGGCCGTCCGCGCCCGCCGCAGCGACATGAACGTGCCCCCCTCCCGCAAGGCCCACCTGATCATCGCCACCGACAAGAAGACCGCCTTTGAGGCCGGCATCAGCTACATCTGCAAGCTGGCCTACGCCAGCGAGGTTTCCGTGGTGGACGCTGCACCCGAGAGCACAGCGGGCATGGTCTCTGTGGTCACCGACAACGCCCGGATGTTCATGCCCATGGCGGAGCTGGTGGACCTGGAGAAGGAAAGAATGCGCATCGAGAGGGAACTGCAGAACGCCGAAAAGCAGCTGCAGAGTCAGATCGGCAAGCTCTCCAACCAGAACTTCGTCACCCGCGCCCCGGAGGCCGTTGTGAACGCCGAGCGGGAAAAGAAGGCCAAGCTGGAGGCCCTCATCGAGAACCTGAAGCTGAGCCTGGAGAATCTGGGCAAATAAATGGGAAGGGCTGCCCGGACCGGGCAGGATCTGACAGGCTTCTTTTGAAAAACCTGATACAATAACGCCGCATCGAAGGATGCGGCGCCAATGTGTAGACAAACCCCAAAATGTCATTGCGAGACCAGTTCGCAAACTGGTCGTGGCAATCCGTTCCCCTTCAAAATAGCTGTGTTATCAAGGCTTTGACATCGGTCACTGGTTCGGAATGACAGGAAACTGACTTTGTCGACAGTCTGACGCCGCATCGAAGGATGCGGCGTTTTTTTGAAACATGAAGGAGGCGGGAGCATGAACATTCATTCTGCAGTTACTGGCGGCCGCCTGACCGCCTACCTCAGCGGGGAGCTGGACCAGCACGAGGCGCGCAGCGCCATGCAAAGCCTGGACGAGTTGCTGGACGCCAATCTTCCCAGGGACTTGGTGCTGGATCTCAGCGCCTTGCGCTTTATGGATTCCTCCGGTATTGCGCTGATGATCCGGCTCAGTCGGCGGATGAAGGCCATGGGCGGGCGTATGTGGATCGAAAACCCTGCCCAGCAGCCCAAGCGGGTGATAGACGCCGCCGGCATCGATCGCTTGATCCCGGTAGCGGCCGGCAGCCTCTGAGAAAGGAGCAAATATGAACGCGCTGAACTACATAAAGCTGGAGTTTCCCAGCAAAAGCAGCAATGAGGGCTTTGCCCGTATGGCGGCGGCAGCCTTTGCCGCCCAACTTGACCCAACCCTGGAAGAGCTGGGTGACATCAAAACCGCCGTGTCCGAGGCGGTGACAAACTGCATCGTCCACGCCTATCCGGAGAGCGTTGGGCGGATCCGGCTGCGCATGCGGATCCTGGAGGGAGAGAAGCTGGAGATTTCGATCCAGGACTGGGGCAGGGGCATCGAAGACGTGGACAAGGCCAGAGAGCCGCTTTACACCACCGGGGGAGAAGAGCGCAGCGGCATGGGCTTTACCATTATGGAAAGCTTCACGGACAAGCTGCGGGTCCGCTCCCGACCCGGACGGGGTACCACAGTGACGATGCTCCGCACGATCCGCTCTCGGATGAGACGAACATGAGCGAGACGCTGCTGGAGGATCTCAGCGCAGCCCAGCGGGGAGATCGGGAGGCTGCCGGCCGCCTGATCGAGGAAAACGGCGGCCTCATCTGGAGCGTGGCCAGACGCTATTTCGGTCGGGGCGTGGAGGCGGAGGATCTCTATCAGCTGGGCTGCGTGGGCTTCCTCAAAGCCATCGAGGGCTTCGACATGGATTACGGCACTTGCTTTTCCACCTATGCCGTGCCCAAGATCGCCGGAGAGATCCGCCGCTTCCTGCGGGACGACGGGATCGTCAAGGTGAGCCGCAGCGTGAAGGAGCAGGCGGCAAAGATCCACAGCGCCCGCCAGGCGCTGGAGCAGCGGGAGGGGAGGGAGCCCAGCCTTTCGGAGCTGGCGGAAGCGACGGGCCTGGATGTGGAGGAGATCGCCTTCGCGGAGGCCGCCACCGGTCCCGCCGAAAGCATCCAGCGCAGCAGCGGGGAGGACGGCTTCAGCCTGGAGCTGGTGCTGGGGGACTATGAGGCGGAGGAGCGCATGCTGGAGCAGGTGAGCCTTCGCGCCCTGGTGGAGCAGCTGCCGGAGCGAGAGCGCAAGGTCATTGCCCTGCGATACTATCACGGGCTGACCCAGCAGAGCTGCGCCAAGGTTATGGGGGTGAGCCAGGTGCAGATCTCACGGCTGGAGCGGCGGGCCATGGAAGAACTGCGCGGCCGTTTGGAATAAGCGCCATTTTTCTGCCCCAAAAGGAGGGAATTTTGTCAAAAATCCAGGCTTGACTTTGCGTGACAATCCGTCTATATTGAGAGCAGATAAACCATAAGGAGACGGAACGATGACTTTTTCTGCAAGCTGCTATTATGCCTACCCGGCTGCATCTGTGCGGGTTGGCTGATTTGCGGCGCAGAAATGTCCGTCAGCATAAGGTTTTGATCCGCACAGGGATATTCCTGGGCGGTTTTTTGTTTGTATAAAGAGAGGACGCGGAAACGATGATCGTAGTATTGAAGCCGGGTACCGGCGCGGAAAAGAAAGAAAAGCTGATCCAGTGGCTGGAGCATCAGGGCATGCGTGTCCACATTTCGGACGGGGAGTTCCAGACGGTGCTTGGCATCATCGGGGACGCCTCCCGCCTGGACCTGGACCTGGTGGAAAGCCTGGAGATCGTGGACAAGGTCAGCCGGGTGACGGAGCCCTTCAAGTGCTGCAACCGGAAGTTCCATCCCGATGACCTGGTGGTGTCCGCCGGCGGCGTGCCGGTGGGCGGCGGCCACTTCGCCATGATCGCCGGCCCCTGCTCTGTGGAGACGGAGGAGCAGATCCTCACCGTTGCCAAGGCGGTGAAGGCCGCTGGGGCCAATCTCCTGCGGGGCGGCGCCTTCAAGCCGCGCACCTCTCCCTACGACTTCTCCGGCCTGAAGGCCAGAGGCCTGGAGCTGCTGCGCATCGCCCGGGCGGAGACCGGTCTTCCCATCGTGACGGAGCTGATGGACGTGCGGGATCTGGACCTGTTTGCCGATGTGGACGTGATCCAGGTGGGCGCCCGGAACATGCAGAATTTTGACCTGCTGCGGGAGCTTGGGCACAGCGATAAGCCCATCCTTCTGAAGCGGGGTCTTGCCAACACCCTGCGGGAGCTGCTCATGAGCGCGGAATACATCATGGCAGGCGGCAACGAGCAGGTGATCCTCTGCGAGCGGGGCATCCGCACCTTTGCCGACTATACCCGCAATACCCTGGATCTCTCCGCGGTGCCGGTGCTCCACGAGCTGAGCCATCTGCCGGTGATCGTGGATCCCAGCCACGCCACAGGGCTTTCCCGCCTGGTGCCCTCCATGGCCCTGGCCGGCGCTGCCGCCGGGGCGGACGGCCTGATGATCGAGGTGCACAACGATCCCATCCACGCCCTCTGCGACGGGGCCCAGTCCCTGCGGCCGGAGGAATACGAGGCGCTGGCAGAGATGGTCCGCCAGATCCGAAAGGTCGTGACGGCATGACCGTTGGCGTTGTTGGCCTGGGCCTTATCGGCGGCTCCTTTGTGAAGGCCTATCATGAGGCGGGACACCGGGTCCTGACCTGGAACCGGAATTCCTCCATGCTGGAATACACCATGCTCAGCGGAGAGGCGGACGGCATGCTGGATGAAAGCAGCGCCAAAGACTGCGACCTGATCCTGCTCTGTGTCTACCCGGAGGCGGCCATCGCCTGGCTGCGGGAGATGGCGCCGCATATCGGGACTCACCCCATGGTGATCGACTGCTGCGGCACCAAGCAGGTGGTCTGCGAGGCCTGCTTCCCCCTGGCGGAGCAATACGGCATCACCTATCTGGGCGGCCACCCCATGGCGGGGTCTCATTTTTCCGGATACGCCCACGCAAAGGCGGATCTGTATCATGGGGCGCCTATGGTATTGGTGCCGCCCACCTTTGACGACATCGAGCTGCTGAGCCGCGCCAAGGAGCTGCTCTCCCCGGCGGGCTTCGGCCGCTTTCCCGTGACCACTGCCGAAAAGCACGACGCCAGCATCGCTTTTACCTCCCAGCTGGCGCATCTGGTGTCCAACGCCTATGTGAAGAGTCCCACAGCCCTGGAGCATCACGGCTTTTCCGCCGGCAGCTACCGGGACATGACCCGGGTCGCCTGGCTCAACGCCCCCATGTGGACGGAGCTGTTCCTGGACAATCGGGACAATCTCCTGCGGGAGCTGGACCTGCTTATCGAGAATCTGGGCGAATATCGGGATGCCCTGGAACGTCGCGATGCCGGGAAGCTGGAACAGCTTCTGGAGGAGGGCAAGCGCCGCAAGGAAGAGGTGGACCAATGAGAGAAGCGGTGGAGGTCAAAGCTTCCCGCAGTTATCCGGTCCGGATCGAAAAGGGCCTGCTGGATCAGGCTGGCGAGCTCATCCGGGAGCGGACTGATGCCAAGCGCGCCTGTATCGTGACAGGGGAGCATGTGGTCAAGCTCTATGGCGAGCGGCTGCAGCGCTCTCTGGAGCAGACGGGCTTTCAGGTGCTGCGTTTCATCCATCACAGCGGGGAGCAGCACAAAACGCTGGAGACCTACGGAGAACTCCTGGGCCTGCTGGCCCGCTCCGGCATGACCAGGAGCGACCTGCTCGTCTCCCTGGGCGGCGGCGTCACCGGCGATCTCACCGGCTTTGCCGCGGCGACATGGCAGCGGGGCGTGGATTTTGTTCAGATCCCAACGAGCCTTCTTGCCATGGTGGATTCCTCCGTGGGCGGCAAGACCGCGGTGAACCTGCCGGAGGGAAAGAATCTTGTGGGCTCCTTCTGGCAGCCGATTCTGGTGCTCTGCGACCCGGCGCTGCTGGGATCCCTGCCAATAGAGGAGCTGCGCTGCGGCAGCGCGGAGGAGTTCAAATGCGGCGTGCTGCGGGACGAGGGCCTCTTTGACGCTCTCTCTAAAAACCCCGCCCTGGCATCCTCTGAGGACGTGATCCGCCGCTGTGTCCAGATCAAGCGGGATCTGGTGGAAGAGGACGAATTTGACCGGGGAAGCCGGCGCCTTTTGAACCTGGGCCACAGCTTCGGTCACGCGGTGGAAGTCTGCAGCGGGTATGAGATCCTCCACGGCCAGGCCGTTGCCATCGGCATGGCCATGATCGCCCGGGCGGCGGCGGAAAAGGGGATCTGCGCCCCGGAGACCGCGGAAAAGATCTGTGCGGGGATCCGTGCCCTTTCCCTTCCCACGGAGACGGAGATCCCCGGAGAAACGCTTTTGAAGGCCTTGCTGCGGGACAAAAAGCGCAGCGGCGATACCATGAATCTGATCGTGCCCGAGACCATCGGCAGCTGTCGGGTGGAAAAGGTCCCGGTAGAAGAGCTGGGAGACTGGCTGCGGTTGGGAGGCGCAAGATGAAGCGTCTGCTGCTGCCCGGAGAGCGCTCCGGGGAAGTGCGCATCCCTGCCTCCAAATCCCAGGCCCATCGGCTGCTGATCTGCGCCGCCCTCTCAAAAGAGGAGACGAGGATCCGCTGCGACGGGCTTTCCCGGGATATTCTGGCCACGGTCGCTTGCCTGCGGGCCATGGGAGCGGAGATCCGGGAGGAAGGGGACGCCCTTTGCGTCCATCCGATCGGAGATATCCCCGCGACCGAGGTTCAGCTTTCCTGCGGCGAAAGCGGCTCCACCCTGCGCTTTCTGCTCCCTGTAGCGGGCGCCCTGGGCATTCGGGGAAGCTTCCTGCGGGAGGGCAGACTGCCGGAGCGGCCCCTGGCCCCTCTGGACCGGGAACTGACCGCCCACGGCATGGAACTGCGGGAAGAGGGGAGCGCCCTTCATGTGCAGGGGCAGCTTCTCCCCGGCGCGTATCGGCTGCCGGGCAACGTGTCCTCCCAGTATATCTCCGGCCTGCTGCTGGCCCTGCCCCTGCTGGAGGGGGCGAGCAGACTCACGGTGGAGGGAAGCATCGAGTCCGCGGCCTATATCCAAATGACAGAAAACGCCCTGAAGCTCTCGAGCGTTTCCTATACAAAACAAGATAAGCATTACTGCATAGCGGGCGGTCAACGACCGGCTCTCCGCGGCGAAATCATGGTGGAAGGAGACTGGTCCAACGCCGCCTTCTTCCTCTGTATGGGGGCCCTCAGCGAAAAAGGGGTTCTGGTTCGCGGCCTGGATCCGGCATCCTCCCAGGGGGATCGGGCGGTGCTGGAGCTGCTCTCCCGCTTCGGAGCGGAGCTTCAGATCGGTGAGGACGGGATCCTGGTGCGAAAGGGCGCCCTGCGCGGAATCGAGATCGACGCCGCGCCCATCCCGGACCTGATCCCGGTGCTGAGCGTTCTGGCTGCCGGGGCGCAGGGCGACACCGTGATACGCAACGCCGGGCGGCTCCGCCTGAAAGAGTCGGACCGGCTGAAAACCACGGCTGAATTGCTGCACAGCCTTGGCGGCAGCGTGGAAGAGCTTGCGGACGGCCTGGTGATCCACGGCTCGGGCAGCCTTCTTGGGGGCGAGGCCGAGAGCTTTGGTGACCACCGCATCGCTATGTCCGCGGCGGTGGCAGCCTGCCTCTGCAGGGAGCCTGCTGCACTCAGCGGAGCGGAATGTGTGGCAAAATCTTATCCGCGATTCTGGGAGGACTGGGATCGCCTGAAGGGAGGACAAGCATGAACTGGAAAGGAGACAATCTGGCGCTTCATGTATTCGGAGCCTCCCATAGTGAGACCATCGGCATGACCCTGGAGGGCATCCCCGCCGGGGAGCCGATCGACCTTGCCCGGCTCCAGCGCTTTCTGGACCGGCGGGCCCCGGGGAGAACGCCCTGGTCCACGCCCCGAAAGGAGCCGGACACCCCGGAATTCACCGGCGGCTTGCGCAATGATCGTACCGATGGTGAAGCCATCACCGCTGAGATCCATAACACGGACCGGCGCAGCAAGGATTACAGCGTTCTTGCCCATACGCCCAGGCCCGGCCATGCGGATTATCCCGCAAGCGTCAAATACGGCGCGGCCTGGAACGGCGCCGGCGGCGGGGACTTCTCCGGCAGAATGACGGCTCCGGTGTGCATCGCCGGGGGCATCTGCTTGCAGCTGCTGGAGCGGGAGGGAATCACAGTCATCTCCCGGATCTCGGAGATCGGGAATATCCACGATGTGGGGGAACTCACGTCGACAACTGCCAATAATGCTTTCCCAGTGGTGAACGAAGCCAGCGAAAATGCCATGATCGAACAGATCATGGCAACAAAGGCAGAGGGCGACTCCCTTGGCGGCGTGGTGGAATGCCAGGTCCTGGGCCTGCCTGTGGGCCTGGGCGGCCCGCTTTTTGAAGGCATGGAGAGCCGCATTGCCAATTTGCTTTTTGCCATCCCCGCTGTGAAGGGGGTAGATTTTGGCGCGGGCTTTGAGGCCGCCCGACTGCGCGGCAGCGAGAACAACGACCCCTTCCGCCTGGAAGGGGGAAGGATCGTGACAGGGAGCAATCATGCCGGCGGGATCCTGGGCGGTATCACAACGGGGATGCCTCTGGTCTTTCACACGGCCTTCAAGCCCACGCCCTCCATCGCGCTGCCCCAGCGGAGCGTGGATCTGGAGAAGATGGAAGAGACGGAATTGCGCGTCCCCGGCCGGCACGACCCCTGCGTGGTGCCGAGGGCCGTTCCGGTGGTGGAGGCTGTGGCCGCCATTGCCGTGTATGACGCGCTGCTGAGCCGCAGAAAGGAGCTGGAAGCATGGAACTGAAGGACTTTCGGGAACAGATAGACGCTGTGGACCGGGAACTGGTACGGCTCTTCCTGCAGCGGATGGAGCTGGCCGGTCAGATCGGTGACTATAAGCGGGAGCGCGGCCTGCCCATCCTGGACGCCTCCCGGGAGGAGGAAAAGCTCAGCACGCTGGAACAGGACTGCCCGCCCGCCCTGCGGGGCGAGCTGCGGGAGCTATACCGGAAGCTCTTTGCATTGAGTCGTGAGGTCCAGCAGCGCCGCTCTCCGGAGCTTCGCTGCGGCCTGTTGGGGAGAAAGCTGGGGCACAGCTATTCGCCCCAGATCCACGCCCAGCTCGGCTCTTACTCCTATGACTTGTTTGAGCGGGAGCCGGAGGAACTGGCGGACTTTCTGCGGGAGGGGGAATGGCAGGGCCTGAATGTGACCATCCCCTATAAGAAGAGCGTACTGCCCTTCTGTGACGCTCTGTCCGAAACCGCCCGGGAGATCGGCAGCGTCAACACCCTCCTGCGCCGACCGGACGGCAGCATCTACGGCGACAATACCGACGCCTACGGCTTTGCCTGGCTGCTGCGGAAAAACGGCATCGACCCCAAGGGAAAGAAGGCCCTGGTGCTGGGAAGCGGCGGCGCCTCTGTCATGGCCTGCTGGGTCCTGCGGCAGATGGAGGCCAGGGAAGTGCTGGTCATCTCCCGCAGCGGCGAGAATCACTACGGAAACCTGGGCCGACACGCCGACGCCGAGCTCATCGTGAACACCACTCCCGTGGGCATGTATCCCCGCAACGGGGAAGCGCCGCTGGATCTTCGCCGGTTCCCGAACTGTGCAGGCGTGGTGGACGTGGTGTATAACCCGGCCCGGACCGCTCTGCTGCTCCAGGCGGAGGAACTGGGGATTCCCCACGCGGGAGGACTCGGTATGCTGGTGGCCCAGGCCAAGCGCAGCAGCGAGATCTTTACCGGCGCGTCCATCCCCGATGGACGCATCGAGGAGATCCACCGAGCGCTGCAAAAGGAAATGGAGAATATCGTTCTCATCGGGATGCCCGGCTGCGGCAAAACCAAGATCGCCAAAGTCCTGGGCGAAAAGCTGGGTAGGCCTGTCCTGGAGGCGGATGAGGAGATCGAGCGGGAGGCAGGCATGACCATTCCCGAAATCTTCCGCCTGGAAGGGGAGGAGGGCTTCCGGAAACGGGAGACCCGGGTCCTCGCGGAACTCGGCAAGCGCTCCGGAGCGATCCTCTCCACCGGCGGCGGCTGCATCACGAGAGAGGAGAATTATCCGCTCCTGCATCAGAATGGTGTGATCATCTGGCGCAAGCGGGACGTTTCCCTGCTCAGCAAGAAAGGCAGACCCATCTCCCTGAGCCGGGATCTCGGTGAACTCTATGCCGAGCGGGAGCCCTTGTATAAGCGTTTTGCGGACCATATCATCGAAGAGACGGACACCGTCAATGATGCGGTGGAGAAGATCCTGGAGGTGCTGGCATGAAGCTTTTGGTGCTGAATGGGCCAAACCTGAATCTGCTTGGCCTGCGGGAGCCCGACATTTACGGCAAACGCAGCTATGCGGATCTGGAGCGCTTCCTGCAGGACTGCGCCGCTGAGATCGGCGCGGAAGTTGAGGTGTTCCAGTCCAACCATGAGGGGGACCTGGTGGACAGGATCCAGGAGGCTTACGGCGTCTTTGACGGCATCGTCATGAATCCGGCGGCCTATACCCACACCAGTGTTGCCCTGCTGGACGCGGTGAAGGGAGTGGGCATCCCCACGGTGGAGGTGCACCTCTCCGACCCGGACACCCGGGAGGAATTTCGCAGGATCTCCTATGTGCGCCTTGCCTGCCTCAAAACCGTGAAGGGCCTGGGCTTTGAGAGTTATCGCCAGGCGCTGCTGTTTCTGGCGGACTATCTGAGAGAAAGAGAGAGGAAAGCATGATCGCAGTATTTGTGAATATGGCAACGGTGCTGGTGGGCAGCTTCCTTGGCATCCTGTTTCGCAACCGCCTGAAGGAGAGCTTCCAGAACGCGCTGATGAAGGCCCTGGCCCTCTGCACGGTGGTGATCGGTATCTCCAGCGCGGTGGAGACCCAGGCCCTGCTCTGCGTGATCCTGTCCATGGTGCTGGGCACTGTCATCGGAGAACTGCTGCGCATCGACGACGGCATTGAGCACGCGGGAGACGCCATCAAGGAGAAGCTCTTTCACGGCGGCGGCAGCAGCCGCTTTACCGAGGGCTTCGTCTCCGCCTGCATCCTGTTCTGCATCGGCTCCATGACCATCGTGGGCTCCCTGGAGGCAGGCATCAACCACAACTACAGCATCATCTATGCCAAGAGCGCCCTGGACTTTGTGTCCTCCATGGCCTTTGCCGCGGCCATGGGCTTCGGGGTACCCTGCTCTGCCATCTTCATCCTGCTGTTCCAGGGGGGACTGACCCTGCTGGCAGGCCTTGTGGGACCCGCTCTCAGCCAGGACGTGGTGCGGGAGATGAGCGCCGTGGGCGGCACCATCCTCATCGGCATGGCGGTGAACATGCTGGGCCTGGGCAAGGAGCGCATCAAGGTGGCAAACATGCTGCCGGCCATCTTCCTTCCCATCGCCTATTTCCCCATCGCAGCCTGGATCTCGGGTCTGCTTGGATAAAAACTGCTCCCTGAATGTGAAAACGTTCAGGGAGCAGTTTTTATTCGATTTTGTCCATGTGCAGCGCGGCAGCGCGGAGCATCAGTTTTTTGCTGCCGATCTTTTCAAAATGGATCTCCACCAGAAAGTCGTTGCCCATGGGGCTCAGCTTTGCGATGGTTCCCTCTCCGAAGGCCTTGTGCCGGACCCTGTCGCCCAAAGCGTAGTTGGTGCTGGGCGGGGGAGCAGAAGGCTTTTTTGGCCCGGGGACAGCGCTGCGCTGCCTCGCCTCCGGCGGACGGTAGGAAAAGCTGGGCTCGTCCCGGCGCTCCCGCCAGCCGTAGTAGGAGGGTTCCTGCCTCTTTTCCGAATACCCGTAGCCTCGCGGAAGCTGTTTGCGGATATCCTCCTCCGGGATCTCTTCCACAAAGCGGGAGCAGCGGTTGGCGGTGGTGCGGCCGAAGATCATGCGCTGCCTGGCGCAGAGCAGATGCAGCTTTTTCTTGGCCCGGGTGATGGCCACATAACAGAGACGCCGCTCCTCCTCCATTTCCTCCGGCTCGCCGATGGCGCGCATGCCGGGGAAGATGGTCTCCTCCATGCCTACGATGTAGACCGTGGGGAATTCCAGACCCTTGGCGCTGTGCATGGTCATCATCACCACGCTGTCCGCGTCCCGGTCATAGGAGTCCAGGTCCGTATAGAGAGCCACGTTTGCCAGATATCCGTCCAAAGTCAGGTCGCCGGATTCCTTCATATAGCCCAGGATGCTGGTCTTGAGCTCCTTCACGTTCTCGGCCCGGGTCTGGTCCTTGTCCTCCTCGGAGGTCTCCAGCATCCGGAGGTAGCCGGTCTTTTCCAGCAGCTCATCATAGAGCGCGTCCGGGGGACTGACCTGGGAGAAGGCCCGCAGTTCTTCCATGAGAAAGATGAACTGCTTCATCTTCAGGGCGGCCCGCTTGAGCTCCGGGTAGTGGTCGGCCCGGGAGAGGATCTCATAGAGGCTGCAGCTTTCCTGTCTTGCCAGTTCGCCCGCCAGCTCCATGCTGCGCTCGCCGATGCCCCTGGGGGGACTGTTCACGATGCGCTGCAAGCGCAGATCGTCCGCCGGGCTTGCAATGACGTTTAAGTACGAGAGCACGTCCTTGACCTCAGCCCGGTCGAAGAAGCGGGTGCCGCCCACGATGCGGTAGGGGATGCCGCTGCGCTTGAAGGCAAATTCCAGCTGGCTGGACTGGGCGTTCATCCGGTAGAGGATGGCGTGGTCCCGCCAGTTCGCCCCGCTGCTGAAGCTTGCCATGATGGAGGAGGCCACGATCTGGGCTTCCTCGTTTTCGTTGTCGGCACAGGTGAGCTGGATGAGATCGCCGGGGCCGGCGTCGGTCCAGAGCTCCTTGCCCTTGCGGCCGAGATTGTTGCGGATCACGGCGTTGGCGGCGTTGAGGATGTGCCCGGTGCTGCGGTAGTTTTGCTCCAGACGAATGGTGCGGCAGCCCGGAAACTGCTTTTCAAAGGAGAGAATGTTCTCAATGGTGGCGCCGCGGAACTTGTAGATGCTCTGGTCATCGTCACCCACCACGCAGATGTTGCCCCAGTGGCCCGCCAGGGTAGAGGCCAGGAGATACTGCAGATGGTTGGTGTCCTGGTATTCGTCCACCAGCACATACTGGAAGCGCCGCTGCCAGTAGCTGCGCACGTCCTCGTTTTCCTGCAGGAGCTTTACCGTGCAGGCAATGAGATCGTCAAAGTCCAGAGCGTTGGCGGCGAAGAGCCGGCGGGCATACTCGGCATAGGCAAGTCCGATCTTCTGCCGACGGAAGTCGTGGGAGGCTTTGGCCTGATTCTGGTACTCCGCCGGGCCCACCATGGCGTCCTTGCTGCGGCTGATCTCCGAGAGGACGGAGCGGGGCGGAAAGCTCTTCTCGTCCATCTCCAGGTCCTTCAGGATCCGCTTGATGAGACTCTGACTGTCAGCGGTGTCGTAAATGGTGAAGTTGTCCCCGTAGCCCAGCTTGTCCCCGTCCCGCCGCAGAATGCGCACGCAGGCGGAGTGGAAGGTGCAGGCCCAGATGTCGTTGGCGCTCTCGCCCAGCATCCGCTCCAGACGGGCCTTCAGCTCATCGGCCGCCTTATTGGTGAAGGTGATGGCCAGGATCCGCCAGGGCGCTACAGGATCCAGAGCGGCCAGTTCCTCCGCCTCGGGACCGCCGGCACGGAGGATGCGCAGGCTCTCCTCGTTTGCACCTTTGGGCAGTTCCGAGCTGTCACTGGCCCGTCCGTAGCGCAGGAGATTGGCGATGCGGTTGATGAGCACGGTGGTCTTGCCGCTGCCGGCTCCCGCCAGGACCAGCAGGGGACCCTCCGTTGCCATGACGGCTTCGATCTGACGGTCGTTCAGATTATGAAATTTGGCGCGGATCAAGCTGCGCCGCGCTTCGCAGTAAGCTTTCTGTAGTTCCATCATGCTCCCGATTGTACCACGAAGGACGATCAGAAACAAGCTAAGAATCTGACTTCGGCAAGATTCTCCCCGGAGCGTCAAAATTGTTGCAAATCCGCCGCCCCTGCGATAGAATGAGCAGGTATCGAGCTACTACGGAGGGACAGACCGTTTCATGAAAACTATCGTTCGCAGCAATCGTGTGACTCCCCGCAAGGCAAAATGGGAAACGCTTCTGCTCATTGCCCTGTTTTGCCTGACAGCGGCCCTGACGACTCTGGCCTTACTGTCTCTTGACGCGAAGCGGAACCCTTCGGAAGAGCCTGTATCCTCACCGGAGCCGATAAGGACGGAAACGGGGGTCAGAAGTTTCGGAGCGGTACAGGAGGAAAGCGTCCATTACCAGGTCCTTCCGGATGTGGAGGCGGTGGATATTTCCCAGATGTCCCCGGAGGAGCTGCCCGCGGAAAACAGCCCTGCTGCGGAGACCGAGGTGGAGATTCTCCAGGAGCCGGAGGGGGACAGCAAGCCCTATCAGACCGGATGGATGACCGTGAACGGCAACGAATACTTCGTCCACGAGGATGGCAGCTATGCCTTCGGCCTCAAGCAGATCGACGGGAAGCTCTATTACTTCAACCAGTACGGTGTGAAGGCCAAATCGCTGGGCGTTGACGTCTCCTATTTTAACAGCGATATCGACTGGGACGTGGTCAAAGCCCAGGGCATTGATTTTGTCATCATCCGCATCGGTGGCCGGGGCTGGACCAGCGGCCTTCTGTATGATGACTGCCGTACCCGGGAGTATCTGCGCAGCGCTCGCAAGGCCGGACTGCAGCTGGGCGCCTATTTTTACTCCACGGCGACCACGCCCTATGAGGCGGTGGAGGAGGCCAGTGTTGCCGTGAAGACCCTGGACGGCATCCCCCTGGACCTGCCCCTTTTCATCGATGTGGAGTTTTCCGGCGAGTTTCCCAAGGGACGCTCGGACCGCCTGACGCCCAGTGAGCGCGCCGAGATCGCCACGGCCTTTTGCGAGACGGTGCGCAGCAGCGGCTATCTCCCCGGCGTTTATGCCGGACAGAATTTTCTGAAGGCGTACATCGACTATAACGTCATCTCCCGCTATACCATCTGGCTTGCCAGCTACACCACCGACAATCAGCTGCCCTTCTTCGACAGACGCTATGATCTCTGGCAGTTCACCGAGAGCGGCAGGGTGGACGGCATCCGCGGCATCGTGGACTTGAACGTGATCTATTGAAAACTGAACAAAAAAATCCTGCGTCCCGAGGAGCGCAGGATTTTTCAGACCGTAGACAAACCTGTGCGGCCAAGCTTGGACACGCATGGGGGGATTGTGAAGACTAACTATTAAAAGTCAAGCCCCAAGAGACAAAAGATGTAGATTGGA
>ONBX01000031.1 GCA_900316205.1 uncultured Eubacteriales bacterium
CAACCTGTTCTCTGACCGCACGAATGGAGACTATCCCTGCACCGTGCGGATCAGCGGAGCAGACGCGGACGGCAGGGAGCTGACGACAGATCTTCCCACGGTCATCCATATCCGGGACGGTCAGACAAACACAGAGCCTGCGCAGATCAGCATTTCAGAGAACACATCGAGCTTGAACGTGGGTGAGGATGGTGTAATTGCAGTCAAACTCACAAACGCAAGCCGCAGCATCGGCTTTGAAAACCTGTCTCTCACGTTGAGCGATCCCAGTGGCGACATTCTCCCAAAGGAACTGGGCACCGTTGTGCTGGGCGATCTGATGCCCGGTGAAAGCCTTGATCTCTCTTTCCCCGTAACCGTGCTTTCTTCCGCAAAGGTCACGCCGCACAGCCTGCACTTTGATTTCAGCGGGCAGTCTTTGGGGCAAGAGGCAAAGCTCTCCGTCAGCTACACTGTCCCCGTCCGGCAGGAAATCCGTTTGGAGCAGGGCGGGCTTCGTATGGCCGAAAGCGTTGTCGCCGGAGACTCCATTACGGCAACGATGCCCCTTATGAACATGGGCAAAGCCGACATTATAAACGCTATGGTCACGATCTCCCTGCCGGGGATCACCGAGCGCCAGAGTGTGCTTGTCGGCACGATCCAGCCCGGTGAAACCAAGCAGGCACAGCTCACGATCACCGCACCGAAAAATGCTTTGGGTGAAAGTGGTGGAACGGTCACCGTCTCCGGCGAGGATAATGACGGCAACTCCGTCTCCTTTGATCTCCCCGTCAGCCTAAACGTGGAGGAAGCCGTCAAGACCGACGTGCTCGACACCCAGGGAACGGCCAAACAAAAAACGCCTGTGCTTGATCGCGCAAAGCATTCTCCTCAAAGGCAAGCTCCACAGGCTGGAAGAAGACCGGCTGTAAGATACTTGACAAATAAGCGAACACATGATAGAGTATCGACAAATCCAGATTCCATTTCTGGATTTGTCGATACTTTTGTTTTGGTGATCTATATGAACTATATTAAGCGCAGTATTGAGGATTTAGTCAAATCCTCGGACAAGACCTTTAAATGCGTGCTGGTCACTGGCGCAAGGCAGACAGGGAAATCCACCATGCTCAAAGCCCTGTTTCCCGACAAGAAGTATGTGCCCATTGACGATCCCTTTATCGAGGAACAAGCGAATGAGAATCCCAATATGTTCATGATGCTCAATCCGCCCCCTGCGTTTTATGATGAGGTGCAGCGCGCGCCGGGTCTGTTCCGCTTTATCAAAATCAAGTGTGATGAAAGTGATAAACGTGGGCAATTCTGCCTGTCAGGATCACAGCCTCTGGAACTGATGGAGAGCGCTTCCGAATCCTTATCCGGCCGTGTCAGCATCATAGAATTGGCCGGCTTATCTCTGCGTGAGATCCAGGGGTCCCCGTTCAACGAACCGTTTGTCCCGACAATGGAGCATGTGCAAAGACGCAGCAGTTCCGCGAAAGCACCTGATAATCTCTGGTCCATTATCCATCGCGGAAGCTATCCAGAGTTGCAAAACCCGGAGTTGGACTGGTCGGCGTTTTTCTCAAGCTATGTGAAGACCTATCTGGAGCGCGATGTGCGCAAGCTGTCTGCTGTCCAGGATCTGGACGATTTCCGCCGCTTCATGGTAGCGGTGGCCGCCAGAACCGGGCAGATGTTGAACTATGCAAACATTGCTGACGAAATCAGCAAGGACGCCATGACGGTCAAAAAATGGATGTCCATTCTGGAGGCGTCCGGAATTGTGTATTTGTTGGAGCCCTATACACCGTCCGTGCTAAAAAAAGCAATCAAGACCCCGAAGGTCTATTTCCGCGATACTGGCCTAGCTGCCTATCTCACTCGCTGGCTCACGCCGGAGGCACTTGCTTACGGTGCCATGAGCGGCGCTATGTTTGAGACCTTTGTTATTTCTGAAATCCTGAAATCCTATTCCAATCGCGGTATTGATTACCGGTATTGTGTTTCCTATTACCGTGGCCGTGATAAGAAAAAAGTCCGAAAGGATGGGCAAGAATACGAGACCGAGAGCGAAATTGACCTGATCATTGAAGAAAACGGAACGCTCTATCCCATTGAGATCAAGCAAAGCCCCGCAGTCACGGCAGATGAGGCCAGTGCTTTCACTGTGCTGGACAAGGTTGAGAAAAAGCGCCGTGGAATGGGAGCAATCATCTGCACTTGCCCACAGCCCAATTTGCTGAGAGACAATCTGCTGCAATTACCGGTGTGGTATATATAGCGCCCGTGACAACAGAATGACAACAAAAATCTTGATAGTCCAAGATTTATAGGTAATGTGAATAATCCTGATAATCTGAGCTAAATGACCTATACAAAATCGTTTAGCTCACGGTTTTCAGGAGCGAGTGGGAATAATTGCAGATGTTCCGTTACAACATCAATTAGCGTCTGAATGACAAGCTGATTGGAGCTTACAGCGGACCGAAAAATAGCAAAACTTAGAAGCCTTGTGCATTGGAAAAATCCAGTGCATGAGGCTTTTTTATATCCTTTCGTCTTGTAGATTACCCAACTTCTGAGGATGAAAAGTCGCAGAAAGTCCCGAAATTACAGGGATTCTGGGAACGAAGAGGACGTCCCGAGAAGGATGGTTCGAGATGATATCACGGCACCGAAGACGGTGCGAGAGATGACGGATCGACCTGGGACGCCACGTCATTAACGCCTTGTGAGGAGGTTCAACGAGAATGTCATCTATGATCCAGAACCGTTTCCTTGATTCCACCTGTATTATACCAGCAGCGGAGGGCTGCCGCGCTTGCGGCAGCCCTCCGTTAAAGCTGTTAAGAAATACACTATACGCAGCTGCCCACATCAGATAATCCCTCTGGCAGCAGGTTTTCCATCCTTCAGATTCTATCGAGGTCACGAAGACGCTGAACGACTGTATCCGAAAGCTCCTCCATCAGGCCCAGATCCCAGGCCAGCTGATAAACGGTGTACCGGTCACGGGTCTCCTTGCAGTAGAGGAAGGTATCCTTGAGGATTTCCGGTGTAATACCAATGTCCTTGGGGTCACAGGGGCAGCCCACTTCCAAAAGGATTTCCCGCAACTGCTGGGACGGGCAGACATTGTTCAGCAGGGACAGGAGCCGCGGCCACTTCGTCTCTATCCGATCAATCCGCTGTAAGCGACCCTCGGTGCTGTTTTTCTCCGCGATGGCCTC
The DNA here is from genome assembly GCA_900316205.1 of uncultured Eubacteriales bacterium. GTDB lineage: Bacteria > Bacillota > Clostridia > Oscillospirales > Oscillospiraceae > Limivicinus. The sequence continues at coordinate 3,216 of ONBX01000031.1, forward strand.
CAATTCGATAATGGCGTCAGCTGCGCTGCCATAAGCCCGTCGAATCTCTGCCTCCCAGGCGGTTGGATCATAAGCATATGCACATTTTCTCGCCCGGTTAAAGTCCGGGGTAATGTTTCGCAGCTCTTCAATCAGCATCAGGGCCAGGACAGTGGCTACCGCTACCTGCTCGCCGTGCATAGCAAAGTCTTTTCCCCGCTGTTCACCAAGGACCTCCCAATAGTGGGACATGTGGTGCTCTGCCCCAGAAATGGCCCGTGAGCTACCGTAGAGACTGATGGAAGCACCGGTGAGAAGCAGCGCGTTCATAATATTGCCGATGGCGGCAGGATCGTGTTTTTTCAATGCGTCCAAATTCTCCAAAATATCATCTACGTAGAAGCTGACCAGCTCGTCGATTCGCTTACAGTAGTGGTCGTCATGGATCATTACACTCAGGCGCCAGTCGTTCAGTGCGTTCAGCTTGCCGATCAGATCGCCAAAGCCGGCGATTGTCATCCGAAAAGGAGCGCCGGCCAGGATGTCCGTATCTCCAAGGATCAGCTCGGTACTGTGGGCAGGCATGGTGGCTTTCAGGTTTTCCACATTCATGATACCCACGGAAGCGGAGAAGCCGTCCATAGGCGCTGCCGTGGCCACAGTAAAGCAGGGCAGACCCAGCTTGAAGCTGGAATAACGCAGCATATCCGTGATGGAACCCGTGCCCACGCCGATCATCAGGTCACAGTCATCCGGTCTGTGGATGACGATTTCCCCAAGCGTTGCTTCATCAAAGCCCATATGCCGTAAAACACGCACCGCAGGTTCAAAGCCCGCTTCGCGGAGCAGTGCTTCACAGCGCTGACCGGCGATCTGATAGGTAGTGGCATCACAAAGGATATAGGGCCTGTGATAGCCAAAGTCCTTCACGTATTCGGGCAAGGTATTCAGGGCGCCGGGGCCTATGTTCATGGCCTTGATCGGGGCGAAATGCGTGCGGCCGCAGCTGCATTCCAGCGGGACATTCAGATATTTTTCTACGGGCTGGGGACTTTCATACATCTTCATAGTTTACTTCGCCCTCTCATTCTAAATGGTGTAACAGCCGTTGGCCGACGGCGCCGCCGGGGTGTATTACGGCAAACTGCTCGCGCGTATAGCCGGTCATTTGCATCAGGGCAATGCATATGGCGTCGAAAGTGGCGATAACGGCCAGCGTGCTGGCTGTAGCCAGCATGTTGAAACAGCACGGTTCCTGTTCTACTTTGATCTTGAGGTAAAGATCCGCGGCTTTTGCAATAGTGGAATCCGGATTTTCGGAAACGCCGATCAACATGGCCCGTTTGCTTTTGCAGGCCGGGATCAGGTTGACTAGCTCCTGGGTATTGCCGTCCTTGCTGATCAGGATCAGAATATCCTCCTCCTGAAGTGCGCCAAGGCCGCCGTGTACCGCATCGGAGGGCGTCATAAAAAGGGCGGGGATCTCAATGCAACAAAGGGAGTGCGCGATTTTTTTCGCGGCCATAGCCGAGGTACCGCAGCCGGAGAGGATGACCTTTCCCTTGCGTGCCATCAAGGCTTTTGCCGTGTCCAAGACGCTGGCTTCTTCCAATATTTCCGGAAGCCGGCGGATAGATTCCGCCTCTATTTGAATACAGCGATAGATTTTCTCCAGAATTTCTTGATCGGTCATAGGCTCTCCTCCAGTGTGCCTATTTTACCACCATTTGATGGCTTCCTCAACATGCGTGCGGATCGCGACAAATTCTTCCGATGCGATATCCCGGGGGCGCGGCAGGTCCAGATGCAGGTCCTCTTTGACACTTGAAGGCTTGTTGGAAAGAATCAGTACCCGGTCAGCCAAATAGCAGGCTTCTTCCACGTTATGGGTGATAAAAAGCACCGTGCTGCCCAACTCTTTCCACAGACGGATGACTTCGTCTTCCAAATAAAATCGGGTTTTGATATCCATCTGTCCATAGGGCTCATCCATTAGCAGCAGATCCGGCTCCATGGCAAAGGCCCGGCCAATCACCACTTTCTGCTCTGTGCTGACGGAAAGCTCATGGGGATACTGGTTGCGGCACTTGTTCAAGCCCATCAAATTGATTATCCTGTCTGTCTGTTCCTTGATTCTGGCCTTTGGCCACCGCTTCAGCGTCATGCCAAATTCGATGTTTTTCTCCACGGTAAGCCATGGCATGGCAGAGGGTTCCTGAAAAACAAAGGAAAGATTGTGCTTTTTAGGGTTGGCAGGCTCGCCGTCGATCAAAATCTCCCCGGAACTGGGTGGGATCAGGCAGGTGAGTGTATTCAGAAATGTAGTTTTGCCGCAGCCAGTCGGGCCCACGACGCAGACAAATTCGCCCCGGGCTACATTAAAATTGCAGTTTTTCAGGACCTCGAGCGAACCGAAATTTTTGCAGAGCTCCCGCACTTCAACCTTGTATTCGTTCATTTCGTCGCCCCTTTTCATTCCAGCGCCAGCTCTTCGTTTGACGCGATCTCCTGCCGAATGCGCAGGAATTCCGGAGACACATGGTTCCTGGGACGCGGCAGACAGCTTAGATCGTATTCCTTTTTCACTTTAGCCGGGCGCTCCGTAAACTGAATGATCCGATCACCCAAGGTAACCGCTTCTTCAATGTTGTTCGTCACAAAGATAACTGTGCGCTTCTCAGCCTCCCAGATACGAAGGATTTCCTCCTCCATGGCATAGCGGGTCTGGGCGTCCAGAGCCCCAAAGGGCTCATCCATCAGCAAAATCTCGGGATTTGCCGAGTAAGCCCGCGCAATGCCGACGCGCTGCTTCATGCCGCCCGATAATGCGTGTGGGTATGCGTTTTCAAAACCGGTAAGACCTACCAGCTCCAGATACTTCATGGCAGTTTCTCGCCGCGCTGCTTTGGAGACATTGCGGTACTTGAGACCCAACTCCGTGTTTTCCAGGGCAGTTTTCCAACCGTAAAGGCCGGTCTTCTGAAACACCATGGCAATGCGAGGGTCGGTGCCGGTGACGGGCTTCCCGTCCAGAAGGATGGTACCGGAGGTGGGCTTGACAAGACCAGCGATGATATCCAGGAAGATTGTTTTGCCGCATTGACCGGGACCCAGAAGGACCAGAAATTCGTTCTTCCGCACGCTCAGCGTAATGTCCTCAAGCGCGTCGGTATCACCATGCCGGGAGAAAAAGGTTTTAGCGATGTGGTTGGCTTCCAATATTATTTTCTCTTCCACGGACACAACCACCTTTCAAGGTAATCAAAGCCATAGGCAAACAGCGCGCCAAAGGCGCCAATCATAACCATACCGACGATTGACAGCGTCAGATCATTTGCCGAGCTGCCCTGCATGATGAGAAAACCAAGGCCCTCCTTGGCGCCCAGCATCTCAGATGCCAGCAGTACCATCCATCCACCGCCCAAGGCTGTGCGGATTCCGGCAAAAATTGCGTCCAGGGAGCTGGGGAGCACGATATCAAACAGCATATCGGTACTCTTGGCGCCGAAGACCTTGCCTACCTGGAAATTGATCTCCGGGACCATAATTACGCCGGAGTAGGAATTGATGACGATGGGCATAAATACACCCATTGTGATGATGGCGACACGGGAAAATTCCTTGGTTCCGAACCAGAGGGTGAACAGAGGGACCCACGCGATGGGTGGGACTGGACGGATTACCTCAAAAAGAGGTTTAAAAATTGCCCGAAAGGTCTTGTTCCAGCCCATGGCGATGCCAAAGGGCACGCCAACCACAACGGAGAACAGCAGGGCTGTGAGGACGCGGCGCATGGAGATCCACACATGATAGATCATCGGATGCTTTGCCACATTGCCGGACCAGACCGTAATGAGCCGCATCAGGGTTTGATACGGAGATGGGAGGATGGACCGGCCGCTAGCGGAGACGCTGTTCCACAACAGAAGGAACAGAACGATCAGGATATACGGGCCTGTATAATATGCAATCTTGTAGAGAACGCTACGGTCCTCCAGCAAAGGATTTGTTCTTTTCATGATTTAGGCCTCCATTTTAGGACTACGCTTTCGACGAGGCCGATGATACCCGAAGAAATGAAGCCCAGAATGCCAATGACCAAAATACCGGCCATGATCAGAGATACCACGCCGAAGGACCGGCCCATCTGGATCATATAGCCAAGTCCATTGGAGGAGGCAAGCATCTCCGCAGCCACGATGGTTCCCCAGGCTGACCCCATTGAGGTCTTGAGGCCGGCGAAGATCATGGGCATAGCGGAGGGAATGCCAACCTTCCAGAAGATCTTAAAGTTGCCTGCGCCGCAGGTTTTCGCCACATGGATCAGCGTCTGATTGGTGGAGCGGATGCCGGTGTATGTATTGAGCACGGTTGCAACGAAGCAGCCGGCGAAAATGATCACAGCCCGAGCCTGCACGCCGATACCCAGCAGGACAATTACGATGGGGATCCAGGCGAGCCCGGGGACAGGGCGGATGATCTCAAAAAGCGGACGGATAATCCGGTCACAGATCCCATACCAGCCCATAAACAGGCCCAGCGGGATGCCGATTATGGCCGCCAGAATAAAGCCCAGCCATACGACCTTCGCGCTTGCCCAGATGTGCTGAAACAGAAGGCCGCCGTCTGGCTTTTTGCTGGATATTTTCGTTATGATGGTTTGAATGATTCCTACAGGAGAATCAAAGAATCTGGTGCTCACCCAATGAAAGGAGACAGCGGTCTGCCAGATTGCAAGGACGAAGAGAACAGTAAAAATGCTGATGCCGAGATACTTCACCCGTGTTGTGCGGATCTCCTGCAATTCGGCGGCGCGGGCCTGTTCTCGGATCACGCTATAGTCTTTTTCCATAGTATTTGCTCCTGTCGTGCCGGAATGGACCCTTTCCCGGCTGAGCCGGGAAAGGGCTGAAGTGTTGAAATCAGGAATGAAGCTCTTTGTACAGGTCTATGGCCTTGGCCAGATAGCTGCAGTCCACTGCATTGACGACGGTGTCACGGTCAACTGCGTCGCGGTTACCGATGGCGACCTGAATGTCAAAGAAGGTGCCGAAGGCGTTTTGCATACCGGTCAGGCCGTTGTCCTGCACCTTGCAGAGGTCTTCATAGAAGCTCAGATCCCGGAACTTGGTGAGCTTCTCGGAGGCCATGGCGGCCTCGGGCGTGGTCTCGGTGCCGAATTCTTCCAGCATGACCTCGGAGAACCACTCGGCACCCTGCTGCAGGTTTGCGTCATCCGCGCACCAGAGCAGCACTTCCAGCGCGCCCTCCAGATACTTTACGACCACGTCTTCGTTGGCGGCCAGCCAATCGCCTTCGCAGATGATGTTGCCGGCCATGGCGGCGTCCATGCCTTGCATGGTGTGGCAGACGGTGTAGCTGTCATCCTCTTCCAGAGAGGTGGTATAGGTGGAGCTGGCGAAGAACACGTCGCCGGAGCCGGAGATGAAGGCCTGGTAGCCCTTGTCAATATCCATGTTGATGATCTCAACATCGTCTTCCGTTAGGTCCAGCTTGTCGAGCATAAACATGAAGTCGGCGTCGCAGGCGGTGCCGCGGCCGACCAAAATGGTCAGGCCCTTCCAGTCATCGCCGGTGCCCAGCGTCTCAGGGATGGGACCCTCAGCGGCCTTGGCCAGAGGGCTGTCGCTGCGACAGAATGCTTTGTTGGAATAATCATAACCGGAGAGGGAGACGACCTTCATGTTGTAGGTCAGCACACCGGTGATGGCGGCGGGGGCACCGATCCAGCCGATATCCCAGTCGCCGGAGGGGTTGGCCTCCAGCTGGGGGGGGCCGGATACATAGTGGGTACGACTTACATTGAGCCCCAACTTCTCCCAGGTGCCCATTTTCTCACCTGCAATCAGAGGTACCGCGGTTTGTACCACGTTCTGACCGCTGGTGGGCAGGTCAATCATCTCGACCGGAGCAGCGGGACTTTCCGCCTCATCCGCGCCGCCGTCAGCTGCAGAGGCAGCGGGCGCTGCAGTGGCGGCGGGAGTGTCGGTGCTTGCGCTGCCGCATGCGCATAGCGCAAAGAGCATACACAGAGCAAGCAACATTGCAAGGATTTTCTTCATTTTTTCTTTCCTCCATTTTTATATTTTTACGGTATCCCGAATAAAAAACTTATTCAGTCGCTGCGAGCAGCGCGTAATCTGTAAGAAAGCGTTCCCGGATGCGGTCCGTCACAGGGATTCCCGCGTCCCACATTGCCTCTATCGCAGCGCCATAGACCGGCGGGGCCTGCTGTAGAATCAGCCTGGCGCCGGGAGCGGATTTTTCCCGAATGGCCTCCACATACTCGGGGTAGTGGTTAACAATCCCGCCGCCCAGGACCACATCAAACGGACCGGTGAAATACCGCTGGGCTACATAGGTCAAATCTGCCAGAAGAGATGCCTGGGTGTCGAAGATCTCCCGGCATACCGGATCCCCCATGGCCCGTCCCTGAAATACGGCCTTGGATAGGGAAGCAATGAGCGGCCGTCCGCCGCGATGAACGTGGGGAATCACCCCGTCGTCAACGGGCATACCGAGGATATTGGCAAGAAGCTCCGTCAAAACGGTGGGGCCGATGCGCCCATCCACGGAGCGCAGCGCCATTTTGATGGCGGCCTGCCCCAACTCAAACCCGCTGCCGCCGGTGTCGATCAGATAGCCTTTGCCGCCGATGTGGCGAAGGGGCTGCCCGGCGATCCGAATGAACAGAGAAGAGCCGGTGCCGCATACCATGCCGCAGCCATCCTGCCTGCCCAGCGTGCCGGAGATCAGGTTGCAGCCGTCGTCATCGAAGCGGGTATGCGCAATTTGGGGAAAACGCTGTTTCACATAAGGGGAGAAAAAATCCCCCTGCGCGATTTCGCCCGCCATACCTCCATAGATTGCCGTTATGGTCTCGGGCCCCCGGGACAGAAGCTCCTGGATACAGGCACCCAGCCGTGCCAGAGATTCCTCCTGGCCAATGTCGGTGGGGTTGCTGCCGGGACCTACGCTTTGGCAGAGGATATGCCCATCCTCATCAAACAGCACCAGATCCGTTTTGGTTCCGCCACCGTCAGCCGCTATACAATACTTCATACTGTCTCCTCAATTTTGCGCGGCCTTCAGGTCAGGTCGATCTTATACTCGGAAGGGATTGCGGCCAGTTCTTCCTCATGAAGATAGGTGTGATCCATTCGTCCGGGATAGTGCGGGTGCGTTTTGGTGTATACCTCATACGTCACACTTTCGTGGGACTTGTTGCAGTCGCTGCTTCTGTAGGCGTCCAGCTTTTGCTTCAGCGCCGTGACCACGGGATTTGCCGGATCATAGTGGTTTCGAATTTCCGGGACTGAGTCGAAGAAATAGTATGCGTCTGTCTTGGCCAGATAGACGAGCTTGTTTTTTCCATCGGTGACCATATAGGAGCCGCAGGCCCCGCAGCCGTGCTGCGAGTATACCAGATCCCGGTCATAGTCTGAGAACAGGTCAACGCCATCAAAATCCGCAGGATTGTAGTCGATACCGGCATAATGCAGAAGTGTCGGCGCAATATCCACAAGGGAGCAGGGCGCATCTCTGCGCGCAGGCGCCGCGCCGGGGTACTTGATCATGAGTGGGATGTGGCAGGAGGAATCCACCATGGTCCGCTTTCCGATGGCGTTAAAGTCGCCCATCATATCGCCGTGGTCGCTGGAGAAGAGGATCAGCGTGTCCTCGTACATCCCTTTGTCTTTGAGCGCCTGAATGATTCTTCCAATCTGATAGTCTACGAAGGATACGCAGGCGTAATAGAAATTCTTGGTGCGGAGGATATCCTGACGGCTGGTTTGCAGACGGTCCAGTGAGCAGCGCTCACCGATCATCGCCTGGAACGTGTCCAGATCCTCCGGCGCAGGGCAATAGGGCTCCGGGGGATCCTCACGGTAAAGCTTCTGCCAGGGAGCAGGAGGCGAATAGGGCGGATGCGGATGTATAAAAGAAGACACAAGCAACATGGGTTTGCAGGAATCGAATGAGCGGATATACTCGATGCTCCGGTCACCGACCCACTGCGTTGGATGATCCTCCGGCGGCAATTGAGAGATTTGCGGGATATAGTACATCTCGCTGCGCATACCGTTGTAGTCAAACACCCAGGGATACTTCCCGCGGATGTACTCCATATAGCCGTCCCCAGGCGCGGCCAGCTCCTCCTGGGAGTGCCGCTTTTCAAAGCCGAGGGAGCCATAAGGATCCCAGAGATGATGCATCTTTCCGACGCAGCAGCTGTGGTAGCCGCCAGCGGTGATCTGGGAATAGAAGCCGTCGGCGACGCCCGCGCGTTCGGTATTGTTGTTATTGCAGCCTGTGCGGGCCGGATACTGACCGGTAAAAAGGGAGTAACGGGCCGGCACGCAGACAGGGGAGGGGGTAAAACAATGGCCGAACACCACAGAATCCGAAGCCAACGCGTCCAGGTTTGGCGTCTGGATATGTCGGTTCCCCAAAGCGGAGATGGTATCATAGCGCTGTTGGTCAGTAAAAAGGATTAGAATATGTTTCATGGACTGGGCACTCCAAATCATTAAAATGGCGAGAGGGCGAACCATGTTTCGAAAAACTTATAAAACGAAAGTTTATCATTTTGTTTCGGAATATGGTATTATATTATAATAAAGCCCCATGCTTTGTCAAATATCACTTTTCATAAAAATGCAAAGATGATTTCGGCCATTTTGCCGAAGCTGAGACAAGGAAGTGGAGCGGTCAGAAAGTATAGCTTATTGACTTTTTATGAAACGAAACTTATAATTTCACATATGATAGATAAACGAAAGTGGTGAGCTGCGTGGGGAGAAACATACACGAGAGGCGAAAGGAAATCCTATCGCTGGTAAATCAATGCGGCACGCTGGATTTTACACAATTGCGGGAACGGTTTCCGGATGTGTCTGATGTTACGCTTCGGAAGGATCTGCAGTACTTGGATGAGACCCATCAAGCAATGCGGACCCATGGCGGCATCAAATCGATTCCGTCGGCACTAAACTATTATTACCGCTCCAATGTCAACCAAGACAAAAAGCGGACAATTGCCCGAAAGGCAACGGAATTGATCCATCCCGGAGACTCCATCTTCATTTCCGCTGGTACGACCTGCGCGGAATTGGCCAGGTGTTTGCCGGCCTTTCCTGTCAGGGTTTGCAGCGATGGCGTATACACAGTCAGCAGCATGGCCAACCTCCCCAATATTTCCGTTGAGCTTCTGGGCGGGGATGTGGATCTGAACATTATGCGTGTGGAGGGCATTGCCGCGCTTAACAATCTGGAAGGGAAATATTTTTCCACGGCGTTCATGAGCGCCATGTGCGTGCACCCCGATTACGGCTTTGCGCATAATACCGCAATGACAGTGGCGATCCTGGAAAAAGTGATTGAGCATTCGGATAAGGTTGTACTTCTGGCAGACACCACCAAGTTCTTTAATACCTTTTTCCCCTATTCCATTCCGATTACCTCCGTGGATGTAATTGTCACAGATGAGATCCCACCGGATGAGATTGTTGCCTGCTATGAGGAAAAAGGAATCACGATTATATAGAGCATAAAGAAACAGGCACCGGATAAGGAAAAGATGTTGTCTCTGTAGAAACGGAGACAACACCTTTTTGTTTTGCTCCGCAGCCAGATGGTTAAAGTTGAGGAGCCGTTACCTTTTTGGACATCCAGTCATTGATCTGGTTTTTCATATTGACGCCCTTGGGCCCGGGAACGCCGTGAACCTCGGCGGCCTCATACTGGCGGTACTGCTGCCAGTACAAACGGCCGAATTCGTTGGACTCTTCCTGCCACTCCTCCCGGTACTCGGCCATCCTGCCGCGCAACTTTTCCACCAGAGGGGCGGTTCCCGCCGTCCCGGCCAGGTTGTTCTTTTCCCAGGGATCCTGGTTGAGATCAAAAAGCTGGGTGAGCTTTAGCTGCTCGGAGCGGTATTCCAGGAGCTTGAACCCATGGCTGATCACGCCCCGTATTCTGGCCTGGAAAACCAGATAGAGATCCTCTCTTGTTACATACGCCGGATTCTGGAACATACCGGCAAAGCTCTTCCCGTCTACGCTGCCCGGGATGGGAATGTCGCAGAGTTCGCAAAGGGTGGGATAAATATCCAGCAGATACACATAGCCGTTGATCCGTTGACCCGCGGGTATCCCAGGACCGCACATGACGAGCGGGAGCTTGATGCTGTGTTCATACAGATTCTGCTTGCCCATCAGTCCGTGCTGACCCACCGCCAGGCCGTTGTCGCCGGTGAACACGATGATGGTATCCTCCAATAGGCCTTTTTGCTCCAGCGCGTCCAGAATCTTGCCGATCTGCGCGTCGATATGGCTGATCATGGCATAGTAATCCGCTATGTGCCGGCGGATCTTTTCCGGCTTTCTCGGGTAGGCCTCGGTGGTTTCGTCCCGGCCATTGGCATTCCAGCCGTAATCAAAGGAAGGCATCTCCTGAAAATTCGGCGGTAAAGTGATGGCCGCGGGGTCGTACATGTTCCGGTATTCCTCCGGCATGGTCCTGGGGTCATGCGGTGCCAGAAAGGATACATACATGAAAAACGGGGCATCCCCGCTATAGTCATGGATGAACTTGATCGCAGAGTCTGAGAACAGGTTTGTGGAGTGCTTTCCGGCGTGAATCCGGTCGGCGATGACCTTTACCGGCTCCATATTGGCGGAAAAATTGGGAGTGAAATTAATCAGATTGTCGTAAACACCGTCTTCTCTGAAGTCACTGACCGGCACGTTCCAGTGATCCCACATGCCGCCAAAGAAGATGTTTTCACCGGAGTCAAAGCTCCGGGCAAAGCTCTCAGTCCCGTTATGCCATTTCCCGGTTTCAAAGCAGTGATAGCCGCCTGCGCGGAAAGCCTGCCCCATGGTCACATGCTCTTTGGGGATGTCTTTACCGCAGGCATCCAGATAGAAGATGTACTTTCCGGAGTTGATCATGGCCCGACTGGGCATGCAGACGGCAGAGGTGGTACCGCCGGGAATATAGGTATTCATGAACGAGGTACCGCGTTCTACCAGCCGGTCCATATTGGGCGTAATGACCTCCTCATTGCCCAGCGCATGGATGGTACCATAGCGCTGGTCATCGGTCAGAAGAAATAGGACATTAGGTCTCTTTTTTTTCATCGCTGCCTCCTGTAACCATTGTTTACCACCATTTGATGAGATCCGTCACCCGGTTGCGGAGCGCTACGAATTCCGGATCCGATACCTTGCGGGGACGGGGAAGATCGTTGATGATGTTCTCTTTGACCTTTGTGGGCTTGTTGGTCAGCACCAGGATCCGGTCACTGAGATATACGGCCTCTTCAATGTTGTGGGTAATGAAAATGACCGTTGTTCCCGTGTTTTTCCACAGGCTGATCAGCTCGTCCTCCAGATGGTATTTCAGCTGCAGATCCAGCTGCCCGTAGGGCTCGTCCATTAAGAGCAGGTCGGGTTCCACAGCAAAGGCTCTTGCAATGACTACGCGCTGCAGCATGGAGGCGGAAAGCTGGCTGGGATAGTATTTGGCATAATCCGTCAGGCCGACGATCTTCATGACCTTTTGCACCCGCTCATCCGCCACGTCTTTGGGAAAATGCTTGATTTTGAGACCGTAACGGATATTATCCTCCACGGTCAGCCATTCCATCGTGGAGTATTCCTGGAAAATATAGGCGATGTCATGCTTTTTCGGATCGATCTCCTCACCCTGCAGGGTAATGGATCCGGCGTCAATATCATACAACCGGCACAGGCTGTTCAGAAAGGTGGTCTTCCCGCAGCCGGTAGGCCCTACGATGCAGAGAAACTCACCCTCCTGAACATCGAAAGAGATATCGTCCAGCACCAGCAGATCACCGAAGCTTTTGGTTAGGTTTTTTACAGATACTTTGACTTTGTTTTCGGCCATGCCCATACGCCTCCTTACAGGGTCTTATCCATCTCATCCGTGATCTTCTCGCGCAACGCGAGAAAATCGGGAGCGGTGTAGTCGCGCGGCCGGGGAAAATCGACCTTATACTCCTTGTGGACGCTGGTTGGACAATTATGCAGGAGGATAATGCGGTCGGCCAGATATATGGCCTCTTCCACATTGTTTGTCACAAAGAGCACCGTGCGTTTTTCCGCGTGGGTGATCCGATCCACATCGGCCTCCATCAGATACCGGGTCTGCGCATCCAGGTGGCCGAAAGGCTCATCCATACAAATGATCTTCGGTTCGTTGGCATAGGCGCGGGCGATGCCAACGCGCTGCTGCATGCCGCCGGAGAGCTTTACGGGATAATGCTTCTCAAAGCCGGTGAGGCCCACAAGATCAATATATTTCTGCGCGATCTCACGCCGCTTTTTCCGGGGCACGTGGCGCACCGAGGGGCCAAACTCCACGTTTTGCATGACGGTTTCCCACATGAAAAGATTGGTGGTTTGATAGACCATGCCGCGATTGGGGGATGGACCAACGACGGGTTCACCATCCACAATGATCTTCCCCTTCGTGGGCAGCTCCAGGCCGGCAATCAGGTTGAGAATGGTAGATTTCCCGCATTGGCCGGGACCGAACAGGACCACGAACTCATTCTCATATACATTAAAACTCAGGTCATCCACGACCAAATGGTCGCCGGCAAGACTATAGAACGTTTTGCTGACGTGGTCGCAGCTAATGATTGGATTTTTTGTTTCCGCCATCAGGATCCACGCTCCCTCCATTGACACAACACCTTTTCCAGCCATCGCATCAGGACAGCCATTAACAGCCCGACTACCGCTATGGCGATAATGCCGACAAAGATTTGAACCATGTCGCCGTTTTCCTGACCGGAAGTGATTGTCCAGCCAATGCCAGCGGTGGAACTGACCATCTCTGCGGCGAGCACGGCCATCCAGCAGGTGGACAGGCCCACCTGCATCCCGGCAAAAATATAGGGAACACAGGAGGGGATAACAACCCGAAAGAAGGCCTGCAGCTTACTGGCACCCAGCATGTATGCCGCGCCCAGAACATTTTCATCTACCTGCTTTGCGCCGGCAAAGGTGTTAACGGTAATGTTGACAAAACCAGCCATGAAGATGATATAGAATTTCGCGTTCTCTCCGATGCCAAACCAGACGATTGCCAGCGGAATCCAGGCAACGGAGGGGATAGGACGCACGATCTCAAAAATCGGACGAAAGATTGCCTCGATCATTTTGAAGCGGCCCATGCTGATTCCGAGAATGATGCCGGCAACAGAGGCCGCGGCGAAACCGATGAGAACTCGCTTAAGGGAGATCAAAAGGTGTCCGAAGACGGTATATTTCTTACCAATGGTGTGAGAGCACACATAGGCAAAGCGTTTTACGACTTCCCAGGGGCTGGGAAGCAGAAGGCCGATCCGGGTATAGCGTACAGCCAGCGCCCAGATGATGATCACGGCGCCGATGCCAAGCAGGGAAAGCGCCAATGTGCCAAGCCGCTTACTAAGGTTTTTCATCGCTCCTTTCCTCCTCTGACAAATAATTTCTCCAAGAGGTCAAAAAGGAAGGAGATCACTATTCCAATCAGACCAAGGCACAGAATACCAACGATGATCAGATCGGACCGAAGCAGCGCGCGCCCAACGGAGATCATGTATCCCAGGCCTTTTGTGGAGGCCAGAAGCTCGGCCGCTACCAGCGCCATCCAGGAGGAGCCCATTGCCACGCGAAGTCCCGCAAAAATCATAGGCATGGCAGAGGGGATCGCAATGGTAAACAGCTGTTGGCGGCGGCTGGCGCCGAAGGTCTGTGCGACCCAGAGATGGATTGACTTGGTCTGTTTTATTCCTGAATAAGAATTGAGAATGCAGGGAATTACGGTCGAGAAAAAGATCAGAACCGCTTTCGCTTTGATCGTAATGCCGAGAAGGACGATCATGACGGGAATCAGCGCAATAGGGGGAATGGGCTTAAGGAAGTCAAAAACCGGACGAACGATAATATCAACCCACTTGTGCCAGGCCATCAGAATTCCCAGGGGTACGCCGATAACAACACCCAACACGTATCCGGTGAATGCGACCTGCAGGCTCGCGAGAAAATGCTGGCCAAGAGTTGCGCCCTCAGGCGCGGTTTTGGTCAACTTGGTGATAAAGGTCTGGAAAACCTTTACGGGGCTTGGCAGAGAGTAAGACGGTGCCAGCTGAAGTACGGCTGTTGCCAAATACCAGATACCGATAAAGACAAGGATAGAGCACAGGGAAATGAGCCTGTACTGAAGTCTCCGCTTTCGGGCGGTGTTTTGAAGCTTTTCATCCATAGTATATACCCTCTTGAGAAGAGGAGAATGGGGTCATTCTCCTCTTCCCGGATCAAACAAATTTCACTGTGAAGGACTGGTGAAAATCACAGGCCCGCCAGAGCGTCGGCGAACACATCGGAGGCGATGTTGTTCTTTACGTTCTCAAGGCCGGTGGCATCGATTAGTTCTCTGGACTCAAACCATGCGGCATAGGAATTCATAAAATCACCCAGCTTAATGGTCTTGGCCTCCTCAATGCTGATCATGGGCTTGCCCTCCAAAGAGGTCTTGGCATCCTCGAGAGAGAGGGTCTTGCCGCAGGCCTCATACCAGGCAGAGACGGATTCTGCCGCCATATCCTCGTCCTTGGAAAGCGCATCGGTGGCCTTGTACAGTACCTGCACAAAGGCGACGATGTCGTCATAGCGGTTTTCATAGGCGGCCTTGGTGCATACGGTAGATTCGAAGAGGGAACCGCCGACGGAATCCAGGGTAGCAAAGACGGTGGAATTAATCTCGTTCATATCATAGTAGCAATAGGGCTCGGTTACAACTGCATAATCACCCTCGCCGGCAACCCAGGAGTTGTAGACATTCGCAACTTCCAGATTTACCAGATCACATTCAGCGGGATCTACGCCCAGGGATTCCAGCCAGAGGTTGGCGGTATAGTGGCCGGTCTGACCGAAAGTGCAGAGAACGGTTTTACCCCGAACAAGCGCAGCCTGCTCTTCCTTGGTGGTGGCGTTGAGAATGGGATCGTTGTCTCTGGCGATGATGTAGTTGCCATCGGTGCCATTGACCTGATGCGCAACAAGCTTGCATTCATAGTTAGCCAGTGCGTATACGGCTGCGCCGCCGGTGATTGCCAGATCCCACTCGCCCATGGCTTCATTGATGGGGGCGCCGCCGGTGAATACGATCCATTCGACATCGTAATCGAGCGTGTCCAGCAGTCCACTGTCCTGGATGTACTGTGCCATGGAGCTGCAGTAGAAGGACTGAACTGCCACGCGTAGCGGCTCTTTCGCTGCGGGAGTGTCCTGAGTAGGTTCGCTGTTGCCGGAGGAAGCTGCAGGGGGTGCTGCCGTCTGGGAGCCGCAGGCTGCGAGTGCAAATACCATAGCAGCGGCCAGAAGCAGTGCAAGGATCTTCTTAGACATGTGTTTTCATCCTTTCATGTGAATTTTTATATCAGCCCGTGAAGGGTGATGACCAATCGGCAGGGGGCTTGCGGCAGAGCATACCACAATCCAAAGTGCTGTTTTCATAACCGGGACTTTGACTGGCGACCAACGCCCGGTAGCTTTTCATAAACCGTTCTTTAAAAGCTCCGTCTGCGTCTATGCCCAGAGACCAAAGCGCTTCTACGGCCGCGCCATAGATCGGCTCGGTATCGATGGAGACAAGCGTGGCGCGCGGCGGGATGGCAGCTTGCAGGGCCTCCCGATATTCCGGGAAGAAAGTGAAAAGACCGCCGCCGGTATACACAAAGAAATCCTTTTGCAGGATTCGGTCACCGATCTCTACCAGTTCCGCAAGGCATTTGACGCCGTGGTCGAATATCTCGTAAGCGACTTCGTCCCCCAATTTTCGCGCGGTAAAAACACACTGGGCGAACATGGAGATGTAAGGCCGGCCCTTTTCATAAATCTCCGGAAGGCGGTTTTCCGGCTTGGCGCCCATTTGCTCCGCGATTAGATCATAAAGCAGCGTTTTGGGCCCTCTGCCGTCGAGGGAACGAAAGGCAGCATAAAAGGCGTGCAGGCCCAGCTTATAACCGCTCCCTTCCGTGTCAATGGTTGGGCCCCAACCGCCATAGCGCTGCAGAACGTCATTTGAGCGGATATAGAGAGAAGAACCTGTTCCGGCAATCAGACTGGCGCCGTCGGAATGGCCCTGCATGGCAGCGATCAAACTGCCTCCATCCCCCTCCAGACGCAGCGCGGCGTTCTTGATCTGGGGACGCAGGAAAGCATACATGACCCCGGGGTAATAGTCCACACATGCGGCAAGACCGCCATAGACAGAGTCTAGGCTTCCCCCTTCGGGGAGCTGGGCGGAAAGGCGTTTGATCGCGCCTGCAACACGTTGCTTTGCGTTTTCAATTCCCACATCCAGAGCATTGACGCCCTGCGCAAGATCGCGCTGCAGGACTTCTCCCGTTCCCGTAAAAAGGACAGATTCTGTTTTTGAGCCACCGCCATCAATTGCAATCAGATAATTCATGTTCAAACCAACCAAACCCGCAAACAAATTTTATGAAATACGCACAAACAATGAAAAAAATTTCGGATTCTCTTCACAAGAAAATAGGTATTTTAGACAAGGTCATATTACTGCAAAATAGGTCTTGTGTAAAATACTATTAAATAATATAATTCATAGATAAATATCTATGCTAAAAATGCAGGAGGAGTATAACATGACACTGCGACACATTGAGATTTTTGCTATGGTCTGCCGGGAGGGCTCTGTGACCCGGGCTGCCGAGCGGCTCCATATCTCGCAGCCTACGGTCAGCGTTGCCATCCGGGAGATGGAGGAGCACTATGGCGATGCGCTGTTTGAGCGGATTTCGCATAAATTGTATCTTACCCCCTTTGGGCACATAATTTATGATTATTCTCTCAACCTGCTGAACGTATATTCCGACATGTCCGATGCACATCAAAAATATGATATGATTCGCGTGGGGACCGGAACCGCAGTTGGCAAGCTGTTTCTTCCTTCCGTTGTGAAAGGCTTTACTACGATGCACCCCGATGTCCGCGTGCGCGTATCGGTAGGGGACGCAACGAGGATGAATCAGCTGGTCATGCAGAACAATGCCGACTTTGTAATTGCGGAGACGGTGGATGATATCTATGGCCTGGCGCACAGGTCGATCCAGCATTATCCCATTGTGGCGATCTGCCATAAGGACAACCCCCTGGCAAAGAAAGAGGTCGTTACCGCTGAGGACCTAGCCGCGCAGAACCTGTTGTTGCGTGAACCGAAATCCAGGACCCGCCGTTTGGTGGACAGCTTTTTTCAGCGCCATAACATTGAGGCATCGCCCATGTGGGAAAGCTACAGTGTGCAGACGCTGCTGAATGCCACTATGGAAAATATTGGAGTTTCCTTTCACTCCCTGGATCACGCTGTGGCATGCAGAAACGTGAGCCTGGTGATTCTCAATGTCCCGGATTTTCAGGGTGAGCGGTATGTAAATATCAGCTATCACAAGGACAAGATCATTACCCCCAACATGCAGGCGTTTCTGGATTACTATCAGAAAGAGACGCAACACATGCTTCTTGAAGGGATTGATGCCTACAACCGGCTGCACCCGGAAGCAACATACGATGTGGAGGTGCTATTTCAGCGGGATCCGGTTTCGGAGAGGGCTTAAGGAAATTTCCGTCTGGTTTCGATGTGGTCGGCGCCGGATCAGCGGAAAAAGAGGTTTATTCTTTCGCCGTTTCGCGCTATAATGATCATCGCAGAGCGAAAACAATCGAAGATTCGATTGTTTTCGCTGCCAAACGACAGGCTGGGCAGCAAAATGATTTTTTCGATTATTTGCGCGATGCTCATTGCAATGAGGAACACATTCCCGGAAGTGTTTCGGATGCTGGATGAAGGAGGGGTTATTTATGTCGTATGCTGCGTTGCTGCTGGCCTTCGGCGCTTCTGTGATCGGAGGGATCTGCGGGATTGGCGGTGGTGTGATCATCAAGCCGGTTCTGGATATGATCGGCTTTGCCAGTGTGTCCGCCATCAGCTTTATGTCCAGCTGTACGGTTCTCTCTATGTCACTGTATAATGTGGGAAGAAGCTTTGCTCAAAAGAGTAAAGCCCTGGAAAAGGGAAAGAGCGATGCGCTTGCCGTCAGTGCGGCTTTGGGCGGCCTTGCAGGAAATGCTACGTTCAAGGCCTTGAAGGCCGCCATGGCAAACGACCGGGTGATCGGCGCGTCCCAATCGATCCTTTTGCTGATCCTGGTTCTCGGGACGCTGCTTTATACAATAAACAAAAAGAGAATTCAGCCAAAGCCAACGGATAGCAAAATGGCATGCGGTGTGATCGGACTGCTCCTGGGTGCGGTCTCCAGTTTTCTCGGTATCGGCGGCGGCCCTTTTAATCTGGTGGTCCTGCACTATTTTCTGGGTTATGAAACCAAGAAAGCGGTAGAAAACTCGCTTTATATTATTCTGTTAAGTCAGATTGCCAACCTGTTGCTGTCGGTTCTCACCGGTACGGTCCCGGCCTTCCGGCCATCCTCGCTTCTGCTTATGATTTTCGGTGGTATTACCGGCGGGATTGTGGGCAAAGCGATCAGCCGAAAGCTGGATGGAGATACGGTGGACAGGCTGTTCATAGGCCTGTTGGCGCTGATTATCCTGATCTGTGTCTACAATACCAGAAAGTATCTTTTGGGGTGAAGGAACGAATGCCAGATCTGGTTGTCTTAATTAAGCCTGCCTCCGGCGGCTGTAATATGCGCTGCAAATATTGCTTCTACGCAGATGAACTGAATAAACGAAAAGAGGGCGTTAGAAGCTTTATGAGCTATGAAACCGCCCGGAACCTGATTGCAAGAGCATTTGACTACGCAGACGGGACCTGCACCTTCGCCTTTCAGGGGGGGGAGCCTACGCTGCGGGGGCTGGAATTTTTCCATTTTTTCGTAAAGACGGCCGCCGAATCGCCCGCGCGGAAATGTGCGGTCCATTATGCCATACAGACCAACGGGCTTTTGATTGATGAGGCTTGGGCCGCCTTTCTGAAAGAGAACAATTTCCTTGTGGGGCTGTCGCTGGATGGGAGCAGCGAGATCCACAATGCAAACCGGGTGGATGCCAACGGAAGAGGAACCTATAATCGGTGTGTTCAGGCGGCGGCTATTTTAAAAAAGTATCAGATCCCCTTTAATATATTGACAGTCGTAACGGCAAGATCGGCGAAAAATATCGTGTCGGTCTATAATTCCTTTATGAAAAACGGCTACCTGTATCAGCAGTATATTCCCTGCCTTGACCCGATTTTTGAGGAAAGAGGGCAGAGTGAATTCTCTTTGACGCCAGAAGCCTTTGGAAATTACCTGATTCGTCTGTTTGACCGCTGGTTGCTTGACCGAAAAAATGGGAAGTTTGTATACGTGCAATATTTTGAAAACCTGGCCGGGATGCTGAAAGGCTATGCGCCGTCCAGCTGCGGGATGACAGGTGTGTGTTCCCGTCAGAATGTGATTGAGGCGGACGGCTCGGTATACCCCTGCGATTTCTATGCGCTGGATGAGTATCTCGTAGGAAATATTAATCATGATTCTTTTTTCGACTTGGATAAAAACCGGGTCGGATTTCTCGATGACTCCCTAAAAGGGTTGGAGAAATGCCAGAGTTGCCCCTATCTGCAGATTTGCCGGGGGGGCTGCCGCAGAGACCGGCAGGAAGCGAACGGAATTGGGGATAATTATCTTTGTGAAGGGTACAAGATGTTCTTTGCACATGCGCTTCCAAAGCTGTATGAGCTGATTCGCTAAGCATGCGGCGGGTTCCGAAGAAAACAAAGCAGGAAGCCTGCAGAGTTCTGTAGAGCAGAGTTCTGTAGACTTCCTGTTTTTATATTTGTTGTGTATTTTACCCATCCAGCTCCGCCGCGGTGGGCATGGCGGGAATCGCCCCGCTGCGGGAGCAGGTCAGAGCGGCCGCTCGATTGGTATAGGCCAGATGGGCTTCCAGCTTCTCCGGGAAGAGGTCCGCGAAGGGTCCGCCCGGACGTTTGGCCAGGCGGCTGAGCAGGGCGCCCAGGAAGGTATCGCCCGCGCCGTTGGTATCGGCCATCTGAACGGTGTGCCCGGCAACACGGCCGCTGTAATTGCCCAGCCGGTAGTATACGCCCTCGGCACCCAGCGTGACCAAAACCAGCCTGGGGCCGTATGCGGCAAGCTTCTCGCAGCCTGCTTCCAGATTGTTCAGCCCCGTGAGCAGGGGCAGCTCTTCATCCGAGACCTTGAGCACATCGGCGAAGGGCAGCGGCGTTTTCATCCAGCGGACAGTGGTCACCTCATCCGGCCAGAGGCTGGCCCGGTAATTGGGATCGTAGCTGACGAAGATCCCGTTTTCACGGGCGTATTCCAGGGCCGAAAGACTTGCGCTGCGGCTGGACTCCGCCGTCAGGCTCAGCGGGCCCAGATGCAGAAAAACTGGCGGTTCCTGTTCACGGAGGGCAGAGAGCGCCTCTTCGGTGTCCAGCAAAGTGTCCGCGCCGGGACTGGGGGCGCGGATGGAATCTTGGACCAAAATGAGCTGAGGAAGGTACCAAGATGTATTCATATGAAGATCGAATTAGAGCTGTAAAGTTGTATGAGAAATATGGCAAGCGTGCTGCCGCGGTTATCCGAGAGTTAGGTTATCCAGATCGGCACGTTCTCGCAAAATGGTATCAGGAATATATCAGCGAGGGAACGCTCAAAGAAAAGATAACCAGAAAACCTAAGTACACGGAAGAACAGAGGGCTGCTGCCATAGAGTTCTATCTGAGCCACGGTAAAAATATGAATCTCACCATTCATGTTCTTGGATATCCCGGACGCGCAACGCTCAGCCAGTGGATCTCGGAAGATTGCCCTGAGGAAAAACGCACTTGCAACAGTGGCACTCCAAAGGTATATTTATCACAAGAACAACGAGAGCATGCAGCCATTGACATGTGTACCAGAACGGAGTCGGCTCAGGAGATTGCAGACCGGTATCAAGTCAGCCGGTATACCCTTTATAACTGTCAGTGGCAAGTATTTGGGAAAGAGACTTCCTACATGAAAAAGCCTGCAAAGCAACCTGCCACGGAAGAACTGGTGCAGGAACTGCGATCCGAAGTCGAGCGTCTGACCAAGGAGAAAGGGGAGCTGGATCGCCAAGTGTACCGGCTTCAACTGGAACGGGATGTCCTCGCAAAGGCCGCTGAAATTCTAAAAAAAGACCAGGGCGTCAGTCTAAAGGCACTGACAAACCGTGAGAAAGCGGTTGTGATTGACGCCCTGAGAGACACATACAAGCTCGAAGAGCTGCTGTCAGTGCTTTATATGGCCAAAAGCAGTTACTGTTACCAAGAATCTGTATTGCGAGGGCCGGATAAGTACGCTTCCGTCAGGAAGCGAATCGGGGAGATCTTTCTCGCGTCATCCAAGCGATACGGCTACCGCCGGATACACTGTTCGCTCAAGAACGAGGGCATCGTTGTCTCCGAAAAGGTTGTTCGTGCAATCATGCGGGAAGAATCGCTGGTTGTCCCCTTCGTCAAGATGAAAAAGTACTCTTCCTATGTCGGAGAAGTGACACCAGCGGTACCGAACCTTGTAAAGCGCATTTTTCATACCGACGCACCGAACAAGCTGTGGCTGACAGACATTACCGAGTTCCATATTCCAGCAGGTAAGATTTATCTGTCTCCCATGGTCGACTGCTTTGACGGGCTTCCGGTTGCTTGGACGATTGGGACGTCACCAAATGCCGATCTGGCAAATACAATGCTCGACGTAGCCATCTCAACGCTCCATGAGGGCGAGCATCCAATTGTACATACAGACCGCGGCGGACATTACCGCTGGCCGGGATGGATCGAGAGGATGAATGCCGCTAGGCTGACGCGCTCTATGTCCAAGAAGGGGTGCTCCCCAGACAATGCTGCGTGCGAAGGCTTCCATGGTCGGCTGAAAAATGAATTCTTTTATAACAGAGATTGGCGCGGTGTTACGGTTGACTCATTTGTTTCCCAGCTCGACGAATATCTGCACTGGTACGGCGAAGACAGAATCAAGATCAGCTTAAATGGCATGAGCCCGATGGATTATAGGCGGAGCTTAGGCCTGGCCGCTTAGGAGGTACAACATGAAAGCAGGAGATTTAATTGATCTTTTGATGCTCTATGACAATGAAGACGAGGTTGAGATCGAAATCTACGAAACCGGAACCGGCAAGTACGTTCATACAACAGCTGCCATCCAAATCGTGGAAGAAGATGCTTTTGTCCCCACGTTAAGAATTGATGTGGAAGCAGGCAAGTTCAAAAAATATCTCTGATATAAGGGTAGAGACAAAGTCCAAAGATTTGTCCGCACCCCCAAATGGTCATTTCTGCCGGGCGCTAACAGAGATGCAGTATAACTGAGAGAGAAAACCGGCTAAAAG
Source organism: uncultured Eubacteriales bacterium (assembly GCA_900316205.1). Classification (GTDB taxonomy): domain Bacteria; phylum Bacillota; class Clostridia; order Oscillospirales; family Oscillospiraceae; genus Limivicinus. Next base: position 25,652 of record ONBX01000031.1, read on the forward strand.
CACTTTAAACCTAACTGAAATACGTTAAGTAACGGTCTGCCGGTATCGAGTGGGAATAATGGCAGAATTGTTTCGTTATAACGCCGATTAGCGTCGAAATGACAAAATAATTGAGCGTCTAACGGACCGAAAACATAGAAACCCAAACAAGCCTTGTGTATTGGAAACCCCAGTGCATGAGGCTTTTTCTATGTCCTTTCGTCTTGAAAACTACCCAACTTCTGAAGAACAAAATGACCCAGAAAGCTGCATAAATACTGGGATTCTGGGAACTTGAGGAACGTCCTGGAAGGCGACAGTTCGTGAAGAAGTCACGGCACCGAGTGCGGTGCGAGAAATGACGGTGCGGTGTTCTATCTTTTCCGGTGCTTTCTCGCTTGTGTTTTTGGCTTTTTGTCGTATAATAATTTTAATTAAAGAAATGCGAGGACTTACCGATGGCTGATCAAATTCTGCCTCTTAACCAGGATATCAAGCTCGTCGTTCATGAGATCGGCGAGCTGCTGGTCGCCGCCCGGAGCAATGTCGCCCGGCAGGTGAACAACGAGCTTCTGAGCACCTATTGGAATATCGGCCGCATTATTGCCGAGTATGAGCAGACAGTACCAGAGCGGGCTGATTACGGAAAACAGACGCTCAAGGAACTGTCGAAGGCGCTGACCGCTGAATTCGGAAAGGGCTTTTCGCGTGCAAATCTGCAAAACATGCGCTCGTTTTATCTGACCTTTGAAAAATGCCAGACACTGTCTGGCAAATTGAGCTGGTCGCATTACTGTGAGCTTCTTTCTATCTCAGACCCGGACAAGCGCAGCTTTTATGAAAAAGAGGCCGTCAACTCCAACTGGTCGGTGCGCGAGCTCAAGCGCCAGATCGACAGCTCCCTGTTCGAGCGTCTGCTGCTTTCCCGAGGGGACGCAAACAAAGAGCAGGTGTTGGCTCTGGCGGAAAAAGGGATCGAGATTGCGGAGCCTGCCGATCTCATCCGCGACCCGTATGTGTTTGAATTTCTCGGCATCCCGGAGGATAAGCCCATGCTGGAGAGTGACCTGGAACGCGCACTGGTGCAGCAGATCGAAAAATTTCTGCTGGAGCTGGGGCGTGGCTTCATGTTTGTCGGCACACAGCAGCGGGTGACGATCAACAACACGCACTACTATGTGGACATGGTGTTCTATAACAAGATCCTCCGCGCCTATGTGCTGATCGAGCTGAAGACCACAAAACTGACGCCGGAAGCCGCAGGACAGATCAACATGTATCTGAATTACTACGCCTCCGAGGTCAACGATCCGGACGACAATCCGCCGATCGGGATCATCCTGTGCACCGAGAAGGACAGCATCACGGCGGAATACGCGTTGGGCGGCCTGTCGAACAACATCTTTGCCTCGCGTTACGTGCTGGTTATGCCGAATAAGGAGCAACTAATCGCCCAGGTAGAAGCGGTTTTGGAAAAGCGAAAAGAAAACGGGAGCGAATCTTGATTATTGATGAACATGGGCGGCGGGGAGCAATCCCCGCCGTTTTCTATCTTGGATAATCCATTGATTGATAAAAAATCTTATACTATGGTGAGATATCCGCACGCGAATCCATACTTGTAGGGCGAGGCGGAAAGGAAGTGACGCGATTGGAGGACAGACAGATCATCAACCTGTTCTATGAGCGCTCGGAACAGGCCATTGAAGAGCTGGACCGAAAATACGGAGCGGTCGTAAGGAAAACGGCAGCCAATATCCTGAGACACACGCAGGATGTGGAAGAGTGTACGAACGATACCTATCTGGGAGTATGGAATACGATCCCGCCTCAGAATCCAAATTCCCTGATCAGTTATGTTTGCCGCATTGCCCGCAATCTTGCGTCTGTGAAGTACCGCAGCAATATTGCACGCAAACGCAACGGTCAATACGACCTCGTGTTGGATGAGCTGGCGGAGTGCATCCCGTCTTCCGCAGATGTGGAATCGGAGCTTGAGGCAAAGGAGCTCTCTGCAGCGGTTAACCGTTTTTTGGATACGGTCAGCTATGAGGATCGCTTCTGCTTTGTGCGGCGCTATTGGTATGCGGATTCCGTTTCGGATATTGCTGACCGAATCAACGGCGACAGCCGCCGGATCTCCGTCCGTCTTTTCCGCACTCGTGAAAGACTATATCGCTATTTGAAAGAGGAGGGTTTGCTGGAATGACACGGGAACAGCTTTGGGACATCATCGGCGATATTGACGATCGGTTTATTGCCGAGGCGGCTCAGTACGATCCCAAACAACGCAGCCGCTCCCCGGAAAGGATCGGAGTCATGAGCAAAAAGCGCATTATTACCTTAGCCTTGGCTGCAGCGCTGATCCTGGCGCTGGGCGTGACAGCTTGCGCAATTGGCGTGAGTATTCATCGGCAGCGGCAGGAAGCGTTGCGCCATGAACTGCAGATTGATGAAAACAATGTGACAGACTATGTGGAGTTTGCGGTGCCGGAGGAGGGCGCTACGGAAGGCGGCCTAACGCTTCTGTCTACCATGAATAACGGCGACTATCAGCTTTTATACTTCAACATCAGTCCCGTTTCTGAAGAGATGATTGCCTGTTTGGATCAGGAAAATCTGAGGGACAGGGAGAACAGGGACGATCGTGTGTTCTGGCCATATCTCTATGTGAATGGGGAATACTATGGCATCCTTGTCAATCTGCATACTCTCTATCGGGACGCCTACGATCCCGAAACACAAACGCTGACGCTTCGCGCTTCGTTGCCCAATCTGAAATTCAGGGATAGCGAAACCGTGGAAATCCGTGTCGCGCTGGGCTATACAGATAATTATGCGCAGATCCATGAAAGCGCGAGCTACGGCCCTGTTCCCATCACCTTGACCCAGCAGAGCGTGATAAGCGTTCGGTTCCCGGAGCCAGTTGACTTTGAAAACCCGGAGACTGGAGGCGCGGGTCAGATCATTGGGGCAGATCTTTATGCCGAGGGCGTGACGTGGCTCGTCACGCACGATGACATGGAAAGCGTTTACCCCATTGAGTCACAGGATGACCTCCGCTGGTTACCGTGGACAAGGGCGCGGGACAAGCTCGAGCTGGAAGCTCAACTTCATTTTGCCGACGGAAGCACCCGAACAAATCTGGCAGTCAATCGGTCGGAATATTGGAACGGAACGGTCTACGATATTTATTTGTTCTTTGACGGAACGATCAATATAGATCAAGTGGTCAGTATTACCATTGGTGGACAGACCTATGTAGTCCGTTAATCTCAAGAAACGACAACTTCTGTCATGCGCAGAGTCCGCGTCAAGCGGGCTCTGCTTTTTTGTGTCTTCGTGCTATAATGGAAAAAACTTTTCTTGTTTCCGTGACACTTTGCCCGAAAAATGGATTAATATGAGTGAGGGCCCTTAAACAAAGGAGACGAGGTATGAACGATAGAGAAATCGTAAACTTATACTGGCAGCGCTCGGAGCAGGCCATCACAGAAACTGAGCAGAAGTACGGGCGCTATTGCCATATCATCGCTTACAACATTCTGGAAAACAGCGAGGATTCCGAAGAATGTGTCAATGACACCTGGATGAGCGCCTGGAACGCCATGCCGGACAAGCGCCCGGATCGGCTCGGTCCCTTCCTGCGGTGAAGCAGAGCTTGCGCTGGAGGAGCTGGACGAGTGCCTTTCCTCCGGCTATGATCTGGAAAAAGAGATCGAGAATCGGGAGCTTAGCCACGCCATTGACGCCTTTGTCGGCAACCTTCCGGAGGAAGAACAGCTTGTCTTTATCAGCCGGTATTGGTTTGTGGCGACTGAGCGAGAGATTGCAGAAAAGCTGGGCATGAGCCGCAGCGGCGTTGCCGCCATGCTGAAACGGACAAGAAGCAAGCTGAAAACGTATCTGATGATGGAGGGCTTATGTACAAGTCGGAACGAATGATGAAAGCCATCGGAGACATTTCCGATGATAAGATTGAAAAAGCCAGCCGTGCGCTGGGCTATCAGAAAGATCGGCGTCAGGCTTCCCGCATTTCCATTCGGATGGGGCGGCTGATGAGCATTGCCGCAGTAGTTGCTTTGCTCCTTGCACTGGGTGCCGTGGCCTATGCCGTCAACCTCTTTGGGCTGCGAGAGCTTTATGCTAATCCCAACCGCGGCGATATGCCAGAGGAGGCTGCTGATCTGATTGCCATCCAGAGCGCAAAAGTCGAAGGCGAGGGCTGGAGTGCCAGCGTGCAGGAAACCTATTGCGATGAGGGAACGGTGCTCGTCACCGTTCACGTGAGCGCTGATGCAAGCTATATCGTTGTACCGACTGATGCGGATCTCGACAGCCCGCTGTCCGCGATTGGCTTGTCTGGCGAGGGAACGCTCCGCGAGTATGCCCAAAAAGAAGGGAAAACGCTTTTGTTTGTGGGGGCAAATCTCGACCGGGAAGCTCTGGGCCTTCATTCTGCCGGAGAGCGCTTTGAGAACGCCTCTCTACAGGAGATGACAATCTATGTGGAAGGCGCACGCGGCGGCGCGGCAGCGCCTGTTGATACGGTCTGCACCGTCGTTGCTGTGGCATGGTCTCCCGAAACACAAGACCCCGACACACTGGTACCGGAACGGAGGGAGCTTCCCATCACGCTGGTCGAGGGTAAAAGCACGCCGCTGGGGCTTTACGCGCCTGCCGATCCTTATGCCCTCCCCGGCTTTGAGCTGGGTGAGCTGAGCCTGACGCAAACGCCGCTGGGCATAGAGCTGCGTCTGAAAATGAGCGTCCTCGACGAAGAGGCGTCTAGGAATCTGCTTACCTTGCGCCTGGATGGTGTTGAGTTCCACGGGGCCGGTAGTATTGACCCGAACGGTTACGCTGTATTCAGTCAGGGGCAGGGCGATTTCGGCAACAGCCCGCTCATCCGCTTCCTAGATTGGGATAAAAACACTATCTCAGAAGTCGCGTATGAGAAGATCGGATAAACCAAATAGCACACAGGCCCGCCGGGCAAATCCGGCGGGTCTTGTGCTGTCATGTTACAATAAAAAAGATTTTCCGAAATCCTGTAAGATTTGCTCCTCCATCCCGTGATATAGGGTGAGGCGGAAAGGAAGTGACGCGAATGGAGGACAGTAAAATCATCAGCCTGTTTTTTGAGCGCTCAGAGCAGGCCATTGAGGAGCTGGACCGCAAACATGGGCCTGCCGTGAAGAGAACGGCAGCCAATATCCTGAAAGACCGGCTGGATGTGGAAGAATGCGTAAGCGATACTTATCTCAGGACTTGGAACAGTATTCCGCCTCAAGCTCCGAATCCCCTGGCAAGTTACGTTTGCCGCATCGCCCACAATCTGGCTATCGACCGCTACCACGCCAACACGGCTGAAAAGCGCAACGGCAATTACGATCTTGTGCTGGATGAGATCGAGGAATGTATCCCCTCCGGCATGAGTGTGGAAACGGAACTGGACGCAAAAGAACTCGGCGCTTCCATCAACCGTTTTCTGAGCAGTCTGAGCAAGGAAGACCGCTTTCTGTTCGTCCGGCGCTACTGGTATGCGGATTCTGTACGGGAGCTGGCCGCCATGACCAACGGCAGTCCCAACCGGATCTCCGTCCGTCTTTTCCGCCTCCGTGAGAAATTGCGGAACACTTTGACGAAGGAGGGCTTGCTTGTATGAATCGGGAACTGTTATCGAAGGCACTCTGCGAGATAGACGAGAGCTTTATCGCCGAAGCGTACCGTCCTGTGCCCGAGGCTGCATCCGGCTCCTCGGAAAGGATCGTACACATGAAAAAGAAAAGAATTATTACTTTTGCTCTGGCTGCAGCGCTGATCCTGGCGCTGGGCGTAACAGCATATGCCATCGGCGTGCATACCGGCTTTTTTACTTCGGTTTTTGGAACTGGCCTGAAAGGGCGGGAAGCGTTTGACGTTGAAATCAAGGATGACAAAGGGAACACCGTAACTACTGAGCACTATCCTGCTATCGAGCGAGTAGATGTTGATGAAGAACTGGCAGAAAACTTGACCGGTAATTATATCGCAGCTGTCGGTCAAAGCGTAGAGCTGGATGGATTCACCTTTACCATTCAGGAAGCGCTGCTGGACGACAACGGCATTGGCGCGCTGACGGTGCATGTTTCAAATCCCGATGGTCATGGGCTCAAGCAGAGCGGCCGTTACGAAAACGGCGAGAGCCCGCGCTTTGGATGGACAGTCTATCCGCAGGGGGATGAAATGCACATGATGGACATGCGTGACTATATTCTCCCCGACTCGTTCAGCGACACGGAGGCAGATTTTGTTCTCTATATCACGCCTTTTACGCCGCTTCCGTCCGACACAGGTCTGACGCTTAAAATTATGGCTCACAAGGATGGCATGAATCCGCCCGATTGGCCTACAGCAGAGCTGACCATTCCTGCGCAGGAAAAAGTCCCCGTCCGCGAACTAACCGGCGATGGAATCACAGCAAAGATTTCTCCCGTCGGCCTGACACTCTGCTATGATATTCCGAGTGCGCAGGAGGTCATTGACGACAGCATGGAACTCGTTTTTTCGGATGGCAGCAGCTATACGATCAAGGACGATGACCTGGTCAATTTTGCCGTGGCCTCCCGCAGCCCGGATCAGAGGACGCTCTATTACTGCTTCAACCGTCTGTGCGACGCCGAACATGTCATCGAACTGCGTATTCAAAGTCACTGGTACGCAGCCGGAGATCAGGGCAACCACACGATCGATACTGTCCTGCGCTGACTCCTGACCATTATAATACCCTATGAACAGCCAGCCGCACGCTCCCGGAGCGGCTGGCTGTTTTTGTCCTGTTTTCTATAACGAAAACATTGAAATCCGGCCAATTTCATGCTATAGTAACCACATCGAAAAGCATGTATCAATCTGCCAAAACATTCCCGTTAATCGTCAAAGCCACTGTATACAGCCGCAGTAATCCGGACCTGTGATAGCGTCGTTGATAGCTTTTTGATAGCAAAAGTCCGTAGACCCAAAGGGTTGAGGATAATGGGAAACAACCGGAATCACGCCGAGTCAAAAGCGCTAAGCAAAAGCAGTTAAAGTGCGGTCTTGCTTGGCGAATACGAATAATGAAAAAGAACAAAGCCGCCCGGAATCTGCCAGATTCCGGGCGGCGCTTTTGTTGTATAGCAGGAGAGGGAATACGCTTCAGCGATAGGTGTCCGCCGTAATGCTGTCGAGGTCGACGTCGCGTGTCTCCTTGACCTTGGTCAGCAGCACCAGCAGCGACAGGGCCATGAACGGCAGGCAGATCAGCAGGAACAGCACGTCCATCGGCAGGAAGTTCTGCAGCACGATAAAGAGGATCTGGCCGATGAACATGCCCGCGCCGATCAGCACCGAGATCGTCCCCATGACGGACGAGCGCATCCCGGAGGGCGAGGACTCGGCCGGCATCGTCAGGATGATCGTGTCGGACATGGACCACAGCCCGCCGATCGAGCAGCCGTAGGCGATGCCCGCGGCCACCGGCCCCCAGCCGAGACGGCAGGCCGCCACAAACAGCCCGAGCCCGACGAGCGCGAGACCGCCCAGCAGCACGCAGACCTTTTTGCGCCCCATCCGGTCGGAGAAGAAGCCGCTCGCGATCGTGACAAGGCCGTTGAAGAAGGGATAGACGATCAGCGCGACGGCGACCAGCTCCGTGGACATGGCGCCCTCGAGCACCGTGGCGTAGTACGAGGTATAGAAGGTCGTGGCAAAGAAGAGGAAGCCCGCGATCAGGATCCAGCGGAGCTGGCGGTTGGTAAAGATGAACTTCAGCGCGCGGAACACGCCGCCCTCCTCGGCCGCACCGGTTTTACGGTCGGCCTCGGCGCGGGCAAGGCGCTCCTCGGGGCTAAGCGAGAGAAAGGCGCGGCGCTGCTGGAGGAATACCGGCGTCTCGCGCACGAGAAAATAGGACATCAGGCCGATCACGATCGCCACGACGACCGGGATCAGATACACCATGCGCCAGCTGCCCGGCACGTCCTCGCGCAGAAAGGCGCGGGAAAGCACGCCGATGAGCGACACGCTGATGAGCGCGATGCCCTTGGCGACAAAGCTGTAGGTCGCGCGCTTGGACTTCGGCGCGGTCTCCATGATATAGAGCACCTGCATGTCGTTGGGCGTGAAGAACATCATCGCGAGCATGCCGAGGATATACTGCACGACGCTCTGGCTCGTCATGACGATCAGCATCCCGACGCCCATGCCGATGGTGTTGATCATCAGGAACAGCCGGCGGCCGTACTTGTCCGACAGCGCCTTATAGAACGGCGAGATGATCAGGAACAGGTTCGAGGCCACCTGCCACGGCGCGACCGTGTTGATCGCCCCGGTGTACTCCGGCGAGTTGACGCTGCGCGATGTGATCGAGAACAGGTCGAACAGCACATAGGGCTGCATCGCCGCGTTCATGTTCGAGGTGATCTCGTCGACGATGTAGATGACCGTCAGCACGACCATCACAAACAGCAGATAGTGCGCGAACTGCGGCCGCGCGGCCTCGCGGTCGAGCCGCGCGAGCTCCTTTTGCTCGCGCAGGGCGAGCTTTTCTTTCTTGTCCATTTCCTGCGCTCCTTCGCGGGTAAACATTCTGGAAACATTATACATCTTCAAAGGGAAAAAGCAAGAAGCCGCTCCGGGCGACAAGCCCGGAGCGGCTATGAAGAGAGACCGTTATTCCTTCCGCTCCAGCTCGCGCTGCATGCGGCGCAGCTTGCCGCCGCAGTGGATGAAGAGATAGAGATACAGCGCGGTCATGACGCCGAAGAAGCCCAGGAAAAAGCCGCTGGCGCCGTACATTTCACCGTCGAGCGCGCGGAACAGGTTCGGCAGCACGCAGGCGAAGAAGATTTTCGGTCTCGGCGGCGCGCCTGCGCCAATAGACCCAGCCCATGCAGCGCCCGCAGTTCTCCCAGCCGAAGTCCGTGAGCATCCGGGCGTAGTCGCCGCCCTCTTCGTTGTTCGGAAAGTCCAGCCGGTAGATCACATCCTCCGGCGCGCCTTTTTCAAAGATATAAAAGCAGGGGACGACCATGCGCACAAGGTGCAGCCCCTCCCGGGCGCGCTCGCGCAGCCAGACTTCCTCCTCCTTAAAATCCGCGATCGTGAAGACCGCGATCTTCGTCACTTGCTCAGCCATCGTACTTCTCCCCTCTGCTGTTGCGATACAGCCTTTCGATCCGCCGCATCTCGCGGTCCAAAACCTCTTCTCCCAGCGCCGTGATGCGGTACAGGCGCCGCTTTTCCTCCTCGCGGTCAAAGACAATCAGCCCGTCCTTTTCCATCTTCGAAAGCGTGCCGTACATCGTCCCCGCGCCGATTGCGACCTCGCCGTTCGTCAGCCAGCTCACCTGCCGCGCGATGCCGTAGCCGTGCTGCGGCGTCTGCAGACAGTAGAGGATGTAAAAGCCCGTCTCGGTCATCGGCACGTAGACGCGTTCGATCCTGTTGTCCATGTATTTCACCTCGATGTATCGCAGTTCGATATAA
>ONBX01000035.1 GCA_900316205.1 uncultured Eubacteriales bacterium
CTCCCGCATCCCAAAGAGGCTCCTGCTCTTCGTCCGAGGGGAAAGCCGCCTCCTGCGCAAAGAACTTTTCCGCTTCCACCGCCTCCAGCCGGTTGTCGACCTCGATCCAGTTCCCGCTCTCCTGGAAATGAACCGCCTTGGGATAGGTGGCAGCAAGCATACTGCCGTCCGACATGCGGAACTGTTTGATGTTTGCTTCTCGTTTGCTGTCGTCTTCCCCAACAGGGACGGCGTCTGCCGCCTCCTCCTCTTCCTCTTTCCCCGTCGCTGTGTCGTCGGCCCAGGCGCGCACAGCCTGCGTCGGCATCAGCTGCAGCAGCATGACCAAAACCAGCAGCAGCGAAAGCAGGGATTTTCCGATTTTTCTCATGTTTGTCTCCTTTCTGCGTCCCAATTTCCTCACGCATGTCCGAAATGATCTTTTTCAGAAAATACGCTTATGCCGTTGTCTTAAAAAGACATAATCAAAGGAAAGAAAAGGAGGAGCACTTTTCTCCTCAGGCTGTCTTTATAAGACAAACGCAGTATAGCACAGCGAAATTGTCTTGTCAAGACATTACTTTCTGAGATAGCCTTGTTCCATCCCCGCTCCAGGGCAGGGCTACGATTGACGAACAGGAAAAGCTTTGCTATAATCAATCAGGTATATGGGCTTTGGCGAGACCGCGCAGAGGCGGACTTGCCGACCTTCCCGAATAACGGCAAAACCCGGAGGATGGCATGGCGGATAATAGGACGGAATTCACGGTGAAACTGGCGGATATCCCGGTGAGAATCCATGCGATCTGGCCGGAAATGCGCCGCTTTTTGCGGGACTATCTGACGGAGGAGGAAGCGGAGCTCAGCATCGTGACCCGGCAGGAGGATATCGAACGGGAACGGGTAATGAGCGCAAAAACGCGTGCCGCCGAGGGAAGACCGCAGATCAAGTGCAGCGACGCCTACCTGGAGACCCTGGCCATCTACCGAAAGCTGGCCGAGGCGCTGGTGGAGCGGGATGTGCTGCTGTTTCACGGCTCGGTGGTGGCGGTGGACGGGGAAGCCTACCTCTTCACGGCCAAAAGCGGCACCGGCAAGAGCACCCACACCAGACTGTGGCGGGAGGCCTTCGGCGAGCGGGCCGTGATGATCAACGACGACAAGCCGCTGCTGCGCGTGAGCCGGGAGGGCGTGCGCGCTTACGGCACTCCCTGGAACGGCAAGCACCATCTGGGCTGCAACGGCTCCGCCCCGCTGAAGGCGCTGTGCATCCTGGAGCGGGACAAGCTGAACCATGTGGAGCGAATCTCCGCCGAGGACGCCTTTCCCCGGATGCTGCAGCAGTGCTATCTGCCGGAGGACGGAGAAAAAGTGGAGAAAACGCTGGCTCTGCTGGAACGCATGAGCCAATGTGTGAAACTGTACCGACTGGGCTGCAATATGGACCCCGAAGCGGCGCTGGTCTCATATCAGGGAATGCAGGAGGAAGCATAACATGAAACTGAAAAGCGGCTTTATCACCCACAATGTGGGAAAGACCCAGATGATGGTGGCAACCGGCTCCGCCAGCTCGACTTTCCACGGCCTGGTCCGCTCCAACGAGACGGCGGCCTTTATCGTAAATTGCCTGAAGAAGGAGACCACCGAGCAGGAGATCGTGGAGGCCATGCTGCAGGAGTATGACGCCCCGGAGGAGCTGATCGCCCGGGACGTACACAGCGTTGTGGAGAAGCTGCAGGGGATCGGGGCGCTGGAATGAGTTCCTTCGAGGAAGAACTGGAGCAGAACGGAACGCTGGTATTTCCCAACAAGGGACGCAGCATGCTGCCCCTGCTGCGGCAAAACCGGGACCTGATGGTGATCGAAAAGAGAGGACCGGAGCGGCTGAAGAAATATGACGCCGTGCTCTTCAAACGGGGCGACAGCTATGTGATGCACCGGATCCTGAAGGTCCGGGACCAGGACTACTGGATCGTGGGCGATCATTGCCGCGTGGGCGAATCCGTGAAGGACGAGCAGATCCTTGGGGTGCTGAAGCAGGTGGTGCGGGACGGCAGAACCATTCGGACCACAGACCCGGGCTATCGCCTCTATGTGCATCTGTGGTGCGATCTCTTCCCGCTGCGCTGCGCGCTGCTGTCCTTGAGGAGTGCTGCCGGCGCAGCGTGGCGCCGGATCAAGAGGACAGGAAAACAATGAAAGAGCAACAATCCACCCTGCGCTGGTTGAGCGCCATTTCAGGGACGGACAGGGTCTGGGTGGCCGTGCTGGTGCTGGTTCAGGCGATCCTTGGCGTAACGAGTGTGCTCTATGCCTTTTTGCTTCGGAGCCTGATCGACCAGGCTGTGGCAGGGAACCGGAACGGCCTGATCCGCAGCGCGCTGCTGCTGGTAGGCCTGGTGCTGACGCAGCTGCTGCTGCGGGCTGTGAGCCGCTTTCTGAAGGAATACAGCGCAGCTGACCTGGAAAACCGCCTGAAGAAGAGGCTTTTCGCACAACTGCTGCGGAAGGACTATGCCGCGGTCACGGCGCTGCACTCCGGCGAGTGGATGAACCGGCTGACCAACGACACCGCCGTGGTGGCCAGATCCGCCACATCGATCCTGCCGAACCTGGCAGGCCTGCTGGTCCGGCTTGTGGGTGCGATGACGGCGCTTGTTGTTCTGGAACCACGCTTTGCGGTGGTGCTGATCCCGGGCGGCCTGCTGGTGATGCTGCTGACCTACGCCTTCCGGCGGGTGCTGAAGGCGCTGCACAAGCGCATCCAGGAGACCGACGGCCGCCTGCGCGCCTTCCTGCAGGAGCGGCTGGGAAGCCAGCTGGTGCTGCGCAGCTTCGGCGTGGAAAAACAGAGCGAGGAGCTGGCACAGGAGCTGATGCAGGCGCATATGGACGCCAGGATCCGCCGAAATCACTTTTCCAACTTCTGCAATCTGGGCTTCGGCCTGATCATCCAGGGGGCCACAGCCGGCAGCGCAATCTACTGCGCCGTGCACCTGATGGGCGGGACCCTCAGCTACGGCACGATGATGGCGGTGCTGCAGCTGGTGGGACAGATCCAGTCGCCCTTTGCCAACATCTCCGGCATCGTGCCGGAGTTTTACGGCATGATGGCCAGCGCGGAGCGCCTGCGGGAGGCGGAGAGCTTTCCGGAGTACGGCGGAGAGGCCAGAGAGGAGCGGCAGATCCAGCGCTTCTATGAGGAAGAGCTGGTATCGCTGGGCCTGGATAAGGCCTGCTTTACCTACCAGCCGCCGGTGCGGGAGGAGGGCGAGCGGCCCATGCCCGTGGTGCTGGACGGCCTCTCTCTGCAGATCCGCAAGGGAGAATTTGCTGCCTTCACCGGCCATTCCGGCAGCGGCAAGAGCACAGTGCTGAAGCTTTTGATGAGCATCTATCCCCTGGACAGCGGAGAAAGCTACCTGGAGACCCATGAGGGGAGAAGAAAACTGGACGCCTCCTGGCGGGGGCTCTTTGCCTATGTGCCCCAGGGAAATGATCTGATCAGCGGCAGTATCCGGGAGATCATCGCCTTCGGTGACCCGGAGAAGATGAAGAGGGAGGACGAGCTCTGGAAAGCGCTGCGCATCGCCTGCGCGGAGGATTTTGTCGCCTCCCTGGACAAGGGACTGGACAGTGAACTGGGCGAGAGCGGCTCCGGCCTTTCCGAGGGGCAGATGCAGCGCATCGCCATTGCCCGGGCCGTGTTTTCGGCCCGACCGGTGCTGCTGCTGGACGAGTCCACCAGTTCCCTGGACGGCGAGACCGAAAAGCGGGTGCTGGAAAACCTGAGGAGCATGACGGACCGGACCGTGCTGATCGTGACCCACCGGCCCGCCGCCCTGGCCATCTGCGACAAGCAGATCGAGCTGGCGGGAGAATAACGGTTATGAGATTTGAGTTTTGAGACGAGTTGCGTTTATAAAATGGAAAACGGAAACGAGAAGTCCGCCGGATCGGCGAACTTCTCGTTTTTTACAGGTTGTAGTATTTTTCAAACTCGGCGGGGTGGGGGATCTGGGAGAGCTCCAGGCACTCGGCCCGCTTGCGGCGGATGAAGCTTTGCAGCAGTTCCTCCGGAAAGACGCCGCCGGCGGTGAGATAATCGTGATCCCGCTCCAGAGCGTCCAGCGCCTGGTCAAGAGAGGTGGGCAGGTGGTGGAGCTTGGCCTTCTCCTCCTCGGAGAGGTGGAACAGATTCATGTCGTAGGGACCCCAGCCCCGCTCATGGGGATCGATCTGCTTTTGGATGCCGTCGAGACCCGCCATGAGGATGGCGGCATAGCAGAAATAGGGGTTGCAGGTGGCGTCGGGATTGCGAAGCTCAAAACGGCGGAGCTTCGGGCTCTTGGCATAGGCGGGGATGCGGATGACGGCACTGCGGTTGGAGGTGGCGTAGCCCACGGTGACCGGGGCCTCAAAGCCCGGCACCAGACGCTTGAAGGAATTGGTGGAGGGGTTGGTGATGGCACAGAGGGAGGCGATATGCTCCAGCAGGCCGCCCATGAACCAGTGGGCCTCTTTACTCAGGTGAGAGTAGCCGGCGTCATCGGAGAAGATGGGCTCCCCGTCCTTCAGAAGCAGCATGTGCACGTGCATGCCGCTGCCGGCCTCGCCGTAGACGGGCTTTGGCATCAGCGTTGCGCTGTAGCCGTATTTGCGGGCCACGTTGTGGATGATGTATTTGACGTACATGGTGCCGTCCGCCATATGCGACATCTGCATGAGCAGGGGCTCGATCTCAAACTGACCGGCGCCGCCCACCTCGGGGTGATGGTATTTCACGGGAATGCCCGCCTTTTCCATCTCCAGGCACATTTCGCTGCGGCACTCGAAGCTTCGGTCCAGGGGCTTGGCGATGTGGTAGTTCTTCTGGAAGGGTACCACGTTGCCGCTGCCCTCGGTATCGCTGTTCCAGTGGGCCTGGGCGGTGTCCAGATGCATCTCGATCCGGTTGGGGGCTACCTTCCAGCCCACCTGATCGAAGAGATAAAACTCAAATTCCGGCAGGATCAGCATGGTATCGGCAATGCCGGTGTCCTTCATGTACTGCTCGGCGGCGAGAACGATGTTGCGGGGGTACTGCTTCAGCGGGCGGTTTTTGGGATAGTCGATGATCATGGCGTTTCCGATCATGGAGAGGGTCTTGATGCTGCAGAAGGGATCGATGCGCGCGCTGTCCAGATCGGGGATGTAGACCATGTCGCTCTTCTCCACCACGGCATAGCCATAGTTGGAGGCGTCGAAGCCGATGCCGTTGACCATGGTCTCCTCGTTGAAATGGGCGGCGGGGATGGTGACGTGGCGGAACTGGCCGTCAATATCCACCACCTTGAAGTCCACCATCTGGATGTCCTGCTCGCGGATCATCTGCATGATTTCCTGTGCGGTCTTTGCCATAGCTGCCTCACTTTCCTGCCGGGGGCAGGTTCTTTTATGCTCCGACTCTTGAGTCGGGCGAGGGAGGTCACAGCCTCCGATGGATACTATAGCAGATGTTCGTGATTTTGTACATCATATTTTTCCGAAAACGAGCATGTTTTAGAAAAAATATATAAACACCGTAAGGCGGATCCGGGGCGGATCCGCCTTACGGTGTTTTTGGGGAATGGCGTTGCTGACGGACTGCCGCTCACAGCTCTGCCGGGTCTTCGGTCTGGACGGAGAGGGAGATCTCCAGGTTGCCGTTGCGGCAGCGGAGCTCGTCGATGAGCGCCTTTTCCGTGCCCGGCGCCTTCAGCTCGATCTCATAAGTCAGGCGGTTCAGACTGCCGAGATTTGCGGTTTTGACCCGCAGGAGGCGGGCGCGGGTGGTGTAGGAGGTGAAGAGATCCTCAAAGATCCCGGCATACTCCAGGCCTTCCGGCACGGTGATGTGCAGGAGACGGAGCCGCTCGCCTCCTCCGGCGCCGCCAAAACCGATGCAGGAATAGAAGGCTTCCACCGCGCAGAGGATCAGGGTGAAGAGCGCCGCCAGGGCGGGGCTGCCCATGCCGCAGGCAAGGCCTGTGGCCATGGCGATAAACACCGCCGCGATCTCCTTGCCGGTGCCGGGGGCGGAGCGGAAGCGGACCAGGGAGAAGGCGCCCGCCACGGCAATGCCGGCGCCGATGCTGCCGTTGACCATCAGGATCACCACGGCTACCACCGCGGGGAGGGTGGCCAGGGTCACAGCGAAGCTGGAGGAGCAGCGGTTGAAGCGCCGGTACACCAGGGCGTGGACGGCGCCCAGAACCAGGGCCGCAGCCAGAATAAGCAGGAAGGAGGAGACCGTCACGGTCTCACCGCTATTATAAAGGGTGGAAAAAACAGAATCAAGCACAGAAAACACCTTTCCTTTCCGATGAAATGATCTTATAGGCCTCGCCGTATTTGGAGAAGGAGGCCTGCCTTACCTGGGCTTTGTCCAGGGCCTCCACCAGCCAGAGGGGGATGGCCTCGGCGGTCTTGACCTCAAAGAGCGACTGCCCGGGAAGCAGCAGGGCCTGCCCGCCGATGGGAGCGCTGAGCCGGAGATCCTCCGAGCGCCAGCGGATGTTCTTGTCAAAGGTGGCGCGAAAGTCCGGATCCTCGGCGGCATACCAGGGACTGCGGTCATAGCAGAGGTACACCGCCGGCTGCAGCTCCCGGTAAAAGACACGGCAGTAGTCCAGCTCCCGGCCAATCTGGCTGGGCTGGGGCAGGGGAGCCCTGCCCGCCATGAAGGCGGCGGCGTCCCGCTGGGGAAGGAGGATGCGGCGCTTGTAGACGATGCCCTTATATTTCTTCTTGAGCTCCAGAAACACGGGATCCTCCTCCGAAGCCCGGCCGTAGCTGCGCATGCGCAGCTTTTCTTTATAAACGGGCTTTTCCAGAGAGGTCCGCACCAGCCGGAAATCCGGTGTGTCATAATAGATGTTGCAGATGGTGCTCTCCCCGTGGGGATCCATCACCATGCGGCCCCGGAAAGCCTGCTCCAGATATGCGCGCTGACGGCTGTCCACCAGGAATTTGATCTCCCGCCGCTGAAAAATATCGTTAGCCATGTGAGAGGCCTCCTTTCTTTGCTGTGGCCTCATCATAGAACACGAAACTTAGAGGAAGCTTAAGGGAAGAGAAAAAAGAAAAAATCTTTCCTTCCGGTAGACGGAATTGGAAAGAAACGGTATAATAGAAAAAAGACGGAAACGGAGGAAAGCATCATGCTGCAATCGCAAGTGCGCGCGGGCTCCTGGACCCTGGAGCAGGACGGGATGGTCCTGGCCTTCCACAGCGTGGAAAAACCCTTTGCTACCGCCGTGAAGCGGGAAAAGACCTATACGGAAAAGCGCGGGACCTACCGGGAAGAGGTGAAGGAGACCGCCCGGATTCCCCTGACCAAGGTGAAGCGGGAGGGGGAGGCCATCGTTTTCTCCGCGGAAGGGCACCGGCTCTCCCTGCGCACCGAGGCCAGACCCCGGGGCGTGGAGATCTTCCTGCAGGGCGAGGAGGGCTGGGCCTACGAGTTCTCCCTGCCGGCCCTGGAGGGCGAGGCCGTTTTCGGAGGCGGCGAACAGTACCGTAAGACCAATCTCCGGGGCGAGCGGGTGAAAAACTTTGTCTCCGAGCACATCAAGGCCTCCACCATCCTGGAAAAGGCCCTGGTCCCCCAGCCCCTGTACCGGGAAAAAAAGCACGGAAGCATCGGCAGCTATGCCCCGATGCCGGTCTTTGTCACCGACAAGGGACGGCTCATCCGCTTTGATACCGACTCCGACGGCTGGGCGGATTTCGGAAGAGAGGAATACCGCTTCCAGTACGACGCCTGCCCCCGCTCCCTGATCCTGCAGCGGGGCGGCAGCTTCCAGGAGCTTTCGGCCCTGATTTCCATCCAGACGCCCAACCGGCAGTACATCCCCGACTGGTGCATGGACGGCATGATCCTTGGCGCCCAGGGCGGCCGGGAGGAGGTGCTCCGGAAGACCTTCCGCCTGCTGGACGAGGGGGCGGCGATCTGCGGCGTGTGGAGCCAGGACTGGTCCGGCTGCAACAAGACCGTGATGGGCTATCAGGTCTGGTGGAACTGGGAGGCGGACGAAAAGCTCTACCCCGATCTCAAGGGCATGATCCGGGAGCTGAACGCGAGAGGCGTGAAGTTTCTGGCCTATCTGAACCCCTACCTGGTGAAGGACAGCCATCTCTATACCTGGTGCAAAGAGAAGGGCTATCTCATCACCCGCCGGGACGGCAGCATCTACCACATCAAGTCCACCACCTTTGACGCGGGCATGCTGGACCTGACAAACCCGGAGGCGGTGCGCTACATCAAGGATGTGCTGATCAAAAAGAACATGCTGGACCTGGGCGTCTCCGGCTGGATGGCGGACTTCGGCGAATACCTGCCCATCGACTGTGTGCTCCACGACGGGGACCCCGCCAAGCTCCACAATCTCTGGCCGGTGCTCTGGGCCAGGATCAACCGGGAGGCCATCGAGGAGGCCGGGAAGGAGAACGAAGCCTTCTTCTTCACCCGTTCCGGCTACCTGGGGATCCAGCAGTATGCCCCGGTGATGTGGAACGGCGACCAGCACACCGACACTACGAGAGACTACGGCCTTCCCTGCGTCATGCCCGCCAGCTTCTCCCTGGGCTTTTCCGGGGTGACCCTGATCCACTGCGATGTGGGTGGATTCTTCTCCTTCGGCAAGCTCAAGCGCAGCCCGGAGCTCTTCACCCGCTGGATGGAGATGTGCGCCTTCTCTCTGATGATGCGCAGCCACGAGGCCATCCGTCCCTGGGCCAATGCCCAGCCCTATACCGAGGAGGTCATCCCCCAGACGGTGCGGCTCACGAAGATCCACAAAGCCCTGAAGCCCTATCTTAGCCGCTGCGTGGAGCTGGCCAAGGAGGGCCTGCCCGCCATCCGCCCGGATTTCTGGGAGGAGATGGACGAGAGCAAGAGCCGGGATATGTATTCCTATTTCCTGGGAGATGAGCTTTTTGTGTGCCCTGTGATCCGGGAGCACGTGAAGAGCAGGACCGTATGGCTCCCCAAGGGGAAATGGGTACACCTCTGGAGCGGCAAGACCTACAAGGGCGGCAGAAAGCTCCGGGTGGACGCTCCTCTCGGCAGGATCCCGGTGTTTTACCGGAAAGACGGCAAAAACGCCGCGCTCTTCCGGGAGATCGCGGCGCTGTGAGTTGAAGTTTTTAGTTTTTAGTTTTGAGTTTTTAGGAGAATACAATAAAAGCAGCGAGGGAAAACCTGACGTTTTCCCTCGCTGCTTTTGTTGATGGAGATCAGTAGATCTCCTGCTCGATGACGCATTCGTTCTTGATCTTGCCCACCAGGAACTGGAGCGCGTCGATGACCCGTGGGCGGATGTCCCCGCCCACGAGGACCAGCATGATATCGTCTCCCAGATCCAGGTCCCCCTCGTTGAGCCAGAGGCGGACGTGATAGATGCCGGGGAGGGAGCGGGCTTCCTCCAAAGCGCGGGCGACCTTGGCCCGGTCCCAGGCAAAGTGCATGCCGGAGACGGGGGCGGTATCCTCCGCACGGTTGCGGACCAGGGCCCGGGCGGTCTGGCGGACAGTGCCGTTATGGGCCAGGTACATGCCGCAGAGGGGCGCGTCCTTTTCCGTTTTGGCTTCCCGGAGCCATTGGTCCAGGGAGGGCATCTGCTGTTTCATAGGCATCGCTCCTTCTTGTCTTTTTTCTGATTGTAACACAGGAGAGGAACTTTGAAAAGTGAAGAGTGAATGATGAATAATGTATCATTGTGGTATCCCCTTCGGGGAGAATTTCAAATCTTCGCGAAGCGACACCTTAATTATTCAGTTTTCATTCTTCATTTTTCAGTATTCATTATTTCGGTATCCCCTTCGGGGATGGATTTCAAAAAAACGCGAAGCGACACCATAATTCTTCAGTTTTCAGTATTCATTATTCAATGGACTTGCCTGTACCTGCCGTGGTATACTGAAGAAAAACGAAAACAGGGGGAAATAGAGAATGAGATTTCTGCATCTGGCGGACCTGCACCTGGGAAAGAGCCTCCACGGCATCTCCCTGCTGGAGAGCGGGGACCAGGCGGACTGGGTACGGCGTTTTCTGGAGCTGAGCGGAGAGCTGCGGCCCGACGCGGTGCTGATCGCCGGTGACGTCTATGACCGGAGCGCCCCCTCCGGAGACGCGGTGGAACTGCTGTCGGAGCTGCTCTCCGGGCTTGCTCAGCTAGGGATCCCCGTGCTGCTCACGGCGGGCAACCACGATTCAGGCCAGCGCCTGGGCTTTTTGAAGGAACTGCTGGGGAAGGAGGGCATCCACATCGCGGGAACGCTGCCCAAGGGCGGAAAGCTTCCCTGCGTGACCCTGCAGGATCCCTGGGGGCCGGTGCATTTCTGGCTGATGCCCTATGTGTTTCCGGCGCTGGTGGCCCAGGCGCTGGAGGACGAGAGCATCCGGGACTATGACACGGCGGTGCGGCGGCTGCTGCAGGCACAGGACATCGATTTTTCCGAGCGCAACGTGCTCATCGCCCACCAGAATGTGACGGCAAACGGGGTGGAGTGCGAACGGGGCGGCTCGGAGACCATGGTGGGCGGCCTGGGAGAGGTGGACGTCTCCGCCTTCGAGGGCTTTACCTATGTGGCCCTGGGCCATATCCACGCGGCCTATCCCGTGGGGCGGGAGAGCGTCCGGTACGCCGGCTCCCCCCTCTGCTACCATTTCAACGAGACGAAACAGCCGCCCAAGGGCCCGGTGCTGGTGGAGCTTGGCGCGCCGGGTGAGGAAGCGCGGATCCAACAGCTCTCCATCCCGGCTCTGCACCCTCTGAGGGAGGCGAGAGGCGGCTGGGAAGAGCTGCGGGAGACAGAGACCGCCCGGGAGAGCCGGGGAGAATTCCTGCGCATCGTGCTGACGGACAGCCGGGTGACACCGGAGATCGGCGACTACTTCCGGGATCTGGCCCGGGCCAGAGACAGCAGGGTACTGGAGCTTGTAAGCGAATACAATCCCTTCGGGGATGAGAGCGGCGCCGCCCCGGATGTGGGGCGGGAGCAGAGCGTGGAAGAGCTCTTTGCGCAGTTTTACAGCGAACGCTGCGGCGGCGAGGAGCCGACGGAGGAGGATCTGGCCCTGCTGCGCTTTGCCGGTGAGCGGCTGCGCCACCGGGAGAGCAGCGGCACAGGTGAGCAGCAGGACATTGCGGCCCTGCTGGACTTTTTGACGGAACAGGAGGCGGAGCAATGAGACCTCTGGAACTGGAAATGACGGCATTCGGCTCCTATGCCGGGAAGACCGCGGTCCCCTTTGCGGATCTTCACCGCGGACTCTACCTTGTGGCGGGAGACACCGGCGCCGGCAAGACCACCATCTTCGACGCGGTGGTCTTTGCCCTCTATGGCAGGGCCAGCGGCCGGGACCGGAGTCCTGCCATGCTTCACAGCGACTATGTGGAAAAAAGCACCGACACGGTGGTGAAGCTGCGCTTTGAAGAGGGCGGCAGGGAGTATACCGTCCACCGGAGCATCCACTTTCCCAAAAAGCGGGGCAGCGAGGGCGGCTACGGCGATCAACAGATCAGCGCATTGCTGGAGGAGCCGGACCGGGAACCCACCGAGGGCGCCGATAAGGTGACCAAACGCATCGAGGAGCTTCTGGGCCTGAACGCGGAGCAGTTTCGCAAGATCGTGATGCTGGCTCAGGGAGAGTTCCGGGAATTTCTGAAGGCTGACAGCGACAAGAAAAACGAGATCCTGGGCAAGCTCTTTGATAACAGCGAGTATCTCCGCTTCCAGAATCTGCTGAGTGGGGCGAGAGACGAGCTGGCCAGGCGGCGGAGCGCACGGCAGGAGGAATTGCGGCTTCTGATGCGCGATGTGTTTCTTCTGCCGGAGGGGCTGGCGCCGGAGAAGGCGGAGGGCTTTTTGCCGGGGCATCCCGCTTTGCTTGAAAACCTGCAGGCGCTGACAGAGGAGGAGCAGGGGAAAATGGACGCCCTCTCCGCCCGGCAGGAGAGCCTGCTACAGCGCATCAGTGAGCTGGACAGACGGAGAGGCGCGGCACTGGAGCTGAACGCCCGCTTTGCGGACTTGAAGCGCCTGGAGCAGGAAAGGGATGGCCTGGAGGGACGCAGGGAAGAAATGCGCCTTCGCAGGGAAGGTCTGGAACGGGCGGAAACGGCCTATCACAAAGTCCGGCCCTTCCTGGAAGACCGGGACCGGGCAAATCGGGCCATGCTCCGGAGCAGGGAGGAACTGCGCCTGCAGAGAGCGGAGACCGAACAGCGGGAAAAGGATCTGGCCCTGGCCAGGGAAGCAGGTCGGGACGACGAGGAAAAGCAGGCGAGACTGCGGGAGCTGGAGCTGCTGCTGCAGCGGACGGAGGATCAGCTCCGGCGGCTGCGGGAGCTGGAGGAGACGAGAAAAGAGCTGGACCGGCTCCTGAAGGAGAAGGAAGAGACCCGGGCGCAGGAAACGGAAGCTGCCGGACGCTTCGCCGAAGCGGAGGCCAGACTGGATGCGCTCCGGCAGAGACTGGAAGAGCTGGACGGGACCGAGGCGCTGGTGCTGCAGCGAAAGGCAGATTGGGAACAGAGCAAAGGCCGGGAAGAGGCGCTGCTGACCCTGCAGCGGGACTGCGACAGACTCGGGAGAGAGTCGCAGCAGCTGCATCTGGAGGAGGAAAAGCTCTCCCGCCTTGCAGAAGAGGCCCTGGATGCTGAGCAGGGGCACCACCGGCTCTATCACGCGTTCCTGGCAGGGCAGGCGGGGGTCATGGCTTCCCAGCTCCGGCAGGAGATCGCCGAAAAAGGACATGCCTGCTGCCCGGTCTGCGGCAGCAGCGTATGTGCCCAACAGGAAGGGGCCTTTGCTCCCGGAGGGGAGCATATCCCGGACCAGACCCAGGTGGATCGGGCAAGAGAACGCCTGGAGCGGGCGGAAAAGGCCAGAGTGGAACAGGACAAGCGCCGGGAAGCCCTGGCAGCCCGGCTCCAGAGCGGCAGAGACGCGGCCCTGGCCGCGGCGCAGAAGCTGCTGCCGGACTGCGGCAGCTGGGAGGCGCTGCAGGAGGCGGGGCTGGACAGGCTGATCCGGGAGGAGAGCCTGCGGAAGGCCGCAGAGGAAAAAGCGCTGCGGGAGGCCGAAGCGCTGGATCGGGAGCGGCGGTCCCTGCGGCAGAGCGCGCCTGCCTGGGAGCGGGAGAAAAAGTCGGCCGCGGAGCAGCGGGAGGCTTTGCTGCTCAGACTGCAGGAGCTGCATACCGGAGAAGAGAGCCGGAAGGCCCTGGTACAGGAGAGAGAAGCGGGCCTGCAGTATCAAAGCGAAAAAGAAGCCAACGAGGCAAAGCGGCAGATGCTGCGGGAGCGGGAAGAGCTTCAGACGGAGCTGGAGCAGAGCCGGAAACGTCAGGAGCAGAGCAAAGCCCTGCGGGATACGGCGCTGGGAAGCCTACAGGAAAAGGAGAGCCTGACCCGGGAGCGGGAACAGGGAGCGGCCGAGGCGGAAAGGGCGCTGGCGGCGGCTCTTGCGGAGAACGGATTTGAAAACGCGGAAGCGGCCAGGGCGGCCCTGCTCCCGGCGGGAGACAAGGCCCCTGCCGTCTGGCTGCGGGACGAGCAGCAGACCATCGGCGACTGGGAAGGGGCCCTCCGGCACAAGAGCGAAGAGCTGCGGCAGCAGCGGGAGAGCCTCGCGGGAAAGGAACCGGCGGAGCTTGCCCTGCTGGAGGAGCAGCGGAAGGAGGAAAACGATGCCCTGAACCGCTGCGGCGAGGAGAGAACGAAAATGGAAAACCTCCTGCGCAACCACCGGCAGGTGCTGCGGCGGGCTTCGGAGGCGCGGCAGGCCCTTGCCGGCAGCGACCGGAGCTGGAAGCGGCTGGAGCGGCTGGGGAGCCTTGCCGCAGGCATGAACAGCGAGGGCGGCAAGCTGAGCTTTGACCGCTACGCCATGGGAGCGGTGTTCCGGGAGATCCTGGAGATGGCCAACCGGCGCATGGACACCATGAGCGGCGGCCGCTACCAGTTGATTCACCGAAGCTCCGCCGAACGGCGAAACGCCAAGGCGGGGCTGGAGATCCAGGTGCTGGACCTGAGTACGGGGCAATTGAGAGGCTCGGAGAGCCTCTCCGGCGGCGAGGGCTTTTTCACCTCCCTCTCCCTGGCCCTGGGCCTGGCGGACGTGGTGCAGAACCGGGCAGGCGGCAGAAGTCTGGACGCGCTCTTCATTGACGAAGGCTTCGGCTCCCTCAGCGGCGGCGTGCTGGACAAGGCCCTGGAGGTGCTGGGCCAGCTCTCGGAAGGCAGAAGACTGGTGGGCATCATCTCCCATGTGGAGCAGCTGGAGGAGTGCATCCCCCAGAAGATCCGGGTGGTGAGCGGCGAGAAAGGCAGCAGCCTGCGCATCGAAGGCGCCTGAAGCAATCAAAGGGAAAGAGGAAGAGACCGCATGGTTCCTCCGCTCAGAAGGAGGGAACAATGCGGCCTCTTTTTCGTCTTATCCTGGGGAAACATGGGGACGATCCTGACTTTTTGCCTGAATTGCAGGGGAGGAAACAGGCCAATTTCGCCAAAAACGGAGGAAAAAACAGTTGCGAAACCGGGCCTGTTCCTTTATAATGCAGTTTTAAGGGGAAGATTTGCTTTGCACGGAATCACTTTCGCGATGTAATGAAAGAAAGCATGTGCACCCCAGTTCGTAAATTGAGCCGGTGTCATACCGGCTTGGTAAGGGAGGAATTCGATGAACAACAGTTGGAAGCGTTTCCTTTCTCTGCTGCTGGCCATGGTCATGGTCCTGTCCCTGGGCGTGACCGGTTTTGCGGATGAGGGAGAAGCCCAGGAGACCCCTGCGGAGATCGCGGAGGGCTCCATCGCCTCCACGGAAGAGGCAGACGGGGAGGATCCCGCTGAGGATCCCGCCGAAGAGACCCTTCCCGGAGACGGAGAACTGGAAATGGAAGAGATCAGCCCGGACAAAGTCCATGTCCGGAAGCTGGGTCTGGAAGAGGAAGAGGACCTGGGCGAGATCGTCCCCATGGATGGGGAAGATTTGGACACCGTGGTCCGGGCTTCCATCTTTCTGAATAGCCCCTCTACCCTGGCCGCGGGCTACAGCGCCAAGGGCGTTGGCACCAACGCCGACGCCATCGCTTACCGCGACGGGCTGAAGGCCGAGCAGGACGCCATGACCGCGCAGATCGAGAGCGTCATCGGCCATGAGCTGAACGTGCACTGGAACATGACCCTGGCGATGAACGCCATTTCCGCCGACCTGAGCCTCGGTGAGATGGTGAAGGTCAAGGAGATCCCCGGCGTGCGCAGCGTCCAGCGGGAGAATCAGTACCTGCCCATGGATGAGGGCAGCATCTCCGAGCCGGATACGGCCAGCACCAGCGAGAACATGGTGGGCGCCACCACCGCCTGGGCCGCCGGCTTCACCGGCGCCGGCAGCAGGATCGCCATCATCGACACCGGCATCGACACCGGCCACCAGTCCTTTGCCGAGGACGCCTTCACCTACTCGGTGGAGAAGGCCGGCGCCACCGGCGAGCTGATGACCGAGGCGGAAGTAAGGAGCCTGGCCAGCCAGCTCAACAGCAAGAGCAACAACTATGTCAGCGCCAAGATCCCCTACGGCTACAACTATGTAGACGGCACCACCACCATCACCCATACTGCTAATGGCGACGTCGAAGGCAACCACGGCTCTCACGTGGCCGGCATCGCCGCGGCCAACCGCTACATCAAGAGCGGCAGCTCTTATGTGGAAGCGGCCGACCAGGTTGGCGCGGTGGGCATGGCGCCCGACGCTCAGCTGCTGGTCATGAAGGTCTTCGGCGTCAGCGGCGGCGCTTATGACTCGGACTACATGGTCGCCATCGAGGACGCCATGGTCCTTGGCGCCGACGTGTGCAACCTGTCCCTGGGCTCCGGCGCACCTGGCTGGAGCTTTGACAACAGCTATCAGTCCTATCTGAACGGTTGGGCCGACGGCTCGCACAACGACGAGATGGTGCTGACCATCTCCGCCGGCAACTCCTACTCGGCCACGGACTATGCCCCCTCCGGTGCCACCTATATTGAGGACGCGTATACCCACACCGGCGGCAGCCCCGGCTCCTTCGTGAACAGCCTCTGCGTGGCCTCCGCCCAGAACACCCTCACCACCGGCACGCCGATGCAGTTTAACGGCGACCTGGACGTGTTCTACTATGAGTCCACCGGCAACGAGGAAGAGGGTACGACCTACACGAACCCCGAACTCATCACCATCGTCGGCTCCTATCAGTATGTCTACATCGACTCTGTCGGCTCTCCCGAGGACTTCAGCAAAGTCAACGCTGCGGTGAACCTCTCCGGCAAGGTCGTCATCGTGAATCGCGGCGACCTCTCCTTTGTGGAAAAGGGTGAAAATGCCAAGAGCTACAACCCCAAGGCCGTGATCATTGCCAACAACAAGGCCGGCACCATCCACATGGATCTGACCGACTTCACCGGCACCTTCCCCATGGTGACCATCACCCTGGATGACGCTCTGAAGATCAAGGCCGGGGCCGGCAGCCAGAGCACCGCCAGCGGTGTTACCTATTACACCGGCAGCATGAAGGTGACCAATACCGAGAAGAGCGTCGTGATCGACCGCTCCGAGGCCACCATCAACGACTTCAGCTCCTGGGGCGTTCCCGGCTCTCTGCTGATGAAGCCGGAGATCACCGCCCCCGGCGGCGATATCTATTCCGTGAACGGCACTGCCAATACAAGCTCCGGCACCACCGGCGGCGCGGACCAGTATGTGAGCTACAGCGGCACCTCCATGGCCGCGCCTCACATGGCGGGCCTTTCCGCGATCCTGGCCGAGCGGATCCGGGAGCAGGATATCAGGAGCCTGAACGCGGGCCTGAGCGGCTACAGCATCCGCGCCATCGCCCAGAGCCTGCTGATGTCCACCGCCACGCCCATGGCGCCCAAGAACAATTACCTGCCCATCCTGCAGCAGGGCGCAGGCCTTGCGGATGTGAGCCTGGCGACCACCGCAAACTCCATCATCATGATGGATCCTGCGAACAGCGGTCTCACCGGTCTCACCGGCGCCGCGGCTGACGGTAAGGTGAAGGTGGAGCTTGGCGACGATCCCGATCGCGCGGGCGACTACAGCTTCGGCTTCACGGTGTATAACCTGACCCAGGACGACATGGTCTTCGATGTGGACACCGATGTGTTCACCCAGGCCAGTGACGGGGAGTTCATGCTTCGCTCCACCGCCATGCTGGGCGCCAGCGCCACCTTCTGGTGGCAGCCCCTGGACGGTGCCTCTGTCCCCAATGAGCATGACGTGAACAAGGACGGCAGGACCGACAAGGACGACGCCCAGGCCATCCTGGACTTCCTCTCCGGCGAGATCGAAGAGGAAGAGCTGGACCTGAGCGTGGCCGACCTGGACGAGGACACCAACATCACCACCCAGGACGCCTATCAGCTGCTTGGCTTCGTCTCCGAGCAGGGAAGCGATACCCAGGACGGTCTTGTCCCCGCGGGCGGCAGCCGCTACTGCGCGGTGCGCATCAGACTGCCTGAGGCGCTGAAGGACAGCATGAACGCCGAGTATCCCGGCGGCGCCTTCATCGAAGGCTTCACCTATCTGACCAGCGTTGGTACCACCAAGGACGGCGCCGTCTATACCGACGAGCACTCCATCCCCATCCTGGGCTACTACGGCTCCTGGACCGACGCTGCGATGTTCGAGACTACCTCCTATACGGAGGCCCTCTACGGCAGTGAGCAGCTGCCTTACTCCGGAACCAGCGACACCAACTACATGAAGCTGCAAATGAACGGCTCTTCCGTGAGGTTCAGCGGCAACCCCTATATGGTGGAAGCGCAGTTCCCCGCGGACAGACTTGCCATCAACAGCAACACCACCATGCAGAGCATCGCCTACAACCTGATCCGCTCCGCCGGGACCACGGGCTTTGCGGTCAGCAGACTGAGCGACGGTCAGGTCAGCGAAGTGCTGCATTCCTCCATTGCGGGCAACGAAGTCACCGGACAGTGGTTCTATGTGAACCAGAACAGCTGGCAGAATACTTCGACCCGGTACTACGCCATCAACAAGACCCCTGCCAGCTGCGGCCTTGCCGAGAACGATACCTTCCGCGTGGGCTTCTACGCCATTCCCGAGTACAACGCCATGCTGGTGAACAAGAGCTATGACGCTGGCAATTCCGGCATCCTGAGCCAGGAGGGCTTCAACAGCCTGCTGACCAGCAACGTGCTGGGCAAGGGCGCTTTCGTGGGCTATGACTTCGTGGTGGACAACACCGAGCCTGTGATCACCGACGCAAGCCTGAACGGCAGCACCCTCACCGTGAGCGCCGAGGACAACAGAGCCCTGGCCTATCTGGCGGTCCTGAGCCTGGACGGCGAGACCGTCTACATCGAAGCAGCCCCCGGCATTTCCAACGCTGAGCTGAGCTTTGATGCCAGCGAGGCCATTGCCAACGCCCACGGCTATGTGGCGGTGTTTGCCGGCGACTACGCGGGCAACGAGGCCGCCATGGCCGTGAAGGTCAACGACAATACCGTGGAAGAAAAGACGGTCTATGTGCTGACCGATACGCTGACCGCCGGCGAAGAGTATCTGATCGTCAGCGGCAACACGACCGGCCTCGCGCTGGCACTGGGCCACACCGGTGAAACCGCCGGCACCAATGAGGTGACCGTGCGGGCCGGCATCGAAGAGACCGGCAGCCAGGCTTACATCAACAGCACTGACGTGGCGAACACCTCCGTGTGGACCGTATCCAACGGATATACGTTCGCAAACAACGGTTATTATCTGCGTCAGAACCGGGGTGCTCTCAGCATCAGCACCAACAACTCCAACAATAGCTGGAGCTGGGATGGGAGCAACAGCAGGCTGTCCATCAACTACAACAACACCAGCCGCTATCTGCGCTTCGCCAACGGCTCCTTCAGCCTGAGTACCGCGGCGAACAGCGTGTACCTCTTCCAGAAGACTGTGATCCGCACCGAAGTGGATCCCTATACGGTGCTCTCTGTCACGGTCACGCCGGACAGCCTGGATCTCTACAAGGGCAACACCGCGGATCTCAGCGCCAAGGTCCAGCCCCTGACCGCCGGCGACCGGAGCGTCACCTGGACCAGCTCCAATCCCAGCGTGGCCACCGTGGATGAGGCCGGCAGGGTGACCGCCGTCGGCGCAGGCGTTGCCACGATCACGGCCACGGCCAACAGCGACATCGAGAAGAAGGGCGAATGCGCCGTAAAGGTAACCAGCATCGACAAGGCCCTGAACGGCATCGTCTGGGATGAAGAGGGCGGCGTGTACTTCTCCAGCTTCAACACCGACAACCTGCCCACCTGGACCAAGCGCCATGAGGACAACAAGCAGCTGCAGCTGCTGTCCGCCTTCCAGAATACCGCAAGCGCCCTCTATGCCAGCACCATCGACATGAATGCCCAGAGCAGCGAGATCTACTCTGTGAACCGCAGCACCTACGCGCTGACGGACTACGGTACCAACTATGTCATGGCCTTCGGCACGGCCCGTGCACCCAGCAGCAATTACTTTATCTATGGCTTTGCCAAGTATCTGATCCTGGGCAACCTGGCCCCGGAGACCGATCCGGATGAAGGCACCTTCTCCGGCTTCCCCTACGGCATGCTGGATACGAGCAGCGCCCTCGGTGACGCTTATGTCAGCGCCGTCTGCGTCGGCGGAAAGATCACCAGCAGTGAGGCCAAGTATTACATTCTGGATGAGAGCGGCAAGATCTGGGAGACGACCCTGAAATATAACAGCCTGAGCCTGAACACAAAGTGGAGCTTCAGCACGCCGACCCTGGTTGTGGACACCGGCATCCCCGCCGGCCTCCTGTACCAGTCCATCTACTATGACGGAAGCTACCTCTACTGGTCGCACCAGACGGACAATGAGACCGAACTCATCATCATCCTTCCCAGCACCAAGCAGGTCTACAACGCCGGCAACTTCGGCGAGGGCGTGTGGCCGGTGGGCGGCCTCTATGTGGACGGCTCCGCCGCTCCCGCGGACCTGGGCGATGAACCCATGGGCGAGGATCTGGGCATGGAGCGTGTCGCCACCTATGCCGACCTGATGACCGCCGACGTCATCGAGCGGCTGACCTACGAGTTCTCCCGCTACGGCGTTGACGTGGACATCCCGCTGCCGGAGACCGGGGAGGACCAGACGCCTGCCGACGAGGGCAGCATTGAAGATGGCGGCACCATCGCCCCTGTGGATGAGCCCGTCATCGAGCCCGTTCCTGCGGAAGACGGCCAGAACAGCGCTTATATCGGCGGCCTGACGGCCTTCCGCGGCGCTGTGAGCGCGGCTCCCAGGATCAACGCTGCAGAGCCTCTGGCGGCGGATGATACCATTGCCGTGGAGGTCACCGAGATCGAGGCCAGCCACAACGGCCTGATCGCCGTGAGCTTCGATCCCGCGCTTGTGAGCCTGGAGAGCTGGACCGACAGCAAGAAGGCCAGCAACCTCTCCGTCCACGTGGATGACAAGGGCGTGGTCACCATCGCCTATGCCAACAAGGACGCTGACGGCGACGACATCGCCCAGGGCGACGCCATTGTGACGCTGAACTTCAGCGTTGCCAATGAAAGCGCGCTGGAGTGCGGCGAGATCGCCACGCTGATCACCCTGGAGCGCAACAGCAAGCTTGAACTGGACGAACAGACCGACGCCATCCTGCCCGGCAATCCGGGACATGAGTGGGGCGAGCCCACCTGGGTCTGGGCTGACGATTTCGCTTCTGCGGACGCGGAGTTCGTGTGCAAGAACGATCCCGACCACAAGGCCACGGTTCCCGCGGAAGTGACCGAGAAGACCGTGGACGGCGTGACCAGATACACCGCCGCCGCGGTGTTCCAGGGCAAGACCTACACCGACACCCGGACCAAGGGCGAAACCATTGAACTGAGCTTCAGCCACAGCATCTCCCTGGGCAACAACCTGACCATCTATTACTTCGTTCCCGCAAGCTACCTGGAAGGCTACGAGAATGTCCGGCTGCACGCGGAGCGGAACAAGTACAACGGCGACGGCAGTTCCTTCCATGTGGAAGAGTACGAGATCACCGATTACGAGATCGATGCGAGGAACCGGTATAAGTTCGCCTTCAGCAACATCGCCGCCAAGGAGATCGGCGACGACGTGCTGGTGAAGGTGCTGGCCGACAAGGACGGCGTGACCTACAGCAGCAAGGTGGACACCTACAGTGTCAAGACCTATGCCATGAACCAGCTGGCCAAGAGCAGCAGCTCGGCAAGCCTCAAGACCCTGATGGTCGACCTGCTGAACTACGGCGCCGCGGCCCAGACCTACTTCACCTATCGGACGAACAGCATGGCCAACGCGGATCTGACGGCGGAGCAGCAGGCGCTGGGCACCACTGAGCTCGGCACGCTGAACTCCTGCGAGGCCACTGTGGAGACGCCGGGCGCAACCGCGCACTTCAGCAGCAAGAGCGTGGTGCTGGACAGCGAGATCGTCATCAAGTACTACATCACCTTCGACGAGGGCCAGAGCCTGGACAATGTCCGCGCGGAGATCACCTACGAAACGGCAGTGGGAACCCCGACGACGGTGAGCTTCGACGCCAGCGAGTTTGAATACGAGGCGGACAGAGATCGCTATGCCCTTCGTCTGAGGACCGTTGCGGTGAAGGACGCCGGCCGCCCCGTGACCGCGAAGATCTATGACGGCGACACGCTGATCAGCGACGTGTTTACCTACAGCATCGAGACCTACGCTTATAACCAGCTCAACAAGCCAGAGCTCGGCGCTCGTCCCCGCGCGATCATCACCGCCATGATGATCTTCTGCAAGTCCGCAGAATCCTACTTTACGAATAACTGAGGAGGAAATGAAAATGAAGGAACGTTATCTGCCGATCAAAATGGAAGTCATTCGCTTTACTGCTGCTGACGTGATCGTTACCAGCGACGAGAACGAACTTCCGGAAGACTAAAGAGTCCCAAAAACAGAAGACGGGGCATGTGGCGCGCCACATGCCCCGTCGTTTTTTGTTTTCTCGATTTGCGCGGCGGCGTCCTGTCGCTGCCGCGCATGGGATCGAAGCTTTTTGTGAAAGGGGACTCCGCCGCTTCCTGCCGCCGCTGCCCGCTAAAAAGGAAAAATCAGATCTCCAGGGCTTGCTGGAGCCTGGGAGCCAGGTCCGCCAATTCCTCGGGACGGACTTTCTCCACCGCCCGGTCAAAGCTGAGAAGGCCGTTGATCTCGTCCTCCACATCGGAGACCTGGGTGTAGACGGCGCCGCAGAGCCCCCGGGAGACCAGGGGAAGCACCTGCGTCTCATAGAGGGCACGGAGGTCCCGCACGAAGCTTTCCCGGTCCGGACATTTGCGGTAGCCATAGGGCTTTTCCGGGTTGAAGCTGTGCTCCGGGATGGAAAGACTGTAGCCGCCGAACTCCGAGAGGAGCTGGGGCTTTTTCTCCGTCCCCAGCTTCAGCTTGCGGAAATAGATGTGAAGAGAGTCCACATCGCTGGCAGTCTGGTGGAACCAGCCGGAGGTGCTGTCGATGAAGCGGCTCGGGTCCCGGGAGCGGAGCCGATAGTAGGCCGCGTCCGCGCTGAATTGACCCCAGCCCTCGTTGAAGATGGTCCAGAGGCAGATGCAGGGGTGATTGGAGAGCGCCGCGACGGTATCGTCCATGGCGGCGTAGAAATGCTCCCGGGTCTGAGGGTCCCGGTTCAGCCTCCGGTCATCCCGCCGCTGAAAGCCCAGGTTGGGCAGGCCGGTCTCCCGCAGATAGGCGTACTCGCCGTTGTTGACCATGTCCTGAAAGACGATCATGCCAAGACGGTCACAGTCGTAGTAAAACTGCTCCGGCTCGATCTTGATGTGCTTGCGCAGGGTGTTGAAGCCCAGCCGCTTCACGGTGCTGATGTCCCGGGCGAAGGAGGTGGGGCTTGCCGGGGTGTAGAGCCCGTCGCTCCAGTAGCCCTGGTCCAGAAGACCGTGGAAGAAATAGGGCTTGCCGTTGAGACAGAGGCGGGGGATGCCGTTCACGGTCTCGGTGCTGAGGGTGCGGAGCGCAAAATAGGACTCCACCCGGTCCTCCCCGGCGGTGAGTGTAAAGGGATAGAGATGAGGATCCTCCGGACACCAGAGAACGGGAGAATCAACAGATAGACGGACGAAGCCGCCCTCCAAGGGATAGTCCCGTCCGAGAAAGCGGACGCTGCCATCACTGACGCCTTCGGCCCGGATCTCCGCCCAGTCCGACCCGGTGCGGATCGAAAGCCTGTGGACATATGTTTCCGGCACTGGCTCCAGCCACACGGTCTGCCAGATGCCGGAGCAGGGCGTGTACCACATGCCGCCCCGATCCTGCCGCTGCTTGCCCCAGGGGAAGCGGCGGTCCAGGTCGTTCACCACCAGGACCCTGAGCTCGTTCTTCCCCTCCCGCAGGGCCTCGGTCACATCGGCGGAAAAGGGGAGATAGCCGTTTTCATGGCGGGCCACCTCCCGACCGTTCACCAGGACTACGGCCCGACGCATCACCGCGCCGAAGTGCAGCAGGATCCGCCGCCCCTTCCAGGAGGGCGGAACGGAAAAGAAACGGCGGTAGCGAAGCTCGGTGCCGGGGCGGGGCGCTTTATCGACGCCGGAGAGAAGGCTTTCCGGGCAGAAGGGGACCCGAATGGGCTGCTCCCGGCCCTCAAAGACAAAGTCCCAGTAGCCGTTGAGACAGAGCCAGTCCTCCCGGACCAGCTGAGGACGGGGATAGCGCTGCCAGGGGACGCCGTTGAGCTCCCGCCCGGCCTTGGTATAGAGCTGCTGCATGGGAAAGCCTCCCTTTTTCTTTTTTACCCAGTATACCATGAAGCGGGCGGATTGAACATGCCTCGTTCTCTCTTTTTTGCGTAAAGCAGGCTTTTTTCTTGCAAAAGCAGGAGAGGAATGCTATCATGATAGCGAAGTAAAGGCAAACCGGAACGCCCATGCCGGCCTGTCCGGATGCCGGAATAAGGAGGCTGCAGCCATGGCGAACAAAGTCGGAGCACTGATCAAGGAAGCCCGCACCGGCGCGGGCCTGACCCAGGAACAGCTGGCAAAAAAGGTGGACGGCGTCACAGCATCGGACATCAGCAAGGCGGAGCGGGGAGAGAAGGAACTGACCCAGACCCAGCTCAAGCTGATTGCCAAGGCCACAGGGGTGACCCAGGCCTCCCTGCTGAACGCGGCCAAGTCCGGCACTGCGAAGAAGACGACCACCGCGAAGAAACCCGCGGCCAGCACGGCGAAAAAGCCCGCCGCGACCAAAAAGGAAGAGGAGATCAAGCTGACGGCGGCGGAAAAGAAGCTGCTGGAGCTCTATCGGGCGGCGGACAAGAACACCAAAGACGCGGCGCTGAAGGTGCTGAAGGGCGAGAAGCAGGATCTGCTTTCCCTGCTGGGCGGCAGCGATCTTCTGGGCAGCGTAACAGACCTGCTGGGCCTGGGAAAGAAATAGGATTGATACTAATTTCAAATAAAAAGCTTTAAATATAATTGACAGAGGAGTATAATAGCTCTGGGTGATGAAGATGTCTACCAGATATAAATTTAGCTCCG
>ONBX01000015.1 GCA_900316205.1 uncultured Eubacteriales bacterium
TACATCTTTTGTCTCTTGGGGCTTGACTTTTAATAGTTAGTCTTCACAATCCCCCCATGCGTGTCCAAGCTTGGCCGCACAGGTTTGTCTACAGTCTGATCCCCCGGCCGATGGCCGGGGGATCTTTCTTTTGTGATTCTGTATTATTCGGTGCGCAGGGCCTCCACCGGATCCTTCTTGGCGGCGAGTCCGGAAGGGATCAGGCCGGCGATAAAGGTCAGGAACACGCTGATGCCCACAAGCACCGCGCCGCCAACCGGCGGCAGGGTGGAATTCAGCGCCTTGATGCCGGTGAGGTCATGGACGATGATGTTGATGGGGATATTCAGCAGAAGTGTGATCACGATGCCGATAACGCCGGCAGTGAGACCGATGATAAAGGTCTCGGCGTTGAAGACCCGGGAGATGTCCCGCTTGGAAGCACCGATGGCACGGAGAATACCGATCTCCTTGGTGCGTTCCAGCACGCTGATATAGGTGATGATGCCGATCATGATGGAGGACACCACAAGAGAGATGGCAACGAAGGCGATGAGCACATAGCTGATGACATTGATGATGGTGGTGATGGAACTCATCAGCAGGGCAACCACATCGGTATAGCTGATCTGGTCTTCCTCGGAAACGGACTCATTGTAATGCTCGATGGCTTCGGCGATGCTGTCCTTGTTTTCGAAAGAATCTGCATAGATATTGATGGTACTCGGGGTCTGCAGATCCACATAGCCCAGGGTCTTCAGCGTATCCTTCAGCGTGCTGGTGGAATAGACGGGAGGCATGGCGTTTTCATAGATCCAGAGGTAATCATCCTCCTCCAGAGACAGAAGCTGGAAATCCTCGGCAAGCTCCTCGTCTGTCAGATCCTCGTAGAGCTCCCGCATCTGGGCTGCGTATTGGGTTTTGGCCTGCTCGCCAACCATCTGGCTCATGTAGCTCATGAGCATATCATCGTCCATCTGCGTGAGCATGGAGGCGTATTCCGGGTAATAGGTCAGGATGTTTTCCTCGATCTCTTCCCGGGTGGTGCCCTCCATCTGCTCGTCGATCATCTCCTGCAGGTAGGATTCGTCCGGCTCGCACATGTACTCGATATAGAGATCGGCAAGCTGCTCGGTATCCGCAGCTGCGATATACTCCCGGGCGGCGTCTGCCTTGCGGCTCTTGGTCATGGCCTCGTCCTCCCGGTCAAGGAAGGGCAGGCCGGTAAAGACCTCGTGTTCCGGGTCCTCCAGCTGCCGGCGGATCAGATCCTTCTTGGCGCTTTCCTCCGAGATATACTCCACCAGCGCAT
Source organism: uncultured Eubacteriales bacterium (assembly GCA_900316205.1). GTDB lineage: Bacteria > Bacillota > Clostridia > Oscillospirales > Oscillospiraceae > Limivicinus. The sequence continues at coordinate 1,292 of ONBX01000015.1, forward strand.
GGGGATAACCCACAGCGCCGGAGAGCATGCCGGAAAGCGCTTCGCCGTCCTTGCGGATGATGCCGACAATGCGGATCTCCAGGCCGTTATTATAGAGCGTCTTCAGGCCCAGCTCCTCTTGCGTCAGATCCAGGTACTCCCCGGTCTCCTCGTTATACTGGAACTGGTCCGCAGGATAGATATAGCGGAAGGATTTGCCGCAGACCTCTTCATAGCTCCAGCTCTCCACCGTGGCGTCCATCTCTTCCGCCGCCATCATGAGCTGCATATTCTCCGCAATGGAATCATTGGCTTTCAGGCCAAGAGAATAGAGCACCAGGTCCGAGACCTCGTTATTCTCGTTGACGATCAGGACGGTCTCGTTATAGGCTTCCGGCCAGCGACCGTAGAGGACTTCATACTGCTGCTTGAGAAGCGGGTTGATGAGCTCCCCGTTCTCCCCCGGCAGCATCTCCTGCCAGACATTCAGTGTGCTGAACATCTGCCCGTAAGTGGAGAAATAGGAGGAATAGTCCCCGCCAAAGGAGGAGGACATCGCCGTCTGCATGATCTCAACCGCGTCGGTCTTGCCGATATGGCCGTTCACATCCTCCGCATAGGGTGTCAGATCCACATCATAGCTGTACTGGACTGAGCTGATATACTGGCGGATCTCGCTGTTCTCGTCCTCCAGATAATTCCGGAAGGCGGCAAGGTTGTTGGACTCTCCTTCCGAGGAAAAAAGAGAGTTTATCATGTTATAGAGAATGGCGCTGGAATAGACCGCGTCCTTCTCGTGTCGGTAGTTGGCGGTTTCCGCCTGGGCGCCCATCATGGAGGCCATCATGGTGGTCATATCCACGGTCTCAGCCTGGATGGTGATGGGATAGCTGGAAAGCGTGTCCTCCTGGACCTTGTCGATATAGTTCTGGATGCCGTTGGAGAGGGACATGATCAGCGCAATGCCGATGATGCCGATGCTGCCGGCAAATGCCGTGAGCAGGGTCCTGGCCTTCTTGGTCATCAGATTGTTCATGGAGAGAGAAAGCGCGGTGAAAAAGCCCATGGAGGTCTTTTTCCCGATGGGACCTTTGTTCTCCGCCTCCTCAACATCAAAGGGATCGCTGTCATCCACGATGAGCCCGTCCTTCAGACGGATGATGCGGCTGGCATAGGAGTTGGCAAGCTCCGGGTTGTGGGTCACCATGATGATGAGCTTGTCCTTGGCGATCTCCTTCAGGATCTCCATAATCTGCACAGAGGTGTCCGAGTCCAGGGCGCCGGTGGGCTCATCCGCAAGGAGAATATCCGGATCATTCACCAAAGCACGGGCAATGGCCACGCGCTGCATCTGGCCGCCGGACATCTGGTTGGGCTTCTTATTGAGCTGATCACCCAGGCCCACCTTTTCCAGCGCCTGGGTGGCTCTGGCCCGGCGCTCGGAAGCACCGACGCCGGAAAGGGTAAGCGCAAGCTCCACATTGGCCAGTACCGTCTGGTGCGGGATCAGGTTATAGGACTGGAACACAAAGCCGATGGAGTGGTTGCGGTAAACGTCCCAATCACTGTCGGTAAAGTTTCTGGTGGACTTGCCGTTGATGACAAGATCGCCGGAATTGTACTGGTCCAGGCCGCCGATGATATTCAAGAGGGTGGTTTTTCCGCAGCCGGAGTGGCCCAGGACAGCAACAAACTCGTGCTCCCGGAAGCTCAGGTCTACGCCTTTCAGCGCGTGGACGGAAAAATCTCCCACAGTATAGTCTTTTTTGATAGAAACAAGCTTGAGCATAGAGACTCCCTCTCTTGACAGGTTCAGGAAACTGCGGTAGAATGCTTAGGCTTCGTAAAGAAGCGATCTGCCCACGTAGCTCAGCAGGATAGAGCGACCGCCTCCTAAGCGGTAGGTCGGAGGTTCGAATCCCCTCGTGGGTGCCAGAGAGCCGCGCCTTGTGCGCGGCTTTCTTATATTAGCACAGCTTTTTTGTTTTGTCTCGCATGAGATGATTATTTTATGGACTGTTCATAATTCTTTGGCAGAATTTGTTCCTTGAAAGTGACAACACCCCGGGATATCATGATCCCGAGGTGTTGTTTCATGAAAAGAAAGATCCGGAAAACGGTGCGGCGGATCCTGGAGGCAAAAAAACTGAGCTGGTCTTTCCTGATCCGCAGTCTGCAGGCATGCTGCCTGCTCCTGCTGCTGACAGTCGTATTTCTGCTTCAGGGCGAACAAAGCGGTGAGCTTCGTCATCTGCAGACGGCTTACATATGCAGGGATCTGTCCCAACTGGCTCTGCTTCTTGGCGCGATCATTCCTCCCTGTCTGGAAGAGCTTCTCGGCAAAGCTTGAAGAAGTCCTCCCGGCTCATCAGGGCGTTGAGCACATCCAGCATAGCTTCACTGCTGAGATGTTCCGGAAGATCCAGCCGCCTGAGCAGCGTGTGACGCTTCTGCCTGCTGCCCTCGCCGCCGCTGAGTCCCAGGAAGTAGAGATCGGCCTTGGTGATCCGTGCAGAGGCCGCGGTCTCCTGCTCCTCTCCGACGAAATGGGCCCCGGCCCGGCGCAGGGCCTCCAGCAGGATTTCCGGGCGCATGCCTTCCACCCCAAGCTTCCCCTCCTTGGACGGGGAGGCTTTTCTTTTTTCCTTTCCGTAAAGGTCCGGAACATAGGCCTGCTTCAGTTTTTCCGGCGGAAGGATACCTTTCAGGTAGTTTCGGATCACAAAGCCGGCGCCGTCGGAGTCTGTCAGAATGATGAGGCCGCGCTGCTCGGCAAGCTTTTGAAAGAGCTTCCGCCTCTCTTTGTCGTGGAAGATGCCAAAGCCGGAGGTTTCCAGAATCACAGCGTCCACAACCTGGCTCAGGGTGTTTTTGTCATACTTCCCTTCCACGATGATGACCTCTTCAATTTTGACCATCGCTCTCCCCCGCTGCGATCCGTACGACCAGTTCCTTGAAGATTTCCCGGTCGTCTCCGCCGCTGCTCTTCAGGCGGTAGTCCGTCTCCGCGCAAAGCTCCACCGCTTTTTTCAGCTGCGGCAGGGTGTAACCTCTGGCTGCCTGCATGAGCTTTGTGACCTGGAAATCATACTTGCAGCCGCTCACTTCCTTCACATAGGCAGCGCCCAGATTTTGGGCCTGCGCGAGTTTTGCAGCATAGAGTCTCCGCATCTGCAGTCCAAGCATGCCAAGCATGGCAATGGGCTCGTTGTTCTTATCGGACAGCAGCTCCGAAAGCGTGGCCAGCGCGTTATTGAGACTCTTCTGGGAAATCTGATCGGTCATGGTGAAGATCACAGCCTCGGGAATATGGTGTGCCACCGCCTCCACATCGGAGACGGTGACGCGCTCCCCTTTTGCATAGGCCGCGATCTTATCGATCTCGGGGATCAGGCGGTTCATCAGATCGCCGCTGATAAAGATGAGACGCTGAGAGGCATCGAATTCGATACTCTTCCCCAGGGCGGCAAAACGCTTTGCGATCCACTTTGTCAGTTCATTTTGCTGCTGCTGGGTAAATTCGATCTCCTCGGCGATGGCACGCAGCTTTTTGATCTGCTTGAGCCGACCATCCGGCTCAAAATCAGCTCCCTGAACGAAAACCACCGTGCAATAATCAGGAATATCCGCCAGGGTCTTCAAGATAGCGTCCGTGTCTTTCAGACGGTTCAGATCCACACCGCGAAGCTCCACCAGAGTACGATCCGAGAGGAACGGGATGGCGTCCACAGCCTGCTGCAGCTCAACAGCATCCAGTTCAGGGCCGTTCAGCCTCTTATAGCTGAAGCTGTCGTCCCCGTCGGGAAGACAAAGAGACTTGATCTGCGTCAGAAAATGCTCCCGCAGATAGTCCTCCGGACCCCAGAGCAGATAGATCGGCTGCGGGCCTCTTTCTTTCAGCCTGCGCAGGACGGACTGGTAATTCAATTTTTCATCATTCTTTTTTGCCATATCAGTTTCCCAAAAAGATCTCGACCGTTCCGTTGATGTCGGTACGATAGATGCGGTACCCGTATGCGGACAGGCGTTCCAGGGTTTCGTAGGTCGGGTGCCCGTAGGTGTTGTAGCCAACGCTGATAAGGGCGGTATCCGCGCCGATGCTGCCAAGAAGCTCACCGGAGCTGGAGTAGCGTGAGCCGTGATGACCCACGATCAGAAGCTCCAGATCCCGGAGCGGGTATCTGGCTAAAAGGTCCTTCTCTGCCTCTTTTGGCGCATCACCAGTGACGAGCATGTCAAAACTGTTGATGGAGCAAAGCATCATCATGCAGCGCTCGTTGGCTTCACCCTGCCCGGAGGGAGCAAAAAGCCGAACGCGGATGGAGCCGAAATTCCGTTCTTCCTCCTGCGAAACATAGTGCACTGCCGTCCCGTGTCTGGCGGCAGCTTCCAGGATCTCCTCCAGCATGCCGTCTTCATCGTCCACATCAGCGGGAAGGATCAACTGCCGGACGGGGAGCATGTCCATCAGCATGGTGACACCGTTGCAATGATCCGCGTGCAGATGGGTCAGGAGCAGAGCGTCCACCTGCTTGCGCCCGCCGGAAATCAGATAGGACCCGGTACGCTCGCCGGCGTTATCGAGAGTATAGATGCTGCCGCAATCGATGACAAGGGTCTCTTCCCCCTGCAGGAGCACAAGGCTCTGTCCCTGGCCCACGTCCACCGCGGCGATGATGCCGGAGGGTCTGTCATAATGAAGGCGTGCCGCCAGGAGCAGAAGTGCCAGCATCCCGATGGAAAGCAGTGCAGGAAGGAAAAAGCGAAGCCAGGTTTTGAGTCTGCTGAAGGCAAAGAGCAGCGCCAGCGAGTAGACAAGAAGGACCCAGAGATAGGAGGGCAGCGAGCGCAGATAGAGCATGGCAAAGGAAAAGGAAGACACGCCCCTTGCCACAAGGAAGAGATACCGGGCAAGCCAGGAGACAAGCCAGGCGGCAGCAATCCCCAGCGGCTGAAAGATCACGCCCAGCAGACAGCTCAGATATCCGCCGCTGAAACAAAGTGAGACTGCCCAAAGGCCCAAAATGTTGGTGACGGGTGAAAGAAGAGAAATCGCGCGAAAATGCAGCACCATAAGCGGCGCGGAAAAAGCCAGCACCGCAAGAGAGCTTGCGGTAGTGGATATGGGTCCGCGGAGCCGCTCGGCCCAATGCTCCGGCAAAAGGACGGAAAGGCCGTTATTGAGGCGTTCAGAAAGAAAGAGGATGCCCGCCATGGCGGAAAACGAAAGCTGGAGCCCCACACTTCCGGCAGCATAGGGATTGGCCAGCAGGATCATACCCAGGGCTGCGGACAGGGATGTGAGGGGATCGTTTTCCCGGTTGACCATAGGCGCGATGAGCAGAAAGCTCTGCATCACGGCGGCCCGCACAGCGGAGGCCGGCGCACCGGTGATACAGACGAACAGCCACACAAGTCCCAGGCAAAGCAGCGATGTTGAGCGGGTTTTGCCAAGCAGCAATTGAAGCAATCCGACCAGGAAAGCGATGTGCATGCCGGAAACCGCAACAATGTGCAGAAAGCCCGCTCTGTTCATGGCAAGATACAAGCTTTGATCCTGATAGAGATCCTGCTTGTCACCCAGCATGAGAGATTTCATAAAAGCGGCGGTATCCGCAGGGAAAAGCCGTTCTACCTGAGAAGCAATCTGCTTTTGCAGCCAGAGCGGAAAATACCGGAGTCCGATCTTTCCGGGGATCCGTTCCGGCGCAGATTTGGCATTTCCAGTCAAATAAACGCCCCGGGCCAGATAGGAATCATAGCGCTCTCCGTAGCGCTCATCCGCGCGTTTCAAGCGGGCAGAGCAGCAAAGCATATCGCCGGGAGAAAAGGTGGAGAGCGCATCACCATCAGCGTAAAGAACAATCTTCCCCCCGGGAAGATCGCTGCCATCCAGACGGATCTCCACTCTGGCGTAGTCCTCAAAGATCTGCGGATAGGCGCATACCTCACCCCGGATGTCTATGGTCTCCCCATCCAGGGAGAGTGCCGGACGAAGGGTAAACTGCGCACGCAGGAAAAAGAGCAGGAAGCCGAAGGCTAAGGCAAACGCGGAGATCACAAATCCACGAAGCCAGCGCTGCCCGGAAAGGAGCAGCGGCAAGCCGCAGAGTGCGAATCCAGCAGCAAGCCAGGGAAGGATGCCTGCCGGCAGCAGATAACAGGCCAGGAAAATCGCAGCGGAAAAGCTGAAGCATGCGATCGCGAGCTTGCGCAAGAGCGCTCACCACACTTTCGAAAAAACCGCAGAGAAGGATCTCTGCGGTTTTTGATTATAGGTCAGAGGATCTTTTCGCTGAGCTTTACGCCGCCGATGAGGTGAAAATGCAGATGCATCACAGTCTGTCCGCCGTCTTCGCCGCAGTTGTTGATGACGCGGAAACCGTTCATCAGGCCCTCCTGCTTTGCGATTTTGGCGATGGCTTCAAAGCACTTGGCAACATAGAGGGAATTCTCCTCGTTGATGCCGCGAGCGCAGCAGATATGCTTCTTGGGAACGACCAGGATGTGCACCGGAGCCTGGGGATTGATATCCCGGAAGGCAAAAACATACTCATCCTCGTAGACCTTTGCGCTGGGGATCTCCCCGGCGATGATCCTGCAGAACAGACAATCTTGATCCATCGTATTTCCTCCTCAGAATTTACTTGCCACAAAGCCTTCCACGGCGGAAAGGGCTTCCTTCAGCTTGCTAATGTCGTTGCCGCCGCCCATGGCGGAATCGGGCTTGCCGCCGCCCTTGCCGCCGGCAATGGCGGTAATGTGCTTGATGATATCGCCGGCACGAATGCCCTTTGCCACGGCATCCTTGCCGCAAACGCACTGGAAGGTGATCTTCTCCCCGTTCACGGCGGAGATGACCGCGACCACAGCGCTGTCCTTATCCCGCAGGGCATCGCCCATCTTGCGCAGAGCAGCAGCATCGCACTCGCCCTGGCTGCAGGTGACCACATGCAGCCCGCCGATATCCTTCGCGTTTTTCAGCAGATTGTCGGCGCCGCCGGCAGACTCCTTGTCCTTGTACTGCTGGATCTGACGTCTGGCTTCCTTGAGTTCCGCAGTCTGCTGCTCCACCTTCTGGAGCATATCGGCGGGATTGGCCTTGAACAGCGCGGAGACAGCAGAGATCGCCTCGATATCCCGGTGGAGGGTCTCCAGGGTCCGAAGGCCTGTGGTAGCCTCGATGCGGCGTACGCCGGAAGCTACGGAGCCCTCGGAGCAGATGTGGAAAAGGCCTGCCTTGGCGGTGTTGCTCAGGTGGGTGCCGCCGCAGAGCTCCACACTGTAATCGCCCATGCTGACCACGCGGACCACGTCGCCGTACTTCTCACCAAAGAGAGCGGTGGCACCGCTCTTGCGGGCCTCTTCGATGGGCATCTCTTTGGTGTTGACAGCAAGGCCTTCCAGGATGGCTGCATTCACCGCTTCCTCGACCTGCTTGAGCTCCTCGGCAGTCACAGCGGAGAAGTGCGTGAAGTCAAAGCGGAGGAAATCCGGCTCCACCAGAGAGCCCGCCTGGTGCACATGGTCGCCCAGCACATCCCGCAGAGCCTTCTGCAGCAGGTGGGTGGCGCTGTGGGCGCGGGCGATGGAAGCGCGGCGCTTGGCGTCATAAGAAGCGGTGACCGTGTCGCCCAGCTTCAGGACGCCCTCCCGGAGGATGCCGGTGTGCATATACTTGCCGCCCTTGTTCTTCTGCACGTCGCTGACCTGGAAGCAGACGCCCTCGGCGGAAAGGGTGCCGTGGTCGGCCACCTGGCCGCCCATCTCGGCATAAAGGGTGGTGCGGTCCAGAACGATGATGGCTTCGGTCCCGGCGGGGATCTCCTCCCGGAACTCCCCATCGGCAACGATGGCAAGGACCTTGGCCTGGATCTGCTGCTTGTCATAGCCTTCGAAAACGGTCTCGGGGATTTCCTTGCCGAAGCTGACGCCGGCCCAGCCCAGATCGCCCAGAGCGGCCCGGGCCTCGCGGGCGCGGACGCGCTGCTCCTGCATGAGCCGCTTGAAGCCGTCCTCATCCACGGTCATGCCCTCATCGGCGCACATCTCAATGGTCAGATCGATGGGGAAGCCGTAGGTGTCATAGAGCTTGAAAGCGTCGGCGCCGGAAAAGGTGCTCTCCCCTTTTGCCTTATGCTCGGCGAGCATATCGCTGAAGATCTTCATGCCGGCGTCTATGGTCTTGGCGAAGTTCTCCTCCTCGGTCTTCACCACGCGAGTGATGTAAGCCTTTTTCTCCCGCAGCTCGGGATACTGGCACTCGTTCTCATGAATGACAGTATCGATGACCTCATAGAGGAAGGGCTCGTTCACACCAAGGAGCTTGCCGTGGCGGGCAGCCCGGCGAAGCAGGCGGCGCAGCACATAGCCCCGGCCCTCGTTGGAGGGCAGGACGCCGTCGCAGATCATAAAGGTGGCAGAGCGGATATGGTCGGTGATCACGCGCAGAGACACGTCCATCTTGTGGCTCTTGCCGTAGTAGGCGCCGGTGAGCTCGCTGACCTTGTGGGTGATGTTCATCACGGTGTCCACATCGAAGAGGGAGTCCACGTCCTGGCAGACAACGGCCAGACGCTCCAGGCCCATGCCGGTGTCGATATTCTTCTGCTTGAGTTCGGTGTAGTGGCCTTCGCCGTCGTTATCGAACTGAGAGAAGACGTTGTTCCAGACCTCGATATAGCGGTCGCAGTCACAGCCGACAGTGCAGTCGGGCTTGCCGCAGCCGTATTTCTCACCGCGGTCATAGTAGATCTCGGAGCAGGGGCCGCAGGGGCCGGCGCCGTGCTCCCAGAAGTTATCTTCTTTCCCGAAGCGGAAAATGCGCTCCGGGGCGATGCCGATCTCCTTGTTCCAGATCTCAAAAGCCTCATCATCATCCACATAAACGGAGGGATAGAGGCGGTTCGGGTCCAGACCCACCCAGTCGGGGCTGGTCAGGAATTCCCAGCTCCAGTGGATGGCTTCCCGCTTGAAGTAATCACCGAAGGAGAAGTTGCCCAGCATCTCAAAATAGGTGCCGTGACGCGCGGTTTTGCCGATGTTCTCGATATCGCCGGTGCGGATGCACTTCTGGCAGGTGCAGACCCGGTGCCGGGGAGGCTCCTTCTCGCCTTTGAAATAGGGCTTCATGGGTGCCATGCCGGAGTTGATGAGCAGAAGGCTGGCGTCCCCCTGCGGGATCAGAGAGAAGCTGGGGAGGCGAAGATGCCCTTTGCTTTCGAAGAATTGCAGAAACATTTCACGCAGTTGATTGAGTCCGTACTTTTCCATGTGTTTGTTAATCCTCTCAAATAAAGATACCCCTGTCCCGGAAAGGAACAGGGGCGAAATAAAGTTCGCGGTACCACCCTGATTCGCCGCAAACGCGGCCTCTCAGCGCCCTTAACGCGGGCTTACGCCCCGGTCCTCCCGGGGTGGCTCCGAAGTGGCCGCCGGGGAGAGCATGAGACCTCGCACCGCCCGATCTCTCTCTGAAATGCCTTGTTCCGGCTCGTTTCGTCAACGCCGATGTAACTATACCATAAATGCCTGAATTGTCAAGGAAAATCACAGTTTCCTGCCGCACCACGGGCAATACCGGATACGAATAAAAGCCTCGCCGCCGTCATGGATCGGGATCCCATAGCAGTGCGTTTCCTCGGAAAAAATCATGACACGATCCGGGCAGGCAAAGGGATCCTCGTGCTCCGGACAGCGATAGGTCAAATGATATTGCATCTCTTCGCAGCAAAAGGGATCCGTCATGCCGAGACACCCTCCCGGGTGATCTTCCGTACGATCGACAAAGCGGGAGCCTGCACCGGCAGCTTCATGCGATATCGCATCATCACGAGCTTCGTTTCAGTCAGCGGCGTACCTGCCTCATCAAAGAGCTCTCCAGCCGTAAACGGGATCGGCGCCCCTTTTGGGAGCAGCAGTTCCAGCGCGTCTCCCGGGGCGATCTTGTTGCGCATCGTAAGGGTGGCCCAGGCGTCTTCCCCGCAGTCCTCCACCACAGCGGCCACAGAAGCGTCAGAGGTATAGGTGACCTTATCGTAGCTCTCGCCGGGCTGGTCAAAGTAAAAACCGGTGGTATAAGGTCTGTGGCTGATCTTGTCCGTCTCTGCCACCCAGAGCGGGTCCAGGGGCTTTCCGGCCAGGGCCTCGTCCAGAGCGTGGCGATAGGCGTTGGTAACGACTGCCGTATAGTAGGCAGACTTCATCCGGCCTTCGATCTTCAGGCTGGTGACGCCGGCGTCCAGAAGCTCCGGCAGATGCTCGATCATGCGCATGTCCCGGGAGTTCATGATAAAGGTGCCCCCGTCCTCGCTGATCTCGAAATACTGCCCGGGACGGGTCTCTTCTACCAGATGATACTTCCAGCGGCAGGGCTGTGCGCACTGCCCACGGTTTGCGTCACGCCCGGTCAGATAATTGGAGAGCAGACAGCGCCCGGAAAAGCTGACACACATGGCACCGTGGACAAAGGCCTCGATGTGAAGCTCCTCCGGGGTATTGTCCCGGATCTTCCGAATGTCCTCCAGGGGCGTCTCCCGGGCCAGGACTACCGTGTCGGCACCAAGGGCGTGGAGGGCATTGGCTGTGGCGCTGTTGATAACGCCGAACTGCGTGCTCACGTGCCTTGCAACCTTGGGTGCATGGCGCTTGGCAAGCTCCAATACGCCCAAATCCGCAATGATCAGAGCATCCACGCCGGCGTCCTGCAGGAATTCCAGATATCCGGGCAGCACCCGCAGCTCCTCCTCCCTGGGAAGGGTGTTGCAGGTCACATAGATCTTGACGTATCTTGCATGCGCATATTGTACGGCCCAGCGGAGATCCGCATCGGAAAAGTTCACCACGCTGGAGCGCATGCCAAACTGGCGTCCGGCAAGATACACGGCGTCCGCCCCGTAAAAGATGGCCATTTCCAGCCGCTCCCGGTCGCCGGCCGGGGACAGCAGTTCCACTTTACGCTCCATAGCCCTGGGATGCGACGAACTCGTCAAACTCATAACTGTTGGTGAAGAACCGATGAGTACCGGTTTCCTCATCCAGCGCGTAGTAATAGTAACTGGTGCTGGCGGGATTCAGTGCCGCCTTGATGGAAGCAAGACCCGGGTTGCAGATGGGTGTGGGCGGCAAGCCGACCCGGTCACGGGTATTGTAGGGGCTGTCTTCTGCCAGCATGGCGGCGGTGGGTGCGCCTTCGTGTTCGGGATGCACATACAGGATCGTGGCATCAATGCCGAGCGGCATGCCCGTGTTCATACGGTTCATGATGACAGAGGCGATCAGCGGCCGCTCCTCGTCGTTGGCAGCTTCCTTCTCGATCATGGAGGCGATGGTAATGATATCCCGGATCTCCATGCCGCTATTTTCCAGCTGGACCTGTAGATCGTCGTTAAAGACATAGTGGAAAGTCTCCAGGAACTTGTTGATGGCGCTGGCAGGCTGCATGTTCACATAGAACTCATAGGTGTCCGGGAACAGGTAGCCCTCCAGACGGCTGGCGTCTCCGTCCTCCAGCTCCTCCAAGAAGCTGTACTTGAACTTGTAGGAAGCGGCGGCATCCATCAGCTCATCAAAATCGCTGACGCCGTTCTCCTCCAGCAGAAGGAACATCTGCCGCATGTTGAGGCCCTCGGGGAAGGTGACCTTCACCGTGAGCGCACCGCCGGAATAGGGCGTCATGTGCTGGATCAGCGCGCGATAGTCATAGGAGGAGTGCAGCTCGTATTCCCCGGGGGCAAGCTTGGTATCCGCATGGGAGAATTTGCAGAAGGCGTTGAAGAGCCATTTATACTCGATCAGGCCCGCGTCCTTCAACACGTCCGCCACATAATCCATATCCGCATGGGTCACGCGCTTGGTCCCGTCTGGATTGCCATCCTCGTCATACTTGGCGACAGTCTCATACTCGAAGATGTTCATGGGCAGAGACACGGTGGCCGTGATCGTTTTCTTGTTCAGCGCAAGCATGTCGCTGGCCGCCATCCAGCCGAGGCAGGCCAGCACCAGGCTCAGGCAGATGATAAAAAGGAAGTACATCACGCCGCCGAGGCAGCCGGAGCGGTATTCATGGCTCTGCCGGATCGGGCGGTAATCCCGCTCAGATTCGGCATCTCCGGTGTAATTGGCAGCCTGGCCCCGGCTTTTGTTCAGCAGCAGACGGTCCACCGGGTTATGCGCTTGCTTGCCGCTGTGAGAAGGCGAAGAGACCTTCTCATCGGTTCGGGACTGGACGCTCCCCTCATATAGCTCATACTGTTTATCGAAATCTTCGTTCATCAGGGACCTCCTGGGGTCATTCGGAAAGGTAACCGCAGTGCATCAGACTGCATAGGATAGTCTGAACGGCGGGGAGCCGCCGTACCAGATTCTTCTTCAACGCGCCGCCGGATCCGCATGGCGGCCGCGTATTCTTGGATTGCGGAGAAAGGAAGCTGCTATGTTCTGCAACAACTGCAATAACGGCGTTTGGATCATCATCCTGATCATCCTGCTCTTCGGCTGGGGCGGCAGTGGTTTCGGCTGCGGCTGCGGCTGCGACAACAACAACGGCTGTGGCTGCGGCTGCGGCTGCAACTGATCAGGATCAAGAAAAGATCCGGGGCCTCTTCGGAGGCCCTGTTTTTTTATAAGGCCGAACGAAGGATGCTGTAGATCTCCTCGTTCTTCTCGTCCACGTCCCGTTCCAGGCCGTCCTTCATAAAGGGGATCCTGGTCCAGCCGAAGAAATCCGCGGCACGCTCCGCCGTGCGGAGGCAGCGTCGCAGGTATTCGATATCCTGCTCGTGAATATCCGCGTGAGTATGGTTCTTGGCCTCCCGCCTCCGCATACGGGCCAGGGAGGTCTCGATATCCACATCCAGGTAGAGCACAAGATCCGGTCTGGGCAGGCCCATCTTTTCATATTCCAAATCGCTGAGCCAGCGGAAGAAGTCTGGCAGTTCCTCATCAGAGAGCTTCGACCCCTGGTGCACCGCGTTGGAGGTGGTGTAGCGGTCGGAGAGGAAGAGTCCCCCGCTTTCGTAGGTGGAGCCCCAGTCCTTCTTATAGGAGGCAAATCGGTCCACCGCGAAGAAGGTGGACGCGGTATAGGCGTTCACATCATCCGGATGGGTGCCGAATTCGCCGGCAAGATACATCCGGATCAAAGCGCTGCTGTCCTGGTCATAACGGGGAAAGACAATGTGATTATAGTCGATTCCGTCATTTTCCAGTCTGGCGCAGAGACGGCGAAACTGAGCGGACTTGCCGCTGCCGTCAATGCCCTCCAGAACGATCAGTTTTCCTTTGTTCATGCTTCTATCCTCTCAGATCTGACTGAATACCTCTCCGATGTTGGCGTGGATCACAAGATCCGCGTAGCTGTCGTATGGCGTGGCGCTGCGATTGACCAGGACAAGCTTGCTGCCCCGATAATAGTTGATGAGACCCGCGGCAGGATAGACGTTCAGGGACGTTCCGCCGACGATCATGATATCGGCCTGGCGAATATAGTGGATTGCTTCGGACATGATGTCCTGATCCAGGGGCTCCTCATAAAGAACGATATCCGGCCGGATGACGCCGCCGCAGCTGCAGCGGGGAACGCCCTCACCGTGGTTCATCTCCTCTGCGGAGAAGGGCTTGCGGCAGCGGGAGCAATAGGCGCGCAGAATACTGCCGTGCAGCTCCAGCACCTTTTTGCTGCCGGCGGCCTGATGGAGCCCGTCGATATTCTGCGTGATGACGGCCCGGAGCTTTCCTTCCTCTTCCAGCTGGGCGAGACGTTTATGGGCGCGGTTAGGCTGGACGCCGTCAATGACGAGCTTTGCCCGGTGGAAGCGGTAGTATTCCTCGGGATAGCGCTCGAAAAAGCTGTGGCTCAGAATGGTCTCGGGCGGATATTTCCATTTCTGGTTGTATAGCCCGTCCACACTGCGGAAATCCGGGATACCGCTCTCCGTGCTGACACCTGCGCCGCCAAAGAAAACGATGTTGTCGCTCCCGGCGACCCAGTCTTTGAGCTGCATGATCTTATCATCCATATCGAGTCCCATCCTTTCCATTGGTTTTCAGGATATTATACACCGTGGACGGGAAATAAGCAAGATAACAGCCTATGAAGAATTCATAAGATGAAAAGGGGCTGTCTCAAAAGTCCATAAATGAACGTAGGGGCGGCTACCAGCCGCCCGCGCGGTAATATGTCAAAAAATTAGAAATGTGAGGCGCATTCGTTTGTGCTGCTTCAAACCAGCTCTGCCGGGCGGCTGATAGCCGCCCCTACGGCACTTTTTCCGCCTTACCGCATTTTGAGACAGCACCTTTTCTGATAAAAGAAGAGATCAAGCTTCCAGCTTTTCAATAACGCGCTTATAGAGCGGGTCGATCTCCTGCAGCTGCAGCTCATTCTCCCGGCGGATCACATAGCGGCGGGTGTCCTCGGTGCTGAGATCGCCCCAGTAGATGCAGACCCGCATGCAGGCGCGGATCGCGGCATAAGCCAGGTCCGCGCTCTCCGCAGCAAAGTGTTTCGCATCAGAGAGACAGAGGACGGACAACTCTTCCAGCAGCTCCAGCTCCTTTTCCATCATGCAAACGATCTCGCTGCAGACGGCGCCGGCGGTCTGGGTAGCGGCCTCGATCTTGCGGGGATCAGCCTCTTTCAGCGCCCGGCGATAGGGGCCGCGGGCCTTCACATCCTCGTCGATGAGATTGACCATATAGGTGCGCAGGATCTCGGCGTTGCGGACGATGTATTCCACCCGCTCGTTTTCGGGGAGTTCTTCCTTCGTAAGCCTGGCTGCACGCTCCAGAAGCGCGGCGGAGACGGCTGCCGTCATAGCGGCGCCGCTGCCGGTCTGGGCACGGCTTTCGGGATCGGCAAGAGCCTTGGTAAAGTCCTCCGCGTCCTTTTTGCGGAAGATCTCGATCTTAATGGATTCTGCCATGTTGATGCTCCTTTCAGTCGCGGTTGAACTCTCTCAGACGCAGGCCCTCGTTTTTCTGCAGGGCCCAGTTGATGCACCAGGAGGAGGTAAAGAGCAGAAGATTGTTGCCCTTGAAATCCTGCACCCACTTGGTGTCGCTGGTGAGATTCAGCTTGTGAATGTCAAAATCCTCATTTTCCACCCAGCGGACCAGCTCGTAGGGCAGACTGCGCCGGCGGATGTCCACGCCGTACTCGCTCTTGAGCCGATATTCCAGCACCTCGAACTGCAGCACGCCCACAACGCCGACGATCACTTCCTCCACGCCTGTATAGGGCTCGTGGAAGATCTGAATGGCGCCCTCCTGGGCGATCTGCTGGATCCCCTTTTCAAACTGCTTGCGCTTCATGGTGTCCACGCGCTCCACGGAAGCAAAATGCTCCGGCGCGAAGGTGGGGATGCCCTCAAAGCAAAGGTTCTGTCCCTTCTCGCAGATGGTGTCGCCGATGGAGAAGATGCCGGGATCGAACACGCCGATGATATCCCCCGCGTAGGCTTCGTCGATGATGGCGCGGTCCTGGGCCATCAGCTGCTGAGGCTGGGCCAGGCGAAGAGGCTTGCCGCCCTGCACATGGAAATACTCCTTTTCCCGCTCGAACTTGCCCGAGCAGATGCGCATGAAGGCGATGCGGTCCCGGTGGGCCTTGTTCATGTTGGCCTGGATCTTGAAGACGAAGGCGGAGAAGTGCGGATCAAAGGGGTCCACGATGTCATCCCCGGAGATGCGGGGCAGCGGCGGCATGGTCATCTTCAGGAAGTTCTCCAGGAAGGGCTCCACGCCGAAGTTATTAAGGGCGGAACCGAAGAACACGGGAGAGAGGCGTCCCTTGCGCACTTCTTCGATATCGAAGTCATATCCCGCGCCGTCCAGCAGTTCGATGTCATCTGCCAGCGTCTCCCGCAGGCGATGACCGATGAGCTCGTCCAGCTTCTCCGTCTCGTCCAGACGGCACTCGATGGCTCGTATCTTGTTCTGGCCCCGGTGGAATTCGGTGAAGGCCAGAATCGCCTGCTTTTCCCGGTCATACACACCCTTGAATTCCTGGCCGCAGCCGATGGGCCAGTTCATGGGATAGGTGCCGATACCGAATTCATTCTCCAGCTCCTCCATCAGTTCATAAGGACTGCGGGCTTCCCGGTCCAGTTTGTTGATGAAGGTAAAGATGGGGATATGCCGCATGGCGCAGATCTTGAAAAGCTTGCGGGTCTGCGGCTCGATGCCCTTTGCAGCATCGATGACCATGACGGCGGAGTCCGCCGCCATCAGGGTGCGGTAGGTGTCCTCGGAAAAGTCCTGGTGTCCCGGGGTATCCAGGATATTGATGCAGTAGCCCTCATACTCAAACTGCATCACAGAGGAGGTAATGGAAATGCCGCGCTGCTTTTCCAGCTCCATCCAGTCGGATACCGCATGACGAGCGGTGGCTTTGCCCTTTACGGAGCCTGCCAGCTGGATGGCTCCGCCGTAGAGCAGCAGCTTTTCCGTCAGCGTGGTTTTACCGGCGTCCGGGTGGGAGATGATGGCGAAGGTCCTGCGGCGCTGGATCTCGTTTTGATATTCCGTCATTTTTGCTTCCTTTCTGATTTTCGGGATAAGATAGGGGAAGAAAAAATGGACTTATGGCGGTGTTAACATACATTTTCATCCAATCTTTTCTGTAATCGGTTTATGTTACCATATCTTGTGCAAAAAAGCAAAGCATTTATCACTTTTCACAATACTTAAAAAACTTGACAAATTGCAAAAAAGAGACTACATTAGCATAGCAATCAGATGGGTGCTGGGTGATCCCGGCTGAGACGGAGTAATGGAGCTCTGAAACCATGGAACCTGATCCGGGTAATGCCGGCGTAGGAAACGGAGAAGCGTCGACAGGTTCTTTTTGCGGGAACCTGTCCTTTTGTTTCCCCGCTTCCAAAAAAAAAGAAAACTGGGAGGAAACAAAATCATGAAATCCAAACTCACCCTTCGCGCACTGACGGAAGGCGCGATCCTGATCGCCGCCGCTCAGGTACTGAGCTACCTGAAGCTGTGGAGAATGCCCTGGGGCGGCAGCATCACGCTGGCCATGGTGCCCATCATTCTCTATGCGGTTCGCTGGGGCCTCGGGCCCGGTCTGCTGGCCGGTTTTGTCTACGGCGTGATGCAGTTCATGTTCGACGGCGGCATTTCCATCGGTTGGGAGTCCATCATCGGGGACTATCTGCTGGCCTACCTGGCCCTCGGCTTTGCCGGTCTTGCCCATGACAAGAAGGGCGGCATCTTCATCGGCACCGTGATCGGCGGTCTCTGCCGCTTCCTGGTGCACTATGTGGTCGGCGCCACCATTTGGGGCGAATACATGCCGGAGACCTTCTTTGGCATGACCATGCACAGCCCCTGGTTCTATTCCCTGCTCTATAACCTGGCCTACATGCTGCCCAACATCATCATCTGCCTTGTGGTCTTTGCCCTGCTTTGGGTCCCCATGCGCAAGTACCTGACCGGCGCCGACCTGAAGAAAGCCTGAAATACTTCACCAGGCATAATGCGATCCCCCGGAGTTCAGCTCCGGGGGATTCTTTTATTTCAGGATGACCTTGTTGAAATTCTTTTTGCCGCGCTTGAGGATGACGCCGTTTTTCAGTTCCTCCGCCGTGAAGCTCTTACCGATATCGGTGACCTTCACGTCGTCCACGGTGACGCCGCCCTGCTGGATGTTCCGGCGGGCGTCGGACTTGGTGGTGCAAAGACCGGTCTTCACCAGCAGGCTCATCAGGTCGATGGCGCCGTCAATGAGGTCTGCATCCGTAAGCTCGGTGGTGGGCATGTTCTCGCTGCTGCCGCCGCCTGCAAAGAGCGCCTTGGCGGAAGCCTCCGCTTTTTTTGCCTCCTCTTCGCCGTGGACCATGGAAGTCAGCTCAAAGGCCAGGATCTCCTTGGCCCGGTTCAGTTGGCTGCCCTCCCACTTGGCCATCTCGTCGATCTGCTCCAGGGGCAGGAAGGTCAGCATGCGGATGCATTTGAGAACGTCCGCATCCTCCACATTCCGCCAGTACTGGTAGAAGTCGTAGGGGCTGGTCTTATTGGGGTCCAGCCAAACGGCGTTGCCGGCGGTCTTGCCCATCTTCATGCCGTGGGAGTCGGTGAGCAGGGTGATGGTCATGGCGTGGGCGTCCTTGCCCAGTTTCTTGCGGATGAGCTCCGTGCCGCCCAGCATGTTGCTCCACTGGTCATCTCCGCCAAACTGCATGTTGCAGTTGTAATGCTGGAAGAGGTAGTAGAAGTCGTAGCTCTGCATGATCATGTAGTTGAACTCAAAGAAGCTCAGGCCCCGCTCCATGCGCTGCTCGTAGCACTTGGCCCGCAGCATGTTGTTCACAGAGAAGCAGGCGCCAACCTCCCGCAGCAGCTCCACGTAATTGAGGCTCAGCAGCCAGTCGGCATTGTTTACCATCTGGGCCTTGTCGGGGCCGAACTCAATGAACTTCTCCATCTGACGGCGGAAGCACTCGGCGTTGTGGTCGATGTCTTCCCGGGTCAGCATCTTGCGCATGTCGGTGCGGCCGGAGGGGTCGCCGATCATGGTGGTGCCGCCGCCGATGAGGGCGATGGGCTTGTTGCCAGCCTGCTGCAGGCGCTTCATCAGCGTCAGCGCCATGAAGTGACCGGCGGTCAGGCTGTCGGCGGTGCAGTCAAAGCCGATGTAGAAGGTAGCCTTGCCGGCGTTCACCATCTCGCGGATCTCTTCCTCATTGGTCACCTGGGCGATCAGCCCGCGGGCGACCAGTTCTTCATAAATACCCATAGTTGCATCTATCTCCTTTTACAGATTCTCTTTGATGATCTCTTCGGCATGCTGCGCCGCCCAGGCGATCAGCTCGTCACAGGGGACGCCGCTGCGCTTCAGATCCTGGCAGCGGATGCAGCCGAACTGCTTGATAAACCCCCGGTTCATGGCCATGGTGAGCTTTGCGATCTTTGCTCTGGCCTCCCCGTCTTCCCCGTTGGCATAGGGGAACGCAAGGCCCAGCGCCATCACCGCGCCGGACGCCGCGCCGCAGATCTCCCCGCAGCGTACGCCGCCGCCAAAGCCGCCGGAAACGGAAAGGGCGGTCTTCTCGTCCAAACCCGTATAACTGCCGAGCGCCGCAAGCACGCTCTGGGCGCAGTTATAGCCGCGGCCTCTCAGACGCAGGGCTTCCTCCTGAATGCTCATCTCATATCCTCCCATAAAAACGAAAATCCCCCTGTCCTTTCGGACAGAGGGCATAAAATGCGGTACCACCTCTGATTCGCTCCATCCTCACAGAAGGAGCCTCAGGGAGTCAAGGACTCCGGACGCTGTATCGGGCGCACCCGTCGCAGCCTACCCACCGTTTTGGCTTCAGCCGCGCCGCTCCGAACGGTACTTCACGCGCTCCCCTCTCCCCCTTCCACCGACTGGGGGCTCTCTTTGCAGGAATGAGCGCGCTACTTCTGTTCTTCCTCGCGTTTACCCGTGCATTATACAAAGTCTTTTTCATGCTGTCAAGAGGGCTTTTCGTGGATTTCTGAAATGCACGTGCCCCCCTTGAAGGAAAACATGATGCATGATAGAATAAGTCTATGACAAAAGAGAGGTGATACCATGGATCAGGACAACACCCTATGGATACGACCTTATCTGGAAGCCGGGGAGCAGATCCTATGGCTGGGAAAGCCGGAAAAACTCCATCTTCTCTCGGCCCAGGATGTCTTTCTCATTCCCTTCAGCCTTCTTTGGTTTGGCTTTGTCGTTTTTTGGGAGATTGCCGCATTCCGCATGGGAGCGCCCTGGTTTTTTCCTTTGTTTGGCGCTTTCTTCGTCATGATCGGATTGTACCTTACAGTCGGACGTTTTCTCTGGAAGGCCTATGTACTGAGACATACGCTCTATGCTATAACGGACAGGAAGACGCTCATTCAACACGGGAATCGCGTTGAAGTCCTTCTAAGGTATGAATGTCCTCCCCTGTCCGTCACGCAATACCGGGACGGGACCGGCACCATCCATTTTTCTTCGCCTTCTTCCATGCTCTTCAGACGCTCCCTTTCTCCAAACCTGAGAGAATGGCACATGCTCCACGGCGTCTCCCAGCCGGAGCGTCTTCTGCGTCTGCTCAACAGCGACACGGATTCCTATATCTGAACGCAGCGGGAAGAACCAAAACAGAAACAATCCACGAATGGAACGAGCGGCAAGCACACAGCTTGCCGCTCGTCTCTCTTATTTCTGTGCCGCCTTGAAGCGTTCCGCGGCTTCCAGCTGCTCCTCCGCGCTGGCCAGAGTCGTGATGGTGACGTTGTCGCCTCCGTGGAGGCGGGCCAGCTCCATGCGCTGCCCCTCCCGGTCCAGTTTCGTCACATCGGTATAGGTGCGCCCGTTCCGCTCTTCCTTGGCGATGAGATAATGGCTGTCGGCCATGGCGGCGATCTGGGGCAGGTGCGTCACACACATGACCTGCTTGCCCCGGGAGACGGAATAGAGCTTCTCCCCTACCCGCTGGGCGGCGATACCGGAAACGCCGGTGTCGATCTCATCAAAGATCATCGTTGCCACCGGATCATGCTCGGCAAAGACGTTTTTCATGGCCAGCATGATGCGGCTCAGCTCACCGCCGGAGGCGATGCGGCTGATGCGTCCCAGCTCCTCTCCCGCGTTTGCAGACATGAGGAAGCGGATCTGGTCGGCGCCGTTGGAATCAAAACCAGGCTCCCCTTCCAGAGGCGCAAACTCCACCGCGAAACGCACGGAAGGCATATTCAGCTCCCGCAGCTCCCGGACGATGCGCTCCTGCAGGTCCTTCGCCGCGGTCTGACGCTTCTCCCGCAGGATCTTCGCGGCCCGACGGCACTGCTTTTTCTGCTCCTCAAGCTCACGCCGGAGCTTGGCGCTGCGTTCATCGGCATACTCGATCCGGTCCAGCTTTTCCCGGCACTCGTCCAGATACAGGAGCAGCGCTTCCTCATCCCGACTGTACTTGCGCTCCAGCTTGTTCAGAAGAGAGATCCGCTCTTCCAGACGGTCGTATTCCTCCGGGGAAAAGTCCAGGTTTTCCCGGAAGTCTCGCAGGGTCTCCGCCGCGTCAGATAGTGAAAAGGCAGCCTCATGGATAGAAGAAACCGTTTCCTCCAGCTCCGGAACAAGAGCGGCGGCCTTTCCCGCATAGTACTCTGCGTTTTCCGCCATGGAAACGGCGTTGTCTTCGTTGGCATAGAGCAGGCGCAGAGCCTCGTCCAAAGCCTCGGTGAGCTTCTCGGAATTGCGCAGCAGGTCACGGCGGGCAACAAGGCTGTCCTTCTCCCCAGCTTTCAGTTCCGCGCGCTCCAGTTCGGCGATCTGATAGCGCAGGCTCTCGCTGAGCCGCTCCTTCTCCACCTGGTCCATGTTGAGCTGTTCCAGTTCCTTCCGGAGCGTCCGGTACTGCCGGTATTCCTTCCGGTACGCCTCAAGCTCCGGCTGAAGCTCGCCAAAGGAGTCCAGATAAGCCATGTGGCGGCGTTCGTCCATGAGCTGGCGGCCGTCGTTCTGCCCGTGAATATCCACCAGCAGCGCAGCAAGCTCCTTGAGCTGGGCCGCTGTCACAGGGTTGCCGCAGATGCGGCAGCTGCTTTTGCCGTCGGAGAGGATGCGGCGCTGGAGGATCAGCTCCTCTTCGGGATCGATCTCGTTCTCCCGCAGCCAGTCCTCCGTACCGGACACGTCGAACACGGCGGTGACCAGGGCTTTTTCCGCCCCGCGGCGCACCAGCTCCCGGCTGACGCGCTCCCCCAGCACCGCGCCGATGGCGTCGATGACGATGGATTTGCCCGCGCCGGTCTCACCGGTGAGGATATTGAGCCCCGGTTCAAAACGGATATCCGCCCGTTCGATGACGGCTATATTCTCGATATGCAGCTCGTTGAGCATGGCAAAAGCCTCGCTTTATCTCAGCTTTTCGTAAGCGATGTCGTAAAAACTCTTCGTTCCCAGATCCGCCATCAGCGTATAGTGGGGCGAGCGGCGGACGATGATCTCATCCCCGCCGGTCAGATCTGCCACGGAAATACCGTCCACTGCAAGATACGCCCGTCGTCCGTGGAGACGCTCCGCCGTGACGGTGACCGTCCGCTGGGGATCCAGCACGAAAGTCCTGGCGCCCATGACGTGGGGACAGATGGGACTGATGATGATGTTCTCCGCCTCCGGTTCCACGATGGGGCCGCCGGCGGACATGGAATAACCGGTGGAGCCTGTGGGGGTGGAAAGAATGATGCCGTCGCCGGAGAACTGGGACACCCTGTCCCCGTTACAATAGGTGGTCATGCCGATGCAGTCGCCATAGCCATGAAGCACCACGTCATTCAAGGCGTGGTCCCGACAAATGACTTCACCATCACGCTGCAGCTCCACCTCAAGCATCATGCGTTTGGAGAGACGATACTCCCCTCTCGCCGCGGGGACGATCTTATCCAGATCCTCCGGCTCCAGATTGGCCATAAAGCCCTTAGTGCCCAGGTTGATGCCCAGCATGGGGATGGATTCGCTGCGCAGCTGACGCACCACAGACAGGATAGTACCGTCGCCGCCGATCACGATGGCAAGAGTGCAATCGGAAGCAATATCCGTAAGCTTCTGATACTGCAGATCCTCGGGCAGGGCCTCCGGCTCATCCTCGGCAAAGACAGGGCAGATGGCGCAGGAAAAGCCGGCCTGCTCCAGTCGAGCGACACAATCCCGGGTAAGCTTCAGATCGAGATCACGAAACGGATTGGGACAGAGAGCGATCATGGGGATCTCCTCCTTTAAAATGCCTCGTGAGAGGCTTTCACCACCGCGGCCGGATCCACCGGCTCTGCGTCATAGTCCCCGTTTTTCAGCCAACAGATGTATTCGATGTTGCCTTCCGGCCCTCGGATGGGAGAATAGTCCAGCCCCATAACGGAAAAGCCGATGGAAGGCGCAAAGTCCAGGATTCCGCGCACCACTTCCTCGTGCACGGCGGGGTCCCGCACCACGCCTTTTTCCCCGACTTCTTCCCGCCCGGCTTCAAACTGGGGCTTGATGAGACAGATATAATCGGCGCCGGGCTTGAGCAGCTCCTTTACGGCGGGAAGCACCAGACGGATGGAGATAAAGGAAACATCCATCACCGCAAGGTCCAGCTCCTCCGGGATCTGTTCCTTTGTGATATAGCGGAGATTGGTGCGCTCCAGATTCACGACCCGATCATCCGAGCGCAGCTTCCAGGCCAGCTGCCCGTAGCCCACATCCACGGAATAGACCTTGGCCGCGCCGTGCTGCAGCAGCACATCGGTAAAGCCGCCGGTGGATGCCCCGCAGTCGATGCAGACCTTGCCCGCAGGATCCACGGGAAAGACCTTCAAGGCCTTATCGAGCTTGTAGCCGCCCCGGCTCACGAAGGGCAGGGCGTCACCCCGCACCTCCAGCTTCGCCTCCGGGTCCACCGGCATACCGGGCTTATCGGCCTTCTGCCCGTTCACATAGACAAGACCGCTCATCACAGTTGTCTTGGCACGTTCCCGGCTCTCCGTATAGCCGCGATCGAATACGAGCTGGTCCAAACGTACTTTTTTCATAGCTTTGTTTGCTCACAGAGCTCTGCAGCAGCAGAGGCAATGCTTTCCGCATCGATCCATGCATCCCGCATCAGAAGCTTGCGATCGCCGTGAGCTACGATCCCCTTACCCAGGTTCAGAAGGCGCGCAGCCTGGAATGGGATCCTCTTTTCACAGGCCTGGCTCAGAATCCGGGAGCCGAGGCAGCCGGCAGCGCAGACCTCTTCCGCCGCAATGAGATGTCCCGTCTTTTCCAGGGAAGCCAAGGTCACAGGATAATCCTTCTGCGTGATCAGGTTGATCTTCACGATCTCCGCGGAGATCCCGCGGTTTTCCAGGATCCGGGCTGCTGCCAGCGCCTCGTTGACCATGATACCGCAGCAGACGATGGTCACGTCGGAGCCTTCCCGGATGAGCTGTTCTTCTTCCCGAGATGCCGTCTGATATTCTCCTTCTCCTCCTCTGGGATACCGCAGCGCCACGGGGCCCTGCATTTCGGAGATTGCCATCTCCATCTGTTCCCGCAGCTCCGCAAAGGAAGCCGGGCACAGGATCTGCATACCGGGAACCGTCCCCAGGTAGGCCAGATCGAAAATGCCGTGATGGGTCTCTCCGTCGCTGCCGACGATGCCGGCCCGATCCACGCCGAAGACCACGTGCAGTCCCTGCAGGGACACATCGTGGATCATCATATCAAAGCCCCGCTGCAGGAAGCTGGAATAGACTGCAAATACCGGCGTCATTCCCTGCTTGGCCATGCCGGCGGCAAAGGCGACGGCATGCCCCTCGGCGATGCCGGCGTCCACAAAGCGGCCGGGAAAGCGGCGGGCAAACTGATCCAGGCCGGTTCCCGAGGCCATAGCCGCCGTGATGGCAACGATCTTTTTATCCCGTTCCGCCATGGCGCAGAGATTCTCGCCAAAAGCCTCGGAAAAGCAGGCCCCGCTTTTTTGGATCTCTCCTGTCACCGGGTCAAAGGGTCCGACGCCGTGATAGAGCTCGGGATGCGCCTCCGCATAGGGGCAGCCCTTCCCCTTCTTCGTGAGCACATGGACCAGAACAGGCTTTTGCATTTCCTTCGCCCAGCGGAGCACACACTCCAGCTGGCGGATATCGTGTCCGTCAACCGGGCCCATGTATTCCATGCCAAGGGCGCTCAGCATATTATCGGGAAGGACGCGGGATTTCACCCACTCCTTCACGTTGTGATTGAAGTGATAGAGCCCGGGAGCGTGCGAAAAAGCCTCCCGGTAAAAGCGCTTGAATTCAAAGTATCCCGGTCTCACCCGCATTCTCTGCAGCAGAGAGGCCGTGCCTCCCACGTTGGGATCGATGGACATGTTGTTGTCGTTCAGGATCACGACCATGGGCTCTCCGCTGGCAGCGACATTGGTCAGTCCCTCATAGGCAAGGCCGCCGGTCATGGCGCCGTCTCCGATCACGGCGGCAACGCTGTAAGCCTGGCCCTGGAGGGTCCGGGCCTTGGCCATACCCAGGGCAACGGAAACCGAGTTGGAGGCGTGGCCCGCCACAAAGGCGTCGTCCACCGCCTCACAGGGCTTGGGGAAGCCGGAGATGCCTCCATACTGGCGCAGGGTGGAAAAAGCCTCCCTGCGTCCGGTCAAAATCTTATGCACATAACTCTGATGACCCACATCGAAGACGATCCGGTCCTTGGCGGAATCGTAAACCCGGTGCAGGGCCACCGTTAATTCCACAGCCCCCAGATTGGACGCAAGGTGCCCGCCGGTTTTGGATACGTTCTCGATCAGGAAGCTGCGAATCTCTCCGCACAGCGCCTCCAGCGAGCCCTCCGGCAGCTTTTTTACGTCTTCCGAGCAGCTGATGCTTTCCAATATACTCAAAACAAAACCTCGTTTCGCCTGTATCTCAGCTTTTTCTCACCGCGAGAGAATCTGCCAGGGCATCCAGAAACGCGGTGTCCGAAAAATGACCGGAGAGCGCATCCTTGGCCGCAGCCGTCAGTTTCAGGACCATTTCCTCACACTTCTTCTCCCCATACAGGGCCATATATGTATTCTTACTCTCTTCCTGATCCGAACCGATGGGTTTCCCCAGTTCGCCCTCCGTGCTCAGCACGTCCAGCATATCGTCCCGGATCTGGAAGGCCATGCCCAACGCCGCGCCGTAACGGGCTGCGGCCTCCTCCTGGGCCTCCGTTCCGCCGGCGGCAGCAACGCCCATCAGGCAGGCCGCCGTGAGCAGCGCGCCGGTCTTGCGGCTGTTGATCTCATCCAGGTCCTGGGCGCTGAGAGGTTTCCCCTCACCCAGCATGTCCAGATACTGCCCCCCGCACATGCCGTCCATGCCCACGGCATTGGCCAGATGCATGGCGCAGCGGGCGCGGCGCTCTGCGGAAAGCGCGCTGCGAAGGATGGTGCCGAAGGCCTCGGCCTGCAGGGCGTCCCCAGCGAGGGTCGCCGTGCATTCGCCGTATACCACATGGTTGGTGGGTCTGCCCCGGCGCAGCTCGTCATTGTCCATGCAGGGCAGATCATCGTGGATCAGGCTGTAGGTATGCAGCATCTCGATGGCGCAGGCTGCCGGCAGCGTCTCTTCGAAATTCCCGCCGCAGACACGGCTGAACTCCAGCACCAGCGTAGGCCGGATCCGCTTGCCTCCGGCAAGGAGACTGTAGCGCATGGCTTCCGCCAGGCCGCAGACCGGATAGTCCTTCGGGCAGAGAAAGCTCTCTTCCAGGGCCCGGTCAACGATCTCTTTATACTCCTTCGCTGTCATATCAGGCCTCATCCTCAAAGGGCAGCTCTTCCGGCTGCCGGTCTGCGCCCTTGCGCAGCTTTACGACCTTCTGCTCCGCGCTCTCCAGCATCTTGCTGCAGGATGTGAGCAGGCCGGTCCCCTCTTCAAACAGGGCCAGGGAATCGCTCAGGGGCAGATCTCCCTTCTCCAGGTGGCGCACGATCTCGTCAAGCCGCTGGAGGGACTGCTCAAAGCTCATCTTCTCAGCCATGGTTCATTCTCCTTCTATGATGGTTTCTACCCGACAATCTGCCGTGCCGTCCAGGAAACGGACGGAAAGCTCCTGCCCAGGCTGCAGGTCTTTCACGCTCTTCAGGATCGTGCCGTCTGCATCGGAACTCACAGTATAGCCCCGGGACAAGACCCGAAGCGGGCTCATGGCATCCAGTGCGGCGCCAAGCTTCACAAAGCTTTGGCGTTTGGCGGCAAGCTGCCGCTCGGATGCGGCCAGGAGCCGATCCCGAGCCCGATCCAGATCCATTCGGCGGTTATCCAGATAAACGCCGGGATCCGTCAAAACCCGCTTGCTCTTTAAAGCATCCAGCCTTTGGGCCAGGCTTTTCAGCATTTTCTCCATGGCCTGCCGGCTGCGGATCTCGTAGTTTTGCAGTCCGTCCTGCATCTCATGCCAGTCCGGAACGGCGATCTCAGCGGCGTTGGAGGGCGTGGAAGCCCGCCTGTCCGCCACATAGTCGGATATGGTGACGTCAGGCTCATGGCCCACAGCGGAGATCACCGGGATGCGCGAAGCGTAGATGGCGCGGGCCACCCGTTCATCGTTGAAAGCCCAGAGATCCTCCAGTGACCCGCCCCCGCGGCCGGTGATGATGAGATCCGCGACCTGGAACTCATTGGCATAGCGGATGGCGCCGGCGATCTCCGCAGGGGCTTCCACCCCCTGCACCCGGACAGGAAGTAAGATCACCTTCGTCATAGGCCAGCGATGACCCAGAATACGGATCATGTCATGAATGGCGGCGCCGGCGGAGGAGGTGATGATGGCGATCTTCTCCGGGAAAGGCGGCAGCGGCTTCTTATGCGCGGTATCAAACAAGCCCTCGGCAGAGAGCTTGGCCTTCATCTGCTCAAAGGCCACCTGAAGGTCTCCCATGCCCTCGGGCATGAGCGCAGTGCAGCTCAGCTGATAGGCCCCGTCCCTGAGATAGACGCTGACCCGACCGAAGGCGGTGACGCTCATTCCGTTTTCCGGGCGAAAACGGAGCTTCATAGCGCTGTATTTGAACATCACACAGCGCAGACTGCTCTCCGCATCCTTCAGCGTGAAATAGTGGTGCCCGGAGGGATAGATCTTGTAGTTGGAAAGCTCACCCCGGACGCACACGTCCATGAGCAGCTCATCCCCGTCCACAAGATTTTTTACATATTGGTTGAGCTCTGTGACGCTGAGAGCGCTTCTCTCCATGGCTTACTCCTGCTCTTCTGTCGGAAACTCTCCCCGCATGAAGCCGCCCAGAACGCCGTTGACAAATGCGACGGTGTCGGGATCATCGTAGTTCTTGTCCAGCTCCACGGCCTCGTTGATGGCGGCGGCGTTGGGGATATCCTCCATATAGAGGATCTCACAGATGGCGCAGCGCATCACGGCAAGGGCCGTGCGGGAGATCCGCTCGATCTTCCAACCTCTGGCATAGCGCTCGATAAAGCCGTCGATCTCGCTGCGGTTTTCTGCCGTGAGGCGGGTGAGCCTGCGGATGTAGTCAAGCTGGGAATCGTCCGGATACTCGCTGCAGAGCTCCTGCTCCACAGCCAAGGTATCATAATGCTCCTGATCAAAGAAGCTTTCCAGCAGATCCTCGGGGTCAAGCTTGGCGGCTGCAGCGGCAAAGCTGAGCTGGATCGCCAATTCTCTGGCGGCCGATCTCTTCATAATCTGATCTCCTCAGTCTTTATTTCTCAAAGGCGATGCCGGTCACGTGCACGTTGACCTCCACCTGCTCCAGGCCGGTGGTTGCCTGCACGGCGGCCAGCACCTTCTCCTGCACCTGCCGGGCGACCTTGACCACGTTGCTGCCGTAGGAAACGGTAAGGATCGTATCCACAACGACCTTTCCCTCCACAAACTGGACTTTGACGCCCTTGGTCAGCGTGCGGATGCCAAGCAGCTCGGAAATCTCTGCGCCGGCGGTGTTGGCAAGGCCGGCTACACCCTCCACCTCCAGAACGGCGTTGCGCACCATGCTGGCGATGACATCCTCCGAAATGTTGATGCTGCCGTTGGGCTCCTGGCAGGTAATATAATTCTCTCCCATGACGGTTCCTCCTGAACACGAAAATGCGTGGGTGCATCGAATCGATGCGCAGATCCTGTAATCTTCATTTGCTCAAATGAATTCAGAGTATTTTAACACAGAACTCCGCAAAAAGAAAGAGGAATCGTAAAAAAGCATGTGAAAAACGCGAGAGAGTTTTCCTCCCCCGCGTTTTTCATGGCTTATACCCCCGGAGTCTTTCAGGCCCGCACTTCGATTATGCTGAGCTGGGACGCCTCAAATTCCGTCTCCCTGCAAACGACCTCGGTGATCCGGGCGACCGACTCCTCGCTCAGGCCGTCAGAAGGAGCGGGCACCGCCACCGTTACGCTGCCGCTGCCGATGTACACCACGCAATCCGCAAAGCCCTTGGCCAGCAGCAGGTTTTCCAGCTGGCTCTCCTTCATGGAGCTTGCCGCCATGACGCTGATGGCGTTCATGGCGCTGTCGATGGTCTCTTGAGAGGCCGCTTCCGAGGTGGCCGCCGTCTGCAGCAGCTCCAACGCCTCATCCCGGGAGGTCTGTCTGGTAAGTCTGGCCTCGGCAAAATAGGCGTTGGCGCCGGCTGCCACAGTCTGATTGTAGGCCGCTTCCGCACTGCTGCGCGCCTCGTCCATGGCCTGCACCATCTCCGCATCCGGCTTGCCCCAGCGTTGATTGTAGGACCAGTTGAGCGTTACGGCCGCACAGACAAAGAGCAGCACGGCAACCATGGTGATATTCCGTTTCCTGTTTTTCATGAGATGCATTCCTCCCTAAGTTTCATCCGCCAATTTCAGGACTGTGATCCGATCTGATCCGAAGCCAGTATATGAGCCAATGGCCCGAATAATATCCAATTTCACCTGTGGATCTTCCGCTCCTGTACAGGCCACCACCACGCCCTTTTCGGAGATCAGGACCATTGCCCGCCCCACGCCTCTGGTATTGCTCAGGATCTCCTGCATGCGTTCCCCGGGATCCTCGGGCAGTGCGGCGTCCTGGGAGCCGGAGGGCAGAAGCATCAGGAAGAGGCCGATGAGCAGGATCAAAAGCGGCAGTTTGAGCTTTGGAACAATAGAGGCAAGTTTTGTTTTATGCTCCATCTGTTCTCCATTCCTGCCTGCTCCGGGGGATGCCAAGCTCCGTCTCCAGAATCGAAGAGAGCAGGTTTTTTTGCTGCTCCTCCGTTTTGCCCGTGAGCACCGCCCTGTGCGGAACCCAGATCCCTTCCATGCTCCATTGCGCCGTCACCGATACATCCTCCAGATCGATTTGCATTTGCCTGGCTTTGTTCAGAATATATGTCCTGCACTCGTCCTCTATGACAGTGCGCTGCAGCTCGTCGCGAATCCTCTCCGCATCCTGTAAAAATGCCTCCTCCCGTTGACGGAGCCGGGCCGACTCCAGCGCCAGGGTATCCCAATCCGGTTCCCGGACATAGCGGAAAAGAGCAGAAAGCAGCACCACCGAGCATACAAAGCGCATCACGCGTTTTTCTCTCCCTTCCGGCACCAGGTTCGTCACCAGTGCGCAGAAGACAGAGAGCGCGCACAGAATTTTCACGATCTTTTCCATCTCACGCAGCCATCCTGATGCCGGACATGAAAGAATAAAAAAGCATGACCCCGTAGCAGCCCACCAGGCCCAGCAGCATGCCCATAGCATTCCCCGCAGTTGAGAGGAGACCAGCGTATGCATCACAGCTGCCCATCTCTGATAGCGCAGCTGCCGCTTTGAGCAGCAGCATTTTGGCAAGAAGCAAGCCAAAGGGTGCGGCACAGATGGCGCAGACCGCGATCAGGCAGAAAACGCCGGCAGAGTTCTTGATCACAGAAGCCGCTGCCAGCATGGTGGATGCAGAGTCGGAAAGGATGCCGCCCACCACGGGAAGCAGCGTGGAGATCACCGATTTTGCGGCCTTCACCGCCACTGCATCAGCACTGCCGGATATGACCCCGGAGAGGCTGATATAGGTACAGAAGCCGCCGGTAAAGAGTGTCATTGCGGTGACGATGCACCATTTCAAAAGCCTTTCTGCGGCCTTCAGGAAAGCATTCCCGGCAAGGCTCAGTGTGATGCCGACAGAGAGATATGCAGAAATCAGCGGCAGAAGGATCCGCTGCGAGAGCTCCATAAAGAGATTCGACGCGAAGCATACGGAGGCATACTTTACAGTGGCGGAGACGCTGGCACCGCAGGATGCCACCGCCAAAAAGAAGGCCGGAAATGCAGCTTTTCCGTAATCGGAAAGACGATAAAGCGTGTCCCGGGCTTCAGGGATCACACTCTCGGCACTGCCGGCCAGGAGCAGAGCTGCCGAGCAGCAGGCGGCCATCTCAGCGAAGTTGGTGACTCTGCGATCTTGCGACAGGATCCCGGCTATGCTGCAGAGAGCTGCAATCATCACAAGCTTCCAGGCAAAACCAAGCTCTCTTTTTGCCGAGGACAAAAGCGCCTGCAGAAAACGATCCCAGAGGCGGGCAAGGGCGCCTTCGGCGTCATAACTTCCGTCCAGGCTCAGTTCACCGCTTACGCTTCTTTCCTCTTCCCCCAAGGCGCTCTCCACCCGGATGATCTCCGTTCTCCGGGCCGTCTCCTCCTCGATATCGGCTTGTCCACGCAGGGCGGGAGAAGACAGCATCAGCAGCAGGCACAAAAACGCACGCTTCATCCCAGGCCCCCCATCGATTTCAAAATACTCATCAGCAGCGGCATCACAACTCCCAGGGAACAGACCGCTCCCGCGAATTCCACAGCGGAGGCGGCTGCATTCTGAGAAGCGTCCCGGCAGCTCTCCGAAGAAAAGCGGCTCACGACGGAAATGGCAAGGCATTTGAGGATCGGCGCGATCAGGCTCTCCCCTTCTCCGCCGAAAATCTGACGCAGCAGCTTTCGCAGGGACGCGAAGCCATCCAGGATCCCCAGGGATGCGGCGAGGATCCCTACCGCGCAGATCGCCCCCAGCAGCAGCGCCCCCTCCGGGTTATGGCGTTTGATCAGCAGGCCCAGGACAGCCGAGAGGAGCGCTGCCGATGCCGCCTTCATCACAAGCTCCATTTTACAGATCAAACAGGGTTTTGATCAGCGTAAAGAGCTCGCTGATCTTCCGCACCACCATCATGAGAACCACCACCAGCGCTGTGATGGTGGTCATCAAAGCCTGTTCTTCACGGCCCGAGCGCTGCAGCAGGATATTCAGCACCGCGACCAGAATTCCCACCGCAGCGATTTTAAAGATCAGATCAACATCCATGTTTCCCTTTCAGTATAGCAGGATCACAAGCAGGGCACTCAGACTGAAGCTCAGGCCAAGAGTCACTCTTCTATCGGAAGGATACGTGCTTCTTTGCAGTTGCCACTGCTCTTTGAGGTAGGAGATGCAGGCATCCAGGAAGCGCAGCTGCAGCTCCAGATCAAACCTCCCCAGCTCCCCGCCGAGCTTTCGGATCTCGGCCTGCGTATCAAGTGCAAGCCAGGGACAGGTATCTGTCAAGGCCTTGTCCCAGATTTCTTCAAAGGAGTGTTCGCCCAGGTCATGGAAGCCGTCACGGACAGTTGATAAGAATGCTTTCCCGATCCCCTTGGCATGCGTATATGCCCTCTCGATCCCAAGGTCAAGGGGGATGCCGCCGGAGGAGAGTTCTCCCCGCAGAAGCTCCAGCGCTGCGGCCAGGGAACGATAGCCATCCTGCCGCTGTTTCTTCTCCCGCAGCAGCAGAACGCCGCCCAGAGAGGCCGCAGTCATAATCAAGATTGCTCCCAGCAGCTTCATGAGTCAAAAACCTCGAGGCGATATTCTCTTCCGGCTTTCTCAGCCCGTACAAACAACAGACGGGAAAAGAATCCTCGATCCAACAGCTGCCGATAGGCGGGCCTTTTCCTTAAATCCTCCTTGCATCCGGCGTGAGCGCTTGCCAAAATCCCGACGCCGCAGCCGCAGATTTGCGCGATAGCCCCCGCGTCTTCCTCCCGGGTGATTTCATCCATGGCAATGATCAAGGGGTTCATCCCGCGCAGCAGCATGAGAGTCGCCCTCTCCTTGGGGAGTCCGATGAGGGCGTCTGTACAGCGCCCCAGATCGAAGGCCTGTCCTGCCTCGTCCAGGGAGGCAAGCTCATTTCGTTCGTCCGCTACCCCCACGCGGTAACCGTTATCGGATAGTCTGCGGATCATTTCCCGCAGGGCTGTAGTCTTCCCGGCCCCCGGAGGTCCGACCACAAGGGTATTCTGAAAGCCCTCACGCAAAAGCGCATCGATCTGCTCCCGGCAGATGCCCCGGCACTCCCGCGGAATGCGGACAGCAAGAGAGCTCACGTGACGAAACACGCTTGTCTTACCCTCTGCCATGGCGGCCATACCGCAAACGCCGATACGGATGCCCCTGAAGTTGACAAAGCCTTCCGAAAGAGAGGACTGGGCCGCGTGCAGAGAGGCTCCCGTTGCTTTCTCCAGGATCCTGAGCAGGTCGGTTTCCGTCACGCCATCACGGGAAAAGGGTAACTCTTCCCCCCGCAGCAGAAGGCTTGGCCTTCTGCCTGTACGAAGGCGGATCTCTTCCGCTTCCCGGATTCGAAGCCCCACAGCCTCTCTCCAGTGCGCGGGCAGCAGACTCAACGCCAGCGCTTCCTTGTCCATCCCATCACTTCCCGATCCAATCTATGCGCGGCGGCGGGATTTATTCTTGAAACTGCCTTGGGACTGTGCTATGATACAAAAAGATTCAAGAGTTTGGAGGATCCTCTTATGGAAATGAAGATCATGCTCAGCGGTGCGCTGGTTCTGGGAGGTTTTTTGTGGAGCTATCTGTTCCTGCGCCAGTTCCTGTTCAATCTTCTGGTTGCCAACCCCCTCATTAAAAAAATGAACAGCCTCCAGCCGGAGCTCATCGGTGTGGGCGCCAAGCGCTATACGATGATCTCCAATCTGGTCAGCATCCTTGTGGGCGGCGCCATCGCCTTTGCAGTGCTGTACTTCTGCCCGCTCTATATCAAGATCTCCTTTGCCGTCGGCGCAGTGGCAGCCTTTCTGTTCATCTTCTTTCGTACCAAGCCGGAAAACCGGGAGAGCTTCGAGCTCTTCACCAACGCCTATTACCGCTTTGTACCCGATGATGAGCTGCGCACCCTGCTTTACAAGAAGGAATACAAAAAGATCAAAGCCCGCCTGCGGGAGATGGACATTCAGGGCAATTTCGTTCCGGAATTCAAATGATCGGACGGATAAAAAAACGGCTTCGAAAGAAGCCGTTTTTTTATCCGTTGTTATTGTTATCCGTATATATCAGGTTTCAGGCCAGGGACTCAGCACTCCTTTTTTCACAAGCCAGGCGTGATCTGCCAGCTTCGCCAGCGGAGTATCAGACTGAGAATCGGAATAGAAATTCTCAATATGCCCGTCCGGAACCTCCAGGCGGAAGCGGCGGACCTTTTCCTCGTCATGGCAGTTGAGACCGTGGATCTTCCCGGTATAGGGATTCATGGGCGTGGCAATAAGGGATACGCCAAGCTCCTCGCAAATAGGCCGCAGCAGGAAATCCGGAGAAGCGGAAACGATCAGATCATCGCTGCGCTTTTGTTCCAGATACCAGGACTCCAGATTTTGCCGATGCTCAGCCCAGAACTCCGAGACGATGCGCTCCACGTCGTCCAGTCTTGGAAGGAAGGAAAAGGCCTGCTCTTTGAGTTCCTTCGTCTCCGCCTTTCGACGGAGAGCCTGGATGCCGGTGGCAGTCACTCCGGGAAGGCAGTGAAGCACAGCCCGCGGATAATGCCGCAGACAGTACATCACAAAGCAATAGGAGCTGTCCGGCTGGAAGATGGTCTGATCAAAATCGTAGACATTCATAAGCAGGATCCCTCGCAGTTTATTTGAGTCCGAAGCTGCGCAGGCTGTTGATCATGGAAAGCGCCGTGGAGACAGTCCCCAGGAAAGCAGCCACAGGAATGGAGATTGAGCCAAAGAGGGCAAGGATCAGGACAAGACACTTCACAGCCGACAGCAGCCCCAGGTTCTCCCAAAGGATCAGGCGCATACCGCGGGCGATGCGCATGGAAACAGGCAGCTTTTCGATGTCCCGGTCCAGCAGCAGGATGTCAGCCGCATCCGCCTCGTCCCAGGCATGCAGAGCATCCAGCGCAAGACCCACGTCCGCCGCCTCCAGCATGGGGACGTCATTGACTCCATCTCCCACGAAGCCCACACTGGTCCCTTTGCCTTTGCCGGAGATCAGATAGCGGATGGCGGAGACCTTGGCGTCAGGCGTCAGTTCCGTGCGAAGCAGGTCAAAGCCCAGGGAAGAAGCAAGGGGGCGAGAGGAAGAAAGCACATCCCCCGTCAGCATCACAAGCTGCTGAACGCCCTGACTTCTCAGTTCCTCCAGCGCATCAAAGGCGCCTTCTCTGGTCTTGTCGGTGACCAGGATATGGCCCCAATAGCGGTTTTCCACCGCCACATGGATGGCAGAACCGGCCCGGGAGGGCACGGTATAACGAATGCCGTGCTCCTGGAGCAAATAGGCGTTGCCCACATAGACATGCCGCCCTTCGATGAAGGCGCTGACGCCCCGGCCGGGGATCTCCTCCACCTCCAGCACGCTCTCCGCAACATCAGGCGTCCAGTTGGCAGCCAGTTTCAGAAGCTGGGCAATGGGATGGCGGGAATAGCTCTCAGCCGCAGCGGCGATGGCCAGAAGATCCTCCGCGCCGCAGCCGTTGGGAAATACACCTGTAATTTCAAATCGACCGCCGGTAATGGTGCCGGTCTTGCCGAAAACCATCGTTTTTGTCTGAGCCAGGATCTCCAGGCAATCGTGTCCCTTGCTGAGGATGCCGTTGAAGATCCCGCTCATCTCACCGCCCAGGCAGGCCAGAGAGACGGAGATCATCAGCGCGCTGGGAGAAGCCGCCAGCAGGAAAATCACCGCGCGCCGAAGATTCGGCAGCCACTGGCCGGTGATCACAGAAGGCACAAGCAGAAGCAGCAGAGCAAGCACGCCCACGACCGGTGCGAACCAGGTGCAGATCCGGTCGGAAAGCCGCTCCTGGGTGGTCTCATACCGGGCGGCATCCTGCACATCGCGCAAAAGGCTGGCCGCAGCGGACTCGCCGAAAGGCTTTGTCACCTGCACATCGATGACGGCGCCATGGTTGACGCTGCCGGAGAAGACCCGATCCCCGACGCCGCAGGTATGGACGGTGCTGTTCCCGGTCAGGATCGAAAGATCCAATTCCGTCACACCGGATACGATGGTCCCGTCCAGCGGGACGACTTCCCCGATCCCGACGCGGACGATCTGCCCGGGATCGACGGTCTCGGGCATGACCTCGGCGGTCTTGTCTCCGATCAGAAGCTTTGCCTTTTCCGGCAGCTTATCCCGCATCAGGTCAAAGGCAGCGTCCGCTCTGGCCAGGGCATAGGACTCGAAGACCTGGGCAAGTCTGTAAAGGATCGCCGCGATGGCGGCGCCGGCTTCCTCACCGATGCAAAAGCCGCCTATGATACCGAGCAGGACCAGAACATCCTCCTCCGGCAGCTTTCTGTTCAGTGCATCCTGCAGGATCTGAAGGATTCGGGGCAGGAAGGCAAAAAACGCCGCAAGGGCATAGATCAGCACAGAGACCGCATGCGGAACCGGCAGCAGGATGCCCGCCATAAAGAGCAGCGTTGCCGCTATGACGAGAAACATCTCCTGCACGGAGAACACGCGGTTGTAGCGTTTGGGTTTATAATGGATCTTCTCCCGCTTGAAGAGCTTTGGAAGCTCCGGAACGCGGAAGGAGGGCAGCTGTATCTTGAACTTGTTTTTATGTTCGGAAGGCGCAAAGTGCCTGGCCATATTCTTCACCCCTATTTTGGGCTTCTCTCTTCATACGGGATATTGTACTCTTATTTTGCCCGCAGGTAAAGACATAATTTGCAGTATTTTCTCGATTTTCACCTTCACGACCACAAAATATAGCGTTTCTCCCGTTCTGTTCTCGTTTCAGCTGCGCCTTTTGACCTCAATATCCATCTTTTTCTTGTGCCGACTTTGCATATCTTTCGGTTCTCCGCAAAAGATATGCACGGGCAAAAACCCAAATTGATCGGAAGGAGATGCAACACATGTCTACCAATTCCAGCAATCATCTTGTGAACCCCGCTGCCCGCGAGGCCATGGACAAGTTCAAGATGGAAGCCGCTTCTGAGGTTGGCGTCAACCTGAAGAACGGTTACAACGGCGAGCTCACCAGCCGCCAGGCCGGTTCCGTCGGCGGCCAGATGGTCAAGAAGATGATCGAGGCCTATGAGAACGGCATGAAGTAAGCTTCGGCTTGCAAAAAAGATTGCAGGAAAGATTTTATCTCTCCTGCAATTTTTTATACTTCCGTGTCAAGTCCGTCTGTGATCGGGCCGCGAACAGAAAGAATACGAGCAATGTCCAAGGTGGCATAGAGACCGCCTCTCCCCTCCCGTCGGTTCAGGATGATCTTCTGTTC
Organism: uncultured Eubacteriales bacterium; assembly: GCA_900316205.1. GTDB lineage: Bacteria > Bacillota > Clostridia > Oscillospirales > Oscillospiraceae > Limivicinus. The sequence goes on from ONBX01000015.1 coordinate 38,304, forward strand.
TGCCAGGTCGATCCGGCGGACGCTTTCCTTGATCTGACGATAACTTCCACCTGTTTTGCGCTCGTCCGGCACAAAGACCGTGAAACATACCTCCGGTTGTTCCCCCGCCTCAATGGCTTCGCCGATCCGCTGCAGCTTCCGGTTCAGCAGTTCCCTGGCGTTTTCATCCAACTCCGTCTCCTCCTCTGTGACGCGCTCCTCCTCATCGATCATATCAAAGAAGCCAGCCAGAGCGTCATAGGCGGAAAACTGGGCCGCCCGGTCCGGCAGCGGCATGTGGGCCCGCTTTTCGGACTGATGATGGGGGTGGTGCAGAATATCCGCGTATACGATCCGGGGATCCTCCGAGGGCTCCATATCCGCGCTCCCCCTTTCTCACTCGCCTGAGCGGTGGCCGCCGATCTGGGCGTTTCGCTCGATGGTGGTGCCGCCCTCCAGGAAGTTCATTCCCTTCAGCACGGCGTTCTTGCCGTATTTCTGCTGGATCAGCAGGGTCGCCTGCTGCATCCTCCGTTCCTTTTCGTCCGCAGCCTGCTCCTCCGCCCGCTGTTTTTCCAGTGCCTCATAATCGGTGAAGAGGTCCAGCTGCTCCGGCCCCTCCTGCGGCGCGTCCTTTTCCGGCAGGACCGCGGCCGCGATATTCACTCTCCGGATCAGCAGATCCGGGTCCACCGTCCGGTCGAAGATCTCCAGCATCGTCTTCATGATCCGCCGGGTGCTGTTGGTATAGCGGTCCAGATTTCCGGTACCGTGGGCGTGCTGAGGACTGGGGCGGCCGTAATAGTCCAGGCCCACCTTCCCCGCATAGCGTTTGCCCGTGGTTTTGACGGCGTAGACCGTGTCGGTCAGGCCTCTTCCCGGGATCAGCACCTGCAGGCTCTCCCGGTCATAGCCGATGCTGAGCTCAACCTTCTTTGTGACAAGGCCCTGCCGCACCAGGTCCAGGGTCAGAAGCTCCGTCATCTCCTGTACGATGAGCCGCCCCTTTTCCCAGGTATAGGGCTCCTTCAGCACCTGACCGGAGCTGAGAGAATTGGACTGGGGCTTATACTGCTTGATCAGCGGGATCGTGGTGGGCTCCCAGCCCCAGGCGTGGTCGATGAGCAGCTCGGCATTGATCCCCATCGCCGCGTAGAGCGCGTCCTCGTTCGTTTCGCTGAGCCGGGCCACATCTCCCATGGTGTAGCAGCTCAGCTTCTCCAGCCGCCTTGCCGTGCCTCTTCCCACCCGCCAGAAGTCTGTGATGGGCTTGTGGCACCACAAAAGCTCCCGGTATCGCTGCTCGGTCAGCTCCGCGATGCGCACCCCGTCCTTGTCCGCGGGAACGTGCTTTGCCACGATGTCCATGGCCACCTTGGCAAGATAGAGATTGGTCCCGATGCCGGCTGTGGCGGTGACGCCGGTGGTATAGAGCACCTCCCGGATCATGGTCATGGCAAGCTCTCTCGCGCTCATCCGATGGGTCTTCAGATAGCGGGTGGCGTCGGCAAAGATCTCGTCGATGGAATAGACCACGATGTCCTCGGGTGAGATATATTTGGTGTAAATAGAGAAGATTTTGGCGCTGTACTGCTCATAGAGCTTCATTCTGGGCGGCGCCACGAAATAGCCAAGCTCCAGAGAGGGATCTTCCTCCAGGGCTTTGGCGTCAAAGGAACTGGTGACGAAGCCATAGTTTCCGTTTTCGTCCCGCTGGGCTTTCCCCTCCCGGATGGCCCGGGCCAGACGCTCGGCGTTCACTTCCTTCACCCGCTGGACCACTTCAAAGAGCCTTGCTCTGCCGGAGATGCCGTGGGCTTTGAGGGAGGGCGTCACCGCAAGGCAGATGGTCTTCTCCGTCCGGCTGGGATCCGCCACCACCAGGTTGGTGCGAAGCGGGTCAAACTTCCGCTCCACGCACTCCACGCTGGCGTAGAAGGACTTCAAGTCGATGGCAATATAGATGTGGTCTCCTTCCGTGGCTTCTCCCCTCCTTTCGGTACACGCCTTGCTTTACATGGCGGCGCACTCCACCCACCAGCGGCCCAGGCGGCTGCCGAACATAGTGCTGGTGCGCTCAAAGAACAGATACTTTTCTTCTCCGTGGATGATCACGGTGTAACAATCCCCGATGCGGCCCTGCTCCATGGTGGAGGCGGGGCGAAAGTCCCGGATGGCGTCGATCTTGAAGCTGCGTCCGTCCTCCCAGATGATGGCCTTGGGGGTCACGGCGCCGGTGGCGTCAAAATCGGAGTTGACCTTTACATAGACCTTACGCGGCGGTACTTTATGCGCTGTTTTCATGCTTCCCTCCATCAGTCTCCGGGAAAGCTCCCGTCTCCCCCTTCAAAGCTGTGGTAGACGCCGATGGCCACGCCCTGGATCTCCAGCTCGTTCACAATGATGTCCGGATAAGCTTCCCGATCCGGATTGCAGGAGCGCAGGATGAAGCGCTGCTCTCTCTCATCCATCAGCAGCTTTTTCAGGTTGTTCTTCCCATCCGAAAGGGCAATGACCAGATCCCCCGGCCGGGCAGTCTTCTGCCGGCGTACGATCACATAGTCCCCGGGATGGACGCCAACGCCGATCATGCTCTCCCCCTTGGCGATGAGGGCAAAGCACTCTCCCTTGCCCACCATGCACTCCGGCATATGGATATACTCGATAAAGCGTTCTTCCTCCTCCTGCCCGGGACCGCAGGCCACCGTGCCCAACACCCGCAGGATGCGCTTGGGACTCACATGATCCAGATCCTCGGTCCGGGCGCTGCGGCGCTGCCCCTCATAGAGAAAGTCCCCGCTCTCCTTCCACTCTACCAGATAGCGGTGAACAGAGCCTGCCGGGATCCCCGTTCCCTTTACGATGTCCCGTTCGCTGGGCAGCCGGTCATGCTGCAGATAATACTGCCGCAGGAACTCTGCGATCTGCTCCTTCCGGGAGCTCAGACTGGCACGCATCTCCAACACCCCTTTTCAGTATTTGGAGCTATTCGCTCCATTCTTACAGTCTCATCATACTCCACGGTCCTGGCTTTGTCAAGCAGAATTGGAGCGTTTTGCTCATCTTTATCTGTGGAAAGAAAATCGCGTCCCCATCTTGTTTCCCGGCGGGAAAGGCATTATAATGGTTCAAAAAGCGAAAGTACACCGCAAACTAGGGCCGAAGGAGGCAAAGCCTATGATCGATCGCTACGGAAGGGAGATCCGCTATCTCCGTCTCTCAGTGACGGAGCTGTGCAATCTCCGCTGCCGCTACTGCATGCCGGAGGACGGCGTGTGCAAAAAGCGGCATGAGGAAATGCTTACCCAGGAGGAAATGCTTTCCGCCATCCGGGCGGCGGCCTCTCTGGGCATTAAAAAGCTGCGCCTCACCGGCGGCGAGCCTCTGGTCAAGCCCAATATCGTAAGCCTCTGCCGGGGCGCTGCCCAGACTCCCGGCATCCGGGAGGTCTGTCTCACCACCAACGGAACGCTCCTGCCCGTTCTGGCGAAGGAGCTGCGGGAGGCGGGCGTGGATCGGCTGAACATCAGCCTGGATACTCTGGATGCCGAGAAGTATCACTATATCACCCGGCGCGGAAAGCTGGAGGAGGCTCTGCGGGGCATTGAGGCGGCTCTGTCGGCGGGCTTTGAAAAGATCAAGCTGAACACCGTATTGATCGGCGGCTTCAACGACGGGGAGATCCGCGCTCTGGCGGAGCTGACGAAAGCCTATCCCATAGATCTGCGCTTCATTGAGCTGATGCCCATGTACGACAGCGGCGATTTCGGTCCCGAGGCCTTCATCCCCTACACCGTTGTGACCGACACCCTGCCGGAGCTGGAGCCCCTGCCGGCGGATGGCAGTGTTGCCAAACTCTATCGGCTCCCCGGCGCCAAAGGTCGGGTGGGCCTTATCAGTCCGGTCAGCGCCCACTTCTGCGCAAGCTGCAACCGGATCCGCATCACGGCGGACGGAAAGATCAAGCCCTGCCTCCACTCCCCGGACGAGCTGAGCATCAAGGGGCTTACAGAGGAAGAAATGGTGCAGATGCTGCGCCGGGCCATCCTGGAAAAGCCCAAGTGGCACGGAGAGCTCTCTTACAAAGAGCGCAGCCACGCCAACCGCAACATGAACCAGATCGGCGGATAAGGAGGAACGCACATGAGCTATACAGCAGCAGTCATCACCGTAAGCGACAAAGCCTCCCGGGGCGAGCGGGTAGACACCAGCGGCCCGGCAGTCAGGAAGATCCTGGAGGACGCAGGCTTTGCGGTCGTCCACACCTCCGTGGTGCCGGACGAAACGGAGCAGATCCAGGCGGAGCTGATCTCCTGCGCCGATGAAAAGAAGATTTCTCTCATCATGACCACCGGCGGCACCGGCTTTTCTCCCCGGGACGTGACCCCGGAGGCAAGTCTCGCCGTCATTGAGCGGGAAACCCGGGGCATCCCGGAGGCCATGCGCTGGGCAAGTCTCCAGATCACCCCCCGCGGCTGTCTGAGCCGCAGCGTGGCGGGCATCCGGGGCAGCAGTCTGATCGTGAACCTGCCCGGCAGCGAAAAGGCCGCAAAAGAAAACCTGCTTGCGGTCATTGAAGCCATCTGCCACGGGATGGATATGCTGGCCTCCCCCGGCTCCACGGACCACCGTCACGGCTGATCCGAATACTGAAAAAGAGAATGCGTGAACAAGCTGCGTTCACGCATTCTCTTTTTATTGCAGAAAGCCCAGATATTCGTCAAAGACGTTAAAGAGCATGTCGCCGGAGCAGACCGGAAGCAGCTGGTCTTTTTTTCCGATGGGCACAAAATCGAAAAGCTCCCTGGCGCCGGTCAGCACCAGGACGGGAATGATCTCATACTGCGGGCCGAAGACGATCTCGAGATAAGGCACATATTTGGCGGCCTGCTCCACTTCTTCCGGATCAAGGTCCTTTTTCATCTTGAATTCCAGGGAAAAGACCCGGTCTTCGGTGATCACAAGCACATCCGCGTAGATGCGAACATACCGGGATCGCTTCAACCGGAGTTCAAAGGCAAGCTGCCAGGAAAGGCAGCTCTCCCCGATCATGCTCTGCAAATCAAGAAACAGCACGCGGATCTGCTCCCGGGTGTCCAGGAAGGAGTGGGTCAGGCCGCGGGCGTCGGAGAGGCTTCTTCCGATGTTCCGACAGCCCTCCCGCAGCGCGGCAAGCCACTCCTCCTCCGAAAGAGAAAGAAATTCGTCGGCTGTGGAAAACCAGGCCGCGAATTCCTGCAGGCCGGTGTGATCCGGGCTCTGCCGCACGATCCCGTGCCAGCGATAGTCCCGGTCCTGCCAGCAGAGCTCCTTCATCAGCGGGGAGGAATACAAAATAGAATTGACCGTTCCGTGGTCAAGGTCCAGTTCTTTTGCGATCTGGCGTGCTTTCAAACCATCGCCTCGGCAAATAACCGCGCAGACCGCTCTCTCCAGTGCGTTGTCCTCTGTTACGCCGCGGCTCATTTGCCCTCTTCCTCTTCCACGGACTGCTCCGCTGCCTGTGCCTTTGCCCGGCGCTCCAGCACCTGGTTCTGCCAGTTCTGGATTTCAGCCAAAAGCCAGGCGGAAAAGCCTTTCTGGGATATGGCGTCATACCGGTCCCCCAGGATGGCGCGCTTGGGCAGGTCCCCCAGGGTTTTGCGCGTGACCTTGCTGGAGGAGAAAAGCTTCACCAGGATGGCCTCAAAGCCTCCCACGCCCCGTTCCTCGATCTCGTCCAAAGTGGCGGCGCCGTCCGCCGCAAGAGCATCAAAGAGTTCACCCACGAAGATGCCCCGGTCCTCCTGGGAGATCCCGCCGATCCAGCGGTCCAGCACCTCGTTGATCCAGACACTGCGGGGGTTCGGCCCCTCCGCAAGGAGAAGCTTTCCGTGATCGATGCCCCAGGTGTCAAGACTGTGCTGCACAAAGCCGGAGGCAGAGGACTGGACGATGCGGCTGTCGGTGATCTGCGGCTCGAAGAGCTTGCCCACAATGGAGAAGGCCGGCAGGATCCTGGTGGCCTTGGCGTCGATGCGCCGGATGGCGCTGTCGTCCATCACCTCGGGACAGATGCCGGGTCCGTCCAGAAGGTACAGATGCGCCACCCGCTCCCAGGCAGCCTCCGGCAGCATGCATGCGGCATAGAGCGAAAGATTTCCGCCCTTGGAGTGGCCTCCAATATAACAGGGTTTCCGGCTTTTCAGCGCATTGGAGGCATATTCCGCCGCAAGACGCTGGGCCTCTGTAACGGTAAAGCTGATGCGGAAATCCTCCTCCCAGCCCGCCAGAGAATCATCCGTACCGCGAAAGGCGATAAAGCGAAAGTCCGGCGCACAGAAGGTCACCGCGGCAAACTGCAGCGGCGGATCCTGGCGGTAGAGATCCAGATAGTCCCGCATGAGAAGCGTGCCGTAGCGCTCGGAGCGGGCGGCGCATTCCAGGATCTCCCGAAAGCCCCGGCCCCGGCCCACCAGCATCACACGCACCTTGTCCTCTTCCACAAGGCGCAGACTCTCCCGCAGGGGGAGCCTTTTCTTTCTGCCCTGAAAAAGGGGTGAAAAATCAAAATAGGAGAGCATGCAGAGCACCAGGGCGTCCGCCTCGTTGAAGGGCAGAGCCTTGAAGGAGACGTCTCCCATCCACTTGATATAATCTATAGGATGATCCATAAATGCCTCTCTTTACTCGATGCCGCAGGCGGCACGAAGCCGCACCCGCAGGGCGCAGTAGCGCTTGCTGGGACGGTAGTTGTCCACCATGCGATAGGCGATGGCGTCGTCCCCCACCAGGATCAGAAGCTCCTTGGCGCGGGTCACGGCGGTATAGAGTACGTCTCTTGTCATCAGCATGGGCGCGCTGTTTCCCAGCGCCAGGATCACGGCCCGGTATTCGCTGCCCTGGGCCTTGTGGACTGTCATGGCCCAGGCGTGTTCCAGCTCCAGCAGCGAGTCGAAGCCGTATTGGGCAATGCGCCCGTCAAAATCCACGGTAAGCGTCTCTTCCTCCAGGCTGATCGTCAGGATGCGGCCAATGTCCCCATTGTAGATGCCCATACCCACGTTGGTGTTGCTCTCGTTATGCCACAGGATATCGTAGTTGTTCCGGATCTGCATGACCCGGTCCCCTTCCCGGAAGGTCACATCGCCGAAGGCCTTTTCCTTCTTCTCCTTCGCTGGCGGGTTCAGGGCTTCCTGCAGACGTTTGTTGAGATTGGCAGTTCCCAGTTCCCCCTTCCGCGTGGGAGAGAGGACCTGAATCTCAGCAGCGGGAATATGCATTTTCCCGGGAAGCCTTACAGCGCAGAGCTCCACCACCGTGTCCACGGTGCTGCCCGCCTGCATACGCTTCAGCCGGAAGAAGTCCCCGGCGTTCTCGGAAAAATTCGGGTGCTCACCCCGGTTGATCATATGGGCGTTGCGCACGATGCGGCTTCCCTCATTCTGCCGAAAAATCTCGGTCAGGCGAACGGTGGGGATCACGCCGCTGCGGATCAGGGCGGAGAACACATTGCCAGGGCCCACGGAGGGCAGCTGATCCGCATCCCCCACCAGCACCAGCCGAGCCGAGGGCGGCAGGGCCTTCAGCAGCGCGTCCATCAACTGAATGTCCACCATGGAGCACTCATCCAGGATCACCGCGTCGCATTCCAGTCGATCGTCCTCATTCTTGGTAAAGGCCACGTGCTCCCCGTCTTCCTCAAACTTGGCGCCGAGGAGACGGTGCACCGTGGAGGCCTCCTGGCCGGTAAGCTCCGTCATGCGCTTGGCCGCCCGGCCGGTGGGTGCGGTCAGCAGCGTCCGGATCCCCAGGCGCTCGAACATGGCCAGGATGGCCCGAATGGAGGTGGTCTTGCCGGTGCCGGGGCCGCCGGTGATGACCACCACCTGGTTGTTGAGCGCCAGGCTCAGGGTCTGCCGCTGCATGGCGGCATAGCGGATCCCCTGGCTCTCCTCCAGCTTGCGGATGATGGCCTCCAAATCCACATTCTCCCGGAAGGCACCTTTTACCATTCCGGCAAGACGAGCTGCCGTGTCCGCCTCCACCTCATAGAGCTCCGGCAGATAGCAGGCCTTGCAGCCGGCGATTTCCTCAAAGTGCAGGAGTCCCGCTTCGATCAGCTCCTCGATGCTCTCCTCCACCCGCTCCGGCTCCACGCGAATAAGCTCCGAGGTCACGGCACAGAGCTTTTCCCGGGGAATGAAGCAATGCCCGTTTCCCAGGTTGTGCCGCAGCTCGAAGAGGACCGCGGCGTTTACCCGACTGCGGTTCTGCTCGTCCAGGCCCATGTCCAGAGCGAGTCTGTCGGCCTCGTAAAAGCTGCCGCCGATATGGGTGGCGGCCAGGATATAAGGATTCTCCCGCAGCAGGTCCAGGGCCTTGTCGCCGTAGTACTTGTACATCCGCATGGCCAGCACCGGGCGGAGCTCGAAGGAGCAGATAAACTCCATCAGTCTCCTGACGCCGGTCTGCTGCCGGAAGCGCTTGGACATCTGCTTTGCCTTCTGCAGGCTCACACCCTTGATGCTTGCGAGCTTTTCCGGCTCATTTTCCAGCACATCCAGGCTCCGATTGCCAAACTGCCGCACGATGAGGGAGGCTGTCGCCGGACCGATCCCCTGCACCGTGCCGGAGGCCAGGTACTGATAAATGGCGGTCTCGTCGGTAGGCAGCATGCGCTGGGCAAACTCGGCCTTGAACTGCCTGCCGTGGACGCTGTGGGTACTCCACATGCCGGTGGCCAACAGGGTCTCGCCGGGGGCGGCAAAGGGAATGGTTCCCACCACCGTCACGGTCTCGTCGTTTTCATTGCGCAGACGCAGGACCGTATAGCCGTTTTCTTCGTTTTTATAGATTACCGAGTCAACGCAGCCGCTGAGCTCGGTCAGTTCCCGTTCCTGATCCATTCCGGCTCCTCTCGCGCTGCGTCTTCCAGCAGCGGCTTCAGAAACTGTCCCGTATAGCTCTCCTCGCAGGCGGCGCAATCCTCCGGCGTACCGGCAAAGACCAGGGTTCCGCCGCCGTCGCCGCCCTCAGGCCCCAGGTCGATGATGTGATCTGCCACCTTGATGACGTCCAGATTGTGCTCGATCACCACAACGGTGTTTCCCGCATCGGTGAGACGGTTCAGAATATCAATAAGCTTGTGCACATCGGCAATGTGCAAGCCTGTGGTGGGTTCGTCCAGCACATAGACCGTACTGCCCGTGCTGCGCTTACTGAGCTCTGTTGCCAGCTTCACCCGCTGGGCCTCGCCGCCGGAGAGTGTGGTGCTGCTCTGCCCCAGCTTCACATAGCCCAGACCCACATCGTAGAGAGTCTGGATCTTGTTCAGAATCTTCTGCTGGTTTGCGAAGAAGGAGCAGGCCTCCTCCACCGTCATATCCAGCACATCCGCAATGTTCTTTCCCTTGTAGCGCACCTCCAGCGTCTCCCGGTTATACCGCTTGCCGCCGCAAACGTCGCAGGGGACGTAAACGTCCGGCAGGAAATGCATCTCAATCTTCACAAGACCGTCGCCTGAGCAGGCCTCACAGCGGCCGCCCTTGACGTTGAAGGAGAAGCGTCCCTGACCGTAGCCACGGAGTCTTGCGTCCTGGGTGGATGCGAAAAGATCCCGGATGTCGTTGAAAGCACCGGTATAGGTAGCGGGGTTGGAGCGAGGCGTGCGGCCGATAGGACTCTGGTCCAGGGCAATGACCTTGTCCACCGCTTCCATCCCCTCAATGCCGGCGCATTTGCCGGGACGCAGCTTGCTGCGGTTTTTCTCCACCGCAAGGGTCTTATACAGGATCTCGTTGATCAGTGAGGATTTGCCGCTGCCGGAAACGCCGGTGACGCAAATGAGCTTACCCAGCGGAAGCTCCACATCAATGTTTTTCAGGTTATTCTCCGCCGCACCCCGGATGATCAGGGACTTGCCGTTTCCCTTCCGTCTCTGGCTGGGAATGGGGATGCGCTTTTTTCCGCTGAGATACTGGCCTGTGACGGATTCCGGCACGGCGCAGATATCCTCCAGGCTCCCCGCCGCCACGACTCTGCCGCCGTTCACGCCGGCGCCGGGGCCGATGTCCACCACATAATCCGCTGCCCGCATGGTCTCCTCATCGTGCTCCACCACGATCAGCGTGTTGCCAAGATCCCGCAGCTGACGGAGAGTATTCAGGAGCTTGGCGTTGTCCCGCTGGTGCAGGCCGATGCTGGGCTCATCCAGGATATAGAGTACGCCCATCAGGCTGGAGCCGATCTGGGTGGCCAGACGGATCCGCTGGCTCTCACCGCCGGAGAGGGTGGCTGCCATGCGGGAGAGGGTGAGATAACCCAGTCCCACACTCTGCAGAAAGCTGAGACGGGAGCGGATCTCCTTCAGGATCTGGGCGGCGATCATGCTTTCCTTCTCGCTGAGCTCCAGCGCGTTTACAAAGTCCAGACACTTTGTGACGGAGAGCTCCGTGAACTGTGCGATGTTCAACCCGCCCACCGTAACAGCCAGAGCGGATTTCTTGAGCCGTTTGCCGCCGCACTCCGGGCAGGGCGTCTCGGACATGCACTCCTCGATATCCGCCCGCATGGAGGGGCTCTGGGTCTCCCGATAACGGCGCTCCAGATTGTTGATCACGCCCTCGAACTCCCGGCGGATCACGCCAAAGCCCTCGGCTTTCTCATAGCGCAGCTGCAGAGGCTCTCCGCGCGTGCCGTAGAGGATGGCGTCGATGCCCTCCTGGGGGATATTCTTGATGGGATCCGTGAGCTTGAAGTGATAACGCTTGGCCAGGGCGTCAAAGTACATCTTGGAGATGGTGTCTCCCCGCACATTGCCCCAGCCGCTGGCGGTGATACCGCCGTCCATAATGCTGAGATTGGGGTTCGGGATAATGAGGGCCGGATCGATCAGCATCTGCATGCCCAGGCCCGTGCACTTGGGGCATGCGCCGTGGGGATTGTTGAAGGAGAAGAGTCTGGGCGTCAGCTCCTCGATGGAGATGCCGCAGTGCTCACAGGCGTAATTCTGAGAGAAGGCGATCCTTCTGTTTTCACTCACCAGATCGACGATCATCAGGCCTCCGGCAAGAGAAAGCGCCGTCTCCGCTGAGTCGGTGAGGCGGCGGGAGATCTCCTTCTTGATCACAAGCCTGTCCACCACGATCTCAATATCGTGCTTCTTGTTCTTTTCCAGCTTGATTTCCTCGGAGAGATCATAGGCGATCCCGTCCACCAAAGCCCGGACGTAGCCGGACTTTTTTGCGTCCTCCAGCACCTTCACATGCTCGCCCTTTTTCCCACGGATCACGGGAGAAAGGATCTGGATCCGGCTGCCTTCGGGAAGGGCCATGATCTGGTCCACGATCTGGTCAATGCTCTGCTGGCGGATCTCCCGCCCGCACTTGGGGCAGTGAGGCACGCCGATCCGCGCCCAGAGAAGACGCAGATAGTCGTAGATCTCCGTCACGGTGCCCACCGTGGAGCGGGGATTCTTGGAGGTGGTCTTCTGGTCGATGGAAATAGCCGGAGAGAGGCCGTCGATATAATCCACGTCTGGCTTGTCCATCTGACCCAGGAACATTCTGGCATAGGAGCTGAGACTCTCCACATAGCGCCGCTGTCCCTCGGCATAGATGGTGTCAAAGGCCAGGCTGGACTTGCCGCTGCCGGAAAGGCCGGTGACCACCACCAGCTTGTCCCGCGGGATGGAAAGGTCGATATTCTTCAGATTGTTCTCTCTTGCGCCCTTGATGGTGATGTATTCCTGCATGCTGTGCTCCTTGCCGCGGCCTGTGTTCTGGCCGCATTTGAAAATGCCTTGGTATGAAACTTAACTTGTTAATTATACTATTTTCCCCGCAGCTTTTCAACAAAAATCGTAGCACAGAACCGCACTCTCTTTTCCATTTCCGAAGGCCGTGCACTTTCATACTCGAAAGTAGTTTTTCCTTGCTTTTAGGCTGCGGTTGATGTACAATGATGAAGCTTAAAATGATTCTTTCCCCAACAGCATCATTTTTGAAATGAAGAGAGGCACAGGAAATATGGACCAGGCGAAAACCATTTCTGCGGTATTTCTGGACGGTCACCATCTTACGCTGGAAGACTTTGTTGCGGTGGCCCGCTATGGCGCCCCCGTCCGGCTGACCGAGGAGGCTCTAACTGCGATCCGCCGTTCCCGGGACCTGGCGGAGAAGATCATGCGGGAGCATCGCGTGGCCTACGGGATCACCACCGGCTTTGGCGATTTTGCCACTGTGGCCGTTCCCGAGGAGATGAGCAGCCAGCTCTCCACCAATCTGGTCCTCAGCCACTGTGTCGGTACCGGCGATCCCTATACCGAAGAAGAAGTCCGGGGCATGATGCTTCTGCGCGCCAATGCTCTCTGCGCCGGCGTCAGCGGCGTGCGCCCGGTGCTGGTCCAGCGTCTGGTGGAGCTTTTGAACAAGCATGTGACTCCCTGGATCCCGCAAAAGGGTTCCCTTGGCGCATCCGGCGATCTGGCCCCTCTGTCTCACATGGGTCTGGTGCTGCTGGGCCGGGGCCAAGCCTATTATGAGGGAGAGCTTCTCCCCGGGAAGGAGGCCCTGAAACGCGCCGGGATCGAACCTTTGGATACTCTGGTCAGCAAAGAGGGCCTCGGCATCACCAACGGCACCTGCGCTATGACCAGCGTAGGCGCGCTGCACCTCTATGATACCATTGCCGCCGCCAAGTTGGCGGACCTCATCGGTTCGCTTACCCTCACCGCCCTCACCGGTCAGCTGGACGCTTTTCAGGATCGGATCCATCAGGTTCGCGGTCAGGTTGGTCAGATCCGGGTTGCCCGCAACCTCCGCCTTCTTACCCAGGGCAGCGAGATCCTGCAAAACGCCCAAGGTGACCGGGTGCAGGACGCCTATGCCCTAAGATGCATGCCCCAGGTGCACGGCGCCGTGCGGGATGCCCTGGACTTTATCCGCTCCCGGGTGGAGATCGAGCTCAACGCCGTGACAGACAATCCGCTGATGTTCCTGGAAGATGAAGCGGTGATCTCCGGTGGAAACTTCCACGGGGAGCCCATGGCCCTGCCCTTCGATTTTCTGGGCATCGCCTGCGCGGAGCTTGCCAGCATTTCCGAGCGGCGCATCGAGCGCATGGTGAACGCCGCCCTTTCCAATGGACTGACCCCCTTCCTCACCACCGAGGCAGGACTCAACAGCGGCTACATGATCGTGCAGTATTCCGCAGCCTCCATGGCCTCGGAAAACAAGGTACTGGCCCATCCTGCAAGCGTGGATTCCATCCCCTCCTCCGCCAATCAGGAGGACTTCGTCTCCATGGGCACCACCGCCGCCCGCAAATCCGGGCAAATTTTGGAGAATACCCGTTCGGTGCTGGCCTATGAGCTGCTCACCGCCTGCCAGGCGGTAGACATTCGCCGCAGGCTCGGCACCCACGGGCAGGGCCTCTCCCCCGTTCACGAGGCGATCTTCGCGCATGTGCGGGAAAAAGTAGCCTTCATGGAGCGGGACCGGGAACTCTGGCCCGATATCCTTCAGGTGGAGCGCATGGTCCGAAGCGGAGAACTCTTAGACATCGCAGAAGAGCTGGTCCCCGAATTTGAATAAACCCTTTTCCAACGAAATTGCAAAAAGCAGGCGTGGCCGCAGCGGTCACGCCTGCTTTTTGCATTGTCCTGGTTTTTGCGAGTCTGGATCCGATGCTCGCCGTCGCATGCACAGGCGAAATGGAATCAATTACTGCTCCCTGCTGACGGGCAGCCAGATCTCACAGTAGTGGGAATTGTTTACCTCTTCATTTCCCTCTTCAAAGGGCCAATGGATCACGCCAAGCTCCGGGGCGTCTCGCAGAACATACCCGGAAGAAGGCAGCCACTCCGTCACGATCCGACGGCGCAGATCATCCACCAGGTTCGTCGGGTACTTGCAGCGTTCCGTCTCGCAGACAACATACAGTCCCGCAGGTATCTCCAGGTGTGTGTACCGCTTGGCAAAATCACCGAGGTCTTCATCAAAATCCTCCAGCGCCCATTTGGGCATCAAATAAGCGAAGTAGAAGTCATAGCCGTTGTCTCCAAAGTTTGTCATGACGGTATAGATCGTTTCGTGGATCCGGCTCCGTCCCTCCAGAACGTACTGGTCGACCCGTGTTTCGCAGGCAAAGTAATGATCCTGATCCTTTTTATCGATGGGGTCCCCCGAAAAGCGCCGCTTGAAACCGGTCAGCAGCATGGCGGGCTTCTCTTCCAATTTGTATTGCATGTCGTTTCCTCCTTCAAGAGTCACTTTAATGTTCAGGCGGGAAAATGAATGCAGCATGGCTCCGTTGCCGCGCGCCTGCGACGGAGTAATGCCGTGGAAGGCCCGGAAAGCCTTGGTAAAACTGTCGGGACTGTCATAGCCGAATTCCAGCGCGATGTCCACCACTCGTTCGCTCCCGCTTGCGAGCCTGGATCCCGCAACGCTCAGTCTGCGGCTGCGGATATATTCCCCCAGTGTATAGCCGCACAGGATACTGAACACACGCTGAAAGTGGAAGTTCGAGGAAAAGCCCTCCCGTGCAATGACATCGGGATCCAGCTCATCGTTCAGATGCGCCTCGATGTAGTCAATGGCCCGCTGTATTCCGGTGATCCAATCCATCGTCATCCCTCCTGACAAGAGAAGTATAACACAAGCGACTGCCGGCGTCCCGATTATTTGTGCGATTGCGAAACGGGTGGAAAATGCGCTCCTGCAGAACCGACATTCGGACCACGGCTGACAAGGAAAAGGGAGGGAGGCAGCTTCTTTACGAAGTGCCTCCCTTGCAGCTCATTTTTTTGGAAGAATCAGAACAGACCGGAGATCACGCCGTTTTCGTCCACGTCGATGCGCTCGGCGGCAGGGACCTTAGGCAGACCCGGCATGGTCATGATATCACCGGTGAGGGCCACGATGAAGCCCGCGCCGGAGGCGACCTTCAGATTCCGCACGGTGACGGTAAAGCCCTTGGGGGCTCCCAGAAGCGTGGGATCATCGGAGAAGGAATACTGGGTCTTGGCCATGCAGATGGGCAGCTTGTCAAAGCCCAGCTCGGTGATCTGCTTGAGCTGCTTTTTGGCGTTGCCGTCCAGCTCCACGCCGTCGGCATGATAGATGCGCCTGCAGATCTGCTCCAGCTTCTTCTCGATGGGCTGGTCCAGCTCATAGGTAAAAGAGAAGTTGTTGGGCTCTTCGCAAAGCCGGACCACTTCCTCGGCCAGGGCGATGCCGCCCTCGCCGCCCTTGCCCCAGACCTCGCTGAGGGCAACATTGACGCCCAGTTCCTTGCACTTTTCCTCCACCAGCTTGAGCTCCGCCTCGGTGTCCGTGGGGAAGCGGTTCACCGCCACCATGCAGGGGACGCCCCAGACGTCCTTCACGTTGCTCACATGCTGCAGGAGGTTGGGCAGGCCTTTCTCCAGGGCCTCCAGATTCTCGGCGCCAAGCTCGGTCTTGGGCACGCCGCCGTGATACTTGAGGGCGCGCACGGTAGCCACAACCACGATGGCAGAGGGGTGGAGATTTGCCATGCGGCACTTGATGTCCACAAACTTCTCCGCGCCGAGGTCCGCGGCAAAGCCGGCCTCGGTGACGGTGTAGTCACTGAGCTTCAGGGCAAGGCGCGTTGCCATGACGCTGTTGCAGCCGTGGGCGATGTTGGCGAAGGGGCCGCCGTGCACAAAGGCGGGAGTTCCCTCCAGGGTCTGCACCAGGTTGGGCTTGATGGCGTCCTTCAGCAGGGCCGTCATGGCGCCCTCTGCCTTCAAGTCGTGGGCAGTGACGGGCTTTCCGCCGTAGGTGTAGCCGACGACGATGCGGGCCAGGCGAGCCTTCAGGTCCATCAGGTCGGAGGCCAGGCACAGCACCGCCATGATTTCACTGGCCACGGTGATCTCAAAGCCGTCCTCACGAGGCACGCCCTGCATCCGGCCGCCCAGGCCGTCCACAATGTGGCGCAGCTGCCGGTCGTTCATGTCCACAGCCCGTTTCCAGGTGATGGCCTTAGGGTCAATGCCGAGGGAATTGCCCTGCTGAATGTGGTTATCCAGCATGGCGGCCAGCAGGTTGTTGGCCGCGCCAATGGCGTGGAAGTCGCCGGTAAAGTGGAGGTTGATATCCTCCATGGGCACCACCTGGGCATAGCCGCCGCCGGCGGCGCCGCCCTTGATGCCAAACACAGGTCCCAGAGAAGGCTCACGCAGGGCAACCACCGCGTTCTTGCCGATGCGGCGCAGGCCGTCGGTGAGGCCCACGGAAGTGGTGGTCTTCCCTTCTCCGGCGGGGGTGGGGGTGATGGCGGTCACCAGGATCAGCTTGCCGTCGGGACGGTTCGCAAGCTCCTTGAGGAGGCTGGGGTCCACTTTGGCTTTATAATTGCCGTACTGCTCCAGGTACTGATTTTCAATCCCCGCGATGCGGGCGATCTCGGTAATTTTGCGCAAGCGGCAAGCCTGCGCGATTTCGATGTCACTCAAATAGGCCACGTAGCCGTCCTCCTTGTACTTTTCCTTTTTTGATGACGATTCTTGTCAGATTGCTTCCCATGCGGTAGCCGAGCGTGTCCAGATCCGGCGCGTCCCATACCACAAGATCCGCAAGCTTTCCTGTTTCAATGCTGCCGATGCTCTCCGCCCGGTTGATGGCGGCGGCAGCGTTCAGTGTCACGCCGGTGAGCATTTCCTCCGGCGTCATCCGATAGCGCAGACAGCCCAGATTCATCACGAATTGCAGGTTCAGGCTGGGGCAGGAGCCGGGGTTAAAGTCCGAGGCCAGGGCCACCGGGACCCCGGCGGAGATCATATCCCTCACCGGCGCGTAAGTGGAACCCAGATAGAAGCTGGTGGCAGGCAGGCAGCAGGCAACGGTACCGGCCTGGGCCATAGCTACGATCCCTTCGGTTGGGCACACGATCAGGTGCTCGGCAGAGATTGCGCCGACCTCTTTTGTCAGCTGAGAACCGCCGATGGGGTCGATCTCGTCCGCGTGGATCTTGGGGATCAGGCCGCAGCGCTTGCCCGCTTCCAGGATGCGTTTGGATTCCGCAGCGGTAAACACGCCCGTCTCACAGAAGACGTCACAGAATTCCGCAAGCTTTTCCTCCGCAACTCTGGGGATCACCTCGTCGCAAAGGAGCCGAAGATACGCTTCCCGATCCTCCCGATACTCGGGGGGCAGTGCGTGGGCGCCCAGGAAGGTGGCCGCCAGATCCATGGGGTGTTCCTCATCCAGACGCCGGATCACCCGGAGCTGCTTCAGCTCCGTCTCCAGATCCAGTCCGTAGCCGCTCTTGGCCTCCGCCGTGGTGACGCCAAGCTCCAGCATCTCGTCCAACGCATCGCAGGCCTTCTCGAAGAGCTCGTCCTCCGTGGCCTCCCGGGTAGCCTTCACGGTGGAAAGGATGCCCCCTCCCGCCGCCAGGATCTCCAGATAACTCACGCCGTGAAGTTTTAGGGCAAGCTCATTCTGCCGCCATCCGCCGAAGATCAGATGGGTATGGGCATCCACCAGCCCCGGCGTCACAAGACAGCCGGCCGCGTCGATCCGTCTCGCCTCCTCAACGGGAGGCTCCCCCGTTCCCAGTGCGGAAATTCTGCCGTTTTCACAGAGGATCCAGGCGTCTTTCAGGAAGCGAATGCTTCCCTGGGCCGCTCCCCCTCTGGCCTGTCGTCCCTCCGGGCTTGCCAGAAGGCCGATGTTTGTAACAAGGGTTCTTTCCATAGCTGTCCTTTCCGGAGAGGGCCTTCGGATGCGCGCGCTCTCCGACGATTCAGTCCTGTACCCTTCTTGCTTACTTCTTCATGCCTTTTACGGCTTCTTCCACGATGGCGTCATCCGCCACATAGGGCATGGTGATGTGATCCTGACCTGCGTACATCTTGTTGTACTCCGCGGCGGTGGTCATGGCGTTCTCGTTCCTTGCCCAGCTGCGCCGGGCAACACCCACCATGGTGTCCCAGGGCATGGACATTTTCAGGATCTTGTCCACCCGCTCGGAGCCGTCCAGCACCATGCCGAAGCCGCCGTTGATGGCCCGGCCGATGCCGGTGCCGCCGCCGTTGTGGAGCGCGATATAGCTCATGCCGCGGGCAGCGTTTCCGGCGAAGCACTGGGTGGCCATCTCCGCCATGATATTGGAGCCGTCCTTGATGTTGGAAGTCTCCCGGAAGGGTGCGTCGGTGCCGCCAGTGTCGTGGTGATCCCGGCCCAGGATCACAGGGCCGATCTCTCCGTTGCGGACCATTTCGTTGAACTTGAGGGCGATATTCATGCGGCCCATGGCATCCTGATAGAGGATGCGGCACTGGGTGCCCACCACCAGCTTGTTCTCCTGGGCGTCCCTGACCCAGACATAGTTGTCATAGTCCTGATAGCGCCGGTTGTGTTCCTTGATGTACTCGGCTGCAGCCTTATCGGTCTTCTCCAGATCCTTGGGGTCCCGGCTCAGGCAGCACCAGCGGAAGGGGCCGTAGCCATAGTCGAAGAGGCAGGGTCCCAGGATGTCTTCCACATAGGAGGGGAAGACAAAGCCGTCCAGGTCGTTTTCACCGTTTTTGCAGATGGACTTGACGCCGGTATCGTACACCGCTTTCAGGAAGCTGTTGCCATAGTCGAAGAAATAGGTGCCCCGCTCGTGAAACTTCTCAATGAGCTCGATGTGGTGCTGCAGAGACTTGTTCACCAGCTCCCGGAAGTCCTCCGGGTCCTTGGCCAGCATCTCGGTGCGCTGCTCAAAAGTAAGCCCCTGGGGGCAGTAACCGCCGTCGTAGGGCACATGGCAGGAGGTCTGGTCGCTCATCAGATCCACGTGGATATCCTTCTCCAGCAAATACTCCAGCAGGTCCACCACGTTGCCGTGGTAGGCCACAGCGCAGCCCTTGCCTTCCTTCTGATGCTCCAGGGCGATTTTCACAGCCTCGGCAAGATCGTCGGTCCGGTGGGTGACCCAGCCCTGCTCAAAGCGGGTCTGGATGCGGCTGTCGTCCACTTCGGCGATGATGGATGCCACGCCCACGATAACGGCAGCCTTGCCCTGAGCACCGCTCATGCCGCCAAGACCGGAGGAAACAAAGAGCTTGCCCGCAAGATTGCCGTCCTGGGGAATGCCAAGCTTCAGGCGTCCTGCGTTCAGCAGGGTATTGAAGGTACCGTGGACGATGCCCTGAGGTCCGATGTACATCCAGCCGCCGGCGGTCATTTGGCCATAGTTGGCAACACCCAGAGCGGCGGCGCGGTTAAAGTGCTCCTGATCGTCAAAAGCGCCGACCATCAGGCCATTGGAGATGATGACCCTGGGCGCCAGCTTGTGGGAGTGAAAGAGTCCCAGAGGATGACCGGACATGACCACCAGGGTCTGCTCGTCTGTCAGTTCCTCCAGATACTTTTTGATGAGCCGGTACTGCATCCAGTTCTGACAGACCTGTCCGGTCTCGCCGTAGGTGACCAGCTCATAGGGATAGAGGGCCACGTCAAAGTCCAGGTTGTTGTCGATCATGACCTGGATGGCTCTGCCCTCGATGCACTTGCCCTTATACTGGTCGATGGGCTTGCCGGAAAGCTTCCCCTCGGGGCGGAAGCGGTAGCCGTAGATTCTGCCCTTCTCCTCCAGCTCCTGAGCAAATTCCTTTGCCATCTGAGCGTGATGGTCCGGGTGGATATAACGCAGGGCGTTTTTGATGGCCAGGGCCTTGTCCGCCTCGGAGAGCTTGGACTCTCTTCTGGGGGCGCGGCGATAGCCGGGATCCATTTTGGGGTATTCCGGGAGTTCATAATCAAGCTTGATGGTCATGGCTTCATCTGCCAGATTCATGGTGTCGATCTCCTTCCCTTCTGAAGCTTTTTTCCTGTGGAAAAAGCCTGTGAACATGCAGGCAAATGCCTAACAATTATTTATATCATTATTCCGTCCCCAGCGCAAGAGGAAGAGGACGAAAAGCGCAGAAAAGCACAAATTCTCTGGACAGGAAGGACGCTCTGTGATAGACTTTTTCTGGAAATCACATTTCCACCATATTTGAGGATTCGGAGGAATGGATCATGGCAAAGCTTGTGGAATGCATCCCCAATTTTTCTGTGAGCCGGGAGAAGGACGAAAACGTTTTTCAGGCTCTCGTCGACACGGCCAATGCCGTTCCCGGCTGCACCCTTTTCGACGTGCAGAGCGACGGCAACCACAACCGCTGTGTTTTCACTTTGATCGGCTCTCCCGCATCCATCGAGGAGGCGGCATTTCAGCTGGCGAAGAAGGCAGTGGAGACCATTGATATGACAAAGCACGAGGGGCAGCACCCCCGCATGGGCGCTGTGGATGTGATCCCCTTTGTCCCCCAGATGGATGTGAGCGTCGAAGAGTGTGTGGAGATTTCCAAGCGGGTGGCGCAGCGCTGCTGGGACGAGCTGGGGCTCCCCTCTTTTCTGTATGAGGACTCCGCCACCCGCCCGGAGCGGAAGAACCTGGCTTCCTGCCGCAAGGGGCAGTTTGAGGGCATGCCGGAAAAGCTGCTGCAGCCCGACTGGGCGCCGGACTACGGCGAGCGGAAGATCCACCCCACCGCCGGCATCACCGCCATCGGCGCGCGGATGCCGCTGATCGCCTTCAACGTGAATCTGGACACTTCCGATGTGGAGATTGCGAAGAAGATCGCCAAGGCCATCCGGGGCTCCTCCGGGGGCTTTCGCTCCTGCAAGGCCATCGGCATCATGCTGGAGGAGCGGAACATCGCCCAGGTCTCCATGAATATGGTGAATTTCGAGGACACGCCCCTCTACTACGCCTATGAGATGATCCGCGCCCTGGCCGATCGCTACGGCGTGCGCATCATCGGCAGCGAGATCGTGGGCCTCACCCCCGCCAAAGCGCTCATCGACTGCGCGGAGTTTTACCTGAAAATCGAAAATTTCAACTGCAAGAACCAGATCATGGAATACCACCTGATCGACATGGAATAAGGAGGTAAATCATGGATCTTGCCGAACGCTCCGTCCGGGACTTCGTGGATACCGTAGCTTCCGACGCGCCCGCCCCCGGCGGCGGCTCCGTGGCCGCGCTGGAGGCCTCCATCGGCGCAGCGCTCACCGGAATGGTAGCCTGCCTCACCCAGGGACGGAAAAAATACGCGAAATTTGCAGAGAACGCCGCAACGGTTCAGGCACATGCCGAGGACCTGCAGAAAAGGCTTCTCTCCCTCATGGATGAGGACAGCGAAGCTTTCAACCGTGTGAGCGCAGCTTTTTCCCTGCCGAAGGATACCGATGAGGAAAAGGCCGCCCGCTCCTCCGCGATCCAGGATGGACTCAAGGGCTGCACACGGACGCCCATGGAAATGATGCGTCTCTGTGAGGAGGCGATTTCCCTGGCCTCCGATTTTCTGGAAAAAGGCTTTAACCAGAGCTCTGCCAGCGACCTTGGCGTTGCCTTTCTCTCCCTGAAAAGCGCTATGCAGGGTGCCTGGCTCAACGTGCTCATCAATCTCTCCTCCATCAAGGACCCGGATTTCGTCCGGGAGAACCGGGGTATAGGAGAAGCGATCCTGCAGCGTTCCCTGCCTCTTGCCGAAGAGGGCTATGCAAAGGTCCTTGCCATCGTTCAACCGCAGCAGATGTAAAAGGAGAAACCCGATGAAAAAGCTGATGAGCCTGCTATTGATCATCCTTGTGCTTGTTTCGTTCTCTCTGCCGGCCAATGCCCAGGGAACCGGCACAGAGCCTCAGCTTGTGGTTTCCACTGTGGAGGCCATGCCGGGAGACGAGGTATCCGTCACCATTACCATCCGCAACAACCCCGGCATCGGGGTCATCAACCCCAAGTTCGTCTTCGACAGCAGCCGCCTCCAGTGGCTTGGCTATGAAGAAGGCGGCCTGAAGGGCTGGACCGTGACGGAGAAGGCAGGCGTATGGCTCGGAACCGCGGACAGCGATTATAACGGCGTGATCCTGACGCTGCGCTTCAAGGTCCTGGATACCGCTCAGGACGGGCTGGCGGAGATCCGCCTCGTCTGCGGCGACGGGGACGCCTATAACTATGCCGAGCAGCTCATTCTCTTTCAGCTGATCAGCGGCGGCGTCCAGGTGGGAAAGCAGGCCCACGAGCACAGCCCCGCTCCCGAGACGAAGGAGAACGAAGTCGTTCCCGGCTGCACCAAGCCCGGCAGCTACGACGCTGTGGTGAAATGCCTGGAATGCGGCGCCGAGATCAGCCGCGTCACCGTCCCTGTCCCCGCCACCGGCCATCACTATGACCTTCCCAGATTCCAATGGAGCGAGGATCTCAGCGAGGCTTCCGCCTACTTCATCT
Source organism: uncultured Eubacteriales bacterium (assembly GCA_900316205.1). Taxonomy (GTDB): domain Bacteria; phylum Bacillota; class Clostridia; order Oscillospirales; family Oscillospiraceae; genus Limivicinus. The sequence continues at coordinate 60,564 of ONBX01000015.1, forward strand.
GTACGGAAAAAGACGACGTGCAGGAGGTAGAGGCAGCGGTCAGCCACAGAACGGTCTCCGACGGGGAGGAGTACACCGCCTCCGTTACTTTCCAGGGAAAGCCTTACAGTGAAAGCAAGATCCGATCCGCCGACGGCTCCGAAAAAAACAACGTTCAGAACACCGTAGCCCCTGCCGCCGTTGAAGAATCGGCCTCCCCTGCTGAGGCCGGCTTGTCTCCCGAGGCAGCTGCCGATGCAGCCTCCCCTGCGGCAGAGCTCGCCGTCGGCCGCAGCTTCCCTGTTTTCCCCATCGCTGTGGGCTGCTGCCTCATCGCCGCTCTCGTGATCCTGCTGATCCGCAGATCCCGCCAAAGCAAGAAGAAAAAGAAATGACCTCTGCGTCATCCCGCAAGGATAATTGATACAAAAGCTCCCTCCGGTTTTCCAAAACCGGAGGGAGCTTTTGTCATGGATCACTCCAAAATCACATCCTGCTGCGCGAAATGCTTCCGCATCCGCACCAGGTCCAGAATATCGACAGCCGTATCGGCATTCACGTCGGTGTTGCCTTCCACGATCTTCGGCTCCGCGCCCACCAGGTATTTCCGCAACCTGATGAGGTCAATGATGTCGACCTCTCCGTCCCCATTGGCGTCTCCCGCCGTGTGGGGAACAAGTGTCACGGTGCCGGAGGCAAGATCGAACAAAACGCTTTCCTCATGGAAATTGCCCGCCTGCAGCTCCGCAATACCGATGGCGGTGGTTTCTGCTGCCGCCTCCTCCTTCACAAGGAAGCGAAGCTTTATCAGCGTGCCGGATCCGGTCTGATCCCGGTCGCTGCCCCATTCCAGAACAGCTTTCTCTGTGTTTGTCTCTGGAACCTTCAGCCGGTTCGAGAGGTCGTCATCCTGAGCGGAGCCGAAGGATCTCGCCCCCCGGTGCTCGCCCTTTGGCTCCCTCATCGAGGGAGCTGTCGCGGCGGCTTGCCGCTGTGACTGAGGGGGCTTCCCTGCGTAGGGAGCGATCCCCTGATCGCTCCGTCTCCTCCGCATAAGGACAGTCATCGTGTCAAGGAAAACATATATCAGCCGCTCGCCCTTGGCTCCCTCATTGAGGGAGCTGTCGCGGCGGCTTGCCGCCGTGACTGAGGGAGCTCCCCTGCGTAGGGAGCGATCCCCTGATCGCTCCGTCTCCCCCGAATAAGGGCAGTCATCGTGTCAAGGAAAACATATATC
>ONBX01000071.1 GCA_900316205.1 uncultured Eubacteriales bacterium
GGGCAATGTCATTAAGATAAAGGCATTAAACAAGGGCACAGGGGCCAAGGAAATGAGCACATCGGGAACGGTGTGCTCATTTTCACGAGAAAAGGCATAGCAAAGAAGCAGACGGAGGTCTGCCAAAAAAGCACTATTCAAAAAGGGAAGATTATGCTACTCTGTAGAGGAAGCTGAAGGGCGGTCTTTGTACCAGCTTTCGGGCATTGCTTCGGCCCGGGCGAACAGGAAGAATCAATCTCGAAAGCAAAGCTTCAAGCATGGGTGGAGATACGTTTCCCAGGAAGAAATTGCGGCAAATATGTACAGCAGCGGAGAAGTTGACCGAATAGGAATACTTTGCGCAGCGCTTCTGAATGACTACGGGCGAGGTAATCAATTCAGAGAAGTTGTACATAGTGAGTTTAGCAAAGATTTCCTGGTAGATGTGCTCCACCTTTTTTGCGTGGAAATGGATGAGACCGAGGGTATATTTGAGCTGGCGGAAGGAAGTTTCAATTCCCCAGCGCCTGGCATAGAGGCGCTTGAGTTCAATGGGTGGGAATGCGTCGGCAGGCAGATTGGTAACGATGGTTTCAAAGGAATCTGCAGAGAGCCTGAAACGAACGATACGGAAAGAAATCTTATAGAAAGCAAGCGGATCGTGCTTGCGGTTGCCGGAGGGGAGAAAATCGAAGGTCATGGTTGATGGAATCCATCTGTAATGATTCGGATCGGCTGAACATAAGGCTTTCACATCTTTGGTTTGCCTGCGGGTAAGAGAAAGCGCAACAGAGAGATCGAATTCATCGGCCTTTGGAAGATCAAAGCCAGAAAACATACATCTGGAGCCGTTTTTTATTCGAATGAGGTATTTCCAACCTTTTTCCTGTAAATGCGCCATGTTGTTGTATCCCTCATAGCCTCGGTCTGCAAGAAGAATAGCGAATTCGACTGCTGATCGGTCGATCATTTCTGTCAAAGCTTTGTGCTCATTCAGCAAGCGAGATTTTTGAATCAGGGCATCTGTATAAATCTGGTTTTCCAGATCGTATAAAGCATTCAGATGGAGCAAGCTGTAGGGATGCTGTCCGTTGGTTCCGGGATAGTAGGACTCCTCATCGTTAGGATCGGCAAAGATTTGGAGATCTGACCCATCTACAGCCAAAAGTCTGTAGCCATGAAATGTTTTCTTAGCCGGACTCTCCTGAGCAAAACGCCGAAACAGATATTCCATAGCATCCGGTTTTAGCTTGGCTCGCTGCTGGACAAACGCCGATGTGCTGGCGGTGGCGGGATCAAATTTGAAATAATCCATTAAACTGCTGGCGGTGCTGCCTCCGCTCATGCTGAGTAAAACAGATATAACGGAGGCAAAGTCCAGCTTCCGATTGCGGGTAAAGTCTTTCCCCGGAGACTGTGTGAACTGCTCCTTGTTTCGAGCCATGTCTCGGATCGTCGTCTTCAATAGCTTTTTCAGTTTTGCGGCTTGTGAGCTCATCGTGCATCCTCCTTGTAATGAACTGGGATCACTTCTCATTACAAGGGCCGTTTTCAGCAAGGCTTTGCTGAAAACGGCCGCACATTTTTTCCCTCTTGTCAAGCTTTTTCGTCTTTTTTCCCAAAAGAAAAATACCCCATACCTTTCTCGGTACGAGGTATTCTTCCTGTCATCTTATCTTAATGACATTGCCCGAAAGGGGTGCTTTTTTGTTTGTCCTTTACCGGAGCTGCTCGGCCTTGTCCAGGATGAACTGGCGCAGCCAGGGGCCGGCCTCCTCGTTCTTCAGGGCAAAGTCGATGATGGACTCCAGGTAGCCCTTCAGGTTGCCGGTATCATAGCGGCGGCCCTCGAAGTCCACAGCGCACATGGGCTCGTGGCGGACCAACTCCTTCATGCCGTCGGTGAGCTGGATCTCATTGTTGCGGCCGGGAGCGGTGTGCTCCAGGATATCGAAGATGCCCGGGGTCAGCACATAGCGGCCCAGGATGGCGTACTGGGAGAGCTTTTCGGCCAGGGTGGGCTTCTCGTTCATATCGCTGATGCGATAGACCCGATCGGCAAGCTTCTCCTCCAGCTTCACGGAGGAATACTTCACGATCAGCTCATCCGGCACCTCCCGCACGGCGATGGCGCTGCAGGAATTGGCCTCGGCAGCCTCCACAAGCTGCTTGAGCACCGGCTTTTCGCTGAGCATGATATCGTCGCCCAGCAGGACGCCGAAGGGTTCGTCGCCCACAAAGCTCCTGGCCCGCCAGATGGCGTGGCCCAGGCCCTTGGTCTCCTTCTGGCGCAGAAAGAACACGTCCGCCATATCGGCGACCTCACGCACCACGCGGGCCTCGTTCTTCTTGCCGTCCTGGAGCAGGCGCTCCTCCAGGTCGGGGGCATAGTCAAAGTAATCCTCGATGGGGTTCTTGCCCCGGTTGGTGATGATGAGGATCTGCTCCACACCGGCGGCCACAGCCTCCTCCACGATGTACTGGATCACAGGCTTGTCCACCAGGGGCAGCATCTCCTTGGGGATGCTCTTGGTGTTGGGCAGCAGACGGGTGCCCAGACCCGCCGCGGGAATGATGGCTTTCCGAACGCGCATTTCCATACTCCTTTCCTTATAGTCTTCCCCCCTTGGGGGAAGGTGGCGCGAAGCGCCGGATGAGGGTCCCCACAAGGGGCTCATTTCTGATTGAAACGGTCGATAAATTCGCGGATGGCCTTGATCTTCGGCAGCTGCCGGATCAGGGTGTAGCCAATGAGATAGAGGACGCCCACCTCGCCCAGGCCCACAGTCAGGGCGTTGAAGCCAAAGGAGGCCAGGGGGCTTTCAAGCTCCTGGATCTGATAGCCCCAGGTGAGCACCGCGCCCACGATAACGGCGTTGAAGAGCACCGGCATCAGGCAGCCCAGGATCCGGTTTTTCACGGTGTCGCCCTTTTTGCCGAACCAAGCGGTGAGGAGCCCTGCCAGCAGGGTGGCCAGGGAGCCGAAGACAATGTCCAGGACACTGCCGGTATAGAGATTGGCCAGGACGCAGCCGGCAAAGATGCCCCAGACAGCGCCGGGCATCAGGAAAGGCAGCGCGGTGAGCGCCTCGCTGACGCGAAACTGCACCGGTCCGTAGCTGATGGGAGCCAGCACAATGGTGAGGGCCGCGTAAGCGGCGGCAATGACGGCCATGACGGCCAGACGGAAGGCTTTGTTTTGGTTTTGCTTGTTCATGTTTGGGGAAAACCTCCATTTTTTATTTTGCCAACGGAGGAAACCGCAAACACGCAAGCCGACTGCGCGGCTCCATTTTTTGGTTCGACCGTTGGGTCAAAGCTGGGTGTGGAAACCAGCTTTTATGCAAAAGAAACGCGCTCCATTCCGCTTTTGCGAAAGCTCAGCGCCAGAGGGCGGGACGTCGAGGACGCCGTCCCCTACAGATCATCACTTTTCCTCCCTCTTGTGGAGAGAAAACTCGCAGCCGCAGTAGAGCTGCTGGTAGATGCCGTGCTCGTTGGCCAGGTCCCGGGAGCGCATCTCCCGTCCCTGCTTCTTGAAGTCCGAGGGCAGCCACGCTACCCCCGCGGCCCGGCCGATCTCCTCCCCCAGGGCATTGATGCGCTTTTCGTCCTTGTGGCGGGAGAGGGTCAGGGTGGTGCAGAAGTAGTCAAAGCCGTAGTGCTTAGCGAGCCTTGCCGTCTCCAACAGGCGCAGGCGGAAGCACTCCGTGCATCTTGCGCCGCCCTCCGGCTCCTGCTCCAGGCCAACGACGCGCTTATCGTAATCCTCGTGCTTCCAGGGCTCCGCCAGGACGCTGACCTTGTCGGCAAGGCCCATCTTCTCGATCATCTCCACGAGGGCCTTGAAGCGGCGGTCAAACTCCGCCTGGGGATAGAGGTTGGGATTATACCAGAGCACCGTCACGTCAAAATACTGCGTGAGATACTCCAGCACCGCGCCGGAGCAGACGCCGCAGCAGGCGTGCAGCAGCACCCGGGGTACTTTTTGGCCCCGTTTCTGGATGATTCGGTCCAGTTCCTTCTGATAATTTCGATTCATGGCCTCACTATATCACATGCAAGGTAAAAAAGCTACAAATGATTGAATAAAATCAAATGATTGACGGCTGCGGCCACATGGGGTATGATAGGAGCAGAAAAGCTGTAGAAAAGAGGGTTTCCGCCATGGACAGCCGCACCAGCAAACAGAACTACTACCTGGACATTGCCGACTCCGTTCTGGAGCGCTCCACCTGCCTGAGAAGAAAGTACGGCGCCATCATCGTGCGCAACGATGAGATCATCTCCACCGGCTACAACGGCGCGCCCCGGGGCCGCCGCAACTGCTCGGACCTGGGCTACTGCATGCGGGAGAACCTGCACATCCCCTCCGGGGAGCGCTATGAGCTCTGCCGCAGCGTCCATGCCGAGGCCAACGCCATCATCTCCGCCCCCCGGCGGGACATGATCGGCGCCACCATCTACCTGGTGGGCCGGGACGCCAAAACCGGCGAGCTGATGAGCGACGCCATGAGCTGCTCCATGTGCAAGCGGCAGATCATCAACGCCGGCATCGACCGGGTGGTGATCCGCCAGACCCCCACGGAGTACCGCACCATCCCGGTCTCCGACTGGGTGGAAAACGACGACAGCATCTTCCTGCTGTGAGAGCAGAGGGGGGCGGATCACATCCGCCCCCTCCTTGCCTCCCCCTCTGGGGGAGGTGGTATCGGGCTGCCCGCAGCCCGATACCGGAAGGGGTGTCATCCTATGGTTATCCCCCCTATCGGCCTTCGGCCACTTCCCCCGAGGGGGAAGCAAGTTGCTTCTTCCACTGCTGCGGCAGAACCAACCGGGCGCCGGGACCCTTCGCCGACGCTCAGAAGGTGGAATCCGCCGGCCCCTAATACTAATTCCTGATAGAAAGTAGACAAAGATTTGCGAGGCAGAATTGCGCCAGACAAGGCGGACTCCGCCGAGCATAATGGAGATATATGGTCAAGGA
>ONBX01000003.1 GCA_900316205.1 uncultured Eubacteriales bacterium
TAACGACTTTCGTCGTTGTAAGAACCCTTCTCTGGTGCTTATTTAGCATAAGCTTTTTCTTACATTGTTCAATTTTCAAGGTACATCTTGCGTCCGCCTTATCGGCGTCAGCCTGATTAATATAGCACTTTGAATTCCGTTTGTCAAGAACTTTTTTCGTTTTTCCCAAAACTTTTTTGTCCTCGGTTTGGAACTCGGTGCCTCTCACACAGGCGCTCGGCTAATATAGCACCGAAACCCGGTTTTGTCAACACCTATTTTCACTTTTTTTGAAAAATATTTCCAGGGGCTCCCGCGGCTGCATACAGGGCCTTTTTCCGGGGATCCTATGCCTTATGAACGAAACGAAGTCTGCCCCTGTCACACAGGAGGGGCTGCGCGGCCTTTTCTCCGGCTGCGCCGATTATACCCAGCGGCAGATCCGCTGCGGCCTGGAGGGCGAGCTTACGCTCCCCGTCTGCTGGCTGGACGGGGTGGTCTCCGGCAGCGCGGTGGGTCTGGAGATCCTGCGCCCGCTGACGGAGCTTCTCCGGGCCGGCACGCTCTCCGGCCAGGAGGCCGCCCTGGAGCGCTGCCTTGCCGGCCTCATCTACCGCTGCTCTGTGGAGCGCCTCAGTTCGCTGGACGACGCGGCGGACGCCCTCTGCCGGGGCTGCTGCCTGGTGCTCTTTGAGGAGCTGGGCTGCGCCCTCAGCTTTGAGACACGCAGCGCCCAGCGCCGGGCAGTGGCGGAGCCCAGCCTGGAAAAGTCCCTGAAGGGCGGCAAGGACTCCTTTACCGAGACCCTGCGGGTGAACACCGCCCTGGTGCGGCAGCGGCTGAATACCCCTTCCCTGAAGCTCACCGAAAGCTGCCTGGGCCGCCGCAGCCGCACAAGAGTGGCCCTGCTCTATCTGGAGGGCGCGGCCCGGGCGGAAACGGTGAAAGAGCTGGCCCGGCGGCTGGACCGGGTGGAGGTGGAGGCGCTCCTCTCCCTGGGGCCTCTGGAGAGCGGTCTTGCGGACTGCCCCGCCTCCCCCTTTCCCCAGCTGCTGCACACCGAGCGGCCGGACCGCTTTGCCATGCACCTGGACCAGGGTCGTGTGGGGATCCTGGTGGACGGGCTGCCGGTGGGCCTGCTGCTGCCGGCCTCCCTCCCGGCCTTTCTGGAGGTGACGGGGGACGGCAGCATGCACCCCTTTGTCTCCGGCAGCCTCTCGGCCCTGCGGTGGCTGGCCCTGGGCATCGGGCTGTTGCTGCCGGGCTTTTACACGGCGGTGGCCCTCTACCACCCCGAGATGATCCCCACCCGGCTGCTGCTGAGCATCATCCGGGCGGAGCAGGACCTGCCCTTTTCCACGGCTCTGGAGGTGCTGGGGATGCTGGCGGCCTTCAGTCTGCTGCAGGAGGCGGGCCTGCGCATGCCCAACCCCATCGGGGACACGGTCTCCATCATCGGGGCGCTGATCGTGGGTCAGGCGGCGGTGGAGGCCAAACTGGTCTCGCCCATTGCCATCATCGTGGTGGCGGTGTCCGGCATTGCCTGCTACACCCTGCCCAGCCAGGATCTGGGCTTTGCCCTGCGGCTGGGACGTCTGGCGCTGCTGCTGGGGGCGATCTTTGCCGGGCTTTACGGTCTGGGTCTTGTGGGCTGCCTGCTGCTGCTGCATCTTGCCGAGCTGGAGAGCTTCGGCACGCCCTATCTCTCGCCCGCGCCCAGCGCCCGGCCGCCGCTGCTCCCCAGGCTCCGGAGTCTGCTGAAAAGGAGGAAGACGCCATGAAAAAAGCACTGCTCCTGGTGCTTCTCTGCCTCGTGCCGGGTCTCACCGGCTGCGGTAGTCTCCACAGCCAGCGCCGGGAGCTGGCGCAGCTGCGCCTGATGGAGAGCATGGGCCTGGACGCCGCCCCCGGGGGCCTGATCCTGAGCCTCAGCTCCGCCCCCTCGGAGGAGGAAGAGGTCCTCTGCTTTAGCGGCAGCGGCGTCTCCCTGAGCCAGGCCATGGAGCAGCTGCAGAGCCGGGCGGGGGAGGAGCTCTTCTGCGGCCATCTGCAAAACATCCTGGTGGGGGAGCGCTACGCTCAGGGGGCGCCGGAGACCCTGCTCTCCGCGGTGTGCCGCTCCTCGGACCTGCGGCTGGACCAGCCGGTGTTCCTGGTGCTGGACGGCACTGCCCGGGAGGCTTTGGAGAGCGGCTCCGCCGCCTCCCTCCGGCTGCTTTCCCCGGACCGGGAGCAGGCGGGCAGCCTCTCCACCGCCGGGGGCATCCTGCGGGATCTGGACCGGCAGGGCAGCAGCCTGATCCGCGCCCTGCGTCTGCAGCCCTCCGCCCGGGAGGGGGAAGAGGACCCGGACCTCGTCCCCGCGGGCTACGGGATCCTGGGGGCGGAGGGATTGCTTGCCACCCTCTCCCCGGAGGAGGCCATGGCGGCGGAGCTGCTCACGGGGACGCTCTCCCCCTGCCCGCTGCTGCTGCGGGACAGGCAGGGCCGTGCGGTGACGGTGGAGCTGCAGGACGGCAGCTGCGCCACCCGCCCGCTCTTTGACCGGAAGGGTGCCCTCACAGGCCTCAGCCTGATGATTCGGGCCAGGGCCACGGTACTGGAGATCGCGGGCTTTCCCAGCGTCGCAGAGGAGGACTACCGGGAGGAGCTGACGGCCCTGCTGGAAAAGGAGCTTACAGGCCGGGTACAGAAGCTGCTGAGGCGCTCCCGGGAGCTTGGGGCGGATTTTTTGGGCCTTGGAAGACAGCTGGAGCTGGCAGCGCCCTGGCGCTGCCGGGGGCTGGGGGAGCGTCTGGGAGAAAAGCTGCCGGAGCTCGCCCTGCGCCTGCGCGTGCAGGCGGAGCTGCTGCACAGCAATGATATCAGCTGAAAAGGAGGATGAGAGCTTGAAGAGAAGCGAGGGAAAGCTGAATCTTCTCATCGGCACGGCCCTGCTCTCGCCTGCGCTGCGGCTGATCCCCGGTTCCGCCGCCGCCCTGGGCGGAACTTCCGCCTGGCTGGGACCTTTGGCGGCCCTGCCCCTGGCGCTGCTCTATGCCGCCCTGCTCCAGCGCCTGCGGAGGACGCTCCGTCCGGGGGAGTGCTTCCCAGAGCTTATCCTGCGGACCCTGAGCCGCCGCTTCGGTAGAGCGCTGCTGCTGCTTTTCGCCGGGTGGCTGCTGCTCTATACGGGCTTTCTGCTCCGCGCCGGGGCGGACCGCCTGCAGATCACAGCCTATCCCCGCAGCGGGCCGAGCTTTTTTGTGCTCAGCATGGGGCTATTGCTCCTCACCGCCGCTCTGGGGCCCTTCCGGAGCCTGACGCGCATGGCCCGGGTGGTGGGACCGGCCCTGTTCCTGGTGCTGCTGCTGATGCTGGGAACGGCCGCCAAGTCCGTGGATTGCAGCGAGCTGCTGCCCCTTGGGGGAGAGGAGCTTCTCTGCAGCGCCTTTCCCGCCCTGGACCTGCTGGCCTTCGGCCTGGCAGCCCGCTTTTTCTTCTCGCCGGGAAGGACGGGAAAAGGGGAGGGCTTTCTCTCCTGCGTCAGGCGGCTGGGACTCTTTTCCCTGCTGCTTTGCGCCCTGGGTGCCGCCATCCAGGGCCGCTTCGGCGCCGCCCTCAGCGCCCGGCTCTCCGCCCCCTTCTTCGCCCTGGTGCGAAACCTGGTGTTCTTCCGCAGTCTGGAGCGAATGGAGGCCCTGGTGGTGGGCCTCTGGATCCTGCCGGATTTTCTGCTGGGCGGGCTCTGTCTCCAGGGCGCCCAGCGCTGCCTGCGTCTGGCCCTGGGCCAGAGGCCGGAGGAGGGGGAGTCCCGCCTGGACTTTTCCGGGGGACGGCTCTTGATCTGGCTTTGCGGCGTCGTCTCCATTGCTCTGGGCCTGCTTCTTGGCCGGGACCCGGCCAGCCTGCAGCACTGGAGCCGGACGATCATTCCCCTTTTGAATCTGTTCTATTCCCTCCTGGTGCTCCCCGTTACGGCGCTGCTGTGCGGGAGAAAAGGAATCCCGTAGAGGCGACCTGCGGTCGCCTGACAAAAGGAGGCGGCCAAAGGCCGCCCCTACGGCGGTGTGGGAAGTAAGGTAAACGATGATGAAATCGGCAAGAGCGAATCCCGAGAGAATTTGAGTTCTGATACTCTTCTTCGGCAAAAAACAATCTTGTTTTTTGCTTCTTGTGGGCCACGGGTCCACAAGAAGGGCGCATCGCGCCCCGAAGAATCCGTGTAATTCCGGCTTTCAGCAAAGCGATGCTTTGCTTAGATACTTTGTGTATTGCAAGAAAAAGTGACGAAATCAGGGCACAAATTGTCCGGGAAGCGCCGCAGGCGATTTGATCAGCGTTTACTAAGGAATAGCACAAAAAGAAGGAACAGCTATTCGCTGTTCCTTCTCCTAAAAACGAAAAACTAGAAACTCACTCCGTATACACGGGCTTGGTGTAGTAGTCCAGGATCTTGGGGGCCTGGAAGCCGGGGGCGTATTCCACCTGCTGCTGGTCCATCCTCTCCTGCAGCAGCTGGTTCACCCGCTCGTTCATCATCAGCTCCCGGGCGCTCTGGGTGCCGCTGGCGCTCATGACGCTGTCGTCCGCCTTCAGGGGGCGGCGCAGGATGATGTGGTAGCCGTAGCTGCTCTGGACGGGATCGGAGACCTCGCCCTCCGCCAGGGCCTGGGTGCCGTTGTAGAACTCCTCCACCATGACGCCGGGTCCGAAGACATAGTCCCCGTGGTCCTCGCAGTACTGCTCCTTCAGCTCCAGGAAGCGCTTCTCCCGCTCCTCAGGATCCTCGATGGCCTGCAGCTCCTGGGCGATCTGCTGGGCCAGGGCGGTCTTCTCCGCCACCTGCGCTTCGTCCAGGGCCTCGCCGGTGGTGAGGTTCATGGTGCCCACCAGGATGTGATTGGCGGACAGGATGCCGTTTTCCTCCATCCAGGAGAGCACTTCCTCATCGGTGAGCTGCTCACTCTCGGTGCGCAGGATGGCCTTGGCGGTATAGCTGTGGCGGATCAGGCGGGAATAGAGATCTTTGGGCAGATAAATGGTCTCAAGATAGGCATAGAGATCCTCCTCGGTGCCGTCCTCGCCGCAGAAATAGGAGATGTTCTCCTTGTGCTCGGCCTCCAGCTCGGCCTCCTCTTCCTCGTTGAGGGTGACGCCCTTTTCCTCCGCCAGGCTCTCCACCGTCATGATGGAGCGCAGGGTGTTCTCGGCGCTTACGTCCACCAGCTCCGCGAAGGTCTGGCCCGCCTCGTTGGCCTGGCTCTCCCAGCCCATGGCCATACCGTAGGACTGGTACATCTGGAAGCTCTGCTCCATGCCCATGGCCTGGTTATAGAAGCAGTAGAAATACTCCTGCCAGGTCACGTCCCTGCCGTCGACGGTCATGACGACCTCCTCCGGCTCGTGGAGGGCATAGATGGCATCATAGTCCACGCCGCCGGCCTCCACCAGGGTGGGGCCGTCTTCCTCGGCAGGGGTCTCCGCCTGGGCGGCAGGCTCCGCGGCGGGGGCAGTCTCGGTGGTCTCCGCTGTGGCGGCGGCCTTGTCGGATTTCAGCAGCAGGTCACTGTTGGTGAGGCCCAGCACCGCAACCACGATGAGGCCCAGCACCAGCAGCCCGATAATCAGCTTTTTCATATTGTCTTTCCTCTTTTCACTGGATTTCCTTCGTATGATAACACCGGTTTCCCCGGGATACAAGAGAACATTTTATGAATTTCCGCTCCAGTCGGCCACAAAACGCCTGGCCTCGTCCACCACGTGGTTTTTGGCCTTGATGCGCAGGCTGAGACAGGGCCTGGAGCTCGCCTCCACCTTCAGCCGTCCCTTGTACTCGGGCCGGGCGTAGAGGGCGGAGACCTTTTCCATGTCGAAGTCCTGCACCGTAAAACGCAGGTAGCCCTGCTTCTGGGCGATGTCGGTGACGCCGGCCTTGCCCGCCTCGCCCCGCAGCAGCGCCACCTGGATCAGGGCGCTGACCCCGGGAGGGGGATCGCCGTAGCGGTCGATGAGCTCGTCCAGTAGGTCGTCCGCCTCCTCCTCGGTGCGGATGGCGGCAATGCGGCGGTAGAGGTCCATGCGCTGCTCCGAGGAGGGCACATAGCGCTCCGGGATGTTGGCGGCCACCGCCAGATCCGCCGAGCACTCCGCCCGCTGGGGCACGGGGATGCCCCTGGCCTCCAGCACCGCCTCCGAGAGCAGCTTCATATACATATCATAGCCCACGTCCACCATGTGGCCGGACTGCTCCGCCCCCAGCAGATTGCCCGCGCCCCGGATCTCCAGGTCCCGCATGGCGATCTTGAAGCCGGAGCCGAAGGCCGCAAAGTCCCGGATGGCGGAGAGGCGCTTCTCCGCGATCTCCGTGAGGACCTTGTCCCGCCGGAAGGTGAGATAGGCCGAAGCCCTGCGGGTGGAGCGGCCCACCCGGCCCCGGATCTGGTGCAGCTGGGCAAGACCCAGCTTATCCGCGTCCTCGATGATGAGGGTGTTCACGTTGGGGATATCGATGCCGGTCTCGATGATGGTGGTGCAGACCAGCACCTGGATCTGGCCGTTGGCCACGTTCTCCATCACGTTTGCCAGCATGGTCTTGTCCATCTGGCCGTGGGCCACCGCCACCGTCACGTCCTCCAGCATCTCCCGCAGGCGTACCGCCGTGCGGTCGATGTCGTCGATGCGGTTGTGCAGGTAGTAGACCTGGCCGCCCCGCTGCAGTTCCCGGCGAATGGCGTCGGCCAGCACGTTCCAGTCGTGCTCCATCACGAAGGTCTGCACCGGAAGCCGGTCCTCCGGCGGCTCCTCGATGGTGGACATGTCCCGGATGCCGGACATGGCCATGTTGAGGGTCCGGGGGATGGGGGTAGCCGAGAGGGTCAGCACGTCCACGCCCCTGGAGAGCTCCTTGATATGCTCCTTGTGGGTCACGCCGAAGCGCTGCTCCTCGTCCACCACCAGAAGCCCCAGGTCCTTGAACTTCACGTCCTTGGAGAGGAGCCGGTGGGTGCCGATCACCAGATCGCACTTGCCGCTGGCAAGCTCCGAGAGCAGGCGCTGGGACTGGCCCCCGGTCTTGAAGCGGCTCAGCACCCCGATCTCCACCGGGAAGCCGAAGAAGCGCTGCAGCGCCGTCTGGTAATGCTGCTGGGCCAGCACTGTCGTCGGCACCAGGATGGCGGCCTGCTTGCCGTCCAGCACGCACTTCATCACCGCCCGGAGGGCCACCTCCGTTTTGCCGAAGCCCACGTCCCCGCAGAGGAGCCGGTCCATGGGCACGGAGGATTCCATGTCCGCCTTGATCTCCGCCACGCAGCGGAGCTGATCGTCGGTCTCGGTATAGCCGAAGTTTTCCTCAAACTCGGTCTGCCACTCGCTGTCCGGCGAGAATGCGTAGCCCGGCAGGCGCTGCCGCTCGGCATAGAGGGCGATGAGCTTTTTCGCCATGTCCTTGGCGGCGCTTTTGGCCCGCTGCCGGGTCTTGGTCCACTCCGCGCCCCCCATTTTGGAGAGCTTCACGGCCTTTTCTTCCCCGGCGCCGGTGTATTTGGTCACCAGATCCAGCTGGGTGGCCGGCACATACAGGCTGTCCGTCCCGGCGTACTGGATCTTCACATAGTCCTTTTCAAAGCCGTCCACCTGCATCTTCACGATGCCGGCGAAGCGGCCGATGCCGTGGTTCTCGTGGACCACATAGTCCCCCACGGAGAGGTCCGCGTAGCTCTCGATGCGCTGGCGGTTGGCGGGCAGCTTCTTTTTGGCCGCCTGCTTCTTGTTCCGCGCGCGCAGCAGCTGGGCGTCGGTGAGGACGGCCAGCTTGATGCCCGGATACTCCAGGCCTGCCGAGAGGGCGCCCACGCCGATGCGGCATTCTCCGAAGTCCGGCAGCCGTTTCAGCTCCGGGTCCAGGATGGCGGGGATCTCGTGGTCCTTGAAAAAGTCCTGCAGCACCTTGCCCCGGCGCTCGTCTCCCGCCAGCACCACCACCCGATGGCCCTGCTTGAGGTAGATCTTCACGTCCTCGGCGGCGGCCTGGGCGCTGCCGGCGTAGGAGGGAAGCTGCTTGGCCGGGATGCTGGTGAGGGTCTTGGGGGCCAGAGGCGTCCTCCCCACGGTGAAGGCGTCGGTCATATAGAGGGGGAAGTCCGCGAGCTTTCGCACCAGGTTATCCCAGCTGAGATAGAAGTTTTCCGCGTTCAGGGCCACCTGGCCCCGCTTCTGCAGCTCCCGCAGGTCCTCCTGCAGCTGCTTTTGGTAATCCCGGGCACGCTCGGCGCAGCGGGCGGGCTGCTCCAGCACCAGAAGGGCGTTTTCCGGCAGATAGTCCAGAGCGGAGGCCATGGGATAGATGAGGGGGAGGTAGCGGTCCGCGTCTGACATCAGCACCCCGCCCCGGAGCCGATCCGCGTCGGCGCGAAGGGTGGCGGCGAGAGAAGCGGCGTTTTCGCTGCCGCGCTTTTTGGCAAAGCGCTCCGCGGCATTCTCGATCTCCCTTGCCAGGGTCTCCACACCCCCCAGGGTGAGGCTGGGCAGGGTCTCCGCCGCGGGCAGGATGGTGCAGCGCTCCACGCTCTCCGAGCGGCGCTGACTGCTCACGTCGAAGCGGCCCATGGAGTCGATATCGTCCCCCCAGAATTCCACGCGCACCGGCTCCGGGTCCGCGGGGGAGAAGAAGTCCAGGATGCCGCCCCGGCGGGCAAACTGCCCCGGGCCCTCCACCTGCTCGCACTTGACGTAGCCGCAGCGCAGCAGGGCGTCCTCCACGTCCTCGATGGCGCAGCTGCCCCCTGCTTTCAGGGTAAAGGCGGCCTGGGCCAGGGTCTGGGGCGGGATGGTCCGCTGCATGAGACCGGAAACCGAGGCGGTGAAGATCTCCGCCTCGCCCTTTTGCAGGGCGTAGAGGGCGGCAAGGCGCTTCTGCTCCGCCTGGCGGGAGGCGGCCTCCGCGGGATAGAAGGTATAGTCCCGCATGCCGAGAGAAGCCACGGGGAGGTTCAGCATGGCCGCAAGGTCCCGGGCCATGTTCTCCGCCGCGGTGTCATCCGGGCAGAGCACCACCAGGGGCAGCTCCGTCTCCAGCCGCAGGGCAGCCGCCAGATTGGCCCGGTGCACCGCGGAAAGTCCGGAAACGAGCGCAGGAAGCCCTCCGCTCTCCAGCAAAGAGGGGAGGGCGGCTGCTTCCTTGTTTTCCAGTATTTGTTTGATGAGAAGTTCCATAGCGGGGATAGTATAGCAGAAATATTGTGCGAGAGCAAGAGAAGAGAGGGAAGGAATCGTCTTCCCTTATGATAGGAGACCGATTTTTCTATCGGAAACAGGCTTTTCCATAGTCTTCCTCTGCCGATCGTCCTCCGCCAGGGAGTTCACACTGCGCACCCCGCCCAGGTATTCCAGATGACAGGGAAATGTGTGACCCAGGAGTATCCGCAAGTGCCGCCGTGCCTTCACGCCGGGGCCGCTTCAGGAAATGCTGCCATGGAAGAAAACCCAGAAGGTCTGAGGATAGGGCTCCGTATACCAGTCGACAGAGTCGCGGACCGACAGCCCCTCCGGCACCTTGACGAGCTGGACATGATAGTTGCCCGGCAGGCCCACGAAGCCCGCGTATCCGTCTTCATTTGTGGTGATGGGGGTGCAGCTGTCTTCGGTGCAGAGATTGATGACAAGGCCTTCGATCCCCTGGCCGTTTTCATCCAGGGCAAAGAATGTGTATTCGCATTCATATGGATTATAGTTTTTGCCGGAATGCCCGTCCAGCAGCTCGTGAACAGACTCAACCTGGTTCAGAGTACTCGGTTCGACAAGCAAAACTCTGGCATGTCTGTCCACCAGGATCGTCATTGGAAGCGTTTCACCCAGGAAGCGGTCCATCCCTGTGCCCTCCATCCTGGCAATGGGGAAATTGACGCCAAGCTCCTCTGCATAGTCTTTCAGCGCATCCAGACTTTCCGAGGGTGCTGCGGACAGGGCCAAAACGGCAAAGTCATCCCGCTGGCCCAGCGCCTTTTGCAGAGAGGGAAACTCCCATTCATTGGTGAAGCAGCTGGTGTCAAAGAGTATGATGATGAGAAGTTTGCGGCCTTCCAAAGCCTGGGACAGGGTGAAGAATCCTCCGTCTGCCGTATCCACGGTGAAATCATCCAGGATGATCCAATCCGGCTCCGGCCCGTCATAGGCGAAGTCTGGCTCCTCTTCCGACGCTGCCGGAGGCGTGTAGCCTTTTTCAAAAACGATGGCCTGCGTGCAGGAGCAGGGGAGGGTAACGATTACCGTGTCGCTTCGCCTGACCATGCCATCCGGCGCTTTGATGACCTCGATCTGATACCGGGCCGGAGGACCGGTGAAAATCACTTCCCCGTCTGGACCTGAGCTGACAAGGCTGCTGCCTGCATCGGAACGGAAACTGAGCTGGACGCCCTCCAGCGGGTTCATACCGGTATCCATGGTTTTGATCCGGTACGTGCAGAGATCGGGATCATAGTCCTGGGCGGTGAAGGCATCGAACATGGCAATGAATTCTTCCGCGGAGAACTTGGCCCCGCATTCCGCAGCCAGGACCCTGCCGGAAGAATCCAGCACTATCGTTGTGGGGAGAGAATACGTCGCAAAACGCTCAAGCCCCGTGTCTCCCACATTTCCCATGGGGAAAGAGACGCCCAGCTCTTCGGCGTAGTTTTTCAGGACCCAGTCCTCATCTCCGGGATCGGTGGACAGCGCGATGAGAGAGATATCCTCCGAGCGCTGTTCCAGGGCCTCCTGCAGATAGGGAAATTCTTTTTTGCAGGGTTCGCACCAGGTTGCCCACAGATTGATGAGCACCTGCTTGTGATCCTTGAGCTCCTCAGACAGGGTAAACGTGCCTCCATCCACGGTTTCGACGGTAAAATCCTCCAGAAATTCGGGTTCAGGAAGGGGCAGGGGGGCAGCGGATGCCTCTTCAGGGACAGGGCTGGGCTGCTTTTCGGCAGAGGCGGCGTCCTCTGATACAGGTTTCGGACTTGCAGGGGCGGCCTCCTGCGTTTCCGGAGCAGATCCGCAGCCGGTCAGGCAGCCAAGGAGAAGCACAAAAGCGAGCACAAGGCAAAGACGTTTCATAGGGAGCCCTCCCAATATCGAGTTTTTATCAGGTATCGGTACAGGTCAAATTATATCGCAGAGCATTGAGTTTGACAAGGCGGATGCAAGAGCTACTGTCTAAATGCCCCGCAGATATTGGATAACGCGGATCGGCTGCCGGGAACAGCCCCGGCGGCCTGTGCCGCGGCCATCGTTTTCCTCTCCCTCATCCGACTGCGTCCATGCGTAAGACGGCCGCTGCCGCCGGGCTGTCGAGGGCGCCAGCTCCTACAAGGTCACGAAAGACTTTCAGCCTCTTCGCATGGGACGGTCCCCAGCGTCTCCCTCCGGGCCGCCGATGAGGTTGCCTTCCTGATCCACGCCGTAGGCGTGACGCAGGCCCGCGTCGTCATACCAGAAATAGCTGTTTCCGCTGGGCAAACCTTCCCGTCCGTCCCGGTAGTGGTAGATGATGGCCGTCAGGCGGTTCTGCTCGTCATAGAGATAGTCATAATACATACCCCGGCTCTCGTCGTTCAGATCGTTGGAGGCAAAGCGGGTCACCATGCCGCGTTCATTATAGGTAAAGCTCTCCCGTTGATCGTGGCTGCCGCTTTGGGCATCCTCCCAGTGGATATCCACATGATCCGGCTTCCCGTCCGGCAGATAGGAATAGTATCGTACCTCGCTGGTGTCGAAAACGTTGTCGTCCCGGTGGTATGTATGCTCATAGCGCACCAGGCGGCCATGGGCATCGAAGGTGTTGCGCACCTCATGGCGGAAGGCCAGCTGCAGAGAGCTATCCATCCCCTCCACTACTTCCTCGATGGTCGTGCTGCCGTCGTCGTGGTGGGTATAGCCCGGCGAAGGAAGCGGCACGCCGAAGCGCTCGAAGAGGCTCACCGGCCCGTAGGAGCTGAAGCCCTCCTTCCAGACCATGCAGAAGTCCGAACCGTCCCCGGCGGCCAGGGCCAGGGAGCTGCTGCCGTCGGCATAGTGGAGGTACAGGGGCAGAAATCCGTTTTGTCCCTTCATGCCGGACATGCTGGGCTTCTCCTGCCGAACAAAGTTTTCAAATTCTGGCTCGCTGAAAGCCCACTCCAGGCCCCGCAGGGACTCTGGGTCTGTGAGGACAAAGCTCCGCCCCAGCTGAGGGATATAGAGCTCAGCGCTTTTCAGCACGGGCAGCTCCTTTGGCAGCAGGATCATCTCTCCCGTCTCCGTGAGCAGAAGGCTCTCCAGCTGTTTCACCGGCTCCATGGCAATGCTCTTGCCAAACACATAGTCTCCGCCTTCCCGATCCTCGTCCTGACAGCGGGCAAAGAGGCCCCGGCAGTAGCATTCCCTTCCCTGGTATTCCGTGGTCTTCCAGCCCAGCTCGACCTTAGGCGTGCCGCTGAAGCAGACCCAACCGAAGCTGCTGCCATCCATGCCCACAAAGGCCGAGTCCAGGATCTCTCCGCTTTCCACCCATCGATCCACATAAGTCTGGAGAAAATGCTGAAAATTTCCGTCGCTTGGAATAGATCCGCTGTCGTCCACCGCGTTTGGCTCGGCCCAGTCGTGACCCGGCACCGTCTCCGCTGTCTCCTGCGAGGCGGGAATGGCGTCGACAGGCGCGCTCTCCTGCACCGCAGCTGTCTCCGGCGCAGCGGTGGGAATGTCGGCAGCCGCTGTTGTTTCAGGGGCTTTTCCACAGCCGGCCAGCAGCGCCGGCACCATGATAAGCAGCAGCAAGGCTGCGATCTTTCTTTTCATTCTTCGTCCTCCTCTCAGCCGAAGGCCGTCCAGTCGACGGCCTCGGCGGTCTCCTCGACGGAAGCCACGTCATTGCTGCCCAGGCTCACCAGAATGTAGCGATCCTCCGTCTCGTAAAACAGATACACGCCGCTGATCTTTTCCGGTCCGTCGGCGGCACAGACGATTTGCTGCCCCTTCGCCGTCTCATAGCTCCAGATGCGCTGGTAATCCGCGAAGTCTGCATAGTGGATCATGCACGTGCAGAGTGCATCCTTGGGAATGAAATAGATCTTCAGCGCCTGAAAGCCCATCTCCTCGCAGACCTGCCGGTTCCAGGTCTCCACACCGTTATCGTACCAGGTGGCGGGGTCCGAACGCTTGGCTGTGGCGTAGCGGAGACCGTATTTCGCCGCCAGCTCCTCCAGCTTGGCGTCAATGTCCTCATAACCCTCCTGGCCGTGGACGCCGGTAAAGCTGGCGCCGTAGAAGTTTGCGGTAAAGAAGGCCTGGAACTCCCGTGCAGCACAGAACATGGGGCTGTTGTAGAAGTCCTCCAGACGTTCCGCCGCTTCCCGGTTATCCGCCGCGCCTCTGGGGACGCTTAAAATCTGCTCCACCGCGTCGTTTTTCTCGCAGAGGGCGGCAAAGTCGATCCGATCCGCCAGGTATCGGGCGAGATCATCCCGGTCCCGGAGGCCCGCCCTTGCCATCGCCCTCTTGCCCGGAAGGTCATAGAGCCGCAAGGCCGCAAAGGTCTCCCCGTCGGAGGAGAGGTACCAAAGCTCCATCCGCTCGCCGGGAAAGCTCACGATGTTGACGGTCTGGCCATTGGCGTTTTCATAGTCCCGCTCGTTATACTCCGGCAGCCTTGTGACCGCGCCGTATGGATACAGGGCCCCGGTGGAAAAGCGCTGGAGCTCGCACAAAAGGGACAGATTTGAGAAAACAAGCTGTCCTTCCGCCATGAAGGAGCCGTCCTGAAACACATAGCCGCCGGTGATTGCGGCCTTCCCTTCTCCCAGGAAGGGCCGGATGCCTGTGAGCTCGGTCAGGCGCGCCATACTGTCTGCTTTCACACTCTCGGAGTAGAGCTCCAGGTCGTAGGTCTCTGCGATTTCATAGAGCTTCTCCGCCGCTTCCGGTGTCAAGGCCCAATACAGCTGGCAAGTCTTGCGTTTCTGGTCGTTCCCCTGCAGGAAGGAGAGGCTGTAGTCCCCTTTATCGTTTTTGTGCTCCTCTACCCAGGTCCACCATTCCCCGGTGCCCGCATAGGTCTGTGTCCCTTTCAGGCCGTTTGGCACTACTACAACCCTTTCCGTCCCCTCCACAGGGAAGATCCGCTCCTTCAGTTCCAGGAACCCCGCGGCATAGGCTGTTGCGCCCAAAAGCGCCGTGAGCACCGCGGCCATCAGCAGCGTCCGCCAAAGCGTTCTGCGGCTCCGATGTTTCTTCTCCCGAAAGAGATTCAGCCGCTCCCCGGCCTCCAGCACATACGTGTCTCGGATCTGGCCCAGATTTTCAAACAGATAGACGCTCTCGTTCATCGGTCACTCCCTCCTTTTCCAGTTCTCGCAGCAATTTGGCCCGTGTGCGGTAAAGCACGGTCTTCACCGTGGCGCTCTTCATCCTGAGGCTCTCCGCCAGCTCCTCCACCGTCAGCAGATAGAAGTATCGTCCCACGAAGATCACCCGTTCCCGCTCCGGCAGCTTTGCCAGAAAACCGTCGATGCAGCGCAGCAGTTCCCGGTTTTCCACCGTCCGTTCCAGGTCAAAGTCCCCCGGCAGACATTCACTCAGCTCCTCCAGGGCCACGGCTGCCTCGCAGCCGCCCCGCTTGAGGCTGCCTTTGCGGCGCAGCCGGGTCACGGCGATATTCCTCGTCAGCTTTCCCAGCCAGGCCCGCAGGCTGTTGGGCCGAGCGGGCGGCATGGCGTTCCAGGCGGCAAGCCAGGTGTCGTTCACGCTTTCCTCCGCATCCTGGAGGTTGCGCAGCAGATTGTAGGCCACGGTGTGGCAATAGGGTCCGTAACAACGCTCTGTCTCCGGAATGGCGTTCTCGGAGCGCTGCCAGTAGAGATTCACGATCTCCCGATCTGTCATCTTCCGACCCTCCCTTCACCCCTAAAGTCGCAAAAAGCGAAAAAAGAGTTTCATATGAATTTGACAAAAAGATAGAGGATGTGTTACACACCCTCTCAACATGCGGACAGTTTCAGGGCCTCGACCCCCGCTTGTCATCATGAGCGTAAGCGAAGGATCTCGCCCCGGCGCGGGGCGCGCCTCCTCTCGCGCTTCAGCTGCCCTACCTGGCGCCGTCGGGATCCTTCGTCGGCTTTGCCTCCTCAGAATGACAGTTCCGGGGTCCGTCCCCCTCTCTGTCATGGCTTCGCGTAAGCGAAGGATCCCGCCCCCGGCGCGGGGCCGGAAACTGCAGGGGACGCCTTAGGCATCCCCTGTCACTCTTCCTATTATATATGTCTCCGCCGCGGCGAGATCCGGCAGGATCACCTCGGAGAGCTTCTCCATCTCCCCGTCCGGGGGGAGCAGGTCCGGGACCATCACCGGATGCATCCCGGCGGCTCTGGCGGCCCGGATGCCGTTGAAGCTGTCCTCGATGACAAAGCAGGCCTCCGGCGAGGCGTCCAGGGCCTTGGCCGCCAGAAGAAAAATCTCCGGGTTTGGCTTGGAGACGTGGACCTGGTCCCCGCCGATCACCGCGTCAAAATACCGAAGCAATCCCGCTTCCTCCAGTTCCCGGCGGACCGCACCGCTCTCCGTGGAGGAGGCCAGGGCCAGGGGCACGCCCCGGTCCCGCAGGGCGCGGAGGATTTCCTCCGCCCCGGGCTTCACCGGAAGCCTTCCCCCATCGTACCGGGCCCGGAAGCGGCGGCGCACCTCCGCATCGAAGGCATGAAAGTCCAGCGCCGGGTAGGCCGCATGGAGGATCTCCTCCGTGCGGCGCTTGTTGGTGCCGACGCACTGGATAAAGACCTCCCCGATCCCGGGAAGCGACAGCTCCGCGGCAATCTCCCGCCACAGGGCCAGCACCGCCCGCTCGGAATCGAAGATCACGCCGTCCATATCGAACAGCACGGCACACTTCCCGCTCATTTGGCCCGGATCTCCACCATTTTGGCAAGCTTTGTGGGTCCGATCACCCGGGAGTAGAAGTCCCGGATCACCCGGTCCGCCACAGGGGCGATCTGCGTCGTGCCCTTCATGGGCTTTACCAGCAGGTCCGCCTCCGCCCCGCCCAGGCGATAGTCGCAGCCCAGGGGCTCGTAGCCGAAGCGGGCGAAGTATTTGTTGAGCTTGCGCCGGGTCTCTGTGTCCTCGGGGTCGAAGACGGAGATCTCCGCCAGGATCCCCTGGGTGTCGGCATAGCGCTTGTTCAGCATGCGCATGGCCTGGATGCCCACGCCCTTGCTCCGGTACCAGGGCAGCACGCCGAAGTATTTGAGTAGCACGTAGCCATAGACATTGCGGCAGAGGACCAGGGCATAGGCCAGCTCCAGCTTGCTGTCCTCGTCATAGACGATGAGCAGCTCCGCATCCCCCCTGGAGATGGCGGTGTGCAGCCCAAGCTTTGGCAGCAGCTCCTTCTCGTCAAAATCCACCTCGAACATGTTGTACCAGCGTTCCAGGTCCCGGTGACCGCCTTTTCGGATATTCAGCATCTGTTATCCCTCCAGATTCATAGTAATCGATGATCCATTCGCCATCGGCGCCTCCCGGAGAATCTGCGCTCTGATCTCGTCACTTTTTCTTGCAATACACAAAGTATTCCTGCAAAAAAGTGCCTTCATCAGAACACAGATTCTCTCAGGATTCGCTCTTGCCGAATGAATCACCGATTTCCTGGGCTCTGCACAGCGCGGCGTAGGCGCCGTTTCTGGCCATCAGCTCCTGATGGCTGCCCATTTCGATGATATGTTCTCCCTCCACCACGGCGATACAGTCGGCATGCCGTACGGTGGAGAGCCGGTGCGCGATGATGATGGTGGTGCGGCCCACGCTCAGCTCGTCCAGGGACTTCTGGATCCGCTGCTCGGTAACGGTGTCCAGGGCGGAGGTGGCCTCGTCCAGGATCAGCACCTTGGGATTTTTGAGAAAGACCCGGGCGATGGAGAGGCGCTGCTTCTGCCCGCCGGAGAGCATCACGCCCCGCTCGCCGATGTAGCTGTCGTAGCCCTCGGGCATGGCCATGATCTCCTCGTGGATCTCGGCCCGTTTGGCGGCCTCCTCGATCTCGGCATCGGTGGCGTCGGGCCGGCCGTAGCGGATATTCTCCCGCACGGTGCCGGCGAACATGAACACATCCTGCTGCAAAATGCCGATGTTCCGGCGCAGGGAGCGCTGGGTGACCGCGCGCACGTCCTTGCCGTCCACGGTGATGCTGCCCTCGCACACGTCGTAAAAACGGGGGATCAGCTGGCAGAGGGTGGTTTTGCCGCCGCCGGAGGGGCCGACCACCGCAAAGCACTCTCCCGGGGCGATGTGCAGGTCCACATGGCTCAGCACCGGGACGCCGTTATCATAGTGGAAGCTCACGTCGTTCACGTCGATCCGGCCCTGGATGGGACCCAGCTCCCCGGCGTCCGGGGCGTCCTGAATTTCCGGCTCCGTGCGCATGATCTCCAGGAAGCGGGAAAAGCCCGCCGTGCCCTGCATGTACTGCTCGGCGAACATCACGAGCTTCCGCAGGGGAGAGACGAAGGTGGAGACGTAGAGGGTGAAGGTCACCAGATCCACATAGTCCATCCGCCCTGCCATGATGAGAAGGCCGCCCACGGTGATGACCAGCACCTGCAGCACCCCGGTGGTAAACTCCATCCCGCTCATGTAAAGGCCCATGGAGCGGTAGTATTCCACCTTGGCGCCCTTGAAGACGGCGTTGGCGGAGTCGAACTTCTCCACCTCCATGTCCTCGTTGGCAAAGGCCTTGGCGGTGCGCACGCCGGAGATGCTCGACTCAATGGCGGCGGTGATCTCGGCGGTTTTGCGCTTGACCTCCACATTGGCCGTGCGCATGCGAAAGCGCTGGCTCAGGGTGAACCACAGGGTGAGGGGCAGCACGATGGCCAGCACCAGGGCCAACTGCCAGCGCAGGGTGAACATGATGATGAGGGAGCCCAGAATGGTGAGGGAGCAGATGATCACATTCTCCGGCCCATGGTGGGCCAGTTCCGTCACCTCGAACAGATCGCTCACCACCCGGCTCAGCAGCACGCCGGTGCGGTTTTTGTCAAAGAAGGAGCAGGAGAGATCCTGCATGTGGGTGAAAAGGTCCCGGCGCATGTCCGCCTCGGTGAGCACGCCCATCTTGTGGCCCAGCACCGTAATGATGTAATAGAGCACCGCCTTGAGTACATAGGCCCCGATCATGACGCCCATCACCACAAAGAAAGTGGTAAAGAGCTTTTCCGGGAGATAGCGGTACATGGACTGGCGCGACACATAGGGGAACACCAGGTCGATGACGGCAACGGCCAGGGCGCAGACCATGTCGATGGCAAAGAGCTTTTTGTGGTGGCCGATGTATTGGATGAAGAGCTTCAAGGGCCTGTCCTGGTAGTTCATGCATATTTCTCCCGTTCCGCCACGGCGAGGGCGTCGCAGCGGTTGTTGAATTCATTGTCTGCGTGGCCCTTGACCCAGTGATAGTGCATCTCGTGCTGCCGCGTCAGATCCAGCAGCATGGTCCAGAGGTCCGGGTTCAGGGCGGGCTTTTTGTCGCTTTTGATCCAGCCCTTTTTCCGCCAGCCCCAGGCCCAGCCCTTTTCCAGGGCGTCGATCACGTATTTGGAGTCCGACCAGAGCTCCACCACGCAGCTCTCCCGGAGGGCCAGCAGGCCCTGGATCACGGCGGTGAGCTCCATGCGGTTGTTGGTGGTCATCTCCTCTCCGCCGGAGAGCTCCTTTTCCACCCCGTTGTAGCGCAGGATCGCGCCCCAGCCCCCGGGCCCGGGATTTCCGCTGCAGGCCCCATCGGTGTATAGTTCGACTGTTTTCATATTATCCTTCCTTATAAGCTCCCCTGCGCAAGGGGTCTTGGGTCTGGCGCGAAGCGCCTGAGGGGTCGTCCCGTTTGCCCCGTTCCTTACAAGCTCCCCTGCGCAAGGGGTCTTGGGTCTGTCAACCGCCGTCTCACGCAAGGCGGATGACTGAGGGGTCGTCCCGCCCCCCTCTGTCCTCTGCTTCACGATCCAATCAATATAAGTACATACACCCTCAAAGTTATCCCTAAGCTGATTGTTGGCGATCCGAAGGACTTCCAGGTCATACCCTTCCAGGTACTGCGTTCTGCAAGCGTCTTTTTCCTGTCCTTCCTCTTCGTAGTGCTGTGAACCGTCCAGTTCAATGATAAGTTTTGCTTTCGCGCAATAAAAATCTGCGATATATCTCCCCAGCACCTTTTGCCGGTAAAAGCGGACAGGGTAAAGACGAAGAAACTGATACCAGAGCTTTCCCTCTTCCTTGGTCATCTCTTTTCGCAGGTTTCTGGCCAAGGGAACAAGCTCCCGATTCCCTTTTCGATCCATCTTTCTCTTCCCTATATGCTCCCCGTGTAAGGGGTCTTGGGTCAGTTCTAGTGCGCACACTGGGACGGAGGGGTTGTTAAGCTTTCTCAAAACGCTCAATCTCGTTTCGGCAGACAACCCCTCCGTCACGGCGCTTGCGGGGGACACGCCGTGCCACCTCCCCTTGCTCAGGGGAGGTTTTTTCCCTGTTCCGTTCCTTGCCAGCTCCCCTGCGTAAGGGGTCTTGGGTCTGCCAGCCGCCGTCTCACGGAAGGCGGCTGACTGAGGGGTCGTCACGTTGTCTCATTTCACGCTATCAGGACTGAATGCACAACCCCTCCGACATCCGGCTCGCGGGGGATCGCCGGATGCCACCTCCCCTTGCTCAGGGGAGGTATTTTCCATGTCCCGCAATTCCGAACTCCGAACTCCGAATTTCCCCTCAGATCCCCCGCTCGTAGCGGTCCTTCAGCACCCGGTATTCCGCCCGGTCGATGAGGCCGATCTTCAGCCAGTCCTCCAGCTGGGCGATGCGCCGGACCTTGTCCCGCTGAAAATGGTCCTCCCCCGTCTGCTCACAGACGATGCAGGCCGCCTCCGGGGCGGAGAAGTCCCGGTGGGCGACGCTGGACACGGGCCGCTTCATGGAGGGAGCGGGACGGTGCAGCTCCACCGTGGGGGTCCGCCGCTGGGCGGTGGTCTGGACCCTTGCCGCGGGCTTTCCGGTCTGTTTGCTCCCATTCCCGCCTTTCACCTTCTTGATGATGGCAGGCAGGACCCAGAACAGCAGGATCAAAACGATAAGTCCTCGCATAGTATCTCCTTTCCGGCTCCCAGGAGCCCTTCAGTGCTTTTCCTTTATTATTCGTTCTCGCATGGCCTGGGCTTCCTTTTTGTCGATCAGGCCGTTTTGATAATAGCTCTCGATCTGTTCCAGGCGCTTCCTTGCGTCCGGCGCACCTTTTTCAGCAACAGTCTGTTCCCACTCCTGACGGCGGCGGGATTTCAGGTTGCCATAAATGAGATAGCCGAAACACCCCAGTGCTGTCAGTGCCCAGGCTAAAAACACAAGCAGAGTCTCCAGATTTTCCGATCCGTCGGAAAAAATCTTCCACGCCGCAAACCCAAGCAGCAGCAGGAGGGGAAGAAGCTGCAGCAGAAAGCGAAGCGACCATTTTCTTTTTCCCTGAATCCAATCCCCATTCAATACTATGTCGATCGGATTTTCCAGGCGGCCCCATTTTTTTCCTTTTGGGGCTATTTTCCCCACGATCCAGAACAGGGGCAGAGCCAAAAGAATATAGAGGCCCCCGGCCATAAGACAAGCCAGAACCGCATTTCTGTTTCCGAGGACGAGCTCAATTCCCAGAATCGATCCAAGCAGGATGAGAGGAACCAAAAAGGGGAGAGCGCGTTTCCCGTTTCCGTTTTTCACGCCGTTCTCCCCCTTTCCGGTTTTCTTATTCTTCGCTGCCGGGCTCGGTCTCGCTTTCGCCCTCGGCGCTCTCTTCCGTCTCCCGCATGGTCTTCTCGATGGAGATGACCCTGCTGCCCTCCATCAGGCGCATGACGCGCACGCCCTGGGTGGAGCGGCCCAGCAGGGAGATGTTGTCCACCGCCATGCGGATGATCGTTCCGTCGTCGGAGATGACCAGCAGGTCCTCCCCGGGGTTCACCATCTTCACATCGGCAACGGCGCCGGTCTTTTCCGTGACGTTGTAATTGCGGATGCCCAGACCGCCCCGACCGTGGACGCTGTACTCCTCCACCGCGGTGCGCTTGCCGTAGCCCTTTTCCGTGATGGAGAGCAGGGCCTCGCCGCCGTAGGTGCTGCCGGCGCCCACCACAAAGTCGCCCTGGCGCAGGCGGATGCCCCGGACGCCCACGGCGGTGCGGCCCATGGGACGCACGTCGTTTTCGTCGAAGCACACGGCCATACCATCGTGGGTGGCGATGAGGATCTTTTCATCCCCCATGGTCTGCAGCACGGTGATGAGCTCGTCCCCCTCGTCCAGGTTCAGGGCCCGGATGCCGTTTGCCCGGATGTTGCGCAGGGCGGCCTGGCTCATGCGCTTCACGGTGCCCTTCCGCGTCACGAAGAAGAGATAATTGTCCTCGGTGAAGCCCCGGCCCCGGATCATGGCGCTGACCTTTTCGCCCGGGTCGATCTGGATGATGTTGACGATGTTGCTGCCCCGGGCGTTTCGTCCCGCCTCGGGGATGTTGTAGCCCTTCTTCACAAAGACCTTGCCGGAGGAGGTGAAGAAGAGGATGTTGTCGTGGGTGGAGGCGGTGAACACCGTGTCCACATAGTCCTCCTCCTTGGTGGCCATGGCCCGGATGCCCTTGCCGCCGCGGCCCTGGGCCCGGTACTCGCTGACGGGCAGGCGCTTGATATAGCCGCCGTGGGTCAGGGTGAAGACGCACTGCTCCTCCTCGATGAGATCTTCCATGTCGATCTCATCCTCCACGTCCTGGATCTCGGTGCGGCGCTCATCGCCGTACTTGTCCCGGAGCTGGATCAGCTCGTCCTTCAGCACGCCCTTGATCTTCTCGGGATCGGCCAGCAGCTCCTGGTAATAGGCGATTTTGATTTCAAGATCCTTGTACTCCTGCTCCAGCTTTTCCCGGTTGAGGCCCTGCAGGGCGATGAGGCGCATGTCGCAGATGGCCTGGGCCTGCACATCGGAGAGGGAGAATCGCTCCATCAGGTTCTGCTTGGCGTTGTCGTAGCTGGAGCGGATGATGCGTATGACCTCGTCGATGTTGTCCTGGGCGATGAGCAGGCCTTCCAGCAGGTGGGCCCGCTCCTGGGCCTTGCGCAGGTCGAAGCGGGTGCGGCGGACGATGACCTCCTCCTGGAAAGTCAGATACTCGTCCAGGATGTGCCGCAGGGACAGGATCTTGGGCTGGGTCTGGTTGTTCACCAGAGCCAGCATGTTGATGGAAAAGCTGGATTGCAGCGCGGTCTGGGCAAAGAGGCGGTTCAGCACCACCTGGGGGTTGGCGTCCCGCTTCAGCTCGATGACCATGCGCATGCCGTTGCGGTCGGTCTCGTCCCGCAGGTCGGAGATGCCCTCCAGCCGCTTCTCGCGGACCTGGTCGGCGATGTTCTTGATGAGCTGGCGCTTGTTCACCTGGTAGGGCAGCTCCGTCACGATGATGCGGGTGCGGCCCTGGCCGTGCTCCTCAAACTCGGTCCGCGCCCGGACCACCACCTTGCCCCGACCGGTGGCATAGGCCTGGCGGATGCCGCTGCGGCCCATGATGATGCCACGGGTGGGGAAGTCCGGCCCGGTGATGTGCTGCATCAGGTCCCCCAGCGTGGCCTCGGGATTCTCCAGAACGCAGACGCA
This sequence comes from uncultured Eubacteriales bacterium, assembly GCA_900316205.1. Lineage (GTDB taxonomy): Bacteria > Bacillota > Clostridia > Oscillospirales > Oscillospiraceae > Limivicinus. Next base: position 22,631 of record ONBX01000003.1, read on the forward strand.
GGCGTTGATGACCTCGGTGAGATTGTGGGGCGGGATGTTGGTGGCCATGCCCACGGCGATGCCGCTGGAGCCATTCACCAGCAGGTTCGGGAAGCGGGAGGGGAGCACCCGGGGCTCCTTCCGGCTCTCGTCAAAGTTGGGGTCCCAGTCCACGGTCTCCTTGTCGATATCCCGCAGCATCTCGTTGGAGATCTTCGAGAGTCTGGCCTCGGTGTAGCGGTAGGCGGCAGGGGGGTCGCCGTCCACGGAGCCGAAGTTGCCGTGGCCGTCCACCAGCATGTAGCGCATGGAGAAGTCCTGGGCCAGGCGCACCATGGCGTCATAGACCGAGGCGTCGCCGTGGGGGTGATAGTGACCCAGCACGTCGCCCACGCAGGTGGCGGATTTCTTAAAGGGCTTGTCTGAGGTCAGATTGCCCTCGTACATGGTATAGAGAATGCGGCGGTGCACCGGCTTGAGACCGTCCCGCACGTCGGGCAGGGCCCGGCCCACGATGACGGACATGGCATAGTCGATGTAGCTGGTCTGCATCTCGCTTACCAGCTCCGACTCGGTGATCACCTGATTGGGAAACGCGATATCCTCGGGTTTGTAGTCTCTTTTGTGTGCCATCTTCCAATATTTCCTTCCTTATAAGCTCCCCTGCGCAAGGGGAGCTGGCGCGAAGCGCCTGAGGGGTCGTTCCGCTTGCCCCTTTCCTTGTAAGCTCCCCTGCGTAAGGGGAGCTGTCAGCGAAGCTGACTGAGGGGTCGTCCAGCTTGCCCAAAATCGCTCCGTCAGGGCTGAATGTACAACCCCTCCTCCCCAGTGTGAGCACTGGGGCACCTCCCCTTGCACAGGGGAGGTCAAGCGGAATCAGATATCCAAATTCACCACATACTTGGCGTTCTGCTCGATCCAGTCCCGGCGTGGCTCCACCTCTTCGCCCATGAGCACGGTGAAGACCTGGTCGGCCAGGATGGCGTCGTTCAGGGTGATGCGGCGCAGGGAGCGCTTCTCCGGGTCCATGGTGGTCTCCCACAGCTCGTGGGGGTCCATCTCGCCCAGACCTTTGAAGCGGGAGATGTCGATCTTCACGTTGGCGTTATCGCCCCGCATCTCGCTGCTGATCTGGTCCCGCTGCTCGTCGGAATAGGCCACCCGCTGCTGCTTGCCCTTTGTCAGCTTATAGAGGGGCGGCACCGCGGAATAGACATAGCCGTTTTCGATGAGCGGACGCATGTAGCGGAAGAAGAAGGTGAGCAGCAGGGTCCGGATATGGCTGCCGTCCACATCAGCATCGGCCATGATGATGATCTTGTGGTAGCGGAGCTTTTCCATATTGAACTCGTCCCCGATGCCGGCGCCAAGGGCCACGATCAGGGGATAGAGCTTGTCGTTGCCGTAGATCTTGTCAGCCCTTGCCTTCTCCACGTTCAGCATCTTGCCCCACATGGCCAGGATTGCCTGGAAGCGGCTGTCCCGTCCCTGGATGGCGGAGCCGGCGGCGGAGTCGCCCTCTACGATGTAGATCTCGCAGAGGGAGGGGTCCCGCTCGTTGCAGTCCTGCAGCTTATCGGGCATCTGGCCGCTCTCCAGCCCGGTTTTGCGGCGGACAGACTCTCTGGCCTTCCGCGCGGCCTCCCGGGCCCGGTTCGCCATCATGGCCTTCTCCAGAATGGCCTTTGCCACCTGGGGGTGCTCCTCAAAGTAGACGGAGAGCTGCTCGTTCATGATGCTGTCCACCAGGGTGCGGATATAGGCATTGCCCAGCTTCTGCTTGGTCTGGCCTTCGAACTGGGCCTCGGGCAGCTTCACGGAGATCACCGCGGAGATGCCCTCCCGCACGTCCTCGCCGGAGACCTTGTCGTCTCCCTTGATGATGTTGTTCTTCTGGCCGTAGGCGTTGATGACGCGGGTCAGGGCCGTCTTGAAGCCGGTCTCGTGCATGCCGCCCTCGGGGGTGTGGATGTCGTTGGCAAAGGAGACCAGAGTCTCGTTGTAGCCGTCGTTATACTGCAGGGCGATCTCGGCGATGGCGTCTCCCTTGGCCCCGGAGAGGTAGATGACCTCCTCGTGGATGGGGTTCTTGTGTTTGTTCAGGTAGCGGACGAACTCCCGGATGCCGCCCTCGTAGCACATGGTCTCGCTCTGCTCCCGGCCGGGGCGCTTGTCCTCCAGGGTGATGGTAAGGCCGCCGTTCAGGAAGGCCTGCTCCCGCATGCGGGTGTGCAGGATCTCATAATCGTATACCGTGTCGTCGAACATCTCCGGATCCGGCTTGAAGCGGACCTCGGTGCCGGTGCGGTCGGTCTCGCCCACCACGGTGATGGGCTGGGTGATGTCGCCCCGGGAGAACTTCATCTCATGGATCTTGCCGTCCTTGTGGACCCGGACCTCCAGCCACTCGGAGAGGGCGTTGACCACGCTGGCGCCCACGCCGTGAAGGCCGCCGGAGACCTTGTAGCCTCCTCCGCCGAACTTGCCGCCGGCGTGCAGCACCGTGAAGACCACCTCCAGGGCGCTCTTGCCGGTCTGCTCCTGGGTGTCCACGGGGATGCCGCGTCCGTTGTCGCTGACGCGGATGATGTCCCCCTCCTCGATGCTGACCTCGATATGGGTACAGAAGCCCGCCAGGGCCTCGTCGATGGAGTTGTCCACGATCTCATAGACCAGGTGGTGCAGGCCAGAAGAAGAGGTGGAGCCGATGTACATGCCCGGCCGCTTGCGCACCGCTTCCAGTCCCTCCAGTACCTGGATCTGTGAGGCGTCATATTCCTGGGTTACTTTTTCCGTAATGTCTGCCATAGTTCCTCCGAAAAGCCGGAATCTCCGGCTGCTTATTTCTTATTCAACGACCTGGGTCCGCTCCTCCGCCCGTTTCAGGAGGGTGGCGCTGGCCATCTGGCTCAGATAGACCCGGGTTTCGCCCTGTTGCTGGCATAAGACGAAGGATTTGGGCAGATCCTCCGCCGCGTTGATGACTTTCCCGGACTTGTCCGCCAGGGAAAGGAATTTTCGTGTGAGATGACTCTGGGAGGTGATATCCAGGTCAAAAATGCCCAGGATCTCATCGTCCCGCACCAGAGTCCCCTTGCCGAGATGGATAAATTTCACCGGATCTTCCCCTTTTCCACCAGCAGCACCTTGCCGCCGGTGCGTTTGGAGATTTCCGCGTCCTCGCAGCAGGTGATGAGGGTCTGGCCTCCGCCGATGCGGTTCAGGACGAATTCCTGCCGCTTCTGGTCCAGCTCCGAGAGCACATCGTCCAGCAGCAGAATGGGCATGTCCCCGGTCTCCGCCTGCAGAATCTCCCGCTCGGCCAGCTTCATGGAGAGGGCGGCGGTGCGAGTCTGGCCCTGGGAGGCAAAGCTCCGGGCGGAACGGCCGTTGATCTGAATATCCAGATCGTCCTTGTGGGCGCCGGTGAGGCATTGGGCGCTGTCCAGCTCCGCCTGGCGGTGGCGCTCCTGGTGATCGCAGATATCGTAATAGATCTCCCTTGCCGAGGCAAAGGGGTCTTTCACGCTGCTCACCGTCTGGTAGGCGATGGAAAGCTCCTCCCCCTTGCCGGAAAACTCCCGGTGGATGGGGGGCGCCGTCTGATTGAGCCGGGCGGTATAGGCCGCCCGGTAGCGGATGAGCTGGGCAGAGGCCCGGGCCATCCCGTCGGAAAACTCGTCCAGCGTCTCCAAAAGGCTGGGCTTTTCCCGCCAGTCCTTTAAAATGCGGGTCTTGTGCTCGTAGAGCTTGTTGAACTCCGTCAGGATCTCCGCATAGCGGGGCCGGATCTGGGAGATGGCGTTATCCAGCAGGCGCCGCCGCACCGCCGCGCCCTCCTTGATAAGGTTCAGATCGTCCGGGCAGAAAAGCACCACGTTCACCGTGTCCGAAAGCTCGGAGGCGGTCTTTTTCACGCCGTTTACGGTGATGCGCTTGCTCTGCCCTGTCCGCATCCGGATATCCACGGTCTGGTCCCGGTCATGGCTGAACACCTCGCCCAGGATCTTGCCCTCGCTGTAGCCGAAGCCGATGAGTTCCCGATCAAAGCGGGTGCGGAAGCTCCGTCCGCAGGAGAGCATATACACCGCTTCCAGCAGATTGGTCTTGCCCTGGGCGTTGGGGCCGCAGATCACGTTGGTGCCAGGGTCAAATTCCGCCGTCTCCCACTCGTAGTTGCGAAAGCCGTTCAGGGCGATGCGCCGGACCCTCATTCTGCTGTCACCTGCAGGGAGAAGCGGTCAAAGTCCACGGTGTCGCCGGGGCGGATCTTCTTGCCCCGCATGGTGCACACTTCGCCGTTTACCTTGACCATCCCCTCGGCGATGGCGATCTTCGCCTCGCCCCCGGTGCCCACCAGCGCCGCATATTTTAATAGTGCGTCAAGTTTAATAAATTCGGTATTGATCGCAATGGTTTCCATATCAATAATCCTTCCTTATAGGCTCCCCTGCGCAAGGGGTCTTGGGTCTGGCGCGAAGCGCCTGAGGGGTCGTCCCGTTTGCCCCGTTCCTTATAGGCTCCCCTGCGCAAGGGGAGCTGTCAGCCGCCGTCTCACGCAAGGCGGATGACTGAGGGCTTGTAATGTCGTCCCTATTCCTTATAAGCTCCCCTGAGCAAGGGGAACTGTCCCAGTGCGCACACTGGGACTGAGGGGTTGTTAAGCTTTCTCAAAACACCCTGGCTGGGCAGACAACCCCTCCGTCATCCGGCTCGCGGGGGATCGCCGGATGCCACCTCCCCTTGCTCAGGGGAGGTTTTTCACTCATTCAGTCTCCCGCTCTGAGACGGACAGGCAGGATCATGAAGGTGAACTTGTCGCTGCCGTCGGCGGCACGGATCACGCAGGGAGAGGAGGAGGTGTTCAGGCACAGCTGCAGGCTGTCGGTGTCGGCGGCCTTCAGCGCGTCCATGAGATAGCGATCGTTGAAGCCGATCTCCAGACCGTTGCCGTTTCCTTCGCAGGTGCAGATATCCTCCGCCTTGCCGAAGGGAGTGACACAGTAGCAGTCGATGGTGCCGTCGCCAAAGCCCATGCGCACAGGGCTGCTGTTCTTCTCACTGATGATGAGGGACACGCGGTCGATGACCTGCATGAGCTCGCTGCGCTCGGCCTGGATCACCGTGCGGAACATCTCGGGGATGGAGCGGCGGTAGTTCAGAAATTCACCTTCCAGCCGGCGGGAGATGATCACCGTGCCGCCGATGAAGAAGGAGATATGCTTGGCGCCAACGGCGATCTGGGCCGGCTCCTCGGTATCTTCACAGACTCGCACCACATCGGAAAGGGTAGAGCCAGGCACCACAAAGCTGCAGTTTTCCATTTTGGCATTTTCCAGCTGCTCGCTGCGCTTGGCAAGCCGGTAGCCATCCACGGAGACCAGGGTCAGGGTATCGCCCTCCACTTCGAAGAGGGTGCCGGTGTAGATGGGACGCACATCGGTGTCCGCCACGGCGAAGATGGTCTGGTTGATCATGCTGCTCAGAATGTTCTGGGGCAGGGAAATGGTGTTGATGGCGTCCATCACCGGCATCTCCGGGTAATCCTCGGGGCTGATGCCCATGAAGTTGAATTCGCTTTTGCCGCACTTGACCTTCACGCTGTTGTTCCGGTCCACGGTGACGGTCACAAAACCGTCGGGCAGACGGCGGATCATCTCGCCGAAGAAGCGGGCGCCCACCACAACGGAGCCGCCTTCCGCCACATCGGCCTGGATATTGGTATAGATGCCCTCTTTCAGGTCATAACCGGTGATCTTCACATCGGCTCTTGCCTCGATCAGCAGACCTTCCAGAGCGGGAATGGGGCTTTTGGACGCGGTCGCCCGGGAGGCGATGGCGCAGGCCGCCTGGAGCAGACCTTTTTCGCAGGTGAATTTCATGGAACTTCCTCCTCAAAATCAAAAACTCTCTCAGCTATAGGAGTCTTATATATTTTTTATTTATTGTTATTAGGGACGCGTTTTGTGGAAAACCTCATTTTTTTCTGATTTTTCAAGGCTTTCCGGTTGTGGAAATCTCTTTGGATTGCAAATTCTGTTTCCACAGCGAAAACGTTCAAAAATCTTTCCACATTCTGTGTTTCCACTTTCCACAGAGATTTTGTTGAAAACTATTGTTGAATAAAAGAGAATAATGCTGTTTGTCCCGACTTTCCCGCGTAGGGTACGATGCCATCATCGTGCCGTCGCTATTCTTAGGAGCGCTGAAGGACGCATCTCGCGCCTTGTCATCCTGAGGAGGTGCAGCCGACGAAGAATCTCGCCCCCGGCGCAGGGTAGAGGCTGGTCAATGCGCCCCCCATTCTTTCTTTTCGTCTTGCCGAAAAGAAAGAATGGGCCGCGCCCGGTGGAAGAAAGAAAAGGGCGCTCGTGGTCTACAGCCTTTTGGGCATCGCCGTCCGCGCGGGATAGCTTACGCTTTAGCGCTGCTGCGAAGCTTGTCGAAACCGCCGTATTCTCACTAAAAGCAGCTATTGTTCTCTCGAGAACAATCTCACGCTGCGAACTTCATCATCATTCCGCATTATCCCGCTCAGAGGCTGCCGGTGTTGGTGGTGATGTTGGAGGTGATATCCCGGATCACGCCGGCCATGGAGGGATCGGATTTCAAAAGCTCTTCCACCTTGCGGATGGAGGAGAGGACGGTGGCGTGGTTGCGGCCGCCGTGGTGCTCGCCAATGGCGGTGAGGGGAAGATTGGTCAGGGTGCGCATCAGGTGCATGGACACCTGGCGGGCCATGACGGTATTCTTGGACCGGCTCTGGCCGGTGAGCTCCTCTTCCCGGATGTTGTAGTACTTGGCGGTCTCCCGGATGATCTTCTCGGGGGTGGGCACATAGTCCCCGTCCCGGATCACATCCTCGATGGCCTTTTTGGCAATGTCCATGGTGGGGGTGTCCCCCAGCAGCTCCATATAGGCGGTGAGGCGCTTGATGACGCCTTCCAGCTGTCGGACATTTGCAGTGATTTCCTTGGCAATGAAGCCCACCACCTCATCGGTGAGGATGAGGCCCAGCTGGGCCGCCTTGTTGCGGGCAATGGCCATCCTGGTCTCCAGATCTGGGGGCTGGATATCCGCCATGAGGCCGCCCTCAAAGCGGGTGCGCAGCCGCTCGTCCAACAGGCTCATTTCCAGCGGCGGCCGGTCGGAGGTGATGACGATCTGGTGGCCGGCCTCATAAATGTTGTTGAAGGTGTGGAAAAATTCGTCCTGGGTGGCCCGCTTGCCGGCAATGAACTGGATATCATCTACCAGCAGCAGATCCACGCCCCGGTAGCGGGTGTGGAAGTCATCCACCGTGCCCTCCTTGATGGCCTTGACCATCTGGATGGTGAACTCATCGCCCTTCACATAGGCGATCTTCACCCCGGGGGTTTTGGAGCGGATGTACTGGCCGATGGCCAGCAGCAGATGGGTCTTGCCCAGGCCGGAGTTGCCGTAGATGAAGAGGGGATTGTAGTTTTTCCCCGGTTTTTCCGCCACGGCCAGAGCCGCCGCGTGGGCAAACTCATTGGATTTTCCCACGATGAAGCGGTCGAAGGTGTAGCCCTCCATCTCCGGCAGGTCATTGTCCGCACTCTTGGGGGACACGTAGTCCGCCAGTTCCTCCTCAGTCAGCACAAGCAGATCGAATTTGGAGGAAAAGAGATCGGACAGAATCTCCTTTACGATCTCGCTGTAGCGGTCCTTGATGATGTCCCGCTTGAAGTCGGACTTGGTGCTGATCACCAGGCGGGAATCTTCGATCTCCACCGGGCGGCAGTCGGCAAACCAGGCTTTGATGGTGGTGGGCGTCAGCTTCTGGGACAGTTGCTCCAATACCACACCCCAGATATCGTCCAGAGAATTCATGCCTTTCACCTCTTCACAATGTTGAAAAAACACAGACTTTCTAACCATATCATTATAGCAGAAAGCGCCACTCAATGCAAGGGGAAACGCGATGAACTAAATATAAATAAAGTAGGAAGAAGAAATTCGGAGTTCAGAATGCGGAATTCGGAATTATTTGCCGTAGGGGCGATTCACGAATCGCCCGTCCAAGGCCTTCTCCTGGAGGGGAAGCTGGCATCCGCCGTTTCCCGCAAGGCGGATGACGAATGAGTTGTCATCCTGAGGAGGGGAACCCGACGAAGGATCTCAAAAAAAAACGCAAGAGATTCTTCGTCGCTTGCGCTCCTCAGAATGACAAGTTCGCCTTCCCCAGGTGTTTCCGCGATCTGCAATTCCAAACTTCGAATTCCGCATTCCGAATTATCTTGACAAGCATCCGATTCACGCTATAATAAAGCTTTACAAAAGACTTTTTTGGAGGTTCTTATGAACAAATATCTGGATATAGCCCCCGAGGTTCAGCAGGATCTGGCCGAGGGCAAGCCTGTTGTGGCTCTGGAGAGCACCATTATCTCCCACGGCATGCCCTATCCCAAAAACGTGGAGACCGCCCTTCTGGTGGAGCAGACCATCCGGGATAACGGCGCCGTGCCCGCCACCATCGCCATCATCGGCGGACGCCTGAAGGCAGGTCTCAGCCATGAGGAGATCGAACATCTGGGCAAGGCCGGCCGCTCCGTCGCCAAGGCCAGCCGCCGGGATCTGCCCGCCCTGGTGGCCCGTGGCGTGGACGGGGCCACCACAGTTGCCACCACCATGATCATTGCCCACATGGCCGGTATCAACATCTTTGCCACCGGCGGCATCGGCGGTGTGCACCGGGGCGCCGAGGTGACCATGGACATCTCCGCCGACCTGGAAGAGCTGGCCCAGACCCCCGTCATGGTGGTCTGCGCCGGGGCCAAGAGCATCCTGGACCTGGGGCTCACCCTGGAGTATCTGGAGACCAAGGGCGTGCCCGTCATCGGCTACGGCACCGAGGAGCTGCCCGCCTTCTATACCCGCAAGTCCGGCTTCGGCGTGGACTACCGGGTGGACTCTCCTGAGGAGTTGGCGGCCATCTTCCGCGCCCAGCGAGGCCTGGACTACAAGGGCGGCATGCTGGTCACCAATCCCATTCCCGAGGAGTATGCCATGGACAAGGCCGTCATCGACGCCGCCATCGAGCAGGCCCTGGCGGAGGCGAAGGAACAGGGCATCCACGGCAAGGAGACCACGCCCTTCCTGCTGGCCAAGGTGGTGGAGCTCACCGGCGGCGACAGCCTGGAGAGCAATATCCAGCTGGTGCTGAATAACGCCCGTCTGGCCGCCCGCACGGCAGCGCAGCTGGCGAAGTAAAATGTAGGGGCGCCCTACGCCCTTGCGGTCGCCCGCAAAAAAGGACGCTGAATTACCAATCAGCGTCCTTTTTTATATCATCCCCGAAGAGAATACTTTATACTAACACCAAATAAAAACCTTTGATTCTTTCCGGCCAGAATTGTGCCATACTTCGTTGGCGGCCTTGACCATATATCTCCATTATGCTCTGCGGCCGCCGCCTCGTCTGGCGCAATTCTGACTCGGAAATCTTTCTAAAGCTTTTTATCAGGTATTAGTATTCTCAACTTTTCCCTCTTCCCTTTTCTCTTTTCCCTTATACTACTCCTCCGGTGCGGCGGAGGCAAAGTAAATGATATCGCTGATGGCCTTTTCCTGGCCGAACTGCACGGGATTGATGAGCGCATAGTGAAAGGCGGTAGTGGCGGTCTGGCCGCCGTCCAGGGTATAGGCCTTCCAGCAGCCCCGGCGCGCCATGGCATAGCCCGCGTCCTGAAGATTGGGCAGGTGGTCCAGCTCCCGGCGGGTGGTGTCACAGTTGATGTTCATGGTGAGATAGTGATGCCGCCCCAGCAGGCCCAGGGCGCTGCGGGCGTAGTACATGTCGATTTCGCCCCAGGGATAATAGTCCGGCGTCACATTCACGCCTTCGTCCACCAGCACCGGCCCAAAGGCCAGGGAAAAGACCACGTCATTGTCCTGGAGAAACTGTTCGGTCTCCGCCTGACTGATCCCGTCTCCCCGGTAGAGGAAGAGCATGTCCCCGTCGGCGGTGATGAAGCAGGTGTCTGCGTTATCCGGGCGGAAGCGGAGGATCTGCCGCTGGTAGACGGCCACGCCGCAGTTGCGGTCGTGAAAGTAGAAATCCCCGCCCACTGCCAGCACGGCGTTGGTGTCCCGGGCAAAATCACTGGTCCGCTCGAACCAGAAGCTCCAGGGCTCGTCGCTGGAGATTTTGCGCCGCAGCTGGGACCCGTCGGAGACAAAGGTCTCCGCAAAGGTGCCCATGCAGTTGTTTTCCGGCTCCTGCCAAAGGATGCACAGGATGCTCTCGTCCAGATAGCAGCGGATCAGGGTGCCGGGCACAAAGGGCAGCTCCGGGTTCCATACCAGCGTCTCCTCCCCGATGAGGGCCCTGGCCTCCGGCTTTTCCAGCAGGGCCGCGATCTCATAGGGATCCTCGGTCTCCACAAAGTTCTCTTCCTTCGGCACATGGCCCCAGAGGGCGTCCTCGGGCAGGGTGTAGCGCAGGGGCAGCAGGGGCTGTTCCGCCGTGACGGCGGCAAAGAGCTCCGCTGCATCCGGCCGGAAGGGATAAAGTTCCTCCGGGTTTTCAAGCTGCCAGGCTTCGCCGTCATAGCGGTAGCGCAGCTCCGGTGTCCGGGAAGTCAGATAGTTTTCCTTCTCCGCCAGCCGCTCCCGCAGCAGCGCGTCAAAGCAGTCCTGCAGGATCTCCCGTCGATAAGAGCCGTCCTCTTCATAAATATCGCTTCTTCGCTCCGCTGCGTCCACCCTGGCCTGCAGCTTTTCCAGCATGGCCTCTCTTGCGCCGCTGCCCGCCAGGGCATCGGCATTCAGCAGGGTGACATGCACCGGGAGCACAGCCTTCTCTCCATCGGAGGATGCCTCGCCCAGGGCTTCCGCCTGCCAGCAATCGGCATAGGCCAGGTCCAGCAGACGCTGGTTTTCCTCTCCACTCATGGAAACGGAGGGAGCAGGCGCCTCCAGCGTGGGCGGCGCGGGAGTTGGCGTGGGAAAAAGAACGGTGATGGGGTTTTTCTCTCCGCCCAGCTGCTGCCAGACCAGGACGCCGAAGATCAGCACCACCAGGATCAGCAGCACCAGAAAAATGCCTTTCAATGCTTTCATCTATCTATGTTCTCCGAAAAAACGGGCGCCGCAGCGCCCGTTTTCCATATATTGATCGAATGAAGATTCATCCATCCCATCCTGCTTCCCCCTCCGGGGGAAGTCCCCAGTGCGCACACTGGGGGATAGGGGCTCTCAGAAATCCGCGTTGCCGGTGGTGCGGGGGTGCAGCTCCACGTCCCGGATGTTGGAGACGCCGGTGAGGTACATGACCATCCGCTCGAAGCCCAGACCGTAGCCCGCATGACGGCAGCTGCCGTAGCGGCGCAGGTCCAGATACCACCAGTAATCCTCTTCCTTGAGACCCAGCTCCTTCATCCGGGCGGTGAGCACGTCCAGCCGCTCCTCGCGCTGGCTGCCGCCGATGATCTCCCCCACGCCGGGCACCAGGCAGTCCGCCGCGGCCACGGTCTTGCCGTCGTCGTTGAGGCGCATATAGAAGGCCTTGATGTCCTTGGGGTAGTCGGTGACGAAGATGGGCTTTTTGAACACTTCCTCGGTGAGGTAGCGCTCGTGCTCGGTCTGCAGGTCGATGCCCCATTCCACGGGGTAATCGAACTTCTTGCCGCTCTTTTTCAGGATCTCCACCGCATCGGTGTAGCTGACGCGGCCAAAGTCGTTGGACACCACGTTGTGCAGCCGCTCCAGCAGACCCTTGTCCACAAAGCTGTTGAAGAACTCCATCTCCTGGGGGCAGCGCTCCAGCACCCGGTTGATGATGTATTTCACCATCGCCTCGGCCACTTCCATGTCGCCCTCCAGGTCGCAGAAGGCCATTTCCGGCTCGATCATCCAGAACTCGGCGGCGTGGCGCTGGGTATAGCTGACCTCGGCCCGGAAGGTGGGGCCAAAGGTGTAGATATCGCCGAAGGCCATGGCAAAGTTCTCGCCGTTGAGCTGGCCGGAGACGGTGAGATTGGTGGGCTTGCCGAAGAAGTCCTTGGAGAAGTCCACCTTGCCGTCCTCAGTGCGGGGCGGGTTATCCGCGTCCAGGGTGGTCACCCGGAACATCTGGCCGGCGCCCTCGGCGTCGGAGCCGGTGATGATGGGGGTGTGCACATACACAAAGCCCCGGCTCTGGAAAAACTCGTGTACCGCCTGGGCGGCCACGCTGCGTACCCGAAACACGGCGGAAAACAGGTTGGTGCGGGGACGCAGATGCTGGATGGTCCGCAGAAATTCCACGCTGTGGCGCTTCTTCTGCAGGGGGTAATCCGGCGTGGAGACGCCCTCCACCTGGATCTCCGCCGCCTTCAGCTCAAAGGGCTGCTTGGCATCCGGGGTCAGCACCAGCGTGCCGCGCACGATCAGGGCCGCGCCCACATTCTGGTGGGCGATCTCGTCATAATTCTCCAGGCTTCCCCGCTCGAACACCACCTGCAGCGACTTGAAGCAGCTGCCGTCGTTGAGCTCGATGAAGCCGAAGTTTTTCATATCCCGCACGGTGCGGACCCAGCCGCAGACCGTGATCTCCTGCCCGTCAAAGCGGGCGGCGTCGGCAAAGATGCCGGCGATTTTCTGACGCATCAGCATGATAACTATCCTCTCTTTGTTAGCCTGAGTTTCTATTATATCCGAGTATACCCGTTTTTTCAATCAAAAGATCAGCTGGATCGGGGCGTTATAATTGCAGAGCTCCACGTCCTGATGCAGGCCGCCGTCCTCCCCGTCCCGGGTCCAGGGCACCGGCTTTTCAAAGTGGAAGCGGGCCTTCTTCGTGTGCAAAATCAGCACATTTTCATTGTCGAAGCGGCGGGAGAGCACACTGTCCGCCATCTCGCTGAGGGTCACCAGGTTTCCCGGATCCTTCACCAGCACCAGCTCGGACATGCCGTCTCCCAGACCGACCATATCGTCCGGAAAATGCATGATGCCCGCCACAGAGGTGGAGTTGGACATGCTGCCGTAGAGCAGATTTGCCTCCACCACCCCGTCGTCATATTCCACCCGGGTGGGGATGGCCGTCACATTGGGCAGAGACATGGCCCCCTGCAGCACATAGGCCAGCTGGCCCAGCAGCTTTTTCTGATTCTGGGGTGTGGCGTAGCTCACTTCCGTGAAGGCGCCGAAGGCGGCGATATAGGCAAAGTAGTCCTTCTCCCCAAAGCCGCCCACGTCGTAGGGATGAGGCGTACCGGAGAGGATCCGCTCCGCTGCGGCGGGAATGTTGTTTTTGGGAAGCCCCAGGGAGGTGGCCACGTCATTGGTGGTCCCCAGGGGAATATAGCCCAGAGGGGGAGGGTCCTTCAGCTGCATGAGACCGGACATCACCTCGCTGAGGGTGCCGTCGCCGCCCAGACAGGCGATCAGGTCATATTCCGGGCCCAGACCCGCGGCCATCTCCGTGGCGTCGCCCCGCTGTCCGGTGAAGACCACCGTGGTGCGGCAGCCGCCGTCGTCCAGGATCTTCAGCGCGTCGGCAAAGTCCTTTTTATATGCGCCGCGTCCTGCGGCGGGGTTCACGATCAAAAGCAGTTTGCGGTGCATCCTGCGCCCTCCTTTTCAAAAAATACCATTTTATTATAGTCTCTTGCACCAGACCCGTCAAGGCCAATCGGCAGATGCACGTTCCGCCCGATGAATTCCGCATTTTTCCGGATATTCTGTTGGGAAACACAAAAGGCTATGATACATTATATTATAGGCTATTGTAAGGTTCTTTTATGCAGAAATCGGAAGCATTGCCTTCCGGATCCCGATCCCATCAAACGACAAAAGCAACAAGGAGGCCGACTATGAAAAACAGTTGGAAAAAGACCCTTTCCCTGCTGCTCTGCCTGGTGCTGCTGGCGGGACTGTTCCCCGCCGCCCTGGCGGAGGGGAGACATGCACCCTCACATTCTCTGTAGACGGCGGCAATTATCTGGATCCCATCACTGCGGAGAAAAACAGCGAGATCACGCTGCCCAAAGCTGTCTGGAACGATCATTATTTTCTGGGCTGGTCCCGGGAGTATAACGGCGATGTGGAGTATCAGGCCGGGGATACCCTGGTGCTGACGGAGAATCTGAGACTCTATGCCATCTGGCGGGATTTCCAGCCCCTGGGACTCTACGCCTATTGGGAGGACAACGGGAAAACCTCTGGGAACACCACGGTTCCCATGAACGGAAGCGTCACGCTGACCGTGGTGGCCGGCGTCGATCAGGGTGGGCTTCGGTACGAATGGCGTCGCTTGGACTATCCTTACACGTCATATTCGGACAACGATAGCAAGACCCTCACGCTTGAAAACGTGAACGAGCGCATGACGATCTGGTGCGATGTTTACGACGACTATGGAAACAACAAGTCTGTACAGTTCGAGCTCTCCCTTGATACCGGGCTGTGGGCCCGTGCAGCAGGATCCGGAACGAATTACGCGCTTCAAAGAGCTGGATCGTCTGTTCATCCACCTTTATGAGGACAACGTCTCCGGAAAGCTGAGTGACGAGAGATTTGCATCCATGAGCCGGAAATACGAGGACGAGCAAGAGACGCTGAAAGAGGAAATGGAGATCCTGCGCGAGGGGATCGAACTGCAGGAACAGCAAATGGAGAATCTTGAACTGTTCATCCAGAAGGTCAAAGAGCACACAGAAATGGAAAAGCTTACTTCGTATGCCGCACATGAACTAATTCGGGCGATCTACATCGGTGCGCCGGACAAGAGCAGCGGTAAACGACGGCAATCTATTCAGATCTGCTACGATCTGGTGGGTTTTATTCCTTTGGATGAACTGATGAAACAGGAAACGGCATGACTCGTAATTCATGCCGTTCCTGTAAAACAAAATAAAACTGTCTTACGACTCCCGCCCGGAAGGGCGGGATGATTTGCGTTTTCACAATAAAAATGCCAAAGGGACGCGGAAACCAGGTTTCCAACGTCCCTTTTCGCTGCAGAGGATAGAGCTTACTCCATCTCGTTGAGCTTCGTAGCCATAGCGGACTTCTTGTGCGCTGCGTTGTTCTTGTGCAGCAGACCCTTACCGGCTGCGCGGTCAACAGTCTTAACAGCAACTTTATAGGCACTGACGGCAGTGTCGCGGTTGCCCTCGGCAACGGCTGCGTCAAACTTTTTGATCATGGTCTTGAGCTCGGTCTTGTCCGCGCGGTTCTTCGCTCTGAGCTGCTTGGACTTCTCGTCTCTCTTGGCAGAAGACTTGATGTTGGCCATGTTTGATTCGCCACCTCCTCCTACAAAATTGAGTTAATACATAACCCGCGTTTCGTAAGTATAGCAGAGAAAGCCTTGAAAAGCAAGCATTTTTTTACATTTCTTTTCACTTTTTTTCTCTTGTTGCGCCGTATGAAAAACGGGCATCTTCAACACAATATATAGAGAGAAAAAGAGCAGGGAGGAAGAATATGGTAATAAATGGAAGAACAGATCTGGCAAACGAGGTGCGCCGCCGCCTGTGCGACGGAGCCTCGGTCACAGAACTCCCGGGCGTACGGGCCCGGGAGGAGCGGATCGAAGATTTTCCCGTGACCACGGTGGAGATCCTGGACGAGCGGGGCATGAGGGCCCTGGGCAAGCCTCAGGGAACCTATGTCACCATGGAGCTGCCCTCCCGGCTGCAGGACTGTCTCTCCCCCGCGTCAGAAGTGCTGGCACGGCTCATCCGTCGCTGTGCTGGCACACTGCCGTCCCGGGTCTTGCTTGCTGCCCTGGGCAATCCAAATATCACGCCGGACGCCCTGGGCTCCCTGGCGGCGGGTCAACTGCTGGTGACGGAGCACCTCAAGCAGACGGACCCAGCCGCTTTCGCCCCTTTTCGCGCGACTCTGCTTTGCCGACCCGGTGTCCTGGGCACCTCTGGAGTGGAGAGCGCCCGGCAGATCCGGGCCCTATGCCGGGAAACCGGGCCAGGCATGGTCATCGCCATTGACGCTCTCGCGGGAGCGGATCTGCAGCTTCTCTGTCGGTCTGTGCAGATCTGCAATTCCGGTATCGCTCCCGGCTCCGGCGTGGGCAATTGCCGGGAGGCTCTGAATCGTGAGACCTTGGGAATCCCGGTGTTGGCTATCGGCGTCCCGACAGTGGTGGACGCCTCCTCTCTGTCTCCGGATCCCTCCCTGGGAGGTATGTTCGTGACGCCCCGCAGCATCGACAGTCAGGTGCGCTCCTGCGGAAAGCTGATCGCCTGGGGCGTGAATCTGGCTCTGCACGAGGGTTTGACCACGGAGGAAATGAGTCAGCTGCTGGATGGGTAAATTGTTTCACGTGAAACACGTCAGAGGAAAGACGCTCCCCTCCGCTTCCACCAGAGGCTGGATCCTTCGGCTCCGCTTCGCCGCGCTTAGGATGAGAAGGACGGAGCGATCAAAGGAACGGTCCAACGCAGAGAACGAATCAGAGCTAGGGACGAGCATTGCTCGTCCGCTGTTTTCGGGGACCACAGCTTGGGGCGGCCGACCAATGGTCGGCCCTACGAGAAGAAGAGATCGGCAAATCGTAGGGGAGACCTGTGGTCGCCTGAAAGATCGGGAAAGCAAAAGAAGGCGGCCAAAGGCCACCCCAACGGCGGGCGGGCGACGCAAAGGCCTCCCCTGCAAGGGGAGGTGTCGCCGCCGCTTGCGGCGGTGACGGAAGGGTATGTTCCTCCCCCAGCGGGGGAGAATGTCAGCGCAGCTGACAGGTGAGGGAGAACAATATCAACTTCGCCGATCTCCACTGCTGATTGTGATCCGTCATTCTCCCTCATCACCCTCCAGTGTGCGCACTGGAGGGAGCTTCCCCCACTGGGGGAAGCACAATGGCAGACCGATGGTCGGCCCTACGAGGTGTAGCGGGATCGTGTGGTCATCCTGAGGAGGGGGACCGAGGAAGGATCTCGACAGCACAAGTCCGAAATATCGAAGCGGGTAAGAGAAACGAGCCCTGTGCCGGGGGCGAGATCCTTCGACTCCGCTGCGCTGCGTTCAGGATGGCACAACGGAGCGATCAGGGGATCGCTCCCTACGCGACATGCCCCGTAGTTTCCGCAAGGCATGAAATACCGGAGACTCAGCACCGCCCGAACGACTTTTCGTACACCGTAAGGAGGACAGCTGGCGCGAATCGCTTTAGGGATTGTTCCATCCGCTCCATTCCCTATAAGCTCCCCTGCGTAAGGGGTCTTGGGTCTGTCAGCGAAGCTGACTGAGGGGTCGTTCAGTTCACTCAGAATCCCACTATGTTGGCCGATTGTACAACCCCTTCGTCATCCGGCTCGCGGGAGATCGCCGAATGCCACCTCCCCTTGCTCAGGGGAGGTTTTACCTCTGTCCCTCAATTCCGAGTTGATTCGTCATTCTGTCCAAACTTGCGCCCTTCTCCGTGAATAAAAAGTTTCACGTGAAACATTGAAAACCGGGACACATGCTGGTATAATACCTTCATCTGAAACAGGAGAGTCGTCATGGCCAGAATCGTTGCAATCGCAAATCAGAAGGGCGGAGTGGGCAAAACCACCACCTGCGTGAATCTTACCGCGGCCCTGCACGGTCTGGGCTACCGGGTGCTGATGGTGGACTGCGATCCCCAGGGCAACGGCAGTTCCGGCATGGGTGTGAAGAAAACCAGCCGCCCCAATACCTACGATCTGCTGATCAATCAGGCCGCGCCGGAGGAATGTGTGGTACATACCCCCTACGGAGACGTGATCCCCACCGGCAAGGAGCTGGCCGCGGCCTCCGTGGAGCTCATCGGCAAAGAAAACCGGGAATATGTGCTGAAAACCGCCCTGCAGCAGCTTTACGCGGACTATGATTATATCCTGATCGACTGCCCGCCCTCTCTGGAGCTGCTGACGGTGGACGCCCTGGTGGCGGCGGACAGCGTGTTGATCCCCATGCAGTGCGAGTACTACGCCCTGGAGGGCATCGCGGACCTGATGACCAGCATCAAGATGTGCAGCAAGCGCCTGAATCGGCGGCTGAAGGTGGAGGGCATCGTCCTCACCATGTTCGACGGCCGGGCCAACCTGAGCAATCAGGTGGCCGGGGAACTGCGCCGCCATCTGGGGGACAAGGTCTATCAGACGGTGATCCCCCGCAGCGTGCGCCTCTCCGAGGCGCCCAGCCACGGTGTGCCCGGGGTGCTCTATGACAAGGCAAACAAGGGCAGCAAGGCCTATATGGCCCTGGCGGAGGAATTTTCCGCCCGCTGCAAATGAGCTTTGACGCAAAAACAGGAGGAACTATGGCAGCAAAAGAAAAAAAGGGCCTGGGCCTGGGCCTGGACGCCCTTTTTGCCGCAAACGACCTGGAGGAAGCGGAAGGGGAATTGCTGACCCTGCCCATCGCCAAGGTGGAGCCCAGGGAGGCCCAGCCCCGCAAGAACTTTGACGAGGAAGCGCTCCAGGCTTTGGCCGATTCCATCGCCCAATACGGCCTGATCCAGCCCATTGTGGCCCGCAAGCTGGACAGCGGCTATTATCAGATCATCGCCGGTGAGCGCCGCTGGCGGGCGTCCCGCATGGCGGGCCTCGACGAGGTCCCGGTCCGTGTCATCACGGCGGATGACCGCCGCACCGCGGAGCTGGCCCTGGTGGAAAATCTCCAGCGGGAGGATCTGAACCCCATTGAGGAGGCCAAGGGCTACAAAACCCTGATGGAGGACTACGGCCTTACCCAGGAGGAGACGGCCAAAAGCGTGGGCCGCTCCCGCCCTGCCGTGGCCAATTCCCTGCGCCTGCTGAGTCTCAGCCCGAAGGTCATGGACCTGGTGGAGAAGAAAGAGCTCTCCGCGGGGCACGCCCGGGCCCTACTGCCCCTGAGCAATGAAAAGCTTCAGTGGGACGCAGCCCAGGAGGTACTGAAAAAATCCCTCTCCGTCCGCCGGACCGAGCAGCTGGCCGCCCGTATGAGCAGGACGCCGGCAACGGACAAGCCGGTGGATCCCCTGGCGGTGAATTACGCCGCCGAGGTCGCCGAGGAGCTCTCCAAGCTGCTGGGCCGCAAGGTCCGGCTGGTGGAAGGCGCAAAGGGCGGCAAGATCGAACTGGACTATTATGACGCGGACGACCGGGAAAACCTGATCGACGCGCTGCGTACATGGAAAAAGGAAGGATAAAGCATGCTGGATATCCGTTTTATTCGTGAAAACCCTGAAATCGTCCGGGAAAACATTCGCAAGAAGTTCCAGGACCAGAAGCTCCCCCTGGTGGACGAGGTGCTGGACCTGGATCAGAAGAATCGCGCTGCCATCACCGAGGCCAGTGACCTGCGCGCCCAGCGCAACGCCCTGAGCAAGGCCAACGGCCCCCTCTTCGGCAAGCTGAAAAAGGCCTCCGAGGAGGAGAAGGCCGCCATCCAGGCCCAGATCGACGCCAACATGGCCCAGGTCAAGGCCAACGACCTGCGCCTGCAGGAGCTGGAGCAGCTGGAGAAGGAATACGACGCCCAGCTGCACCACGATCTGCTGCAGATCCCCAACATCATCGACCCCTCCGTGCCCATCGGCCCGGACGACAGCTATAATGTGGAGGTTCAGCGTTTTGGCGAGCCCAAGACCCCGGATTTCCCCATCCCCTACCACACCGAGATCATGGAACGCTTCAACGGCGTGGACATGGACGCCGCCGGCCGGGTCTCCGGAAACGGCTTCTACTACCTGATGGGCGATATTGCCCGGCTCCACTCCGCGGTGCTGGCCTATGCCCGGGATTTCATGATCGACAAGGGCTTTATCTACTGCATCCCGCCCTTCATGATCCATGGCAACGTGGTGGAGGGCGTCATGAGCCAGACGGACATGGACGCCATGATGTACAAGATCGAAGGGGAGGACCTGTACCTGATCGGTACCAGCGAGCACTCCATGATCGGCAAGTTCATCGATCAGGTCCTGCCCGAGGACAGCCTGCCCCAGACCCTCACCAGCTATTCTCCCTGCTTCCGCAAGGAGAAGGGCGCCCACGGCATCGAGGAGCGGGGCGTCTACCGCATCCACCAGTTTGAAAAGCAGGAGATGATCGTGGTCTGCAAGCCCGAGGACTCCATGGCCTGGTATGAGAAGATGTGGCGCTTCTCCGTGGAACTTTTCCAGAATATGGAAATCCCGGTGCGCCAGCTGGAGTGCTGCTCCGGTGACCTGGCGGATTTGAAGGTCAAGTCCTGCGACATCGAAGCCTGGTCTCCCCGGCAGCAGAAGTACTTTGAGGTCTGCTCCTGCTCCAACCTGGGCGACGCTCAGGCGAGACGGCTGAAGATCCGCGTCAAGGGCGGTGACGGCAAGATGTATCTGCCCCACACCCTCAACAACACTGTGGTGGCCCCTCCCCGGATGCTCATTGCCTTCCTGGAGAACCACCTGCAGGCTGACGGCAGCATCACCATTCCTGCCGTCCTGACACCGTATATGGGCGGGAAGACGATTCTCGTACCAAATAAATAAGAACAGGAGAGGAAACAAATGAAAAAGTTCTTTGAAGAGTTCAAAGCCTTCATCACCAAGGGCAACGTTCTGGACATGGCCATCGGCGTCATCGTCGGCGGTGCTTTCGGCGCCATCACCAGCTCCCTGGTGGGCAACGTCATCACCCCGCTGCTGGCCTGGCTGTTCAAGGCTCCCAACACCGACGCGCTGAACATCACCCTGCGTGCTGCCGATGAGGCTGCCGGCACCGAGGCCGTGGTCCTGGGCCTGGGCACCTTTGTTGGCGCCATCATCAACTTCCTGGTCATCGCGCTGGTGCTCTTCAGCGTCATCAAGGCCTTCAACAAGGCCCGCGAGCTGGCTGAGGCCAAGCTGAAGAAGCAGCAGGAAGAGGAAGCCGCCGCCCCCGAGGAGCCCGCCGGCCCCACCACCGAGGAGTTGCTGGCCGACATCCTTGCCGAGCTGAAGAAGAAATAAGCAATTCCAAACATAAAAAAACCTGAGAACACGGTCTGTGCTCTCAGGTTTTTTATGAGTTTTGAGATAGGAGATTTGGGGCATGAGGGGATCATGGACGGCAAAAAGAGTCGCAGAGGAGGGTCCGGACCCTCCTCTGCGCCATCCCCCAAAAAAACAGACGCGGTATTTCGCGTCTGTTTTTTTGATGATATGGATGCCTTCGTCTTAACGCATGCCCTTGTCGTAGGGGATGCCTTCGGCCTTGGGCGCCCGGGACTTGCCGGAGGTCAGGGCCAGAACGATCAGGGACACGATGTAGGGCATCATGTTGTAGACCGTGCCGGGGATGTTCAGCGCGGAGAGGAAGTCGAAGCCCGCGTACACGTTGGACAGGGCGCGGAACAGACCGAAGAGCAGCGCCGCCAGGGCGATGCGCAGGGGCTTCCACTGACCAAAGATCATGACTGCCAGAGCCAGGAAGCCGAAGCCGGCCACGCCGTACTCAAACTGCCACTGGGAAACGCCTGCCAGAATGTAGCAGATGCCTCCCAGGCCGCCCAGCGCGCCGGAGATGAGCACGCCGGCCCAGCGCATCTTGAACACGTTGATGCCCACGGAGGCGGCCGCCTGGGGGTGCTCGCCGCAGGCCATGAGCCGCAGACCGAACTTGGTCTTGTACAGGATCACGTAGGCCAGGATCAGCACGATCACGGCGACCACCATGAACCAGTTGAACTCGAAGGAGCCGATGGCTTTCACGAAGGCCTTCTTAGGCTCCACATAGATGATGGTGGCGGAGTGGTCGTTGGGGTTGGCGGCGGTGTTGATGGCCTTGACGAAGACCGTGGCGGCGGCGGTGCCCAGCATGTTCAGGGCGGTGCCGACGATGGTCTGGTCAGCCTTGAAGTTGATGCTTGCCACAGCCAGCAGCGAAGAGTACACCACGCCGAAAACGATGGCGGCCAGCAGCGTCAGCAGGACGATGACGATGGCGGAGGTGCCGGCGGGGAGCATGCGCATCATCAGCGCGCCGCCCAGGGCGCCGATGACCATGATGCCCTCCAGGCCCAGGTTGATGACGCCGGAGTGCTCGGAGAAGCAGCCGCCAAGCGCGACCAACAGCAGCACGGAAGAGAAGATCAGCGTGTATTGGATCAGCAGCAGCATTACTTCTCGCCTCCTTTCGCCTCAGCGGCAAGTTTCTTTTCCTTCTGCGCCTGCTTTTCATCGCTCTTGGCGAGACCCTTGTTGATGGCGGTCTTCAGGAAGAGCACAAAGCCGCAGAGGTAGATGATGATGGAGGAGATCAGATCCGAGATCTGGGCACAGTAGTGGCTCAGGTCCACATTGGGACCGCCGTCGGTGATGTGCTGGATGAAGAAGGAGGAGAAAATGGTGCCGATGGGGTTCAGACCGCCCAGGAAGGTGGCGGCGATGCCGTTGAAGCCCATGCCGGGCACGGAGGTCTGAGTGACGGACCACTGCTCGATATCGGTCAGATACAGCATGGCGCCGCCCAGACCGGCGAGACCGCCCGCGATGACCAGGGTGAGGATGATGTTGCGCTTCTCCGCCATGCCGGCGTACTTGGCGGCGTTGCGGTTGTTGCCGGTTGCGCGCAGCTCATAGCCGAAGCGGGTGCGGTTCATCACCACATAGACGATGATGGCCATGATGATGGCCAGGGGGATGGCGATGGTGACCTTGTCATAGCCCAAAAGCTTGTCCAGTCCGGCGCCGGGCAGGATGGCCTGGGGGGCGCTTTCCTTCAGCTTCAGGGTGTAGTGGCTTGCTTCCTGCTTTTGACTCATCAGGATCATGTTGGTGGTATACAGCGCGATCCAGTTGAGCATGATGCCGGAGATGACCTCGTTGACGTTGCAGAAGGACTTCAGCACGCCCACGATGGCGCCCAGGGCGGCGGCGGCCACGATGGCCAGCAGCACGCAGGGCAGCCAGCCCCAGTGCCAGGCCAGGGCGGCGTAGAGGCTGGCGCAGACGCCGGCAACATACTGACCGGCGGCGCCGATGTTGAACAGACCTACCTTATAGGCAAAGAGCACCGACAGACCGCACATCAGCAGCGGAGCGGTGCGCACCAGGGTGGCGCCCAGCAGCTTGACGCGGCGGCTGTGGTTCGCGGTTTTCAGGAAGTTTTTCAGGACTGCCAGGATGGCGTCCCAAGCCCCTTCGGGGTTAATGAACAGCAGCACGATGTAGCCGATCAGCAGACCCAGGATGATGCACAGGAGAGAGGCGATCAGGGACTGGACGGCATCGTTTTTCAAGATTTTTTTCATGCCTTCACCTCATCTCTCTTGGCGCCTGCCATGTACAGGCCCAGTTCCTCCTGGGTGGTCTTCTTGGGATCCAGCTCGCCCACGATCTCGCCTTCATACATGACGAGGATGCGGTCGGGCACGTCCATGACCTCGTCCAGCTCCAGGGAGACCAGCAGCACCGCCTTGCCGGCGTCCCGCTGGGCCACCAGCTGCTTGTGGACGGATTCGATGGCGCCAACGTCCAGGCCGCGGGTGGGCTGGACGGCCAGCAGCAGATCAGGGGCCTTGTCGATCTCACGGGCGATAATGGCCTTCTGCTGGTTGCCGCCGGACATGCTCCGGGCAATGGTGATGGGGCCCTGGCCGGAGCGCACGTCGTATTCCTGGATGAGGCGCTCGGCGTATTCGCGGATGGGCTTGCGCTTCAGGAAGCCGGCCTTGGTGGTGAATTCCGGCTCAAAGTAGCGCTGGAGGATGATGTTGTATTCCAGAGGATAATCCAGCACCAGACCGTGCTTGTGCCGGTCCTCAGGAATGTGGCTCAGACCGGAGGTGGAGCGCTTGCGGATGGAGGCCTTGGTGATGTCCTGTCCCTTGAAGAGGATCTTGCCGGACTTCAGAGGCTCCAGACCGCTGAGGCCGTAGACCAGCTCGGTCTGGCCGTTGCCGTCGATGCCGGCGATGCAGACGATCTCGCCGGCGCGGACCTTGAAGCTCACGTCCTTCACGGCGTCCTTTTTGTGGACTTTGGAGGCCACCGTCATGTTTTCCACTTCCAGGATCACGTCGCCCGGGGTGCTGGGCTTCTTCTCCACGTGGAAGTTGACGTTGCGGCCCACCATCATGGCGGAAAGCTGCTCCACGGTGGTGTTCTTGGTTTCCACGGTGCCGATGTACTTGCCCTTGCGCAGCACCGTGCAGCGGTCTGCCACGGCCATGATCTCCGCCAGCTTGTGGGAGATGAAGAGGATGCTCTTGCCCTCGGCCGCCAGATTCTTCATGATCTGCATGAGCTCTTCGATCTCCTGGGGGGTCAGCACGGCGGTGGGCTCGTCAAAGATCAGGATCTCGTTGTCGCGGTACAGCATCTTCAGGATCTCGGTGCGCTGCTGCATACCCACGGTGATGTCCTCGATGATGGCGTCCGGGTCCACATGAAGGCCATACTTTTCGGACAGAGCCATGACCTTTTCTCTTGCTTCCTTCTTCTGCAGGAAGCCGTGCTTGGTGGGCTCAACGCCCAGGATGATGTTGTCCAGGACGGAGAAGCATTCCACCAGCTTGAAGTGCTGATGCACCATGCCGATGCCAAGGGCATTGGCGTCGTTGGGGTCTTTGATCTGCACTTCCTTGCCGTCCTTTTTGATGACGCCCTCTTCCGCCTGATACAGACCGAACAGGACGCTCATCAGCGTGGATTTGCCAGCGCCGTTTTCCCCCAGCAGGGCGTGGATCTCGCCGCGCTTCAACTGCAGGGTGATGTCGTCGTTGGCGATGATGCCTGGGAACCGTTTCGTGATGTGAAGCATCTCGATTGCGTATGGACTGTCCAACCGTATCGACCTCCCTTATATAGCTTCATAACGCTATCATACAACAGAAAGGGGTCGTTTGTAAACAAAAAATGAAGAAAAAGGACAGGCCCGAAAGCCTGTCCTTTGTGTTTCTTGGGTTTTGAATTACTTCAGGTTGCCCAGATCGTTCACGGTGATGACGGTAGCGAAGCTGGCAGCGTCAACAGTGATGTCGTTGGAGACAGTGATCTCGCCCTTGAACATGGCGGCGACCAGAGCAGCGTAATCCTCGGCGGTGAAGCCGTCAGCAAACTGGGTGCTGGCGGAGGGCAGCTGGACGTAGTTCTCTTCGGGGTTCTCGGAGACCAGGCCCAGGTTCTCGACCTTGCCGCCCTCGAAGGTGCCGGCCTGAACAGCAGCCAGCATGGTCTTGACGGTGGGGGCCAGACCCTTCATAGCGGAGGTAACGGTCATGCCTTCACCGTACAGGCCGTCGATGACGGGAGCCTGGTCGGTGTCGACGCCGATGACCTTGCCGCCGACCTTGGCAGCAGCCTCAGCAGCGGAGGTGAAGATGCCGCCGCCGCAGGCGAAGACGATCTCGGTGCCGCCGGCGTACCAGGTATCCATAGCGGCGGTGATGTCAGCGTCGCCGTAGAACTGGTTGCCGTAAGCGTAGTTGATGGTGACATCGGTCAGACCCAGCTCGGCAGCAGCAGCGTCAGCGCCCTGCACGAAGCCGTAGCCGTAGCGGATAACGGCGGGAACAGCCATGCCGCCCAGGAAGCCCAGGTTCTTATAGCCCAGCTTCACAGCCGCGAAACCGGCCATGTAGCCGCAGAGCTCTTCCTGGTAGACAGCGGAGTACAGGTTGGCGGGCAGGGGATCCAGACCGGCGGAGCTCAGGTCGAAGTCGGACACGTCCAGAGCGATGAAGAGAACATCTTCATACTCGGGAGCGGTGGCGGCGATGGCGGGAGCAAAGGCGTAGCCGGGCATCACGACGACGTTGAAGCCTTCCTCGATGGCGTTCTCGATCATGGTGATACGGTCGTCGTCAGAGTCGGAACCGGGCTTGTAGTACTTGAACTCCAGGCCGTTGGCCTCGCAGTACTCTTTGCAGGCCTCGTAAGTGGTCTGGTTGAAGGACTGGTCGGTGATGTCGCCGTAGTCGGTGATCATAGCGACGCGGATGTCAGCAGCCTCAGCGGGCGCCTCTTCGGCGGGAGCTTCGGCAGCGGGCTCCTCAGCAGCGGGCGCCTCGGCGGCGGGCTCTTCGGCAGCAGGCTCCTCGGCAGCGGGCTTGGTCTCTGCAGGAGCGGTCTCGCCACAGGCAGCCAGGGCGAAGATCATGCACAGAGCCAGAAGCAGTGCGAGAATCTTTTTCATTGTTTTTCCTCCATTTAAAATTTTGGTTGGATGTAACAGTATGAAATCTCCATACCAAATGACATTATACCATGAGCCGCATGGGTAAAGCAAGGAAAATATTCAACAAAAAGCTTGCGTTTCCCCCATTTCTTTTCGACAAGCCGCGGTTTGTCGCCCCGGGGAGCGTCCATGCTATCCACGGCATGCAGGAACAAAAAAGAGGGGCGGATCCGCAGCCGGTACGAATTCGCCTCCCGTTCTTTATGCAGTGTTCTTTTCCGGTGGACGGGCATTGCCTGTCCGGGTGGTCCTCCGAGAGGAGGATCATCCGCGGGAGGGTCAAGACCCTCCCCTACAGCTTCGTTTCAGAGTTCCGCCATCTTCACGGCCGTGTCCAGCGCGATCTCCATCTCGTCAGAAAAACGCCATAAGGTCATGGGGCTTCGCGGACTTGCCCCATCGACCGATGGCGTTCTTCTTCCTCTCAAAATCGAACCCGCATCGCTGGGCTTCGATTTTGTGTGTTTACTTGTCCAGCTCCGCCATCTTCACCGCCGTGTCCAGCGCGATCTCCATCATCTGCGTAAAGCTGCTCTGGCGCTCCTCGGCGCTCAGGTTGTCCTCGGGGCGGTAGATGTGGTCGGAAATGGTGCAGATGGCGAGAGCCCGCTTGTGGGCGTAGGCGGCGTTGGCGTAAAGGCCGGCGGCCTCCATCTCCACGGCCATCACGCCCATGCGCTTCCACTCGTCGTTCTTGCTGTGGCCCTCGGGGGTGTAGAAGGGGTCGGAGGAGAGGATGTTGCCCACGTGAGCTTCGATCCCGTGCTCCCGGGCGGCCTCCACGGCCTTGGAGAGCAGGGTGAAGTCCGCAATGGGGGCGTAGGTGGCAAGTTCGCCCAGCCCGAAGCTCTTCACGTAGCTGGAGTTGGTGCAGGCGCCCTGGGCGATCACGATGTCCCGCAGCTTGATGTCGTCCTGCAGGGCACCGGCAGAGCCGATGCGGATGATGTTGTCCACATCATAGAAGTTGAAAAGCTCCCAGCTGTAGATGCCGATGGAGGGGATGCCCATGCCGGAGGCCATCACCGTGACGGGCACGCCCTTCCAGGTGCCGGTGTGGCCCTGGACGCCGCGGACGTTGTTGACCAGCACCGGGTCCGTGAGGAAGGTCTCGGCAATGAACTTGGCCCGCAGGGGATCGCCGGGCATGAGAACGGTCTTGGCGAAGTCTTCTTTCTTGGCGTTGATATGGGGGGTGGGGATCGGCATGATGATTCCTCCTTGTTGTTCGTATTTGCGCGAATTGTTCTTGTCCAACAGTATAGTCAACAAAATATGAAAAGTCAAATTGAAACGGGGACCGATCTATGATAAGATAGGATGAAAGATGGCGGAATACGCCGAAACAGGGGAGGACAAGCTATGCAAGACATCATGGTCATCGGCATCGCCGGCGGCACCGGCAGCGGCAAGACCACCATCACCCGCCGGCTCATCCAGTCCTTTGGGGAAGAGGTCTCCGTGGTCCACCACGACAACTACTACAAGGCCCACCACGACATGCCCTATGAGGAGCGGGCCAGGCTCAACTACGACCACCCCAACGCCTTCGACACGGACCTGATGCTCCGTCACATCCGCCAGCTCAAGGCGGGCAAGAGCATCCAGTGCCCCGTCTACGACTATTCCATCCACGACCGGACGGACAAGACCGTTCTCATCCGCCCCACCCGGGTCATCATCGTGGAGGGCATCCTGATCTATGAGAGTCTGGAGCTCTGCAGGGAGATGGACATCAAGATCTATGTGGACACCGACGCCGATGTGCGCATCCTGCGCCGCATCGTCCGGGACGTGCGGGACCGGGGAAGGAGCCTGGACAGCGTCATCGACCAGTATCTCAGCACCGTCAAGCCCATGCACGAGCAGTTTGTGGAGCCCTCCAAGCGGCGGGCGGACGTGATCATCCCCCAGGGCGGCCACAATCAGGTGGCCCTGGAAATGGTCATCGAGCGGGTCCGGGCACATTTGAGTAAATAAGTTTTTAGTTTTGAGTTTTTAGTTTTTAGGTCAACGAGGGAACGGGTGGACAGTCAGCAGCTGCCCGACCAACCTCCCCTGTGCAAGGGGCCTTGGGTGTGTCGTCCGGCGATCTCCCGCGAGCCGGATGACGGAGGGGTTGTCGATCACGACGGAACGGCTGATCGAACGAGCGGGACAACCCCTCAGTCCCAGTGTGCGCACTGGGACAGCTCCCCTTGCACAGGGGAGCTAATAAGGAAGGAGATTATTATGGCCAAGCTCTATTTCAAATACGGCGCCATGGGTTCATCCAAATCCGCCCAGGCGCTGATCACCAAATTCAACTATGAGGAGCAGGGCATGTCCGTCTGGCTCATCAAGCCCAGTGTGGACACCCGGGACGGGGCGGACATCATCCGCAGCCGCATCGGCCTGGAGAGCCATGCCCAGATCATCACCCCGGAGCAGGACATCGTGGCGGCCTACCGGGCGGCGGGAAAGCACAACGTCATCATCGCCGACGAGGCCCAGTTCTTTACCCCGGAGCAGATCGACCAGCTGCGCAGCCTGGTGGATGAGGAGGATCTGCCGGTGCTGTGCTTCGGCCTGCGCACCGACTTTCTGACCCACTTCTTCCCCGGCGCCTGCCGCCTCATGGAGCTGGCCGATTCCATCACCGAGATCAAGACCATCTGCAAATGCGGCCGCAAGGCCACCGTCAACGCCCGCATCGACGGCAGCGGCCGGATCGTCACCCAGGGCAATCAGGTGATGCTGGGCGGCAACGACAGCTATGTGGCCATGTGCCACAGCTGCTGGAAAAAACAGATCCGGGAGCAGCAGCATGGAGAGCGTTGACCTGGCCTCCTGGCCCCGGCGGGAGATTTTCGAGTTCTTTTCCCCCATCTCCAACCCCTTCTATGCGGTGAGCTTTCGCCTGGACGTGACAAAGCTCCGGGCCTTTACCAAGGCGCGGGGCCTCTCCTTTTACCACAGCCTGATCTGGCTCTGCACCCGGGCCATGGAGCGGGTGGAGGCCTTCTCCTACGCCATCGCGGGGGACAAGGTGGTCAGACTTTCGAGCCGTCGCCCCAGCTTCACCCATCTGCCCAGGGGCGGCGATCAGTTGCGCATCGTCACCCTGCCCTGTGAGGGGAGCCTGGAGGACTTCTGCGCCGCCGCGAAGGAAAAGGCGGAGAAGCAGGACTTTTTCATCGACCTTGCCGGCGAGGGGATCGACATGATCTTCTTCTCCTGCCTGCCCTGGCTGGATGTGACCGGCCTCACCAACGAGCGGAACCTGGATCCGGACGACGCCGTCCCCCGCATCGCCTGGGGCAAGTTTGTTCCGGAAAACGGCCGCTGGACGCTGGGCATGTCCCTGGAGGTCAACCACCGCTTCATTGACGGGCTGCACATCGGGCAGTTCGTCAAAGAGCTGGAAAAGCTTATGGAAGAGCTGGGATAATGCAGA
Organism: uncultured Eubacteriales bacterium; assembly: GCA_900316205.1. GTDB lineage: Bacteria > Bacillota > Clostridia > Oscillospirales > Oscillospiraceae > Limivicinus. The sequence continues at coordinate 52,163 of ONBX01000003.1, forward strand.
ATGGAACGATCCCGCCTATGCCTTCTCCTTGAGGAGAAGGCGGCTCCGCCGATCCCCCGCCAGGAGGATGCCGGATGAGGTGTCATCCTGAGCGAGCCCGCAGGGCGAGCCGAAGGATCCCGGCTGCGCCGGACGTTCTGCCCGCCGCAGGGACGGGCAGTGTGGACACCAGATAAGAAGAGAACATCAGAAGGCGGCCAAAGGCCGCCCCTACGGCGCGGTGGATTACCGTACAACTCGTAGGGGCGACCTGCGGTCGCCTTTCGCATCGCTCTGAGCGAATCCGAAAAGCCCCCCCTTTGCTAAAGGGGACCGTAGCGCCGAGCATTGCTCGGCGACAAACTGGGTCAGGGTGAAAGGTCTGCGTCCCCCGTGCAGGGCGCGATCCACAGCTCGTGCCGCCGCCTGCCGCCACGGACGTCCTCGACAGCCCGCAAAAAATCCCTGATCGGGTCCAAACCGGACCGGATCAGGGATTTTTTCTTTCAAAACTGAGCTTACTTCAGCTCGTAGAGTTTGGTGAACTTCTCCTCCAGGTAGTCCAAGTAGTAGTCCACGTTCAGGCTCTCCCCGGTGATGGCGCGGATCCACGCATCCGGCGTGGAGAGGGAGGCGATGGAGAACACATGCTCGATGAGCCAGTCCCGGATCTTGAGAAGATCCCCGGCGCGGACGGCCTCATCCACGTCGAAATCCTTCTTCATGGTGTTCATGATCTGCGCACCGTAGGCGTTGCCCAGAGCGTAGGAGGGGAAATAGCCGAAGGAAATGCCGGACCAGTGCACGTCCTGCAGGCAGCCCCGGGTGTCATCGGGCACGTCCACGCCCAGATACTCCTTGTACTTGGTGTTCCACAGGGCCGGGATCTCGTCCACGGTAATGTCGCCGTTGATAAAGGCCTTCTCCAGCTCGTAGCGGATCAGGATGTGCAGGCAGTAGCTCAGCTCGTCCGCCTCCGTGCGGATCAGGCTGGGCCGGGCCACATTCACCGCCTCATAGAGCTCCCGATCGCTGATGTCGTCAAACACGCCCTCGCTGAGCTCCCGGATCTTGGGGGCCACCAGGGAGACGAAGGCTTCGCTGCGGCCGATCAGGTTCTCGTAGAAGCGGGAGATGGTCTCGTGCATGGCGTTGGACATGTTGTTGGCGCAGTGGTTGTCATGCAGCTCCTGGGGCTCGTTCTGCATGAAAAGCGCGTGGCCGCCCTCGTGGAGGGTGGTGAACACGTTGGAGATGAAGCTGTCCTCATGATAGTGGGTGGTGACGCGCACGTCGTGATTGCCGAAGTTGGTGGTGAAGGGGTGCTCTGTGGTCATCAGCACCAGGGCGCTTTGCCGCAGGCCCTCCAGCTCCAGCAGGTATTTGGACATGGCCTCCTGCCGGGGAATGGGAACGGGACGGGACATGAAGTCCTCCCGGATGGGCTTGCCCTCTTCCACGATGCGCTTGAGCAGCGGCACGATCCGTTCTTTGAGCCGGGCGAAGAAGTCGTCCAGCTGCCGGATGCTGCCGCCCTTTTCGATGTCGTCCAGGCAGGTGTCGTAATAGCTTCCTTTTTTCTCGTCCCGCAGGTCGATGCTGATGCGGGTATAGCGGATGAGCGCCTCCAGGGAATCCCGGAACAGGGAGAAGTCGTTGGACTTCTTCGCGCTGAGCCAGGCGCCGTAGGCCCGGTTGGAGGCCAGGTCCATCTCGTAGGAGAGCTTGGCGTCGATGTTTTTGGACTTGCTCCAGCCTTCATACAGGTGCTCAATGGCCTTTTTCTGCACGGGCGTCAGGCCCTCGCTGTCCTCATGGAGCTCCCGGACCAGCTTTTCAAAGTTCTTGTCGTGGGTCAGCTTGTGGATCTGCTTGCCCAGCGCGGCCATATCCTCGCCGGCCTGGGCAATGCCCTCCTCCGGGGCGCAGCACTCCATGTCGAAGCTGAGCTTGCCGATGGCCCGCCCGTAGGCCTGGATCTCATCCAGCCGGGCGAAGAGCTTTTTCAGTTTCTGCCGATTGGTCATTATAATCTCCTTTCCTTATAAGCTCCCCTGTGTAAGGGGAGCTGTCCCAGTGCGCACACTGGGACTGAGGGGTTGTCCCGTCGGTCTTCCTTATAGGCTCCCCTGTGCAAGAGGAACAGCGGGCTTCCGTCCACCCGACAATGGCCCCCTTGCCTAAAGGGGGCTGTCAGCCGCCAGGCTGACTGGGGGATATTCCTTTCATCTTTGGACCCCTATCATGGGGGAAACGGAGCGATTAGGGGATCGCTCCCTACGCGGAGGATGGGATGCGGACGGCCAATGGCCATCCCTGCGCGGGGGGGCGAATCCTTCAATCTCCCGAAAAATGCTGGCACAGATGCTTCACGCAGCAGGCCCCGCAGTTGGGCTTTCTGGCGTCGCAGACGGCTCTGCCGTGGAGCACCAGGCAGTGGCAGAAGTCCGAAGAGTGCTCCGGCGGCAGGAGCTTGCGAAGCTCCGCTTCGATCTTCGGGGGATCCTTCAGGTCATCTACCAGACCCATCCGGTTGGAGAGGCGGATGCAGTGGGTGTCTACCACCACAGAGCCGGGGACCCGGAACACGTCGCCCAGGATCAGGTTCGCGGTCTTGCGGCCCACGCCGGGCAGCGCCGTCAGCTCCTCCATGGTGGCGGGGACCTTGCCGCCGTGCTTTTCCAGGATCATCTGGGCGCAGGCCACGATGTCCCGGGCCTTGGCTCGGAAGAAGCCGCAGGAGTGAACGTAGCGCTCCACCTCCTCCACATCCGCTTCGGCAAAGCTCTCCAGCGTGGGGAAGCGGGCGAAGAGGGCGGGGGTGATCTGGTTTACCCGCTCGTCGGTGCACTGGGCGGCCAGGCGCACGGAAAAGAGCAGCTCATAATCCTTACCGTAGTCCAGCGTGCAGCTGGCTTCCGGGTATTCCTCCAGCAGCAGCCGGACGATCTCATTTACCTGTTCCTGGGTCCGCATGGCCATCCCTCTTTCTGTCTCGGATATAAAAACGGCAAGCTCATTGTACCTTGAGCTTGCCGTTTCGTCAATTCCAAATCCCTTTTTCCTTGCAGGCTCCCCTGTGAAAGGGGAGCTGTCGCGGCGCGTCTCACGCAAGCGCCGTGACTGAGGGGTTGTCCCGTCCGCCAAAAGAGTGGCAAACAACCCCTCCGTCAAGCGCCTTACGGGGGACGGCGCTTGACACCTCCCCTTGCTCAGGGGAGGTTGAGAGGAATGCCGTCTTACCGTCTCAGCGTGACGTTGCTGCCGCACTCGATGGAATCCAGCTGGACGCCGCTGTAGGTGCCGCCGTACTCCCATTCCACGTTGATCCAGAAGGTCTTGCTCTCGCCCTGGGCCAGATCGATGGTAAAGGTCTTGCTGGCCAGTTCCGTGCTGTGGAACTCATAGCTGTCGCTCTCGATCTGTCTGGCGTAGACGGAGGCGTACTGGCCGTCCACCAGGAAGTTCACCGGATTGTAGGCGCCGGTGTACAGCGTCTGGTGCAGGCAGTATACCGTCACGGTGACCTCCACCTGGGTGGGGCTCACGGCTTTGGCGCTCCACTCCGCCCGGATGTTCAGGCCGGTGGGCGTCTCGGAATCCACGCTGCCGGTGCCCATCTGCACCGGTGTAAAGGCCACCTCCGGCGCCTGGGTGGGCGCGGGCGCGGGAGCCTCTGTGGGAGCCGGGGCCGGAGCGGGGGCCTGGGTAGGCGCGGGAGCCGGCGCCTGAGTGGGCGCGGGCGTGGGCGCTCTGGTGGGCGCGGGGGCCTGGGTGGGCGCCGTGTAGGTGCTGCCGCCGCTGCCGTTTCCGCCGGCGGGCGCCGTGGTGGGCAGGGCGTTCACCGACTCATAGGGATTGGCGGTGGGTACGGTGTCCGCGCCGGTGACCAGGGCGTTGGGGTCCTGCTGGGGCGGCTGATAGCTCTGGGTGGAGATCTCGGTGTTCTGGGCCTGGGCGGCGCGCTTGTCGTCCACGGTCTTCAGCACCATGATCACGATCACGACCACCAGCAGAAATACAATAATGAACAGAATCGCGGAGATGCGATCCTTTTCGGATCTCGGATTCATAGGGTTTGCTCCTTTCCGAAGGACTGATGGGGAAAAACGCCCTGTTCCGGCGCCTGTTCTCCCATGTTGTGGGGAAAGTATATCATATAAATCTCAAATTGTCTACAAAAGAGTAACAAATTTAGGGATTGTTAAGATTTCCGGCGCCGCTTTTCGCCTATGAAAAACTCCCCGACCGGGTCGGGGAGTTTTCGTTGCCTTCTGCGCTGAATTACAGCTGCTTCTGGGCGTTGATCTTGACGCCGGGGCCCATGGTGGAGGCGGTGACGCAAGAACGGATATACTGGCCCTTGGCGGCGGCGGGCTTGGCCTTGTTGATGGCGGTGATGAGAGCCACGTAGTTCTCATACAGCTTCTCGGCGCCGAAGCTGACCTTGCCGATGGGGCAGTGGATGATGTTGGTCTTGTCCAGACGGTACTCGACCTTACCGGCTTTGGCTTCCTTCACGGCCTGAGAGACGTTGGGGGTAACGGTACCGGCCTTGGGGGAGGGCATCAGGCCCTTGGGTCCCAGGATCTTACCGAGACGGCCCACGGTGCCCATCATCTTGGGATTGGCAATGACGGTGTCGAACTCGAACCAGGCTTCCTTCTGGATCTTCTCCACGTACTCCATACCGCCGGCATAGTCAGCGCCGGCAGCGAGGGCTTCCTCAACCTGCTCGGGGGGGCAGAACACCAGGACGCGGACGGTCTTGCCGGTGCCGTTGGGCAGCACGATGGCGCCGCGGACCTGCTGGTCGGCGTGACGGCCGTCAACACCCAGCTTCACGTGGAGCTCCACGGTCTCGTCGAACTTGGCCTTGCTGGCGTTGATGACCAGCTGCAGAGCTTCCTGAGGATCGTACAGGGCCTGCTTATCAATGAGCTTTGCGCTCTCTTTATAATTTTTACCTCTAAACAATTTCGTTTCCTCCTAAATAGTGGTGTAATGGATGAAAAGATCCTCCCACGTAGGGTGACTTACTCGCCGACGACAACGCCCATGGAGCGGCAGGTGCCCTTGATCATGCTGATGGCAGACTCGATATCGGTGCAGTTCAGGTCGGGCATCTTCTGCTCGGCGATCTTGCGCACGTCTTCCATGCTGATGGTGGCAACCTTGTCGCGCTGGGGCACGCCGGAAGCGGTGTCAATGCCGCAGGCCTTCTTGATGAGAAGGGCGGCAGGAGGAGTCTTGCAAACGAAGGTGAAGCTGCGGTCGGAGTACACGGTGATGACAACGGGGATCATCAGGCCCATGTCGGCCTTGGTGCGCTCGTTGAAATCCTTGGTGAACAGACCGATGTTAACGCCGTACTGGCCCAGAGCGGGGCCGACGGGGGGCGCCGGAGTCGCTTTGCCGGCAGGAACCTGGAATCTAACGTATCCTACTACTTTCTGTGCCATGGTAGCACCTCTTTCTCATTAATGTTTGATGACTTCGACCTGGTCGAGCTCCAGATCCACCGGAGTCTCGCGGCCGAACATGGAAACGACGACGCGGACCCGGTTCTTCTCGGGCTCCAGCTCGTCCACCGTGCCGAGGAAGCCGGCCAGAGGTCCGTCAATGACCTTGACCTCGTCGCCCACGGCATAGCCTACCACGATCTCGCGGCGTTCCACGCCCAGATCGTAAATTTCCTGCTCCGTCAGGGGGATGGCCTTGCCATCGGAACCCACGAAGCCCGTTGCACCGCGTACATTGTGGATCAGGTGCCAGCTGTCGTCCGTCAGGATCATCTTTACCAGCACGTAACCGGGGAACACCTTGCGCTCCACCGTCTTCTCACCGTTGTCGGTGAATTCGGTGACGGTTTCCATGGGAATGTTCACTTCCCGGATCAGATCGGTCATCTTGCGGTTTTCCGCGGCTTTCATCACAGCCGCGGCAACGGCGTTCTCATAACCGGAGTACGTGTGCACCACGTACCATTTTGCTTCTTCAGCCATTTCACTCAACCCGCAAACCGGAACAGCAGATTCACCGCGAGGCTCGCGATCATATCCGCGCCCCACAGCACCAGTGCGGAGACCAGCATGAACACAACGGACACCGCGGTATTCTTGGCGAGGGTCTTCGGGGTGGGCCATACCACCTTTTTCAGCTCGCTCTTCATCTCGCGGAACCACTTGCCGACTCTCTTAAAGAAGCCGGGCTTGCTGTCTTCCTTCTTCACGGCGGTGACGGCCTTTGCAGGGGCACCCTGCACTTTCTTTTCTTCAGCCATTTTCACGCATCCTTTCTGAAGTCACTTGGTCTCGACGTGCTTGGTATGCTTCCGGCAGAAGGGGCAGTATTTGCTCCGCTCCAAACGGTCGGACGTATTCTTCTTGTTCTTGACCGTGTTGTAGTTTCTCTGCTTGCATTCGTCGCAACGAAGGGTAATCTTTACTCTTGCGCCTGCAGCCATTGTTCGGCACCTCCTATTTTATTTACTCACGTTTCGTGAGCATTGCCTCCCTGTTTGGAACGCCGGGGCCCTCCGCACGCGGAAAAAAGCGCGCAAAAAGAAACCTCTCGTCCGACAGGTAAAACAGAGTATAGCACAGCCAAATCCCCGGGTCAACACTTTTTTGCGGAAAAATCCGGCTTTTTCAATCCTTTTTCCTCTTAGGCTCCCCTGTGCAAGGGGAGCTGTCGCGGCGCGTCTCACGCAAGCGCCGTGACTGAGGGGTTGTCCCGCCCGCCCCGTTCCGCTTAGGCTCCCCTGTGCAAGGGGAGCTGTCTTGGTGCGTCTCACGCAAGCGCCAAGACTGAGGGGTTGCCCCGCCAGCCCCGTTCCTCTTAGGCTCCCCTGTGCAAGGGGAGCTGTCTGCCGCCAGGCAGACTGAGGGGCCTTTTTCCGCTTAGGCTCCCCTGCCTGAGAAAGGAAGAGGGAAGAGTGAAAAGTCAGCGCAGGGGGAAACGGCGCGATGAAGGCATCGCGCCCTGCGCGGGCGTTCCGTTCCCGTCGTAGGGGCCGCCGCCCTCGGCGGCCCGAAGCCTCCCTCCCTGAGGGAGGTGTCATCCGGCGTGTCACGCCCGCCGGAGGACGGAGGGAGTTTCTTCCCTCCACGCGGGGAGCGATCCCCGAATCAACGGAGGAGCATCCGCGCATCCCTGATTCCGAATTCCGAACTTCGAATTCCGCATTCCCGCTTGCAGGCCGGGCGGGAACATGCTATGATATATAAGAAGAAGTTTCCGAAGGAAACAGGCAAGGAGACACCATTGGCATGAATGTATCCCAGGCACTGGATTATATCAACGGCACCCGCTGGATGGGGTCCCGTCCCGGTCTCAGCCGGGTGCGGGAGCTGCTGGACCGGTTGGAGCGCCCCCAGGACGCCCTGCGCTTTGTCCACATCGCCGGCACCAACGGCAAGGGCAGCTGCGCGGCCATGCTGGCAAGCATCCTCCGCGCCGCCGGCTATCGCACGGGACTTTACACCTCCCCCTATCTTTTCCGCTTCAACGAGCGCATGCAGGTGAACGGGGAGCCCATCTCCGACCAGGACCTGGCCGACGTGGTCACCGCCATCCGGCCTCACGCCGACGCCATGGAGGATCACCCCACGGAGTTTGAACTGATGACCGCCGCGGCCTTCCTCTGGTTCAAGCAGCAGCGCTGCGACATCGTGGTGCTGGAGGTAGGGCTTGGCGGCAGGCTGGACGCCACCAACGTCATCGACGCGCCGGAGGCCGCCGTCATCATGAACATCGGCCTGGACCACACCGAGATCCTGGGCGATACCCTGGAGAAGATCGCCGCGGAAAAGGCGGGCATCTTCAAGCCCGGCTGCGAGGCCGCGGTCTACGACCAGGGGGAGAGCGTGATCCGCGTCCTGCAGGAGAAGGCCCGGGAGACCGGGACAAGCCTGCGCCTTGCGGACTTTTCCCAGCTGCAGCCGGAGTTTGACAGCCTGGAGGGGCAGACCTTCCTCTATCGGGGCGAGCCCTATGCCCTGGCCCTGTTGGGGGACCACCAGCTGCGCAACGCCGCCGTGGTCCTGGAGGCCGTGGAGATCCTCCGCCGCCGTGGCTGGGTGCTGGACCGCGAGGCCGTGGAGCACGGGCTTTACGCCACCGTCTGGCCCGCCCGCTTTGAGCTTGTCAGCGAGGAGCCGCCCTTCATCGTGGACGGGGGCCACAATCCCCAGTGCGCTCAGACCGTGCGGGACAACCTCCTCCGCTATTTCCCCTCCCAGCGCCGGGTGCTGCTGGTGGGCGTGCTTGCGGACAAGGATTATCCCGCCCTCTTTGAGATCCTGAATGAGGCGGCGGACGCCTGGGTCTGCGTCACGCCGGACAGTCCCCGGGCCCTGCCGGCGGAGAAGCTGGCGGAGCATCTTTCCCGCTTCGGAAAGCCCGTCACCGTCTGCGAGACCATCCCCCTGGGGGTGGACGCCGCCCGGGAACAGGCCGGGGAGGACGGCATGGCCTGCTCGGTAGGCTCCCTCTACATGGCCGGCGCTGTCCGCGCCTGCTTTGGACTGATGTGAGTGTTTTCCTTGCTTCCCCCTCAGGGGGAAGTGGCGCGAAGCGCCGATAGGGGCTGTACATTGACGAACACCCCCCTTCCGTCTCGCTTCGCTCGACACCTCCCCCGGAGGGGGAGGCAAGAAAGGAGCGTGACTGCGTATCCGAATCATGGCCATCGATTATGGCGACCAGCGCATCGGCCTGGCCGTCTCGGACCTGCTTGGCATGATGGCGGGGGAGGCCTGGACCATGAACGAGTGGAACATGGAGCGGGCCAGCCTGCGCATCGCCGAGGAGGCGAAAAACCGGGAGGTGGGCACCCTGGTGCTGGGACTTCCCAAGAATATGGACGGCACGGAGGGGCCCCGGGCGGAAAAGAGCCGGGCGTTCAAGGAACTGCTGGAAAAGGACACGGGGCTTCCCGTGGTGCTCTGGGACGAGCGCCGCAGCAGCATCGAGGCCCACGCCATCCTCCACGCCGCCGGCAAAAAAGAACGGCTCCACCGCAAGACCGTGGATGCCGTGGCCGCCTCCCTCATCCTGGAGGGCTATCTGGGCAGCCGCGGGTAAAGGAAGCTTCGGCGCATTGCGGATCCTTTGCGCTCTGCCTTCGTCACTTTTTCTTGAAATACACAAAGTATTCCTTCGAAACAGTGCCATCGGCAGATCGCAAATGCCCTCGCAATCCGTGCTTGCCCCTTTGCCCGCGCCTACCCTGGGCAGCCGACACTGACAGCGCGCGCAAAACATATTCATATATTTTAATGTAAAGGAGCGATACACATGTTCAACCTGCTCACCGGCGATGTAGCCGCCACCGCGGCTGCCGCCACCGAGGGCGCGAAGAAGTCCTTCTTCGAGATCCTGGGCGAATTCAAAATCGGCGAGATCTCCCTCTCCAGCGTTCTCTCCGCCATCCTGACTCTGGTGATCTGCTACATCATCATCAAGATCATCACCGGCCTGGTCAACAAGGCTCTCAACAAGTCCAAGAAGCTGGACGGTACCCTCCGCGGCTTCGTCACCTCCGCCATCAAGGCGGTGCTCTGGGTCATCGCCGCCATCATCGTGGCCAACGCCCTGGGCATCAACACCAGCTCCCTGGTGGCTCTGGTCAGCATCGTCGGCCTGGCTCTGTCCCTCTCGGTGCAGAACATCCTCTCCAACCTGTTCTCCGGCCTGACCCTGCTCATCACCAAGCCCTTTGCCTCCGGCGACTTCGTGGAAGTCGCGGGCAAGACCGGCATCGTCAAGACCATCGGCCTGTTCTACACCCAGCTGGACACCCTTGACAACATCGCCGTTTCCATCCCCAACAGCGACGTGACCGCCGCCGCCGTCAACAACTACAGCCGCGAGGAGCTGCGCCGCGTGGACCGCACCTTCACCACCTCCTATGAGTGCACCACCGACGACGTGAAGGCCGCCATCGCCGACGCCATCGCCAAGGACGAGCGGATCCTTGCCGATCCTGCCCCCTTCGTCCGCCTCATCGACTACAAGGGCAGCACTGTGGAGTACGTGGTGCGCGTCTGGTGCAAGAGCGCGGATTACTGGGATGTGTACTTCAACCTCAACGAGAACGTCCGCGAGAGCTTTGCCGCCAAGGGCGTCAAGTTCAGCTACGAGCACGTCAACGTCCACATCGTGGAGAAATGACGCGAGTTTTGAGAATCCAGTTTTGAGATTTGAGGAACCAGGGGATATGCTTCGGCATATCCCCTGGTTTTTCGCAGAGGCCGCAGCTCTCGACGTCCTGATTTTCTGCTCCTTCCGTCAATTCTACTTCCGGGGGCTGTCCGTTTTTCCGAAAGGAGCGTATGGTATACGCAAAGGAGATGAGTCCATGGATCTTGTCAAAATCGGGAAATACCTGGCAGCAAAGAGAAAAGCCCTGGGCCTTACCCAAAGGGAGTTGGCCGAGCAGCTTGGCATGAGCGACAAATCTGTTTCCAAATGGGAGCGGGGCGTCTGTCTGCCGGATGTGTCCTTATATGAGGAATACTGCGCCGCGCTTGGCATCAGCCTTCACGAATTTCTGGCAGGGGAGGACCTGGCAAAAGAGGACCTGGCCAAACAGGCGGAGGAGAATCTGCTCCAGGTCGCCGCGGACAGCAAGGCCAGTCAGAAAAGACTAAAGGCGGTGATCCTGGCTCTTGCCCTCACGGTGCTGCTTGTGACCTTCCTGGGCGTCCTGTTTCTCTTCCGGGGGAAAGGGCAGGTGAATTCTCTTGTCCCCTTGGACCGGAACAGCACGGAAATGAAAACCGCGGAGCTGCTCTCTGGCGTGAATGGTGCCTTTCTCTTCCGCTACCGGACGGACGATGCCTTCCGCCGTCTAACTGTGACGAGCTCAGAATATCGCGCCGGGGAAGAGATCAACAGGGAAAACCACGTGATCTCCTATGAATCCGTCGGCTCCCCCTCCGAGGGCATGATCGCCCTGGTGCCGGATTTTGAGCGCTTCACGGTAAAGCTGGTGATCGCGGACCAAAACGCCAAGCTCTCCACCGAAGTCCCCATCCTGGACAAGGTGGAGGATCGGACCTACTATGGCAGATCCGCGTCCCCGCTCGGGGCAGAGACGGAGATCCGCTTTGACGAGGAGCAGCTGATCCTGGCCCTGCTCTATGACGACGACGTCATGCACGTTTTGAATCTGCGGGAATTTGCGGAAGGCAATATCCCCGCGGATAACGACGTCATGTACTTCTTTTCCGTATGTTTTGAGAAATAGCCGATGCCCACAAGGCCGCCCCTTGTACGGCGCTTGCTTCCCCCATCGGGGGAAGTCCCCGGTGCGCACACTGGGAGATAGGGGCTTCCACATTGCACAGCCGGGCCTTGTCTCGCGGGGGGACAAGGCCCCGGCACTTTTTTGCAATCTTTTTCGGATCGTGATAGAATCTCCTGCGATGATTTTCAAAAAAACCCGATCCTTCCGCAACTTTCTCTCACAAACCGTTTCTTATAGAGTGAGGCCTCAGAAGGGAGTTGGAAACATGGATGACACAAAAATCGTGGATCTGTATTGGGCACGCTCCGAGGATGCGATCTCGGAGACCGCGGCGAAGTACGGCGGTTACTGCCGTACCATTGCGCTTCATATCCTGGCCGATGCCGGCGAGGCGGAGGAATGTGTCAACGATACCTATATGAATGCGTGGAACTCCATGCCGGAGCACAGGCCGAGCCGGCTTGCCCCCTATCTCGGCAAGCTGACGCGCTGGCTGTCCCTGAATCGGCTGCGGGAAAAGAACAGCCTGAAACGCGGGGGCGGGGAACTGCCCGCGGTGCTGGATGAGCTGGCCGAGACCCTGGATTCCGGCCTGGACGCCCAGCGAGAGCTTGAGATCAAAGAACTCAAGCTCGCCCTCCGCCGCTTGCTGGACAAGCTGGGCAAAAGCGAGCGGGATGTGTTTCTTGCCCGATACTGGTATGCTGCCTCTCTCTCCGAGATCGCGGAGAAAAGCGGATTCACGGAAAGCAAGGTCAAGTCCATGCTGCACCGGACAAGAAAGAAGCTGCTCCAGGAGTTGAAGGAGGAAGGATTGTGTTAAACAGCGAAAAAACCATGTTCGCCCTGAACGACGTAAAGGACGAACACCTGGAAAGCGCCCGCGCCATGCTGGGATATCAGACAGGAAAAAGAAAGCGCCGGTTCGGAAAAAAGCGGATCATCGCCTTTGCCCTGGCGGCGGCCCTTTTGATGGGACTGGGTGTGACCGCTTACGCCGTTGGTGTTCACGGCGGCTTTTTCCGCAATGCTTTTGGCACTGGCGTTCCGGGGCGTGAAGGAAAGTCGGTGGATGTCACAGACCCGGAGGGGAATGTTATTACAGTGGAGCAGTATCCGGCGGAAGAGCGCGCGGACATGGAAGAGGGCCGGGCGGAGGAACTCATCGGCGCTTACGTCTCCGCCATAGGGCAGAGCGTCACGCTGGGGGACTATTCCTTTACGGTCCGTGAGGTCGCCGTGGATGAAAACGGAAACGGAGCTGTCACGGTGGATATCGAAAATCCCAAAGGGCACGGCCTGACGCCGGAAGGGGGCTTTGTCGGGGATGCGGTCCCGGATCCCTGGTTTGGCTATTCCGTCCATGGCAGCAAAGGCACACGGATCTCAAGTCACGACCGCGCCGCCGCAGAGGGGTATTCCGAGACCCATATCTCTTTCGTTTACAGCATCACGCCCGCTCAGCCGCTGGCGCCGGAGGAGGATATTATCCTCCGCTTTGGCGTGTATTCGAAAGACAACAGCCAGGAGGAAGCGGAGATCACCATCCCCGCGGCGGAACGCATCCCCACAGTCGGGTATTCGACAGAAGGCCTGACGGCCTGGATTTCCCCGATCGGCATGCGGCTTTGCTTTGAGGATGCGTATAACGATGGCAAGTATGAGGAATATTTGATCCGGGAGCTTGTCATCGTCTATCAGGACGGCGGAAGCTATGTGGTGAAAAACGCAGACACGGTGAACTATATGAGCGCGGTGCTGGATCCGGAGGATCGAGGGGTCCAGCAGATCACCTTCAATCGCCTGGTGGATGTGGATACCATTCAGGAGATCCGCCTTCGCGTCATCCACAACAGCACCCACGGAGAAACAGAAGCAAGCTACACCATATCATAAAGGGACGACCTGGGTACGCAAAACCTCCCCTGCGCAAGGGGAAAAGCGCCAACGTGCTGCCAGTGGCAGGAAAAGGCGACCCGCAATCTCCGCAGCGGTCGAAAACCGGAGGATCAGCGTAAGCCCGAACGGTTTTTCGGGCACCGCAAGGCGGACAGGTGTCAGCCGCCGATCTTCCACGAGGCGGATGACGGAGGGGGCCGTTCCCACACAGTTCCCCCTCTCCGTTTTTCAAGCAAAAATTCCCAAAGCCCGCCGCGCCGCGCTTTTTCGGCACAGCGAAAACCTTCCAACGGAAAAATCCCCGTTCGCGCACATACTGGTCTCGTGCCAATTTTGTGCGCGGAGGGGGATTTTTATGAAAAAAAGCATTTTGACGCTCCTGACCGGCCTGCTTCTTTCGGCTGCCCTGCCGGTGACGGCCTTTGCCCAGGAGCTGATCGTGGGCGGCCAGGCGGTGGGCATCCGGGTGCGCACCGAGGGTGTGCTGGTGTCCGGTACCGCCCCGGTGGAGACCGCCGGGGGCAGCGCGTCCCCGGCGGAGGAGGCGGGCATTCAGGAAGGGGACCGGATCCTTGGCGTAAACGGCCGGACGCTTCACGGTGCGGCGGAGCTCATTGCCGCCGTGGGGGAGCTGGACGGCGATCCGGTGGAGCTGGAGATCTGCCGCGGGGAGCAGCGCCTGCAGCGAGAGGTGCAGCCGGCGCTCTCGGCGGAGGGACGATGGATGCTGGGCATGTGGCTGCGGGACGCGGTCACCGGCATCGGCACCGTCACCTTCTGTGATCCGGAGACCGGGGTCTACGGCGCCCTGGGCCACGGGCTCACCGATGAGGAGCTGGGGACCCAGGTCCCCCTGGAGACCGGCACCATCACCGAGGCGGAGATCTGCGGCGTCACCCCCGGCTCCGCCGGCGCGCCCGGGGCGCTGAACGGGGAATTCGGCAGCGGCCGCATCCTGGGCACCGTGGACTACAGCGGCAGCTGCGGCATCTACGGCACCGCGGAGCGGGCTCTCGGCAGCTTCACGGCGGAGGTGGGCCATGTGCAGACCGGCCCCGCCAGCATCCTGGCCACGGTGGACGGCCGGGAGGTGCGGGAGTTCGCGGTGCAGATCACCCGGGTCTACCGGGACGGAAACGGGGAGCATGTGATGCTCTCGGTGACGGACGGAGAGCTGCTGAACCTCACCGGCGGCATCGTCCAGGGCATGAGCGGCAGCCCCATCCTCCAGGAGGGAAAGCTGGTGGGCGCGGTGACCCATGTCTTCGTCAGCGACCCCAGCCGGGGCTATGGCCTCAGCATCCAGGACATGCTGGACGCCGCCGGCATCCGGGAGCAGGCGGCGTGAGCGTGAAAGAAGAGGGAAGCGTCGGCTCGCAGGGCGTGATCCCCTGATCGCTCCGCTTCCCGGTCCAGTCATCCTGAGCCTTGGCGAAGGATCTCGCCCCCGGCGCGGGGTCACGTTATCCGGGTGCCGAGATAGATCTCGCCCGGCGCCGTCGGGATCCTTCGTCGGCGAAGCCTCCTCAGGATGACAGGGTGGGAGGCGCGGCAAGTTGAGCGCCCCTGGCGGAGGGGCACATCACGATGCGCCCGCCAATGACTTCCCCAGCAGAGGAAGCACAAAAAGGTTCGCCGAATTCGTGCATTCTGCGAATTCGACGAACCTTTTTCTCGCTTTTGTTCACATGCTGTCGGAGGCCCCCTATCGGCCTTCGGCCACTTCCCCCGGAGGGGGGAAGCAAGGGCTGCGGGCGCCGGGACGGAAATCGTCCTTCCCTCAGCGAGGTGGCAGCCGCCGTATCACGGGAGGCGGCTGACGGATGAGGGAGAGGACTGGATCTGTTTTCTAAGTAAACGATGATGAAATCGGCAAGAGCGAATCCCGAGAGAATTTGAGTTCTGATGAAGGCACTTTTTCGCAGGAATACTTTGTGTATTTCAAGAGAAAGTGACGAAATCAGGGCTCAAATTGTCCGGGAGGCGCCGTAGGCGATTTGATCAGCGCTTACCTAAGCTGGAGTTCTCGGAAGGCTTCCCTCATCACCCTCCAGTGTGCTCACTGGAAGGCGCTTCGTGAAGCGCCCCCTGTGGCGGGGAGCTGTCCACCTTGCGGTACCCAAAACTGCTCCGGCTCAGGCCCCAGCACCGGTGAGGTACGCCACATACTGCAGCGCGGCCTCCAGCCGCTCGGTGTTGGCTGCGATGCCCAGATACACCGTGTCCGGGAAGCCCGCGTCCCGGAACAGGGGATAATCGGAGAGATCCAGGCCGTTTTCTGCGTCCAGGAACACCTGCTCCAGCTCTTCGGCCTCGCCCAGCTGGTACTCCAGACTGTTGTCCTGAACGGTCACCCGGTTCACCGTCAGTTGATCCCGGAGGCACTCGTAAAGGGCCGGATCCTCCCGGCTCAGCACATCCTCCAGGTCCAGCAGGTAGCCGCTTTTGGAGAGCAGATCATAGCCCTCCCGGTTCAGCAGCATCACATCCAGCTTTTTCGTCTCCAGGGCACCCAGAAATTTCATCCGGGAGGCGTAGGCGTACTGGTGATTCAGCACGTCTGCATCCTCGGAGAGATACAGCGCCTGGTACCAGTAGACCTCCTGCTTTTTCGGGTTTGCCCCGGCGAAGCGGAGAAAGCCCTCGCTGAGACTCTCTTCCAGATCCTCCCCCACGGAGACGTTCACCGAGGCCAGGTACAGCACCACCTCTTTTTTCGTGAGCTGCCTCTGCAGCACGGAGCCCAGCACGATCAGCGCCGCCAGGGCCAGAAAGATGGGCCATTTATAATAGGTATAGATGTGATCCAGCTTTTCCGCCGGGGACATCCTGCGAAAAGCCGCCCTCTGGGCGGCTTTTTCCTTTTCCGGGAGCTTCACGGCGTCTCCTCCCCTTTGCTGCCTTCGTCACTTGCCTCCGGGAGCGCTTCCGGCTCCGACCCGTCCTCCGGCGTGCCGGAGACGGAGATCAGGATGCCGTTGAGAAGCCATGCGCTGATGAGAGCGCAGAGCCCCTCCCCGAAGACGATCAGCGGCGTGAACCAGGCCACCACCACGAAGAACATGGCAAAGTGCACCGCAAACACCAGGATCGTGGCGAAGAGGAAGTGGGTGCCGATGAGAAAGGCGTTTTTCAGCATGGCCCGGCTGGTGTTCTCCACGCTGGCCAGCAGCGGGAACACGTGCACCAGCACGATCACCAGCACGATGGCCGCGGCGATCACCGCCGCCAGAGCCAGAGTCCAGATCACGCCCATGGTCCCTCCGGACGTCAGGCGCAGGTGGTATAGGATGTAGCCGTCCAGCCCCAGGAAGAGCCCGCAGCCCAGCAGGATCAGCCAGATCTGGGTGGCCTGACGGAAATTCTGCCGGAAGGAGTGGAAGAACTGGGCGGCCACATGGCTGTCCTCATCCCGCACGATCTTCAGGCAGGCGTAGTAAAGTGCCGTGGTGGCGGCCCCCATGGTCACGATGGGCAGGGAGCAGACAAACCACAGCACATTCAGCATGCAGGCGTTGCAGAGCTTCAGCAGCAGCTGACTGAACTTGCTTTCATAGGAAAAAAACTTCATGACCGGCCTCGTTTCAGAAAACGGTGGATTCGCGCAGGATCAGATCCGTCTGCGTGTGGACGGTGCGGTAGTCCAGAGAGGGCTCCTTCATCCGGGAGACCAGCAGCTGTACCGCGGAAAAGGCCATCACCTGGGTGTGGATGTGCACGGTGCTCAGCGCCGGGCGGCTGATGCGGGACTCCGGCGCGTCGTCAAAGCCCAGGATGCGCACGTCCTCCGGCACGTTTTTGCCGATGGAGTACAGCGCGCGCATCAGATCCCCCGCCACAAAGTCGTTGGCGCAGAGGAACACGTCCGGCAGCTGCTCCAGGTTGGCCAGGGCTTCCACGGTGGGCCCCTCTATCCGATTGCAGCGGAAGCAATAGCGCTCATCCACCGGCACGCCCGCCATCAGCATGGCGAAGCGGAAAGCGGCGTGGCGCTCGTAAAAGGACTGGCAGTGGGTGTAATCACCGATGAAGCCGATGCGCGTTTTTCCCTGGGACAGTATGTCGTTCACAAAACGGAAGATCTCGGTGCTGTTGTCCATGTACAGCTGATCCGCGGGCAGCGATCTGCCCTGCAGCTTGGCGGGACCATCCACGAACAGAGTGGGGATCCCAAGCTCGCAGACCATCTCGTCATAGTCGTAGTCGAACATCTCGATGCAGAGGATGGCTTTGACCCGCTCCCGCTGAAAGGTGAGCGGCAGGCTCTTCTCTCTCATGTTCCGCTCCGTGACCCGATGTGTGTTCATGGTGTAGCCCATCTGGGAGATTTCCCGCTGGAACTTGTCCAACAGGGTGGAGGCAAAGTGAGACTGGGTCAGAAAGGCGGAGGTCAGCAGCGCGATCTCCCCCTGATAGCCGGGAGGCATTCTGCCCTGGGCGTCGGCCAGAGCGGAAACGGAGGATAAGGTGCTGAAATAGGAAAACTGCTTGTAGCCCATTTCCACGGCCTTCTGCAGGATCCTTTCCCGGGTGGCGTCAGCCAAACCATCGGAGTTGTTGATGGCCTTGGAGACCGTGTTTCGGGAGATGCCCAGCTCGTCCGCGATATCCTGAATGGTCACTTTTTTCATAACTTCACACCCCAAAATCCTGATTGAAGTCATCATACCATAGCCTGTGTGAGGATGTCAAATCCAAGCGCGAAGCCCAGTGCGCATTTGCAAATCCGGTGAAAGGAGCATGCCCTTGACAAATTTCACAAAATACCCGGGCTCCACTTGTAGATGTTGCGCAATTGTTAATTTTTGATTGACACAAGGTGGGCTGGATGATACTATGAACGTGCAAAACTCCAGCCAGAAGCGTGCAAATGCACAATCCGAAGCGCATAGACACATTCGGATGGAGAATCGAAAGAAGGAGGAGTTCTATGAAAAAAGCCTTGTCGCCTGACACCGGAAAGAGCGGCGGCGGATCGAAGATGCACAATTTTATTGTGTATGTTCGGCAGCATTGGCAGCTGTATGTGCTGTTCATGCTTCCCGCTTTCGCGCTGACGATCATCTTCCGGTACGTTCCGATGGGCGGCGTGCTGATCGCGTTCATGGAGTACAACCCCATCCGCGGCCTGCTGGGCAGTGAATGGGTTGGCTTCGACCACTTCAAGCGCTTCCTGTCATCCCCGGACTTCATGCGTTACCTGATGAACACCCTCAAGCTGAGCGTGTACGGCCTGCTGTGGGGCTTCCCGGCTCCCATCCTGCTGGCCTTCCTGCTCAACCGCATCCTCTCCAAGAGCATCAAGCAGAAGATCCAGCTGGTGCTGTACATGCCCAACTTCATCTCTGTCATCGTGCTCTGCGGTATCGTGCGCATCCTGCTGGCCCCCACCGGCATGCTCAACCAGCTGCTCGGTACCTCCACCAACTTCATGACCATGCCCTCCGCGTTCCGCACCATCTACATCGCCTCGGGCATCTGGCAGGGCGCAGGCTGGGCCTCCATCATCTACACCGCAGCACTGTCCAATGCCAGCAAGGAGCTGAAGGAAGCGGCTGTCATCGACGGCGCCAACATCATCCAGCAGATCAAGGCTGTGGAATGGCCCGCCATCAAGGACACCGTCCTCATCCAGTTCATCATGTCTGTCGGCAACATCATGTCCGTCGGTTTTGAAAAGGCCTACGCCCTGCAGACCGACCTGAACCTGAACGCCTCTGAAATCATCTCCACCTACGTGTACAAGAAGGGCCTTCTGGACGGCGACTACGGCTTCTCCACCGCCGTCGGTCTCTTCAACACCGTCATCAACGTCATCCTCCTGGTCACCATGAACGCCCTGGTCAAGAAGATGAACGATGGCAAGGGCATTTAAGGGGGTGCTGAACATGACGACTAAAAAGAAGAAAAGCGAATTTGCCAAGCTCCCCACCGGCGATAAGGTCCTGATGCTCATCGCCTATATCATTCTGGGCCTGTTCCTCGTCGCCATCATCCTGCCTGTCATTTACATCATCCTCGCTTCCTTTGTGGACCCGGTCACGCTGCAGAACAGCGGCCTGTCCTTCGACTTCAGCAAGTGGACCACCACCGCTTATGAGCGCGTGCTGTCCAACTCCCAGATCTGGGTCGGCTTCAAAAACGCGCTGATCTACTCCATCCTCTTCACCGTCGTTTCCGTCGTGGTGACTCTTCTGGCTGCCTATCCCATGTCCCGCGCGGACTTCAAGGGCAAGGGCTTCTTCAACGTGATCTTCGTCATCACCATGTTCTTCGGCGGCGGCCTGATCCCGACCTACTTGCTGATCTCCAACCTGGGCATGCTGGATACCATCTGGGCCATCATCATTCCCCCGGCCTTCAGCGTGTGGAACATGATCATTGCCCGCACCTACTACATGGGCATCCCCAGAGATCTGCAGGAGGCCGCCGAGATCGACGGCGCCACCGAAATGATCTACTTCTTCAAGATCCTGCTGCCCGTCTGCACGCCTATCATCGCCACCATTTCCATGTGGCAGTTCGTGGGCATGTGGAACAGCTACTTTGACGCGATGATCTACCTGAACAGCGCCTCCAAGCAGCCCCTGCAGCTGGTCCTCCGCGCCATCCTGATCCAGAGCCAGCCCCAGCCCGGCATGGTGTCCGACATGCAGTCCACCGCTGCCCGCGCCCAGCTGGCAGAGCTTTTGAAGTACGCGACCATCATCATCTCCTCCCTGCCTCTGATGATCATGTACCCCTTCTTCCAGAAGTACTTTGACAACGGCATTATGGCCGGCGCCGTCAAAGGCTAAACCCTTGCGACAGCAGGCAGCTGCCTGTTAAGCAATACCGGACGATTGGAAAAGAGCTTTTGCAATTGTCAAAAAATGAAAAAGGAGAATGAAAATGAGCAAAATGAGCAAGACCCTGGCCCTGATCATGGCGATCGTCATGAGCGTGGCTCTGCTGGCCGGCTGCGGCGGCTCCGGCAATGCCGGCGGCGGCGCGGCTTCTGCCCCGGCGGCGGAAGTGCCCGAGGGCGGCTACACCTTCCCTCTGGCCGAGAAAGCTGAGATCTCCGGCCTGACCAGATTCCCTGCCAACACCGAATCCGAGCCCAACAACCGTACCATCTACAAGCGCCTCGAGGAAGAGACCAACGTCCACATCAACTGGAAGGCTATTCAGTCTGACCAGTGGGGCGACAAGATCGCACTGGAGATGGCCAACATCAAGACTCTGCCCGAGTTCATTTCCCCTGCCGGTCTTGGCGACGCTGATATCCTGAAGTATGCCAAGCAGGGCGTTATCATCCCCCTGGAGAGCTACATCACCCCCGAGATCATGCCGAACCTGTGCAAGGTCTTTGAGCAGGCTCCCGAATACCTTGACATGTGCAAGGACGAGAACGGCCACATCTGGACCCTGCCCTGGATCGAGCAGCTGGGTGTTGGCAAGACTGCCATCCAGACCATCGGCAACATGCCCTTCATCAACACCGCATGGCTCGACTTCCTGGGCCTTGAGATGCCCAAGACCGTCGACGAGTTCGAGGCTGTTCTGCTCGCTTTCCGCGACAATGCTGACAAGCTGAAGGCTGAATTCGGCATCGATGGCGACATCATCCCCCTGGCCTGCATCGTCAACGGCGGTAACGAGGACTGCCGTGTGCTGTGCAACGGCTTCGGCGAAGGCTACGGCGATCCTGACGACTGGCGCCACATCGTCATCACCGATGACAAGCAGGTCATCTGCGCTGCCACCACCGACGGCTGGCGTGCCGGCGTGGAATGGCTCCACAAGCTCTACACCGAGGGCCTGTTCGACCCCGATGCCTTCACTCAGGAATGGTCCACCTACGTTGCCAAGGGCAAGTCCGGCCGCTACGGCGTCTGCTTCTCCTGGGACGTTGCCAACATTGTTGGTCTGACCATGTCTGACATCCAGAACGGTACCGCCGGCTGGGCTCCCCTGCCCATGCTGAAGGCTGACACCGTGAACCTCACCCCCAACACCGGCTCCCTCACCTCCGGCTTTGACCGCGGCCGCGGCGCTGTTATCACCGCCAACGCCAAGAACCCCGCCCTCATCTGCGCCTGGCTCGACCTGATGTATCGTCCTCTCCAGTCTCCTCAGAACAACTGGGGCACCTACGGCGAAGATGACGGCTTCGATATCTTCGTGATGGGCACCAACGACAAGGGCGAGCCCATGCTCCAGCACGCTGACCTGGGCGACCACTCCCCCGTTGAGGTCCGCGAGGCCGAGATGGTCGACGGTCCTCTGGCTGTTCTCGACAGCTACTACGGCGTGTACGTCACCTGCCCCGACGACGCCCAGTATCGTCTGGACTGGATCAAGGACATCTACACGCCCGACATGCACACCAAGTACGTGTTCCCCAACGCGCTGCTGTCCGCTGACGACACCAAGGAGATCTCCAACCTGCTTGCCGATATCGACAAGTGCATCGAGACCTACCGTGCCAACGCCATCATGAACGGCATCACCGACGCCGACTGGAACCAGTTCCAGGCCGATCTGCAGGCTTACAAGCTGGATCAGCTCCTGGCTATCTTCCAGAAGTACGTTGACGCCGCTTCCGACGCTGCGCTGATCGCCAAATAATTTGCAATCACCCATTCGCGCCGCTTCGGCGGCGCGAATGGGCAGAGAGAAGGGCTCTCCGACGAGAACCCTTCTCTCTGCCAAAAACAAACCGGCCCAATGAAATAGAAAATGCCGCTCCCCGATCTGCGCGAGCGGCAGGAGGAACATATATGACCAGCAAAATGCTGCAGCGCGCCCGCGATTTTGAAAAGAAATACCTGCCCTATACCCGGGAGGAGCTTCCCAAGTTCCATGTGACCGGCGGCATCGGCTGGATCAACGATCCCAACGGTTTTGCTCCCTACAAGGGAGAGTACCACCTGTTCTTCCAGTACTACCCCTATGACACCAAGTGGGGCCCCATGCACTGGGGGCATGTGAAGACCAAAGACTTCATCCGCTGGGAACGTCTCCCCGCGGCCCTGGCCCCGGATATGGACTATGACCGGGACGGCTGCTTCTCCGGCGGCGCCATTGAGCTGCCCGACGGGCGGCACCTGCTCATGTACACGGGCGTGCGCAACATCCGCCGCCGCAACGGCATGATCGAAGCCTTCCAGACCCAGTGCCTCGCCATTGGTGACGGCGTGGATTATGAGAAGGTGGAGGGGAACCCCGTCATCGACGGCTCCATGCTCCCCGAGGGCGGCAGCACCCAGGACTTCCGGGACCCGAAGATCTGGCGGGAGGGCGACACCTACAATGTCGTTCTCGGCAACCGAAGCCCTGACGGCAGCGGCAACATCCTGCTTTATCAGAGCAAGGATGCCCGGAACTGGGAATTTGTCAGCGTGCTCTCTGCCTGCCACAACCAATACGGCCGCATGTGGGAGTGTCCGGACTTCTTCCATCTGGACGGCAAGGACGTACTGCTGGTTTCCCCCCAGGAGATGACCGCCATCGGCCTGGAGTTCCACCCCGGCAATGCCAACGTCTGCCTCATCGGCAGCTTTGACCGGCACGCCCATCATTTGAACCGGGAGAACGTGCAGGCCATCGACTACGGTCTGGACTTCTATGCGCCCCAGACCCTGTTGACAGAGGACGGCCGGCGGGTTATGATAGGATGGATGCAGAACTGGGAGACCTCCTCCTGCAAGGTGCAGGAGCTGCGCTTCATGGGCCAGATGACCCTGCCCCGGGAGCTCTCCGTCCGCAACGGGCGTCTCTTCCAGAACCCGGTGCGGGAGCTGGAGGCCTACCGCGGCGTGATGATCGACTATCACAATGTGCTCATCAACGGCGAGACCAGCCTGCGGGGCATCAGCGGCCGCTATGTGGACATGACCGTCACCATCCGCCCCGGCAACGAGAACAGCATGTACAAGTGGTTCCGCCTGTACGTGGCCCGGGACGGCGAGCACTTCACCTTTATCCGCTACCGGCCCGAGACCGGCACCATCAAGGTGGACCGGACCCACAGCGGCTTCCCCCACGACATCGTGAACGTCCGGGAATTCCCGGTGCGCCTGAAAAACGGCGTGCTGAAGCTGCGGGTCATCATGGACCGCTACAGTCTGGAGCTCTTTGTCAACGACGGCGAGCAGGCCGCCTCCTTCGTCCTCTATACGCCCCTGGACGCCGCCGCCGTCAGCTTTTCCTCTGACGGAAGCGTTCTGGTGGACGTGGAAAAATATGAACTGCTGATGGAGTGATTTCCATGAAAAAGCGTTATGATGTGATCGCCCTGGGCGAGCTTCTGGTAGACTTTACGGAAAACGGCGTCAGCGGTCAGGGCAACCCCCTTCTGGAGGCCAACCCCGGCGGCGCACCCTGCAATGTGCTGGCCATGCTGCAGAAGCTGGATAAGAACACCGCTTTTATCGGCAAGGTGGGCAAGGACATGTTCGGCAAGCAGCTGCGTGAAGCGGCGGAGGGAGCCGGCATCTGCATGGACTTCCTGCTGGAGGACGAATACGTCCACACCACCCTGGCCTTTGTGAAGACCTTCCCCAACGGGGACCGGGACTTCTCCTTCTATCGGGATCCCGGCGCCGATATGATGCTCCGGGCCGACGAGCTGCCGGTGGACGCCCTGCAGAGCACCCGCATCTTCCACTTCGGCACCCTCTCCATGACCCATCACGAGCCCATGCTGGCTACCCGCAAGGCCCTGAACCTGGCCAGGGACGCCGGCGCGCTCATCTCCTTTGACCCCAACCTGCGCCCGCCTCTCTGGCACAGCCTGGAGCAGGCCCGGGAGCAGATCGACTGGGGCCTGCGCAACTGCGACATCCTCAAGATCGCGGACAACGAGCTGGAATTCATGACCGGCGAGACCGATTTTGACAAGGGCGCCGCCAAGCTCCGTGCCCAGTATCCCAACATCCGGCTCCTGAACGTCACCGCCGGTGCGGAGGGCAGCTACTCCTTCTATGAGGACTCCCGGGTTTTTGTCCCGGCCTTCAAGCTGGGCGGCACCATCGAGACCACCGGCGCCGGGGACACCTTCTGCGCCAGCGTCCTGAACTTCGTGCTGGAAAACGGTCTGGACCGGCTCAAGGAGCGGCAGCTGCGGGAGATGCTCCGCTTTGCCAACGCGGCGGCCTATCTGGTCACCACCAAAAAAGGCGCCATCCGGTCCATGCCGGAGAAGGCGGATGTGCTGGAGATCCTGGCACAGCATTAAGAAGCGTTTCCCTGCAGCATTCCCTGATTTGTAATTTCCACGGCCTCTACCACTCCACAAACATGGTAGTCCAGCCGTGAAAAAAAGGAGGAAAAGTTCAAGCCCGGACTCGGGCTGCGGCAGTGTGGAGACCTGTCGCAACGCGGACTCTTCCATCGCGGAGAGCCGTGAGTGCACATCAAGCGGAGGCTGTGTGCACAGAGTCGAGAAACATGGCAGAAGTCAAGCTGGTAAACATCAAGAAGGTCTACCCCTACGTCAGCGGCGAAGAGAAGAAAAAGAACAAGAAGAAAGCTGCCGACGAACCCGAGAAGAAGAAAGTAAACCTGCAGATCACCGATGAAGGCGTCGTTGCGGTTCAGCAGTTCAGCCTGGACATCAAGGACAAGGAATTCATCGTGCTGGTCGGCCCCTCCGGCTGCGGCAAGTCCACCACCCTGCGCATGGTCGCCGGTCTCGAGGAGATCAGCGGCGGCGAGCTGATCATTGACGGCAAGGTCATGAACGACGTGGCCCCCAAGGATCGCGACATCGCCATGGTTTTCCAGAACTACGCTCTGTACCCCCACATGACCGTGTATGACAACATGGCCTTCTCCCTGAAGCTGCGCCACACCCCCAAGGACGAGATCGACCGCAAGGTCCGCGAGGCCGCTGAGATCCTGGACATCACCCAGTACCTGCAGCGCAAGCCCAAGGCTCTGTCCGGCGGCCAGCGCCAGCGTGTCGCCATCGGCCGCGCCATCGTGCGTGCGCCTAAAGTCATGCTGATGGACGAGCCTCTGTCCAACCTGGACGCCAAGCTCCGTAACGAGATGCGCGCCGAGATCATCAAGCTCCGTCAGCGCATCGACACCACCTTCATGTACGTCACCCACGACCAGACCGAGGCCATGACCCTGGGCGACCGCATCGTCATCATGAAGGACGGCTACATCCAGCAGATCGGCACGCCCCAGGAAGTGTTCAATCACCCCGCGAACCTGTTCGTTGCCGGCTTCATCGGCATGCCCGTCATGAACTTCTTCGACGCCGAGCTCAAGCGCGAGGGCGACAAGTTCTTCGTGGAGATCGGCGGCATCAAGGTCCGCCTCAGCGAGGACAAGGAAGAGCGCCTGCTGAAGAACAATGTCCAGAGCCAGCCTGTTACCCTGGGCGTGCGCCCCGAGCACACCGACGTGTCCGACACCGGCATCACCGCCAAGGTCGACGTGGCTGAGATGATGGGCTCCAGCGTGCACCTGCACGTGAATGCCGATGGCCGCGACGTCATCATCATCGTTCCCACCATCGACATGAAGGGCAACTACAACATCGGCGACACCGTCCACTTCACCTTCGACGGCAAGGTCGCTCACGTTTTCTCCAAGGAGACCGACAAGAACCTGGAGTACTGATCCAAAATTCAAGTAAAAAAGGGCCTGTTGCATAATACGCACATCTTCCAGCCACAACTGTAGGGGAGGGGCTCGTCCCCTCCCGGCAGCAAGAAGCATGGATACAAAATAATGTTCGGCAAACTCGCACATTGTACGAATTTGCCGAACATTTCTTTGCTATACGGGCTTGGTTCCGCCGGGAGGGCACATACCCGCAGGGCACGCAGAGGCCCTCCCCTGCGAGATGATCCTGATTGCTGCTGGAAACAAGCTTCTTATCAGGATTCGTATTATCTGATGAAGGAATGAATGTAGATAACAGTATCAGCCCTGCCTTTGGATTCAGCCAAGCTTGACCACAATGAAGTCGTCGATCTTCTGCACCGAGCCGTAGTACGGGTAGGCTGGCATGGCCTCATAGCGGGGATCCGCCAGCAGCTTTGCCTTTTCCTCGTCGGAGGCAAAGGGCATGTCGAAGCCCAGATAGCGCTTAATCAGCCGTTCCCGGGTGTACACGTTCACCAGATCCCCATCAGGGCCGGCCAGGTCGCCGGTGTCCAGTTCTACCGGGATGTACAGCAGATTGCTGCCCTTGCCAAGGACAGCCAGCTTGCAGCTTTCGTCAAAGCCCTCGGTCTGCTTGACCTGGGTGATGACAGCGCTGTAGCAGGCATAGGCGTTTTCATACTGCAGATAGAGCTTGAGGTAGGTCTTGTTGGCGAAATAGATGTTGATGATGCAGACGAGCAGCATCCCGCAGAGCACCAGATCGCGCCCCGGTTTTGCGCTGGGTGCCTCCAGGCATTCCGCCACCACAGCGACCAGAACATAGACGCAAACGAAGCTGTAGAGCACGACGCTGTGAATGACTTCCACATTGGCCAGCAAAAATACGCAGTTCATACTCAGCGGCAGCAGGAGCAGGCACAGGAGCAGCAGCCCGGCGCGGGCGGGCTCCCGGCGATGGCGCAGCAGCCAGATGCCAAGCCAGCCTGCTGTGAACAGGCCGACCAGAATGTGGATCAGGCGGGACAGCGTCGTCGGCACAAAGGCGAAGTAGCCTCGGGTCACCGCTTTCAGCAGTGCATTATAGGCCAGAGCCACACGAAAGAGAATGCCGTATTCGGAGAAGCCGTGATAGGCGTATTCCACATCCAGGGCGCGCAGCGAGATGTGGCTGATCACATAGTAGATTAGGAGAGCAGGCAGCATCCGTGCCACGGCCCGCAGCCCGAAGAGGAACACCTCCTTCGGCTCCCGTTCGCCGCGCAGCAGCATCTGGATCATCCGGATCAGGTAGTAGCTGGCCGCAACGGCGACGTAGGCCTGATAGATCCCCAGGCTGATCGTCAGCAGCAGGATCCCCAAGGCCCGGAGCTGCCAGCGGTCGGAGCAGCCCAACAGAACCGACAGTACGGCCAGCAGCAGCGAGAAGGCGAAGGGCGCGCTGGTGAACATGTAGCAGTACAGCCCTGTCAGGGAGGGGAAGCAGAGAAAGATAGCCGCCAGTGCCCCCTGCAGAAAAGGATTGCGGATCTGAAAGAAGCGAATCGTCATGCACACCACCGCCGCGAACATCAGCACGCTGAGGATCCCGTAGATCCAGGGCATGGAGGCGTCCGGAAACAGGATGTTCGTATAATCGATGGCCCAGCGGCCATAGGCGGTGCCGCCGCCTTTGGCGTAGAGTGAACCGATATCGTCGGCATTCAGCAGCTTGTTGGTAAAGGCAAAGCCGTGGGCCAGCAGGCCGGAGATCAGCGCTGACAGCAGCGGCACCCGATAGGCCCGTATGGCCTGCAGCGCGCGCAGCAGCCCTCGCTCCGTCAAACTCATCTGATCGTGTTCCATAGTTTCTTCCTTTAAAAATCGAGGTATCTACACTATATCAAAAAACTTCGAAAATGCAAGTATTTGCGCGAGATCCGGAGCGGGATCCCCGGGAGCCGGGACGCTGCCGGCACTATGAAAAACGCACGCCCGCGAGGGCGTGCGTTTCAAGCTGTCGACATAGTGTCGACAGCTTGAAAAGCCAAAATGGAAACTTCCGAAAAAGTTCCCATTTTGGCATAGATTGAACGTGAAGGGGGGGCATCCCTTCGCCCTCCCCC
>ONBX01000076.1 GCA_900316205.1 uncultured Eubacteriales bacterium
CTCACGACGGACACCCTTGGCTTTGGCTATGACCTTCCCGCTGCCGAGCGGTCTCGGGACTTTCACCCTTTAGAACGTGCGCTCGCCGGGCGCACAATAAACACCTCCCGGGTAGTGTTCCCGGGAGGTGTTCCGTTTATAGATCAAAAACAAATTTCAAATTGCAATCCTTACTTGTCTGCGTAAGCGGCCAGAACGCCCTTATAGGTCATGTAGCAGTCGAACTTGGCAACCACCTCGAAGGGGGCGTGCATGCTGAGGACAGGGACACCGGCGTCGATGGTGTCGATGTTGCGGTTGGCCATGAATTTGGCGATGGTACCGCCGCCGCCCTGGTCCACCTTGCCAAGCTCCGCCATCTGCCACACCACGTTTTCCCGCTCGAAGAGCCGGCGGAGGTAAGCCACGACTTCGGCGGAGGCGTCACTGGTGCCGCCCTTGCCGCGAGCGCCGGTGAACTTGCAGATGGCCATGCCGTAGTTGATCTTGGAATCGCTGCGCTTCTCGGAGACCTCGGGATAGAGGGGATCGAAGGCGTTGGACACGTCCGCGGAGAGGCAGAAGCTCTTCTCATAGCAGCGGCGCAGGGCCACACCCTGGCTCTCACAGAGGTCCTTCATGAACACGTCAAAGCAGGCGGACTGCATACCGGTAACGCCGTCGGAGCCGGTCTCCTCCTTGTCGGCCAGGATGCAGACACAGGTGCGCTCCGGATCCTGCACGTCAAAGAGGGCTCTGAGCTCGGCATAGGCGCAGACCCGGTCATCGTGGCCGTAGCCGCCGATGAGGGAGCGGTCCAGGCCGATCTCGCAGACGTCAAAGGCAGGCACGGCAGCCAGCTCCGCAGAGAGGAAGTCCTCCTCGGTGATGCCATACATGTCGTTCAGGATGCTCATGACCGCCAGCTTCACCCGGTCCTTGCCCTCGTCGGCATAGGGGGTGGAGCCCAGCAGGATGTTGAGACCCTCGCCGGTGAAGCCCTCAGCCATGGTCTTCTTCATCTGGTCGGCGGCCAGGTGGGGCAGGAGGTCCGTGATGACGAACTTGGGCTCGTCCTTCTCCCGGCCGATGACCACGTTGACCACTTCCCCGCTCTTCAGGGCCACAGCGCCGTGAAGCTCCAGGGGGATGGTGACCCACTGGTACTTCTTGATGCCGCCATAGTAGTGGGTCTTGAAGTAGGCCAGCTCGTCCTGCTCATAGAGGGTAACCTGCTTAAGATCGATGCGGGGAGAGTCCACATGGGCCCCGGCGATGACAGCGCCCTCGGAGAGGGGCTTCTTGCCGATGACGGCCAGGATCAGGGCCTTGCCGCGGTTGTTCTTGTAGATCTTGTCGCCGGCCTTGAGGGCCATGCCGGGGACGTACTCCACAAAGCCCAGGTCCTCCGCCTGCTCGATGGCATTGGCCACGGCCTCCCGCTCCATGCGGGAGCGGTCCAGGTAGTCCATGTAGCCCTTGCAGTAGTCCTCCACCTTGATGCGCTCTTCGGTGTCGATGAGGTCATAGCCGTTCTTCTGCTCATAAAAAAGTTTGCTTCTCAATTCATCCATGGTGCAGTTTCTCCTCCAATACTTTGTTGATAGTAGCATAAAATATTGCTTCGTCTTGGTTGTTCTCCACCGTGACCGTGCACCGGGCGCGGAAATAGTCCTCCCCATGCTGAGCACGGACGCGGGAGAGGGCATAGTCCCGGGTGATGCCGTCCCGGGCCATGATGCGCCTGATCCTCGTCTCCTCCGGGGCCAGCACACCTATGGTGAAGTCGCAGCGTTCCGCCAGGGGACTTTCCAGCAGCTCGCTGGCGTCCAAGGCAGCCAGGGTCCCGCCCTGCAGGGCGAAGGCCCGCAGGCGGCGCTGCACCTCCTCTGTGATAGAACGGTGGGTGATCCGGTTCAGGTCCAGGAGGGCTTCCTGGTTTCCGAAGACTCGCTCCCCCAGTTTTTTGCGCTGGAGCCTGCCCTTTTCCATACAGCCGGGAAAGCGGGCATCCAGCTCAGC
The DNA here is from genome assembly GCA_900316205.1 of uncultured Eubacteriales bacterium. Classification (GTDB taxonomy): domain Bacteria; phylum Bacillota; class Clostridia; order Oscillospirales; family Oscillospiraceae; genus Limivicinus. The sequence goes on from ONBX01000076.1 coordinate 2,002, forward strand.
AACAAGGGCATGGTTCGTCTCCAGCAGCTCGTGGTACACCGCGTCGCAGTCCAGCACCAGAGCGCCCCGATCCCTGAGGCATCGCAGCGCCGTGCTCTTGCCGCTGCCGCTGGGGCCAGTGACGCCAACGATCTCCATCCCGTCCACCAGGGCGTCGGCGATCTTCTCGGCAGGGAGGGCACCCTGGCGGAGGATGCGGAAGGGCCTTTGGCTCATGTCCAGGATGGTGGATTCTTTGCCCAGGCCGCAGGGGCCGCCGTCCACAATGGCGGCGATCTTCCCGTCAAAGTAGGCTTCGACCTCCTCCGCCGTTTTGGGGCTCGGTTCCCCGGAGGGGTTGGCGGAAGGTGCCGCAAAGGGGATGCCGGAGAGCCGCAGCAGCTCCAGGGTCATGGGATGGTCCGGGCAGCGGAGGCCCACCGTCTCTCCCCCGGCCCGGACGATGGCGGGCACCAGGTCCTTCGACCGGAGGACGATGGTGAGAGGGCCGGGCCAGAAGTGTTTGGCGAGGGCGTGGGCCTGAGGCGGGACCTCCCGGCAGCAGCGCTCCATAGCGAGCGCATCCGGGACCATGAGGGAGAGTGGTTTGACCTGGGGGCGTCCCTTTACCTCGTAGATTTGCTCCACGGCGGTCTCATCGAGGCCGTTTCCCGCAAGGCCGTACACCGTCTCCGTGGGGACGGCCACCAATTGGCCTGCCCGCAGCAGAGCTGCCGCTTCTTTCAGTTCTTCCTGTTCCTTTATGATTTCTGTATTCATGATTCCGAATTTCGCGTTCCGAACTCCGCATTCTCCGCAAGCTTTTGCGCCTGGTCCGCCGTGACCAGCGCGTCGATCAGCTCGTCCAGATCTCCGTTGATGATGCGGTCGATGTTGAAGTTTTTGTTGTCGCCCCCCAGGCGGTGATCCGTCACCCGATTCTGGGGGAAGTTATAGGTGCGGATGCGCTCGCTCCGGTCCCCGGAGCCGATCTGGCTCTTCCGCTCGGCCGCCACAGCGGCGTTCTGTTTGGCCTGCTCCATCTCATAGAGCTTGGAGCGCAGGATCTGCATGGCCCGGTCCTTGTTTTTATACTGGCTGCGCTCGTCCTGGCACTCCACCACCACACCTGTTGGCAGGTGGGTGATGCGAATGGCGCTTTCGGTCTTATTCACATGCTGGCCGCCGGCGCCGGAGGAGCGGTAGGTGTCGATCTTGAGATCGTTTGGGTCCAGCTTGAAGTCCACTTCCCCGATCTCCGGCAGCACCGCCACCGTGGCGGCGCTGGTGTGGATGCGGCCGCCGGACTCCGTCACCGGGACGCGCTGGACCCGATGGCCCCCGGCCTCGAACTTGAGCCGGGACCAGGCGCCGGCCCCTTCAATGAGGAAGCTGATCTCCTTGATGCCGCCAAGCTCGGTCTCGCTTACGTTTGCCACCTCGATCTTCCAGCCACGGGATTCGGCGTAGAGGGTATACATCCGATAGAGGTCGGCGGCAAAGAGCATGCCCTCTTCCCCGCCCACGCCGCCGCGGATCTCCATAATGACGTTTTTGCTGTCGTTGGGATCTCTGGGCAGAAGCAGCAGGCGGATCTCCTTCTCCAGCCGCTCCTTCTCCGCCTTTGCGGTCTGGTACTCCTCCTGGGCAAGCTCCCGCATCTCGGGATCGGCCTGGAGCAAAAGGGCGTCCTCCATATCGGCGCAGGCCCGGCGATAGGCCGCATGGGCCTCCGCCACCGGCTGCAGCTCCCTGGCCTCCCGCTCCACCCGGGCGTAAAGCACGGGATCGGAGTAGGTCTCGGGCAGCTCCAGCCGCTGGCGCAGCTCCTCGTATTGACGTTCAATGGCTTGCAATCGCTCGAACATGATCTTCTCCTTGTTGGTTTGCATCATTTTACCACAGGCTTTCGAAAAAAGGAAGAGATACCCTTAGTGTAAAATAGATGTAGGAAAAATAAAGACAGAGGGCACCTCAAAGTGGTTTAATGAATTCACCACAAACCATTAGCCACAAGAAAGAGGTGTC
>ONBX01000012.1 GCA_900316205.1 uncultured Eubacteriales bacterium
GATGCCCCCCTTCACGTTCAATCTATGCCAAAATGGGAACTTTTTCGGAAGTTTCCATTTTGGCTTTTCAAGCTGTCGACACTTTGTCGACAGCTTGAAGCGCCCCGCGTTTTGCGGGGCGCTGGAGTAATCATGATTAACCTTGGATCTGAATGGTCTTACGCTCAGGAAGGGCCATTGGCTTCTCCTTCGGGAAATCAAGCGTAAGAACGCCGTCCTCGAACTTCGCCTGCACGTCTTCCTCTTTGACATTCTCGCCGATATAGAAGCTTCGGGTCATGGAACCTTCGTAGCGTTCCTGATGGACGATCCGGCCCTTCTTGTCCTTGCCCTCTTCATCGAGGCCCTTGGACGCGGTGATCGTCAGGTAGCCGTTCTGCAGCTGCAGATCGATCTGATCCTTCTTGAAGCCCGGCAGGTCCACTTTCAGCTCATAGCCTTCGTCGTGTTCCTTCAGATCCGTCTTCATCACATGCGCCGCATGTTTGCCGTACAGCTTGTGATCCACGTCGGATTCAAAGCCTCTGAACGGGAAGCCCATCCAGTCATCAAACAAACTCTCTCCAAAAATACTCGGTAACATAAGTCATGCCTCCTTTGATGCTGCAATCATATTTGTCTGTTACCTGAGCAAGGGGGATGGAGGTCATCTATTCGATCTTCGTTCCTCTGTTCGATTATGATTATATCACCAGTTTTAGCACTGTCAAGCCGAGAGTGCTAAAAATCTGTGAACAATCCTGCCATAATTTGTTAACTCGCACCATCAAGGCTTACGCCCACAGGAAAAGGGAGCCGAGCATTCACTCGGCTCCCTCAGACTGTAGACAAACCTATACGGCAGAGCTTGTCCAAGCTTGGCAGCACAGGTTTGTCTACCGTCTGGAGGCGACCTGTGGTCGCCTCAGACTGTCACTGCCTGTCACTGCCGCAATCGTCTCTCTTCAGGACAGCAGCTTCAATCCCACGATGCCCGCGGCGATGAGGGCCACGCAAAGGCCCTGGGGCAGGGTGATGCTCTCGTGAAAGAGCAGGGCGCCCAGTACCGTGGTGCCCAGGATGCCGAAGCCCGTCCACATGGCGTAGGCCGTGCCCAGAGGCAGCTTCTTCAGCGCCAGGGCCAGAAACAGCGCGCTTGCCAGATAGCCCGCCGCCGTGATCAGGCTGGGCCAGAGCTTGGTGAAGCCCTCCGCCGCCTTCATGGCCACCGCCCAGGTGACCTCCAGCACGCCCGCCAGCAGCAAATAGATCCATTCCATCTCCCGATACCTCCTGAAAAAAACAAAAGTCGCCGGCGCCTCTGTCTCCCAGCAGAGAGGATCCGCTCCTTTCCTGCTGTGCCTGACGACAGAAGCCCGACGTGGGCGCCACCCGGCGGCGGCGCAAAGAGATCATATCAGCCCTCCGCCCCTTTTGTCAAGCGGAGGACTGTTTTTTCTGCGAGGCCCCCCCCTTGCCTAAAGGGGGGGGTGCCCCAGTGCTCACACCGGGGCGGGGGATACGCGCATCATAGATGTTCCTGCCGCCGCAGTCCTCATCTCCCACGTCATTCCACATTCTCCCCTTTTCCGCCGTAGGGGCTGCCGCCCTCGGCAGCCCGCGCAAAGCCTTCCCCCGCGCACGGGGAAGGTGGCATCCGCCGATCCCTCGCGAGGCGGATGACGGATGAGGTCCCCGAACGCAGCGAGGATTTCCCGTAGTGGCTGCCGCCCTCGGCAGCCCGCATACCTCCCCTGTGCAAGGGGACGTGCCTGCTGTCGATCTCACGCGAGGCAGCAGGCGGAGGGCTTGTTTTTCATTCCCAGGGCTCTCCAGACAGAACCGGCCTCTCGTCATATAGCGGCTGACGGGAAGCCCCCTCTCCCGCGTTATTCCGAATTCCGAACCCCGAATTCCGAATTTCCCTCGCCTCAGTCTCCCAGCAGGCGGCGGAGCTGCTTTTCCGAAGCTTCCGGGAAGAGGCCCTGCAAATGGGCATAGACCCGCCGGCGGGACCTGGCCGGCTCCTCCCGGTAGGCCTCCTCCAGCCAGTTTTCCCCGAAGCGATGCTCCGGCGTGCCGTAGCAGGCGATGCCCCAGCCGTATTCCCGCCCATAGCGGTCCACGGCATAGACAAAATCCGTGATGAGCAGATAGGTCTGCATCTGCAGGCGGGTGATCCGGCCGTCAAAGTCCTTCTCCCCGCCCTTGCCGTAGCCCGCCAGGGCCCGCAGCTCCTTGGACGAGAGGCTCCCCCGCTCCGCCGCGATGTCATAGAGGCTCTTGTCCCGCAGAGAGGCCAGGCCGTCGTCAAAGCGGGCGTCGAAGTCATAACCGTCCCGCCGGTAATTGGCAAAAACGGCAAACCAGTCCCGCCGGAGAAAGCCCGCCCGACCGCGGAAAAACTTGCCGTAGACCAGGTCCGGATCCCTTGCCAGCTCCCCTTTCCACTCCCAGGGGCCGGGTTCTTCCGTGAACCACAGGGCCGGGGGTGTGTGCTCCTCGAGGGAGAAGCCGGGGATCTCGTTGCGGAAAAAGGGCAAAAAGCCCAGAGTCAGCACGGTATCCCGCACATTCTCCGGGGAGCGGAGCATCGGAATCTGCATGGTGATCCCTCCTTTTCGTCTGCCTCCACAATACCCTCTTTCCCGGGCTTTGGCAAGCGTTCATTTTACCGTTTTGTTGCTTTACACGCCGGGACGGACGCGATATAATATAGGATGATGAATGATCCAGATTTGAAAGGAGTGTTTCCATGAAGATCAGCAAATGGCTCTCGATCCTGCTGGTGCTGACTCTGCTGCTGTGCCTGCTGCCTGCCGCTGCCCTGGCCGATCCGGCAAACAGCAAGGAGGATGAGGAGCAGGCCGAGACCGCGGACGAGACCGAGCCTCCCGTCGCGGAGGATGAGGAGCTGCCCGCCGAAGAGGATGCGGACGCGCCTGCCGCCGAAGAGGACGAGGACAAGGACGCGCCTCTGGTAAACGAGGCAGACCAGGTCTGCTACCCGCTGGAGGGAGAAACCGTGTACAATAACGGCGGCACCGTGTACAACAACGGCGCCCTGGTGTACAACAACGGCGGCATCGTCTATGCCAACAGCGGCACCGTCTATAATAACGGCGGCATCGTTTATGCCAACGGCGGCGTTGTGTACAACAACGGCGGCACCGTCTACCGCAACAGCGCCACAGTCTATACCTTCGCCGATGACGTGCAGCAGAGCCGCGTTTACGGCGCCTTCCATGTGGCCACGGCGGAGGACTACAGCGCCATCGCCGAGATCGAGGGGCTGGACGAGAACGACATGCTTCTGGAGGGCCAGTGCTGCACCATCCGCGTCCCGGAGGGCCTCATTCTCCGCAGCGTGGAGGCGGACGCAGGCACCCTCACGGAGAATGAGGACGGCAGCTGGACCCTGGAGGCTCTGGACGCCGACGCCACCCTGACCCTGGAGGTCCAGGCGGAGGCCCCGGTCTTCGATCTGGCGGAGGGCTGCTATGCCGAAGCGCAGACCCTGACCATCACCGGTCCCGAAGGCGCGGCGCTCTACTACACGCTGGACGGCAGCGCCCCCGATGAGGAAAGCCTGCTCTATGAAGAGCCCATCCAGCTCACGGAGGGCTGTACCGTCCGCGCCGCGGCCCTGTTCCCCGGCGCCGAGCCCAGCGAGATCACCGAAGCCGCCTACGCCTTTGTGACCATCACCGCTCCGGAGATTCCCGACGGCACCCAGGGCGAGGAGCCCCCCGAGGCCGTGGCCTTCACCGTAGAAAACCCGGGCAAGACCCCGGCGGTGATCGAAAGTGTCAGCCTCTCGGGCAAGAGCGCCAGCTACTTCAGCCTGAGCACCGAGGAGGGCGCCACCCTCAAGGCCGGCAAGAGCGACAGCAAGACCTGGACGCTGCAGCCGGCTGCGGATCTGACCCGAGGCAACTACAAGGCCATCGTCGTCTTCACCCTGGCCGGCGGCCAGACCGTGCAGCTTGAGGTCCGTTACAAGGTCAAGTGATCGTAGGGGCGACCTGTGGTCGCCTGACAGAAAACAACAAAGGAGGCGGCCAAAGGCCGCCCCTACAAAAACTAAAATACCGGCATGGGAAAACCCGTTTCCCATGCCGGTATTTCTTTTATAGATGCTCGAAGCCGTCGTCCTTCCGGACCACCACTTTGCGCTCCATCTGCTGGAGATTCTGCAGCAGGATCCAGTTATACAGCAGCATCTCCCCCGCAGTGCCCAGCAGGATCATCTGCATGCCGGTGTAGCGCTCATCGGCCAGGGACATGATGCAGATGCTGGCGCTGAGCATGCCGCTGAGCACAGCCCGTTTGGGCTTGGCCGCCCCGAAGGCGAAGCCCGCCATCCGGAAGGAGGCGATCATGCCGATGATGGCCGTGAGCATGTCCATGCCGTAGTTCAGCGGCACGCTGTTGATGGCATTCTTGCGATAGCTCAGGATCAGCCAGGCGGCATACATCAGCAGGGGCAGCAGCATCAGCGGGCAGAGCAGGCTCAGCCGCGGCGCCGTCCGCTTTGCCTCCAGCAGCACCAGGGGGAAAGCAATGCCGGAGAGCATGGCCAGGGCCGCCAGCAGCCGCAGCGCGCCCACGAAGCGATCCGTCTCGCTCTTGGCAAAGAGCAGCAGGCCGCCCAGGACCAGCACAAAGCCCGCCAGAATGCTCAGCGCCGTGTGCAGCTGCAGCTCGCTGTACAGGGCCTTGCCCAGTTCGGTGGGCACTGCCCAATGCTTCCGCTCGATCTCCTGCTGGAAGCGCCAGAACACCACCACGCAGGCGATCAGGAACAGGGGGACGATCACATGGAAGGCGCTGGGGTCTGCCAGGCCCTCTTCATTGAAGGCAAGCTGATCCTCCAGCCAGCGCAGAAACACCCCGAAGGCGCCCGCGCCCGCGGCGTAGAGAGTCAGTTCCAAAGGCTTGTTACGCATAATTCCGCTTCCGTTTCCATAAGGATTGATATCGAATGAGGTATCGTTCATTGTACTCTGAATGGGACAGGCCGTCAAGTGCGGCAAAAGGAAATGGAGGTCCTGACTTGAAAAAGAACCTGCTGATGGTCTGCAGCGCGCTGCTGCTCTTGTATCTGCTGCCGCTGATCCTGCCGCGGGAAAGCACTGCCCGGGCGGAAGAGGCTGCCCCTCCCCTGCCAACGCTCCATTCGCTGTCCTTCTCCCCGGCGGTTTCCTCCTCCCCGGAGGAGTCGGCGGATCCGCCCCAGGCGCAAAGCATTCATCTTCTGAGCGGAGACGAGCTGCTGGAGCTCACCCTGGAGGACTACCTGGTGGGGGTTGTGGCGGCGGAGATGCCCGCCTCCTTCCCCGAGGAGGCCCTGAAGGCCCAGGCGGTGGCCGCCCGGAGCTATGCTCTTTGGCAGATCGGCTCCGGCAAGCATCCGGAGGCGGACCTCTGCGCCGATCCCGGCTGCTGCCAGGCCTGGCGCAGCGAGGCTTCGCTCCGGGAAAGCTGGGGCGAAGACGCGGACGAAAAGCTCGCGCGCATCCGCGCCGCCGTGGAGGCCACCGCTGGCGAGACCCTTTCCTATGAAGGGGAGCCGGTGTTGGCGGTGTTTCACTCCTCCTCCCCGGGGCGCACCGAGGAGAGCGGGCAGATCTGGAACGCCCTTCCCTATCTGGTGAGCGTCTCCAGTCCCGAGACCGCCCAGGATGTTCCGGGCTTTGTGAGTGAGCTGCTCTGTGCGCCCCTGGACTTTCGGGACGTGATCCTCTCCGCTTACCCCCAGGCGGATTTCTCCGGCCCGGAGGAAACCTGGATCGGGCCCTTTGAGCAGGACGCCGGCGGCAGGGTGGCGTATCAGGAGCTGGGAGGCGTGGCCATTCCGGGCAAGGAGCTGCGCGCGCTCTTCTCCCTGCGCTCCACCGCCTTTTCTCTCACCTATGAGGAAGGCCTCTTCCTCTTCACCGTCACCGGCTTCGGCCACGGAGTGGGCATGAGCCAGTACGGCGCCATGGTGATGGCCCGGGACGGGGCCGATTACCGGGAGATTCTCTCCCACTACTACCCGGGCACAGAGCTCATCGAATAATTGCGAAACGAGTTTCGCAATTATTCGAGACTCGCGCTTATCGCAGCGGCTTTAGGCCGCTTTGGTCGGCGCGAGGCCTCGCTCAGCTCGGCTTAAGGAGTTTTTGAAGCGGCAAAGCTGCCTCAAAAACAGATTTCAATTCCCTCCGGGGAGCTGAATCGATCTCGCTTGCAACTTTTGCAGCCCACTAAGCTTTTCAGAACTAAAACGAAATGTTGGCAAGCAGGCCCCGGATGCCATCCCTCTCATAGAGAGCCCGGTAATAGCTGAGCTCCGAGCCGATGAGATCGTCCATCACCCGCATGCTGAGAAGCTCCACGGGAGCCCGGTCGTCCGTCATCACCCGGCCGCCCGCCTCATAGGGCACAAGGCCTCCGGAGACACGCAGCATCATGTCCTGCAGGGAAAGATCCTCGCAGAGGGGGATGTTTTGCTCCAGGCGCCGGGGCAGATCGGTCCGCAGGGAGGCGAAGAGCTCCCGGTTGGTGCCGCCCTTCACGTCCACGGTCCAGACCCCGGGAAACACGGAGGCGATGGTATCCGCCAGATACTGGTTGATGCTGTCCTCCTCGCCCCGCATGTTCATGTTTACCACCATCACGCCGTCCTCGTTCAGATGCTCCCGCACCAGGGTGAAAAACTCCACCGATGCCATCTGGAAGGGGATGGTGATGTCCTGGTAGGCGTCCACCAGGATCACATCGTATTTCCGATCCACCGCCTGGAGGAAGGCCCGCCCGTCGTAGGTGCTGACGGGGACCTCCTCCGGCAGGGCAAAGAAGCGGTGGGCAAGCTCGGTGATCTTCTCGTCGATCTCCACGCCCTCCACCTTCGTGCCCGGGAAATAGCGCAGGCACTGGCTGCCGTAGGTGCCGGTACCCATGCCCAGCACCAGCAGGTCCAGTTCCTCCTTCTCCGGCGCACCGGCCATGAGAGGCGCCGCCAGGGCGTAGTCATAGTACATGCCGGTAAGGCCCTCGTCCTTCATGCGCACGGACTGCACGCCGAAGAGCACATTTGTGGAGAGCACCACGCTGCGCTCATTCTCCTCCACCTGCAGGTAGTTGTACACCGACTCCCCCTCAAAGGTGAGGTCGTTTTTCCAGAAGGCGAAGTTGGACCTGTGGCCCAGGAGGCAGCTCAGAAAAAACAGGAGCAGCGCGGCGATGGCGCCGCCCTTCTTCCCCTTGCCGCTGAAAAAGTAGAGCAGGGCCAGCAGCAGCAGGATGCCGGAAAAAATCAGGAAGGTAATGGCGGTGCCCACCGCGGGGATGGTGACGAAGGTGGGCACAAAGGTGCCGATGATGCTGCCGATGGTGTTGGCCGCCCCCAGGGAGCCCACGATGCGGGCGTTGTCCTCCAGGTTCTCCATGGTGTACTTGGCCAGGGACGGCGTCACCGTACCCAGGAGGAACAGGGGGAAGACAAAGATCACCATGCAGGCGGCAAAGGCCGCCCAGATGAGATAGTTGGCGTTTACCGAGAAGATCATCACCGCCGAGATGCCCAGGATGATATATTTGCCCAGCACCGGGATCAGGCCGATCCACACCGCCGCGATGAGGATGCGGCGGTAGAGCTTGTCCGGGTCCGGGTCCTTGTCGGCCCGGCGGCCGCCGTACACATTGCCCAGGGCCATGGCGATCATGATGGTGCCGATGATGATGGTCCACACGATCTGGGAGGAGCTGAAATAGGGCGCCAGCAGTCGGCTGGCCCCCAGCTCCACCGCCATGACGGACATGCCGGCAAAGAATTCCGTAAGATAGAGGTAGATCTTGTTTTTCAGAATGGGTCGCATGGGTTCAGCTCCTTTTGGGCTTGCGAATCGTTCTTGTTTATTTCAGGATGATATCGCAGATCCGGTCCACGTCCTCCCCGGCCAGATCCGCGTAGAGGGGCAGGGTCAGCACCCGGTCGGCCACATGGGCGGCCACCGGGGTGTCTGCCGGATCGAAACCGGGCTTACCGGCATAGCAGGCGAAGCTGTTGGTGAGGGGGTAGAAATACTTCCGGGCGTTGATCTTCTGCTCCGCCAGGCGGGCAAAGACCTCATCCCTCGTCATCCGGAAGCCGTCGAAGACCACCGGGAAATAGGCGTTGTTGGAGCGTACCCCCTCCTGGACGGGATTGAGCTGCAGGCCCGGGACGCCCTCGAGTCTTGCCCGGTAGTGCTCCACCACATGGCGGCGCTTTTCGATCTCCTGCTCCAGATGGCGCAGGTTGCACAGGCCCATAGCCGCGCAGAACTCGTTCATCTTGGCGTTGCCGCCCACATAGGGCACCTCCTCCGGCCCGTGGATGCCGAAGTTTTTCAGATCGTTCAGGCGGCGGAGCGTCTCCTCGTCCCGGCAGACGGCAAGCCCGCCCTCGATGGAGTGGAAGACCTTGGTGGCGTGGAAGGAGAACATGGCCGCGTCTCCGAAGGAGGCGGCGCTGACGCCCCGGCGGAACACGCCGAAGGCATGGGCCGCGTCATAGATCACCGGGATGTGGTACTTTTCCCCGATGGCGGCGATGGCGTCCACGTCGCAGAGGTTGCCGTAGACATGCACCGGCAGGATGGCCGCTGTCTTCTCCGTGATCTTCTCCTCGATCCCCCTGGGGTCCAGGGTGAAGCTCTCCGGGTCGATGTCCCCGAAGACCGGGGTGCAGCCGCAGCGGGTGATGGCGTGAGTGGTGGAGGCGAAGGTAAAGGGAGTGGTGATGATCTCTCCCTTCAGCTCAAAGGCCTCCAGCAGGTTTTCCAGGGCCAGGTGGCCGTTGGTGTGCAGGGCAAGAGATCCGCAGCCCAGATAGTCTCGCAGGGCCTGCTCCAGTTTCTGGTGCTTCTCGCCCATGTTGGTGAGCCAGCGGCTGTCCCAGAGGCCGCGGATTTCCTCACAGTACTCCTCAAAGGGAGGCATGGAGGAGCGCGTCACATTGATCATTGCTTTTCTCCTTTCTCCACCAGGATGTGGAGCCACTTATCCAGATTGGCCATGTGCGCGTCCCGGGAAGCCCGGTCCGGCCAGTTCAGCACCAGGGTGCCGATGGTCTTGTTGGCGCCGGAAAAGGCCTCCACCTGTTCGCCCGGCCGGACCCAGAGGTCCTCCTCCACCAGGAAGGGCTTTGCCTCTTCGCTGAGCTCCAGGCCGCGGAAGACGCCGCTTTCATAGCTGTGCAGCGCCACATAGGACCAGTTTCCGGTGTAGACGGGCATCTCCGGCTCGTCCACCGGGAGGCCCAGGGCCGCCTGCACCGCGGCGCGGATCAGGTTCACCCCGGTGGTGTAGTGCAGCATCTCGCAGAGGCGGTTGCCTCCTCCCCGGGGGGAGACCTCCATCAGATAGGCCGTCCCGTCCCTGCCGAGGCGGCTCTCCACGTTGTAGACGGCGGTGCCCATGTGGAGCAGATGAAGGAGCCGCTGCAACTGCGCGGCCAGATCCTGCTGGACGCTTTCCGGCATGGTGGAGGGCCAGGTAAAGCCCGCCGGGGTATAGGGATTGTCCGCCTTGCGGTCAAAATACTGGTTGTTGAAGGACACGAAGCGCAGCTCACCGTCTACGGTGAAGCACTCCGTATCCGAAGGGAAGCCTATCGGCTCAATAAAATCCTCCAGAATGAAGCGGCCGGAGAGGGAGAAGTCCAGGGCGTGGCGGATGGCGGCGGGAAGCTCCTCCTCCCGCTCCACACGGCTCACGCCCTTGCTGCCGGCGGAGTCCACGGGCTTCACCATCAGCGGGTAGCGCAGCTCCTTCAGGGGGACCTCCTCCGGGGAGGCGCAGCTGCGGGAGGCGGGCACGGGAAAGCCGTTTTCCTCCAGGAAGCGGCGAAAGCGCCCCTTGTCCTGCAAAAGCTCCACCGAGGCCAGGGGCCCCACATTGGGAAGCCCCATCTTTTCCGCCACATAGGCGGCGGTGACCACGCCCGGGTCGCAGGCGAAGGACATGACCCCGTCGATCTTTCGTTCTCGTGCCAGGGCAAGCACAGCCTCCCGGTCCACGATGCTCACATTGGCATATTCATCGGAATAGCGGTGGGCGATATTGTCCGGCAGGTAGTCGCAGGTGATCACCCGGCAGCCCAGGGCCTTCGCCTCCCGGATCACGGGCAGCAGATAGCGGGAGCCGCCCAGGAGCAGCAGTGTTTTCATGCCTGCGCCCCCTTTCTGTTGCGATAGTTTTTTACCAGCTCCCACAGGAAGCGGAAGCTTTCCACTTTAAAGAGCACCGAGCCCAGCACATAGACCAGCACGCCCAGGGGGACCTGCAGCAGCAGGGTGGGCAGATCGCCCAGGCCCAGCTTCATCACCAGTCCCACCAGCACCGCCATGCCCGCCGAGAGCAGGATGGCCGGCAGCATATCCCAGAGCTGGCGCCAGTAGGAGTAGTCCAGCAGCTTCCGGTTGGGCCAGGCGTTGATGAGTTGGGAGGCGATGCTGCAGCCCAGCTCGCCCAGGGCCATGGCCAGCACCCCGTAGCGCACGGTGATGATCAGCACCGTGGTCTCCAGGATCTTTTTCACGATCTCCAGCTTCAGGAACACGTCGCTGCGGCCCATGGCCTTGATGGCGTTGAGGTTGGCGGTGTGCAGGGGATAAAAGGCGTAGATCACGCAGAAGATCTGCAGATAGGGCACGCAGGGCAGCCACGCGTCTCCCAGCAGGAAATGCACCAGGGGCCTTGCGCAGGCCGCAAGCCCCGCCATCATGGGCATCATCACATAGGAGCTGGTCATGATGGCCCGGCGGGTCATGTCCCGGACCCGTGTCTTGTCGTCCTGCTCCGCGGAGAGCACCGGCAGCAGCACCGCGTCGATGGAGGCGTTGATGCTCTGGGTGATCTGCTCGGGCCAGTTGCGGCCCTTGTCGAACTGCCCCAGGGCTTCCTTGGAATAGGCCGCGCCGATGATGAGGGGATAGACCTGGAGATAGACCGTGTCCAGGAAGGCGGCGGCCAGCAGCTTCCAGCCGTAGGACAGAAGCCCCTTGAGCCGCCGGAAGGAGAACATGCGCTTCGGCCGCCACTCCACCGTGAACCACAGGATCACGGTGTTCACCGTGAAGTTGGACAGCTGCAGTGCCACCAGCGCCCAGATCCCGAAGTCCAGATAGGCCATGCTGATGCTCAGCGCCGCGGAAAACAGGGTGCCGCCCAGGGTGGCAAAGAAGAAGCGCTTGAACTGCAGGGTCTTGGCCACATAGGCCTGCTGCACGTTGAAGAGCCCCGACACCACCACCAGCAGACCCAGCACCCGCAAGATGGGCACATAGGAGGGCTCCTGATAGAGCCGGGAGATGGCCGGTGCCGCGAGGAACAGCACCGCGTAGAGCAGCAGGCTGAAGCCCAGATTGAAGAAGAACACGGAGGAATAGTCCAGATCGTCCGTATCCTTTTTCTGGATGAGGGCGTTGCCCATGCCGCTGTCGGCGAAGACCTTCAAAATGGTGATCACCGCCATGATCACGGCGATGTCCCCGGCGGGTCCCGGGCCCAGCTTGCGGGCCAGGATGATGCTCACCACGATGCTGACCGCCTGGGCGCCGAAGCGCTCAAAGAAGCGCCAGATCAGATTGCTGATGACTTTGCTTTTCTTATCCATAACAGAATCCTTTGGTATTCTTGCAGATTATTCGCCGTAACCCCGCTTTTTGCGATAGAGCCGGTGCAGACGGGGAAAGGCGTTTTTCAGCCGGGTAGCCAGGCGGAAGGACAGCGGCTTTGCCCGGAACAGATCCCGGTAAACGGGCTTCACCAGCTCCTCCGTCCTGCCCTGGAGATAGGCAAGCTCAAATTCCCGCTCCCGGATCACGGCTTCGGTCTGCGCCCGCTGCTCTCCGCTCACGTGGGGCAGCACAGCCTTCAGCATCTCCCGCTCACCGGTGACGAAGTGGACGCGCTTGTCGTAATACTGTCCCACGCCGCTGCTCCAGGCTCCGGGGTTGGAGCCGATGCGGTAGAGGGACATGCAGCGGTCCAGGAAGCGGATCTTCCCCTGCATGCTGAGCCAGATGGCCACGGCGTAGTCGGTAAACTGATACTTCCATCCCACATAGCGGAAGTCCGGCGATTTCACGATCCACTCCCGCCGGGCCACGATGGAGCTGGTGTGGAAGGAATGGCTCATGCCCCGGATGGTGGTGTCAAAGCCCACATCCCGGTCCCCGGTGCTGGGGAAGAGGGGCTTTGGCTCCTCGCCGGAGCCGATCAGCTGTCCCAGGCTGTTGTGCACACAGGCGGAGTAGTCCGGATGGGCGTCCAGAAAGTCCACCTGACGCTGGAGCTTTTCGGGATCGGTCCAGCAGTCGTCCCCCTCGCAGGCGGCCAGGTACTGGCCCCGGGCCGCCGGGAAGAGCACCGCGTCCAGAGGGTCGATCCCCTGGGAAAACAGGTTCTTCTCCTGGAAGAAGGGGCGGATGATATGCGGGTATTTCTCCGCGTATTCCCGGATGATGGCGGCGGTGCCGTCGGTGGAGGCGTCGTCGCTGATCAGTACCTCAAAGGGAAAATCGGTGCGCTGACTTACAAAGCCCTCCAGGGCGTCCCGGATATATTCCTCATGGTTATAGGCCATGCAGGTCACAGAGAGCTTGATCGCTGCCTTATCCATGCTGTTATTCCTCATTTCTTCCCGCGCCGGCAATGAGGCGCAGTTTTTCCTGCCGGGTCAGACGCTTCAAGTGCCACTCCCGGCTCATGGCTTCCTCTTTGGTTTCAAATTTCTCCCGATACACCAGCTCCACCGGGAGCCTGCTGCGGGTGTATTTTCCGCCCCTGCCGGCGTTATGGGTCTGCAGGCGCTGCTCCAGGTCCTTGGTCCAGCCGGTGTAGAGCGTCCCGTCGCCGCAGCGAAGCATATAGCAGAAGTTCATACCGTCTCCCGCCTGACCTGCCTGACGTTCTTTTCAAATTTCGAGCGCGCGCCCATGACCTCGTGGCCGCAGCCGCAGCAGCGCAGCTTGAAGTCCGCCCCGATGCGCAGCACCTGCCAGTCCCTGCAGCCGCAGGGATGGGGCTTTTTCATGGTGAGGATATCCCCGATCCGGATGTCCATACGATCACACTTCCTTATAAGCTCCCCTGTGTAAGGGGAGCTGTCAGCGAGCTTCAAAGCTGACTGAGGGGTTGTCCCGCTTGCTCGGATTGCTTCTCTCTTTCCAGAGGGGCGCTGTACAACCCCTCAGTCATCCGCCTTGCGTGAGACGGCGGATGCCACACCCAAGACCCCTTGCTCAGGGGAGGTCTCTTCTCTATTCATTTTTTTATCTCGTCCCAGTACTTTTTCGCCGCCTGTTCGGTCTTGTTGTCGCCGTACTCGTAGTACCTTGCGTCCTTCAGATCGTCCGGCAGATACTGCTGCTTCACCCAGCGATGGGGAAAATCATGGGGGTAGAGATAGCCCTGCTCCCGCTCAAAGCCCGTGCCGTCGGCGTGGACGTTCTGCAGTTCTCTGGGAAAGCCCCGGCCCTTGCCCGCCCGGATATCCCCCAGGGCCCGGTCGATGGCCATGCAGGCGGTGTTGGACTTTGGCGCCGTGGCCAGCACGATACAGGCCTCCGCCAGGGGCAGCCGCGCCTCCGGCAGGCCCAGCTGCAGTGCGGAATCCACGCAGGCCTTCACGATGGGCACCGCCTGGGGATACGCAAGGCCGATGTCCTCGCTGGCCGAGCAGAGGATCCGGCGGCTTGCGCCGATCAGGTCCCCGGCCTCCAGGAGCCGGCCCAGGTAGTGGACCGCGGCGTCCGGATCCGAACCCCGAAGGGATTTCATCAGGGCGGAGAGGCAGTCAAAATGCTCGTCCCCGTCCCGGTCATAGCGCATGGCGCTGCGCTGGGTCACGTCTCTGGCGTCATCCAGAGTGACGGTATCACGGGCGGTGTTGAAAAGCAGCTCCACCGCGTTCAGGGCCTTGCGCACATCCCCGCCGCAGGCGGAGGCGATCCGCCGGGTGACCCCGTCTTCAAGGACAAGGGGCTTCTCCCGCCTTTCGTTCAGCTGCGCCACCGCCCGCTGCACCGCCTTCTCCGCGTCCTCCGGGGTCACGGGCTTGAACTCAAACACCGTGGACCGGCTCAAGATGGCGTTGAAGACGCAGAAATAGGGGTTTTCCGTGGTGGAGGCGATGAGGGTGATGCGCCCGTCCTCGATAAACTCCAGCAGGGACTGCTGCTGCTTTTTGTTGAAGTACTGGATCTCGTCCAGGTACAGCAGAACCCCGCCGGGGGTGAGAAATGTATCCAGCTCATCGATGATGCGCTTGATGTCGGCGATGCCGGCGGTGGTGGCGTTGAGTTTCCGCAGGCTGCGGTTGGTCTTCTGGGCGATGATGCGGGCCACCGTGGTCTTGCCGGTGCCGGAGGGGCCATAGAAGATCATATTGGGGATCTGCCCGCTCTCCACGATGCGGCGCAGCAATCCGTTTGGGCCGAGAATGTGCCGCTGGCCCACCACGTCCTCCAGGGACTCGGGTCGGATCTCATCGGCGAGGGGTTTGTACATGGCCGTCTCCTTTCCGCAAGGTATATATCCGATTTATTATAGCACAGCAGCCACCGTTTGTAAAAGATTTCTTGCTCGTCTCTCCGCCGACTTCCTTTTGCAGCTTTTGCGGGAAGCGCGGCGTATGCTGACAGTGGAAAAACGGAAACGGGAGGCATATCCATGCAGGCATTGAAAACACGCCCCGGGGTCCACCGGGGCGGGATCCTATCCCTCCGGGTGGAGGACATCTCCCCCAACCCGGTGCAGCCCCGCCGGCACTTTGACGAGGCGGGGCTCCGGGAGCTCAGCGACAGCATCCGCAGCTACGGCATTCTGAACCCGCTGACGGTGCGGCTGCGCTGCGGGAAGTATGAGCTGGTGGCCGGGGAGCGGCGGCTGCGGGCGGCAAAACTGGCAGGGCTGCGGGAGGTGCCCTGCATCCTCATCGACGTGAACATGGAGGACGCCGGGCTCCTGGCCCTGGTGGAGAACCTCCAGCGGCAGGATCTGGACTTTCTGGAGGAGGCGGAGGGCCTCAACAAGCTGATCCGCATGTTCGGCATGCGCCAGGAGGAGGCCGCCCGCCGCATCGGCAAGAGCCAGTCGGCGGTGGCAAACAAGCTCCGCCTGCTGAAGCTGCCCCCCGACGTGCTGGAGACGCTGCGGGAAAAACAGCTCTCCGAGCGGCACGGCCGGGCGCTGCTGCGCCTGCCGGACGGGGAGAGCCAGCGGGCGGCCCTGGCTGCCATTTTAGAGCAGGGCATGACCGTGGCCGCCGCCGAGGCCTACATCGACGCTCTTCTCGCCCCGAAGGAGGAGGCGCCCCCTTCCCCGCCGGAGAAAAAGGAGCCCAGGCGGACCTTTGTGCCCAAGGACCTGCGGCTCTTTCTCAACACCCTGAACCGCAGCCTGGACCTGATGAAGCAGGGCGGCGTTCAGGCGGACATGCAGAAGCAGGAGACGGAGGACGCCCTGATTCTCACCATCTCCATTCCCAAAAACGGAAACACGCAGCAGACATAGTCAGACAAAAGGCGCCATATACTCTTCAGCAGGAGGAGGTGCTCGGATGATCGGCTATTATTCGGATCTCCGCTACAAGGAGGTCATCGACGTACATACCGGCTTTCGCCTGGGTTATGTGTGCGATGCGGAGTTTGACGACAAGGAGGGGCGGCTTACTTCTCTCATCACCCCGGGACGCAGCAAGCTTTTCGGCCTTCTGGGCCGGGAGGATGACTATGTGCTTCCCTGGACCGCCATCGTGCGCATCGGCTCGGACATCGTGCTGGTGGACCTGCAGGAGACCTGCCAGCGCCGCAAGCGCCCCAAGCGGAGCTTTTTTTAGTTTGTAGTTTGTAGTTTTTAGGGGAAGATCCATTCAGCAGGCGCAAACAGCAGGAAGAATAGGCGAAGACAACGGATTCATCCGCTCTTTGGATGCCTGTCAGGGAACGCTCCCTAAAAACGAAACTCTAAGTAAACGCTGATCAAATCATCGTTTACCGAAAAACGAAAAACTAAAAAACGATCCTGTGAAAACGTGGTTTTCACAGGATCGTTTTTTATGCTTCCGTGCTGTTCTGCTTCAGCAGCTTGTACAGGAGCCGGTACAGCTCCAGGGCCTCCGCAGGCTCCAGGGCCACGCAGCGGGACATCTTCGCAGGGACGTCCACGGCCCTGTCCCGCAGATCCCGTCCCGCTTCGGTCAGGGTCACGATCAGGCTGCGTTCATCCTCGGTGCTGCGCCGCCGGGTCAGCAGGCCCTTGGCCTCCATCTTCTTCAGCAGCGGCGTCAGCGTGCCGGAATCCAGATACAGCGCCTCTCCCAGCTCCTTGACGGAGACGGAGCCCCGCTCCCACAGCACCATCATGGTGATGTACTGGGTATAGGTCAGGTCCAGCTCATCCAGGTAAGGCTTATAGAGCTTGATGGTCTCTCTGGCGCAGGCATACAGCGGAAAACAGAGCTGATGGTCCAGCAGCAGAGCTTTGTATTTTTCTTCCATGGCATTCTCCGTGATCCCGGGATCACCAGAGTCCCCGCACCCCCACCGCGATATTCTTGAGCGTGGTCAGCGCCCAGTGGGAATACTGCTCCCAGTGTCCAATGAGATTGTAGCGGACATTGAGGGTAGAATAGATATCTCCGATATCGCCGCCGGTGATAAAGCCAACGCCGATGCAGATGGCGCCCAGCAGCGCCAGGATCACCACGATGGTACCGATGACTCTCCAGCCTTTGCTCATACCGGCACCTCCTCATAACACCATTTGCGTCCCAGCTCGGTCACCGCGCGGATCAGCCCGCCGATGGCGCCGCCCACGAACCAGACGAACACCCAAAGCAGCAGCAGGCCAAGGGCCAGCACGATCACCGAGGTGCCGATCACGATCAGCAGATCCGCAAGCTTGGGGAAGCCGCTGAAGGCTGCCACCAGGGTGGCGGAGCCCAGAATGATCACCAGCACCGCAAGCCCCAGAGCCAACACCGTGGGGATCAGCAGCAGCGCGATGCCCGCCAGGGTCACCGGGATGGCCAGGATCGTAAACAGGATCAGCAAAAAGACGCGGGGCTGACGCCGGGTCTCCGGGATGAAGTCCAGATCGTAGTCCGCCGCGGAAAGCTTGGCCGTCTGCGCCCTGCGCTCCGGCATCCGCAGCTCCTGAGGCGGCAGATGAACCACCGGGGCCTCCTCCGGCTCTTCTGCCGACAAGCGGCTTGCCTTCTGCTCTGGAGCGGGCTCCTCCTCGGCCTCCTCTTCCTCTTCCGCATCCGGGCCGAGCACCGCCTCCACCAGGTCGCGGGGCTCCTCCGCCTCGGCCTCCTCGGGGGCAGACTCCTCCGCCGGTGCGGCAAAGGTCTCTTCCGCCTTCTCTTCCACAGGCGCCGCAGGCGCCTCTACGGGCAGCTCCTCCACTTCCTCCTCAATGGGGACGGAATCCGCCTCGATCTGGAAGGGGACATACTCGGAATCATCGATGGGATGGGGTTCATCCTCAAAGAGAGAAAACTGGTTGATCTCCAGGGGCGCTTCCTCCGGCGCCTTCCAGGACTCATCCCGCTTGGGCGCGACCTGCTGATAGAGCTTATCGATGGCCAGCACGAAGGCCGGGGTCTCTTCCCCGCCGATCTCTTCCGGCGCCTCCAGCTGCTGCCTGCGCTCCTTGGCATCGTAGGTCCGGGCAATCACCACCGCCTGGCGGGTGGGAGACACCAGCAGATCCATCAGCTCCTGTTCATCCTCGGCGTCGTCAAAGAGCCTGCTGTACATGCCAAGCGCCGTCTGCCGGTCTTCCTCCACCATGAAGGTCAGAAGCTTTCCAAGCTCCGGCAAAAATCTTTGCTTGTTAATTTCGGTCACCTCCGATTGCTTCGGACAGGCCCAGGGGCAGACTGTCCATTATGGCAAATCATAGGTATTATATCCTCTTCCCCGCAGAAGGTCAAGGAAAATCGTGAAAAGTGCCCGGATTCTGCCCTTGACAAGGAGGAAAAGAGGGAATACAATGAATTTCCTGACAATTTCAGGCAAGATCCAAGGGTCTTAAAGGAAAGAGAGGATTATCTCATGGCGAAAGACAAAAAAGTGGAGCAGATCACCGATATGGAGCAGGACTTTGCCCAGTGGTTCACCGACGTGTGCAAAAAGGCGGAGCTCATCGACTACTCCTCCATCAAGGGTCTGTTCGTTTACCGTCCCTACGGCTATGCCATCTGGGAGAATATGCAGCGCATCCTGGACGCGGAGTTCAAAAAATGCGGCGTGGAGAACGTGTACATGCCCATGCTGATCCCCGAAAGCCTGCTGCAGAAGGAAAAGGACCATGTGGAGGGCTTCGCGCCGGAGTGCGCCTGGGTCACCATCGGCGGCAGCGAGGAGCTGGAGGAGCGCTACTGCGTGCGTCCCACCTCCGAGACCCTGTTCTGCGAGCATTTCAAGAACGTGATCCAGTCCCACCGGGACCTGCCCATGTGCTATAACCAGTGGTGCAGCGTGCTGCGCTGGGAGAAGAGCAGCCGCCCCTTCCTGCGCCACCGGGAATTTCTGTGGCAGGAGGGCCACACCATGCACGCCACCGCCGAGGAGGCCGAGGCCTTCACCCAGAAGATCCTGAACCAGTACGCGGACTTCTGCGAGGACGTGCTGGCCATGCCCGTCACCCGGGGCCGCAAGACCGAGAAGGAGAAGTTCAACGGCGCCCAAGCCACCTATGCCATCGAGTGCATGATGCACGACCGCAAGGCGCTGCAGGCCGGTACCAGCCACTATTTCGGCGACGGCTTTGCCAAGGCCTTTGACATCACCTTTGCCAACAAGGAAAACAAGCTGGTGAACCCCTTCCAGACCTCCTGGGGCGTGTCCACCCGGCTCATCGGCGGCATCATCATGACCCACGGCGACAACAACGGTCTGGTGCTGCCCCCCAAGGTGGCCCCCGTGCAGATCATCGTGGTGCCCGTGGCCCAGCACAAGCCCGGCGTTCTGGAGGCCGCCCAGGCTCTCTGCGACCGGCTCTCCGCCGCCGGCTACCGGGTGAAGATGGACTCCTCCGACAACAGCATGGGCTGGAAGTGCGCCCAGTATGAGATGAAGGGCGTGCCCCTCCGTCTGGAGATGGGTCCCCGGGATATGGAGAACGGCCAGTGCGTTCTGGTCCGCCGTGACAACGGCGAAAAGACCTCCGTCGCCGTCGCCGAGCTGGAGCAGAAGGCCGGCGAGCTTCTGCAGGCCGTGCACGACGGGCTCTTCGAGAAGGCCAAGAAGAACCTGGAGGAGCATACCTACCCCGCCTTCTCTCTGGAGGAGGCCAAGGCCATCCAGGAGGAAAAGGGCGGCTTCATCAAGACGATGTGGTGCGGCGAGCTGGACTGCGAGCTGGCCATGAAGGAAAAGGCCGGCATGTCCTCCCGCTGCATCCCCTTCAAACAGGAGCAGCTGGCGGAGACCTGCGCCTGCTGCGGCAAGCCCGCCAAGCACATGGTGCTCTGGGGCGTGGCCTACTAAAGAAATCCAACAAGCAAAAGAGACCGGAAATCTCCGGTCTCTTTTTGTTTTCTTCCCTCCTGCGGCGAAGCTGTATCCCATGTGCCTTCACAGCTGTTTACCCTGTGCCTTCCCTGTAACCGCGATCGCGCCATAGCCTTCTCCTTGAGGAGAAGGTGTCATTCGGCGTGTCACGGGCCGCCGAATGACGGATGAGGTGTCGATCGTCTCCCCTCTCCCCGCACAAAGCGACAAGGGGGCTGCTATTCCCGCAGTCCCCTTGTTGCTTATTTTTTCTTTTTCAAATCGGTGAGCTTGTGCTTCTTCCCGTCAGGCGTCTGGATCCAGGTGTTTTCCAGCACCTGCATGGCTCCCTGCCGCCACTCGGCAATATATTCCCTGCGCAGCAGGTCCCGCTCGGCCAGCTCCTCCTCCATGAGGGGGCGTACTTTTGCCAGGGCCGCCAGCTCATTGATCCGGTTCAGCTTGCTGTTTTCCATCTGTATTCTCCTTTGCGCATATCTGCTGACGGGAGGCGACCACAGGTCGCCCCTACTCTATGGTGCCCAGCTCGTCCAGGTCCTTCTCGAAGGCCGGGATGAAGTGCTCCAGGAAATAGGCCACCTCGGGCAGACCGCTCTCCTTCAGGGCGCGGCGGCTCTGCTTTTCGGCGGAGAGGAATTCGTTGTTGCCGGCTTTGCGTTCCTCGATGCACTTGACGTAGGCGGAGAGCTTGTCCGCGGCCTTCACCAGATCGTGAAGCGCCTCCTGGGTCTGGCCGATGAGCAGCTCCTCATAGGCCGGGCGCAGCTCGGTTGGCAGGGTGTTCAACAGCTGGTGGCAGGCCAGGTCCTCCACCTGCTTGTACGCCTCCCGGATCTCCGCGCTGTGGTATTTGATGGGGGTGGGCAGATCCCCGGTGAGGATTTCGCTGCTGTCGTGGAAAAGAGCCACGGCGGCGGCAGCATTGGGGTCGCAGGGGCGGCCGAACACGTCCCGGCGGATGACGCCAAGGGCGTGGGCGAAAACGGCCACCATGTGGCTGTGCTCCTGAATGTTTTCCGGCAGGGAATTGCGCATCAGACTCCAGCGGCCGATGTAGCGCATGCGGGAGATATAGGCAAAAAAGTTTTCGTTCATGGGAAGGATCCTTTCTGTTTCTGGGGAAACATTGTATCACGGCACAAAGCCGATTGCAAGCCGGGATCGGAAGCCTCAGATGTCAAGGAAAAAAGGTGTGCCGTGCCGACGGAATCTGATCCGTGGCGCACAGCGGCACACCAAAATTTTTCATTCTTCACTTTTCACTCTTCACTATTTTTCTGTGGCATAGCTCCAGGGCGGGCAGCAGCTGCGCCGGGGCGACCGTAAATCGGACGCAGCCCTCCTCCGCCCGGGAGTCGCGCACCGGGATGCCGCTGTGCTCCAGCTCTTGCCGCAGCCGCTCCAGCAGGGCGCGGTCCGCGGCGCGTCCCACCACCGTTACGCTGCTGCCCGCCTCGTCCCGGGTGACCCCGGCAAGGGGCGGCCGCCGCTCCTCCGGGAGCAGCAGGACCCGGGTCCCCTCACCCGCCCGAAAGGAGGAGAGAAGCCAGAGCGGCACCGTCTTCTCCATGGCCAGGCGCACCGAGCCCGGGTGCAGCACCTGGGACCCGGCCTGGGCCAGACGCAGCATATCCCGGCTGTCGATCTCCCGCAGGAGCCGGGCCGAGGGGATGAGACGGGGATCGGCGGTACAGATGCCGTCCACGTCGGTATAGATCTCGCAGCGCTCCGCCTCCAACGCGGCGGCCAGGGCCACGGCGGTGGTGTCCGAGCCGCCCCGGCCCAGGGTGGCCACCTCTCCCGTCGGCGAGCGGCCCTGAAAGCCTGCGACAACGGCGATTTCCCCGTCCGAAAGGCTGCGGCGCAGAGTCTCCGGCTCCACCCGGAGGATGGCGGCCTCCCCGAAGTTTCCGTCGGTATGGATCCCGGCCCTGGCGCCGGAAAAGGAGCGGGCAGGACAGCCCAGACTCTCCAGCATCATGGCCATCAGGGCGGCGGAGCGCTGCTCTCCGGTGGCCAGCAAGGCGTCCAGCTCCCGCCGGGGCGGGTGGGGCAGGATCCGCCTGGCCAGTGACAGCAGTTCGTCGGTGCTGTTCCCCGCGGCGGAGACTACCAGCACCACCTGATTCTCCCGGCGACGGGCCTCGGCGGCAATACCTGCCGCCCGGCGGAGGCGCTGCAGATCCGCCAGAGAGCTGCCGCCGAATTTTTGTACGATCAGCATGGAAATTCCTCCCATGGCCGCAAGGGCGGCCGCTCCATTCTACGCGCCGGAAGCCGCGCTGGTGCGGCGCATAAATGGCGCGGCGACAGAAATAATAAAGAAAAAAGCGAAAGGAGGATGACCATGGGAGGGCGCCGGCTGCGAGGCTTTTTCTCTGTGGGGGCGGTCCTGGTTTGCCTGTGGCTCTCAATCAGGTTCCTGCTGCCCTGGTGTGCGCCATTTCTGCTGGGCTTTGCCCTGGCGGCCCTGATTGAGCCCCTGGTGCGCTCCCTGGTGCGCCGGGGTTGGCCCAGAAGCGCCGCGGCGGGCCTGGTGGACCTGGGCCTGCTCACACTGCTGGTCCGGGGCTGCGGCGCTCTCTTCGGCTGGGGCGTGGCGGCGGTGTCGGACTTTGCCCAGGAAGCTCCCGCCCTGATGACCGGCCTGGCCCAAGCCCTGGGGCATCTGGAGGAGCGGGTGCTCTCCCTGATCGCCCAGGCGCCTGCGGAGCTGGAGAACACCCTGCGGCGCGCTCTGGACGCGGTGGGGGAAAGTCTGTACGGCCTGCCTGTGCTGCTGAGCCAATGGGCGCTGGAGGCGGTGGGGAAGCTGGCCGGAAAAAGCCCGGATTTGCTGCTCTTTGTGGTCACCGCCGGGATCGGCAGCTATTTTTGCTCTGCCTCCTTTCCCAAGGTCCTGGCCTTCCTGGAGGCCCAGGTGCCCCAGAGCTGGAAGCAGCGGTTCACGGGTATGGGGGAGGATCTGAAGGGAAGTCTGGGCGGCTGGCTGCGGGCCCAGCTCATTTTGATGAGCATCACCTTTTTTGAGCTGCTGGCGGCCTTTTTGCTGCTGAAGATCCCCTCGCCCGCCGCCATCGCAGCCCTTACCGCCGTGGTGGATGCCCTTCCTCTCTTCGGCACCGGGGTCATGCTGGTGCCCTGGGCCGTCTGCTGTCTGCTCCTGGGACAGAGCGCCCGGGGTCTGGGACTGCTCATCAGCTGGGGCGGAGTGAGCCTGGTGCGCAGCTGCATCGAGGCAAAGCTCCTGGGGGACCAGATCGGCCTGCACCCCCTGGCCTCCCTCATGGCCATGTATGTGGGCTGGCGTATCTGGAGCGTTTGGGGGATGCTGCTCTTCCCCATGCTGCTGGTGACGGCCCGGCAGCTCAACGACCGGGGCGTGGTGCGGTTGTGGAAGAGGATATGAAAAGGAAAGGGGGAAAAGGGAAAAAGTGCGGTATCACGCCGAAGGCGTGATCAATTGAAAAAAGGGGAACAAAAAAGCGCAGATTTCGTCTAAGATCCGGCAGCATTCCACAGGAAGCTGCCGGATTTGACACATTCTGCGCTTTTTGGTATCATGGAGCAATCTTAGATGGGAGGGATATGCGATGATCCATCTTTCCAACATGCCCACCGCAGGTCTGGTGGTCATGATCGTGATCGGACTGCTGTTTGTGCTTTCGCTGCTGCTGCTGTTCCACGTCTATCTGCGCTATAAGCTGCTGGCGGGCAAGGCCAAGGGCGATCCGGAAAAGGTGCGGGGCTTCCGTGCCGCGGTGCTGGAGGAGTATACCAACGCCTATCAGAAATACGGGCAGGACACCAATACCCCTGCCATCATTTCCGACACGGTGGGGGCCAAGCTCTCGGGACTGCTGTTTTGCGAGCGCTTTTTGAATAACGCGGTGTCCCTCTTCGTGACCCTGGGTCTCTTCGGCACCTTCCTGGGCCTGAGCATTTCGGTGGCGTCCCTGACCGAGCTGCTGCGCTACTCCAACGGGGAGGACTGGCTCTCGGTAATGGACAGTGTGGGCGGCGGTCTGCTGTCGGCCCTGTCCGGTATGGGCGTGGCCTTTTACACCTCCCTGGTGGGCGCTGGCTGCTCCATTTTGCTGACCATTCTGAAGACCGTCTTCAATCCCCAGGCGGCCCGGGAGCAGATGGAAACCCGGATGGAACTGTGGCTGGACACCGAGGTGGCACCGGAGCTTTACACCGAGGCTGCCAAGAACGACTCCGACCTGGTGCGCCGCATGATCGCGGCCTTGAAGTCCGCCTCCGACGACTTCGGCGCCGCTGCCAAGGGGGCCTCTCTGGCCCTGGTACAGGCTGCCAAGGAGAACCGGGATGCCATCGCCGGTTGGGACAGGAGCCTGGAGAAATTCAACGAGGGCGTCCACGACTTCGCGGAGGTGGACTACAACCTGCGCGGCAGCGTGGAGCGCATGGACCTGGCGGTGCGGGACCTGGCCGGCGCCATGCGGGAGATCAACCGCCGCATGGAGGGCGGAAGCAAGTCCCAGGAAGGCGGCAAGCATGAGAAGGCAGTTTAAGGGCCGGTCCGACGCCTTTGTCCGCTCCAACGACGGCGAACAGGGCTTCTGGCCTTCCTACGCGGACATGATGTCCGCCGTGGCGCTGATCCTGTTTTTCGTGATGCTGCTGAGCTACATCCAGAACCTCATCACCGGCAACAACCTGCAGAACACCGAGGCCGCTCTTGCCAGCACCGAGCAGCAGCTGAATCTCTCCGAGAGGAAGCTGGCCGATACCGAGGAGGAGCTCAGCGGCACTCAGGAAAAGCTGCTGGACACCCAGGAGGCCCTCACCGCCTCCCAAACTGAGCTGAAGGACACCCAGAACAGCCTGAAGCTGACGCTGCAGCAGGTGTCCGCGGCGGAGGATCAGCTCAACAAGGTCACCGTGGACCTGGACAAGGCCAAGCTGACCCTGGCCCAGCAGCAGAAGGACCTGGCGGGCCAGAACGCCCTGCTGGCGGAGCAGAAGGCTCTGATCGCCGATCAGGAGCAGTACATGAAGGCAGCGGCCGAGGAGCTGCTTGCCATGCGCAGCCAGATGCAGACCATCGCGGTGCTGCGCCTGTCCATCCTGGAGCAGATCCGGGACAGCATGGTGAAGACCATGGGCGACGCCTCCAAGGTCTCCATCAGCGACAACGGCAACATCATCCTCAGCGAGAGCATTCTCTTTGACGTGGGCTCCTCGGAGATCAAGCCCGAGGCCTCCCCTGCCCTGGACCAGCTGATCGACGTGTTCCAGAAGTTCCTGGCCGATGAGAACAACGCCAAATATGTGGACAGCATCGTCATCTCCGGCCACACCGACAGCACCGGCACCGACGAGGACAACCGCGTTCTCTCCACCGACCGGGCCAACGCCGTCCTCAACTACCTGATGGCCGGCAAAAACGGCAGACTCACCCGCTACGCGGGCTACTTCTGCGCCGCGGGCTACGGCGAGACCCGACCGGTGCAGAGCAATGAGACCGAGCAGGGCCGCGCCGCCAACCGGCGCATCGAGATCTCCATCATCCTGCGGGACGACAGCGTCATGCAGATCGTGGAGAGTTACCTGGACATCGACCTGCCCAAAATGCCGGGGGACTGAGTTTTGAGAAAAGGCGGAAAAAGAGCGCAAAGCCCCTGGTCATAGCGTAGGGGAGGGCCTTTGCGTGCCCTGCGGGTATGTGCCCTCCCGGCGAGGCCTGGCCATATTGCGAAAAAATGTTCGGCGAATTCGCATAAGCTGCGAGTTCACCGAACATTTTTTAAATCTTTATTTCCGGCTGCGGGAGGGAAGAGCCGTCCCCGCACGGCAACAAGCTCGGATCACGACCCCTCCGTCACCCGGCGGAGCGTGACACGCCGGGCGACACCTCCCCTTGCGCAGGGGAGGCGAGTGCGCAGCCGCGTTTCACGCCTCCAGGGCCGCGTCCAGGGCGGCTTTCGCGCCGGCCTTGATGTCCTCATAGCTCATGAAGAGCCTGGCCTCGAAGATCTTTTTGCCGTCCACAAAGAAGGTGGGGACGGCGTAGTAATCGTAGCGGTCGGCAAGCTCCGGCTCCCGGGACTCCTCGATCCGCGTCAGGGGGATGTCCCGATAGCGGGGATCCTCCTCAAAGAGCTCGTCCAGCGCCCGCCGGGCCTTGTCGCAGTATCCGCAGTCCTCCAGGTAGAACATCAGAACTTCTTTCATTTTCTATCTCCTTTCCAAATAGGCTCCCCTGTGCAAGGGGAGCTGTCTGACGCCGTCTCCCGCAAGGCGACAGACTGGGGGGGCCTCCTTTCCTCTTTGGCCCCCTGTGCTAGGGGCCTTGGGTCTGGCGCGCAGCGCCTGAGGAGCTGTCCCGTTTCCCAAAACGCCCTATCCTGGCTGGAAAAACAACCCCTCCGTCATCCGGCGGACCGCAACACGCCGGATGCCACCTCCCCTTGCACAGGGGAGCTAAGACCGAGCGGCCCCTCTCAGTCACTTCGTGACAGCTCTCCCCGACGCGGGGAGAGCCAGGCGGACCGTTTGTTTGCTGTTTCCTTATCACTTTTCGCTCTTCACTCTTCCCTCTTCCCTCATCTACAGTCCCCACAGGCCGGACTGCTTGCGGCAGAGGGCGATGAAGTCCAGCACCGCCGGGGAGCGGTAGCCGCTCTCCAGGAAGGCGACGGCGAGAGCGCCCATGCTGCCCTCACCGGGCAGGGGGAAGAGGTCCAGAGAACTGTCCGCGCCGCCCTCCTCGGCGTGGAGGGTCCGGAGGAAGAGCTCGGGGTACACCGTGATGCCCATACCCTGCCGGGACAGGGCAAAGGCGGTCTCGATGTTCTCCGTCTCCAGCAGGATCCGGGGCAGAAAGCCCACGCTGCGGCTGTAATGCTCCAGCATGGCCCGGATGCGGTTGCCGGTTTTCAGGAGAACGAAGGGCTGGCCGGAGAAGAGCCGGAGATCCGCCCCCTCTTCCCGTGCCCGGCGGATGGCATTTTCATCCCCGGAGAAGACCTCCAGGGAGAAGGGCCGGGGGCAGGCCAGAAACAGCCGCTCCCGCAGCAGCACGGAGACCTGGGCCCCCTGCACGTCGATGGGCATGTAGCCGATGAGCACGTCGATCTCCCCCTGGCGCAGCCATTCGTTGAGCTGGCGGTGGTTGCCCTCCATAAGGCTGATTTCCACAAGGGGGTGGCTTTTGCAAAATTCCGGCAGCAGCACCGGCAGCATGGCCCTGCCGCAGGTGTAGGACACGCCCAGGCGCAGCCGGCCCCGGCGGTGGTCGCTGATCTCCCCCGCCTCCCGCAGGATCTCCTGCTCCAGAGAGCAGATCTGCCGGGCGATGAGGGCCAAACGCTCCCCGGCGTAGGTGAGCTTCAGCTCCGGCCCCCGCTCGAAGAGGGGGACGCCCAGCTCCTCCTCCAGCTTTGCCACATGGCCGGAGAGGGACTGCTGGGAAATATAGAGCCGCCGGGCCGCGTGGGTGAAGTTCTTCTCCTCCGCCGCGGCAAGGAAGTATTGCAGATTGCGGAAATTCATGAAAAACTCCTTTTCGCATGACAGGCCTTCTCGTGTCCCCCTATCCCCCAGTGTGAGCACTGGGGACTTCCCCCAAAGGGGGAAGCAGGAGCGCGCGGCTAAAGCTCACGGATGAAGAGATGAGGCGACCAAAGGTCGCCCCTACTATACCACAGGCATTTGCCTGTGGCAAGAGCAAGGAAAGAAGTGTTTTCCTTTTTCCTGAATATGGTGTTTAATAAGCTGAAAGAGGTCCGCGCCGCCCTCCCTTGGGGAAACGGCGGACGAAGGGCCCGAAAAGGAGAGTACAGCATGATCGGGAGAAAGAAACTCGTGATCGAGCCGGCCTGGTGCAAGGGCTGCGGCATCTGCGCCGCCTTCTGCCCCAAGCAGGTCCTGGAGATCCAAAAGGAAAAAGTCACGGTGAAGGATCCGGAGGCGTGCATCCTCTGCGGGATGTGTGAGCTGAGGTGTCCGGATTACGCCATTTATCTTGTGAATCTGGAAGAGTGAGGAGGTCGTGAAGATGTCGAAAGCTGTCCTGATGCAGGGGAACGAGGCCGCTGTGGAGGGCGCCATTGCCGCCGGCATGCGCGTCTTCGCGGGCTACCCCATCACCCCTTCCACCGAGATCGCGGAGCAGAGCGCTCTGCGGCTGCCCCAGGTGGGCGGCCACTTCATCCAGATGGAGGATGAGATCTCCTCCATCGCCGCCGTACTGGGCGCCTCCGCCGCCGGTGTCAAGGCCATGACCGCCACCTCCGGCCCGGGCTTTTCCCTGATGCAGGAGAATCTGGGCTACGGCGCCATGGCGGAGATCCCCTGCGTGGTGGTGGACGTGCAGCGCTCCGGCCCCTCCACGGGCCTTCCCACCAGCCCCGCCCAGGGGGACTATATGCAGGCCCGCTGGGGCACCCACGGGGACCATCCGGTGATCGCCCTGTCTCCCTCCTCCGTGCTGGAGACCTATACACTGATCATCCGGGCCTTCAACCTGTCCGAAAAGTACCGGACCCCGGTCATTTTCCTGATGGATGAGATCGTGGGCCACATGCGGGAGGGCGTGGAGCTGCCCAAGCCCAACACCCTGCGCATCAATCAGCGAAAGATGAGCTTCCACGACGGGGCCAACAAGCAGTGCTACTTCGTCCCGGAAGGGGAATATGTGCCCGCCATGAAGCCCTTCGGCCGGGGCGAGCGCTATAACATCACCGGCCTTGCCCATGACGAGAGCGGCTTCCCCACCAATAACACCCAGGTGGCAGGCAAGCTGGTGTCCCGGCTGCTGGCAAAGGTGGAGGATAACGTGGATGACATCGTCCGCATCGAAGAATACGCCATGGAGGACGCCGAGACCGCCATCGTCTGCTTCGGCGGCACGGCCCGGGCCGCCATGGAGGCGGTGCTGGCCGCCCGGGAGGCGGGCAAAAAGGTGGGCCTGTTCCGGCCAATCACCGTCTGGCCCTTCCCGGAAAAGCAGCTGCGCTCGCGCCTTCCCCAGCTCAAGCACATCCTGATGGTGGAGCACAACCACGGCCAGATGCTGCTGGAGGTCCAGCGCGCCGCCGGCGGCAGCGTGCCCGTCTCCTTCCTGGGGAAGGTGGACGGCACCGTCATCTCCCCCGCCGAGATCCTTGCCAAACTGCAGGAAATGGAGGTCTGAAATCATGCCCAGTGATTTGATCCATCTCTATATGCGCATCGACCATCTGCCCCACATCT
Organism: uncultured Eubacteriales bacterium; assembly: GCA_900316205.1. Lineage (GTDB taxonomy): Bacteria > Bacillota > Clostridia > Oscillospirales > Oscillospiraceae > Limivicinus. The sequence continues at coordinate 28,761 of ONBX01000012.1, forward strand.
GGTGCCCCGGCTGCGGAAACGGCGTCATCATGCGGGACGTGGCGGTGGCGCTGGACGAGCTCATCAACGACCCGGATCTGGACATTGACCGGGATGATATCGTCATCGTCTCCGGCATCGGCTGCTCCTCCCGGGCGGCGGGCTATCTGGACTTCAATTCCATCCACACCACCCACGGCCGGGCCATCGCCTTTGCCACCGGCATCAAGATGGCCAATCCCAAGCTGCATGTCATCGTGCTCACCGGCGACGGGGACTGCTCCGCCATCGGCGGCAACCACCTGATCCATGCGGCGAGGCGGAACCTGGGCCTCACGGTGATCTGCTTCAACAACGACATTTACGGCATGACCGGCGGGCAGTATTCCCCCACCACCCCCACCGGCGACAAGGCCACCACCGCCCCCTACGGCAACCTGGACCGGCCCTTTGACATTGCCAATCTGGCCGCCGGCGCCGGTGCCTCCTTCGCCGCCCGGGGCGACGTGTTCCACGCCCGGGAGACCACCGAGATCATCAAGAAGGCCATCCTCCACAAGGGCTTCTCTCTGGTGGACGTGTACTCCATCTGCCCCACCTACTACGGCCGCAAGAACAAGAAGGGCGACGCCGTGGAGATGATGAAGTGGCAGCGGGACAACCTGATCCCCATGAGCCGCTACACCGTGATGAGTGAGGCGGAGCTGGCGGGCAAAAAGCCCATCGGCATCCTGGCGGAGAACGACTTCCCCGAGTATACGGAGGAGTACCAGAAGCTCATTGACCGCTGCCAGGGCAAAAAGTAAGGGGGAGAGAGCATGAGCAATCGATATGAAATGCGTTTCGCCGGCTCCGGCGGCCAGGGCGTCATCCTGGCCAGCGTCATCCTGGCGGAGGCCGCCGTCATCGCCGGGCTCAACACCGTCCAGTCCCAGGCCTACGGCCCCGAGGCAAGAGGCGGCGTCAGCAAGGCGGAGACCGTGGTGAGCAAAGAGAAGATCTGGTATTCCAAGGTCACCCGGCCCAACTTCCTCCTGGCCCTGACCCAGGCCTCCCTGAACGCCTATTCCGGGACTCTGGCCGAGGGCGCCGCCGTGCTGATGGACGACAGTCTCCGGCGGCCGGAGGAACTACCGGAGGAGCGGGTCATCGCCGTTCCCATCCTGCGCACCGCCAAGGAGAAGGTGGGCAAGGCCTTTACCGCCAACATCGTGGCGGTGGGCGCCATCAACGCAGCCCTGCAGCTCTTCACCGATGAGGAGCTGATGGAGGCCGTGCGCCGCCACATCCCCGCCGGCACCGAGGAGATCAACAAAAAGGCCCTGGAGGCCGGCCGGGAGCTCATCACCCCCGCCCAGGCCGCGGCCTTCTGCCACCACCTGGGGTGAACACTATGGAACTGGACAAGCGTTTTCGCTGCGAGGCCCTGCGGGATCGCGTCATGAGCGCCGAGGAGGCGGCTCTTCTCATCCGGGATGGGGAGAACGTGGCCGTCAGCGGCTTTACCCCCTCCGGCTGCCCCAAGGCGGTGCCCCTGGCCCTGGCCAGACAGGTCCGGGACGGGGAGAGAAAGCTGCGCCTGGGCCTCTTCTCCGGCGCTTCCACCGGGGAAGAGCTGGACTCCGCCTGGGCCGAGCAGGACATCATTGCCCGCCGCCTGCCCTACATGACCAGCAAGGCCCTCCGCGCCGCCGTGAACGGCGGCAGCCGGGAGGGCGTGGCCTATACCGACCAGCATCTGGGCATGGTGGCCCAGAACGCCCGCTACGGCTTCTACGGCCCCATCCGCACCGCCATCATCGAGGCGGCGGCTATCACGGAGGAGGGGCATCTCATCCCCACCACCGCGGTGGGCTGCTCCCAGACCTGGATCGACCTGGCGGAGCAGGTGATCGTGGAGCTGAACCTCCGCCAGCCGGCGGAGCTGGAGGGCTTCCACGACATCTACCGCCTGGCGGATCCCCCGGCCCGGCAGCCCATCCCCCTCACCGATGCCGCCCAGCGGATCGGCCTGCCCTATCTGAGCTGCCCCGTGGAAAAGATCGCCGCCGTGGTGATCACGGATCTGCCGGAGAAACCCCGGCCCCTGGCCCCTGAGGACGAGGTCAGCAAAAAGATCGCCCATAACATCGTGGCCTTTTTGAAAAACGAGAAAGCCCAGGGCCGCCTCTCCGCCGATGTCTGCCCGCTGCAGTCCGGCGTGGGCTCGGTTGCCAACGCCGTGCTGTTGGGCCTGAAGGATTCGGATTTCAGCCATCTGCGCTTTTTCTCCGAGGTGATGCAGGACGGCATCCTGGATCTCATGGACGCGGGCAAGGCCGACATGGCCTCTGCCACTTCCCTTTCCCTCTCCGAGGCGGGGATGCAGCGTCTGCTGGGAAATCTGGAGGCCTACCGGGGCAAGCTCCTGCTGCGGGATTCGGAGATTTCCAACAGCGCGGAGGTCATCCGGCGGCTTGGCGTCATCGCCATGAACACCGCCGTGGAGGCGGATCTCTACGGCAACGTGAACTCCAGCCAGATGAACGGCACCAGCGTCTATAACGGCATCGGAGGCTCCGGAGACTATGCCAGAAACGCCGCCATCTCCATCTTCATGACCAATTCCGTGGCCAAAAACGGCAAGATCTCCAGCATCGTGCCCATGGTGAGCCATGTGGACCACACCGAGCACGACGTGGACGTGATCGTCACCGAGCAGGGCTGGGCGGACCTCCGGGGCCTGAGTCCCAAGCAGCGGGCGGTAAGCATCATCGAAAACTGCGCCCACCCGGACTACAGGGAACAGCTCCGCGCCTATTTCGAGGACGCCTGTGCCGCGACCCGCGGCGCCCAGACTCCCCATTTGCTGGACCGCTGCTTCGCCTTCCACCGGCAGCTGAAGGAGACCGGCTCCATGCGGATGGACGAAGAGAAATGATATAATGATGGGCCCTTCGGGTCCGTTACGGCGTGCCGCGAAGCGGCACGGATCGTCCTTCCCCCAGCGGGGGAAGGTGTCAGCCGCCGTCTCGCGGAAGGCGGCTGACAGATGAGGGAGAAAAGGGAACAGAAGATTCTCCCTCATCACCCCCAGTGTGCGCACTGGGGGAGCTTCCCCCGCTGGGGGAAGCACAAGCTGTCGACAAAGTGTCGACAGCTTGAAAAGGCAAAATGGAAACTTCCGAAAAAGTTCCCATTTTGGCATAGATTGAACGTGAAGGGGGGCATACCCTCCCCCCCTTCACAATCCCCCCATGCGTGTCCAAGCTTGGCCGCACAGGTTTGTCTACAGTCTGAGCTTCCCCCGCTGGGGGAAGCACATGCTTCACTGTTCAAATTTATCACCGACTGCGCCCGGCGCAGAGAAAGGATGATACCATGGCTTTTCAGTTTCCCGCCTATCACGCTCCCGATTTCACCGAGGAGCGCTTCCTCAATTCTCCCGACGCTGCCTGGGCTCTCTGCGAGCGGGACGGCGTGGCCCCCGAGGGCTACCACAGCACCTCCATGTACCCCGAGTACTACAAGCTGAACGGCCAGTGGACCCTGGCGCCCGAGAGCCGCATGGACTCCAGCGTGGTCTGGCGCCCGGACGGCAGCCTGGACGTGGTGGAAAACCGCAACCTCCGCCAGGGCGACCGGGTCATCCTGGGCCGCACCGAAAACGGCGAGCAGGGCATCTTCATGCACAGCACCGGCTTTGTGGAGCCGGGACAGGAACTGGAGGACCGCTTCGTCTTCCGCACCGGCCGCAGCCGGGAGACCTCCTACACCCGGGACTATGACAGGCTTGTGGAGCTTCTCCGCTACGAGAAGGACCACGGCAACATTGTCTGGGTCATGGGGCCCGCCTTCGCCTTTGACGCTGACGCCCGCAAGGCCATGCAGCTGCTCATCGAAAACGGCTACGCCCACGGCCTGCTGGCCGGCAACGCCCTGGCCACCCACGACCTGGAGGGCGGCCTGCTGCACACCGCGCTGGGCCAGGACATCTACACCCAGCAGTCCATGCCCAACGGCCACTACAACCACCTGGACACCATCAACAAGGTCCGCCGCAGCGGCTCCATCAAGCAGTTCGTGGAGGACTACCACATCGATAACGGCATCATGTACGCCGCCGTGAAGAAGGATCTGCCCTTCGTGCTGGGCGGCTCCATCCGGGACGACGGCCCCCTGCCCGAGGTCATCGGTGATGTGTACGCGGCCCAGAGCGCCATGCGGGAGATCGTGAAGAAGTCCACCACGGTGATCTGCCTTGCCACCATGCTGCACACCATCGCCACCGGCAACATGACCCCCTCCTTCCGGGTGCTGCCCGACGGCAGCGTCCGCCCCGTGTACCTCTACTGTGTGGACGCGGACGAGTTCGTGGTGAACAAGCTTCTGGACCGGGGCAGCCTCTCCGCCACCACCATGGTCACAAACGTCCAGGACTTCATCCGCAACGTGGCCCGGGGCCTGGGACTGATGTGAGGACAATTCGGAATTCGGAGTTCGGACTTGATCGCCCCGCCGCAAAGCCTTCTCCTTGAGGAGAAGGTGTCATTTGGCTTGTAACGCTCCGCCGAATGACGGATGAGGTGGCGTCCACCGCCCGCCACACACCTCCCCTGCGCAAGGGGAGGTGGCACCTGGCGTGTAACGCACCGCCGGGTGACGGAGGGGTCGTGACGCCATCTTTCCCCTCCTGTCCGCAGAAATTCCCGTTTTTCCCCCGCGCAGCACAGACTTCATAAACAGACAAGGACAGGCGAATTCGTATCCGTGTACGAATTCGCCTGTCCTTGTTTGATAGATACGGCTTGTTCTGTGCGGGCTGCCGGGGGCGGCAGCCCCTACGAAAGAGACCGGGTGCGTTTTGTGCTTCTGTACTGGTTGGGAAAGGGACCCATTCCTGTAGCAGGGGGCAGACATTGCTCGTCTACTAAAAGCCTTCCTTTGAGGGGACGATGGCATCCGCCGATCTCCCGCGGGGCTGATGACGGAAGAGGTGTCGTTCCGCTACGGGACAGATAAAGCAAAATGGTATGGGTGAATATGTACAAATGACCGAATGCACTCATGCTTGCTGTTCTTTGACCTTGATTGAATGAGCATTTGGGATTACTATAATTCTGTGCTCTCAAACAAGGAGCCAGCTAATTCATATATTGTCTTGCGAATGATTTCGAAAAGAGATATAATAAACTATAATAATCGTCGATAAATCACTTGGGGAAGGATGTGAAAAAATAGATGAGCAAAAAAATGATTTTATGCCTCCTGCTGGTTATGATTTTATGTTTATCATTGTCCTCTGTTGCTATGGCAGAGAAACCTCTTGGCATGAATAGTCCTGACGGCGATGAAGGCATTATAATACCAATTCCTGGTTCATCCAAGGCACCATTGGAAGGGGAGATGCAAGATGTTTCTAGTTCTGGACAGTGTGGGGATAACCTGACATGGACATTAGATAACGAGGGGTTACTTACGGTTTCTGGTTCCGGAGATATGTGGGATTATCCATCTTGGTCGAACTGTAATGAGAGGATTACATCAATTGTTCTGCCAGATGGCCTTACCAGGATCGGGGATCATGCATTTTATGCATGCAGTAAGATAACAAGTGTTGAATTGCCTGAGAGTTTATCTTCAATAGGAGAATGGGCTTTTATCCAGTGTAGTAACCTCCGGAATGTGACAATCCCGTTAGGAGTAACAAAGATTGGTGATTCTGCTTTTCAGGAGTGCTCAAGTTTGAACAGCATTACAATTCCGGCAAGTGTGGAAACCTTAGGTGATTCTGCTTTTCACTCATGTAGCAATCTTGAGAGCGTAGTAATTTCAAAAGGATTAACATCCATCGGGGTTGCGACATTTGAGTATTGCACAAGCCTAACAAGCGTAATACTACCTGACAGCTTGACGAGCATTGGGAACGCTGCATTTGCATATTGTGAAAATCTGAAGGATATAACAATTCCAAGAAATGTCATTACTATTGGACAACATGCCTTTGCTTACTGTTCCAACCTTTCAGAGGTTTCAATCCCATCTGGAGTTGAGATTATTGACACCTGTGCATTCTTTAACTGCAGCAATTTAGTAAAAGTAGATCTTCCTGATCGTATAACGAGCATCAATAATCAGGCGTTTTCGAGCTGTAGCAGTCTAAAGGCTATCACAATCCCGCGTGGTGTGACCAGCATAGAGTTTCGTGCTTTTTGGGGTTGTACCAATCTGGCAGAGATTCGCTTTGAAGGCAATGCACCAACATTTGGCATGTCCCCGTTTTATAAAGTTAATGCTACTGCATACTACCCTGCGGGCAATGAAACTTGGACTGACAGTGTTCTAGATAATTATGGCGGAACAATTACTTGGGTACCTTACTCTGATGGAACGATCATAATAGAAAGCACCCAAGCTCGTCCAGGGGATCAAATCGCGTTACAGGTGAGTCTTACCGCTAATCCGGGGATATTTGCTATGCGATTCAATGTGACATACGACACAACGCTTCTTCGCTTCCTCGGAGTAGAAGATGGAAGCCTTTCCGGATGGATAGCTGACACTGATACCAACGGTATTATATGGGAATCGTCAAGTGTTGTAGATACGTTCGAAAAGGATTGCGTTGTGAAGCTGCGTTTTCAGGTACTTGACAGCGACCAGGACTGTGAAACTACAATAACACTAAGCGGTAAAGAAGCAATTAACTCCAGAGGTGAAGATGTTTTCTTTGACGTTGATCCCGCAACAGTTAAAATCATCATTAGTTTACCTGGCGATGTTAATGATGATGGAAGTGTGGATATTCTCGACTTAGTAAGGATGCGCAAATACATAATTAATAATGCTGTCAGTATTAATTTCAAGAATGCAGATTTAAACTCTGATGACTCGGTAAACCTAAAGGACTTGCTAATGATACGTAAAATTCTGGTTGGAGTTATCTGTTAATTGTTTTTTGCGTCAAAGTGATTTTTGAGAATACAGTACTTCGTTATAATTGGATAAAGTGTTAAGTAAATCATTGACTGTATAATTGAGACAGCAGGGAAACGAGGGGGAAATTGTGAGCTTCAATTTTCATGAGCCGATGACTGCATATGAGCTTCTAGCTATTGTAATCTCAATCGTAGCGCTTGCTATCCCGGGAATACAATGGATTTGGAAAAATTGGATATGCAAAGCAAACATTGAGTTCTTGCCATCAGGTCAAGTAACCATCTATTTCAACAGAAGTGGTTCATATCTTTCTTTTGGTGGAGTATATAAAGCAAAAAACAAGTCAGCAACAGTAACATCCGTTTCCTCTTCCGTTATAAGAAAAAGTGATAAAGCCGTATTGGATTTACGATGGTCTTCATTTTCTTCGCCTGTATTTAGAAAAATAGCTGGAACTTATGAAACATCATTTGAGACTGCGCATCCATTTATGGTAAAAAAGGATGACCTTTCTCCTGTTTTTGTTGAATTTGAAGTTAAAGAGCAAGATGTTGTCGGAAAAGAGCTCATACAAACATATTACAAAACTGCAGAGATTGTTAATAGGTTTCCAGACATATCAATTGCTGAAGCCGAAAAGCAATTGCGTTGTACATCTGAATACAGCGATTCTTTTACCAAAATAAATGACTTGTTTTTTTGGCAGCCAGGGAAGTACCAAATGACGATAAGAACAGAGTTTAATTCACAAAAAGAAACAAACATATTTGAGTTTGATCTATCTGACTTTGAGTCCAAACAATTAAGATGCAATATAGACTCTTTACTCACTTGGAATCTTGTTTTACATTTCACTGGAAATATGCCAAATATGAATGTAATTAGGAAAGACTTTATAGAAGTGCCATGAGCATGTAAATGATTAATAGGCTAAAGAGTGAGGCAAATTCGTTTCAATAAATGGTACGAATTTGCCTCACATTGTTGTTATATATACCTTGTTCTGCTGGGAGGAACAAGCCATTCCACTACGGCGGGGAGGGGAAAGGGGACTACAGGTTGGCCCGATGGAAAAACGGGACGGAGGTTTCTCCCTCATGACCCTCCAGTTTGCGCACTGGAGGGAGCTTCCCCCGCTGGGGGAAGCACAACGGGCGCAGGGGACCATCTGTGCGTAGGGAGCGACGAAAACGCAGGCCTTTATTTCTCCGCGAAGAAGTCCCGCTTGTTGAAGGCGGCGGTCATGAAGCGCCAGGCGGCCTTGCCGGTGGTGAGCCATTCGATGTGGGCGTTGTTTCTGGTGTTGGCCAGCATGCCCTTCACCAGGTGCTCCGCCACCACGTCGGGGTAGTCGCCCAGAATGTTATAGACTTTTTTGGTCTTCTCCGGCAGTGCGATGTTCTGCTCCCCGCCCAGGGCCTTCACCGTGAAATCGGTGATCATGATGCCCGGGGAGAGGCGCCCGGCCTTCACCCGGCTGCCCCGCTCCTCCAGCTCCCTGGCCAGGGCCACCGTGAAATGGGTCACCGCCCGCTTGCTGGTGCCATACATGTTGAGGCCCAGCATCATGGCGTCGTTGCTGCCGTAGCCCTCCAGATTGTAGAGGAAGCCGCCCTCCGGCTGCTGCTCCATGAGCTGCACGGCGAGCCTGCTGCCCAGCACCGCGCCCCGCAGGTCGATGTTCAAAATGGCGTCGATCTCCTGTTCGCTCAGCTCCCAGATGGGCTTCATGGGCTGGTTGACGCCGGCGTTGTTGATCCAAATCTCCACGGTGCCGAATTTCTCTCTGGCAAAATCCGCGAGGGTCTGCAGGTCCCCGGCGTCGGCCACGCTGCCCCGGCAGCCCTCCACGGCGCCATTTCCGGGCAGAGCGCGCAGCTTCTCCACGGCCTGCTCCAGCCGCTGGGGATTCACGCCGTTCAAAACCAGGTTCCAGCCAGCCGCGTGAAAGCGCCTGGCCATCTCAAAGCCCAGGCCACGGGTACTGCCGGTGATTACCGCTGTTTTCATGAAATCGCGTCCTCCTTTGGCCTTGTATTTCCGATAACACTATAGCACGGAAGCCCCGCCCGCGCAAGGGAGCTGTCTTTCCCGCGGTCCTATTTCAGTTCCAAAAAGCGCAGGATCTCCTTGGTGGCCAGTTCCATGGCCTTGGGATTCTGGAAGCGGTGGTCCGCCCCCTCCACGGGGACAAAATCGATCACATTGTCCTCCGCAAAGCGCTTCACCACTTCAAAGGGCACAATCTCATCCGCCGTGCCGTGGAGGATCAGGATGTCGTCCGCCCAGGACAGAAAGTCCCGCTGCAGCAGATCCGCTTCCCGGAGGCTCTCCAGAAACACCCGGTCCACGGCGATCTTCCGGTCAAAGCCCACCAGAGCGCTTTTTCCCCGCTCAACATGGCGGAGGCTTTCCTCTGTCATGATGGCGGAGGAGAGCACCTGATACATGCACACCGCCGGGCAGCGCAGGGCGATCTTGGCAAAGGGGCTGAAGCCCTCGGAGAGGGATTTCAGAAACAGATAGCCGCCGAAGCTGGTGGCATAACCGTCCAGCCGCGCCGGGGCAAAGCGGGTCCGGCAGTCCTCCACCACCAGGCGCAGATACCGGTCGCAATCCTCCAGCCGGAGGACCTTGCGTACATCCGCCCCGTGGCAGGGCCAGTCAAAGCACAGGATCGCGCTGTCCCGGTTTTTCTCCAGCACCCTTGCCGCGAAATGCTCGGCCGCCTTGGTCTCCTTGTGGCCGCAGAAGCCGTGGCCGTAGACGATCACCCGCTCCGGCTGCATGCTTTCGGTGTAAAGCTTGCAGCGGATGCTGCAGCCCTCGGCGTTGATGTTGTAGTATTTTTCCATCCTTCCGTCCTTCTTCCTCCGCAGAAAAAGGAGCTGTGAAATGCTTTCACAGCTCAAGCTGTCGACAAAGTGTCGCCAGCTTGAAAGGCAAAAATGGGAACTTCCGAAAAAGTTCCCATTTTTGCATGGATTGAACGTTAAGAGGGGCATACCCTCCCCTCTTAACAATCTCCCCATGCGAGTCGGTACATTACCGCATGGGCGAAGGCTTGTCTATGGTCTGAGCTGTGAAATGCTTTCACAGCTCAGACCTGTTTTTTCAGTCTGGCAGTGCTGCCCGCTTCTCAGAAACGGATGACCAGCTTCTGACCGGCCTTCAGGTCCTGAGGATTGCGGATGTTGTTCCAGCGGCAGAGCTGCTCTACCGTGCAGTGGAAATGCTTGGCGATCTCTTCCATGGTGTCGCCGGGGCGAACGAAATAGGGGATCATCGTGCCGCCGCTCACAGATTCCAGGACTTCATCTTCCAGGGGAGCTGCATTCATGTTCATTACCTCCATGTTCAGGATTGTTCGTGCTTAATAGAACGTGTAGTTGTTGGTGAGACCTTCCTTGCCGTCCTTCCAGGTCAGGTAGCCGGAGCCGCGGTCATACTTCATGGAGCCGCTGCCGTTGGTGTAAGCCTGCTCGGGGGCGCCGTATTCGCCGTTTTCACCCATGGTCTCAACGGTTTTGACGCAATCTTTGTAGCTCAGGTTCCCGTCCGCGTCAAATTTTCCGTGGAAGACCCACTTGATGCGCTGGTTGTCCTTGACCCAGACCGCCGTGACCTGCACGCCGTCTGCGTAATCCACAATGCGCACCTCGATGCCAACGCCGCTCATGGCATGGAAGGTACCGGTCACCTGGGTGGGAGCGGGATCCGGTTCAGGGTCCACGGGAGCGGGATCCGGCTCGGGATCGGGCTCAGCGGGCTCAGCAGGCTCAACGGGCTCTTCGGTGGGCGCGGGCTCTTCGGTGGGCGCGGGCTCCTCGGTGGGTTCGGGCTCCTCGGTGGGTTCGGGATCAACCTCGGGAGAGTCGCCGTAGATGTCTACCAGGTAGATGTTCTCTCTGGTGGGGACATTCTCGTAGTAAACCGTGCAGCTGCAGCCCTCGGCCAGTTCGCCGTAGAGCAGGCGGCACACGGAAGGATCCACTGTCACGGTCTCGCCGTTGGAGAGCACGATGACATAATCCTCACCCGTGCTGACGCCATAGACGTTGCCGGCCATGGAGGCATAGATGGGCTCGGGATCGGGCGTGGGCTCCGGCGTGGGCGTGGGCTCCGCCTTGTTCTCCAGGGTGATCATGCCGCCGCACTCGATGGTGCCGAAATACCTGCCGCTGTAGGTGCCGTTGAAGCGCCACTGGACGTTCATGGGCAGCTCCACAGTGCCCTCGGGCAGCTGGATGGAGAAGGTACGGTTGCCGAAGACCGTGCTGGTTTTGCCGCCCTGGTAATTCAAGGCGGGCTGATTCATCTTGACGATGCCGTTGCCCAGGGTCAGGGTGACGTTGTCCGCCAGAGGATTGAGCTGGATGCTGGCGTGGCGGATACCCACGTTCATGGTGACCTCAGCCTGGTTGGGGCCGGTGCGAACGGCAAACCAGTCGCAGTACAGGTCCAGGGCCGTGCCGGTCTCGGAGCTGAAGCCGCCCTTGCCGATGATGTCACCGGTGGGCACAGGCGCGGGCGTCACGGTGGGCACAGGGGCCACGGTAGGCGCCGCGGTGGGCGCAGGCGTGGCGGTGGGCGCCGGCGTGGGCGTGGGAGCCGGCTTGGCCTTCACGAAGAGGTAGGCAGTGTTGGTGCGGGCGGTCTGGCCCTCATAGTTGAAGGTGCAGTAGGCGCCCCAGTTATTGACCTGCTTGGGCAGCTTGTCGATGGTCAGGGTGGTGCTGTAGAGGCCGCTGAGCTGTACGCCGGGGAACTTGTTGGCAAAGTTCTGGGGGGTGTACTCCCAGCCCTCGGGGGACACGAAGGTCCAGCTCAGAGAGGTGTAGATGTTGGCATAGGCCACGAAATAGGCGGTCTTGCCCTCTTCCCGGCTCTCATTGGTGGGGTTCTTGGTGACGTAGAGGAACAGCGGCGCGCTTGCGTCTTCCGCAGGCTGCGGCATCTGGTCCAGGGGCTGGGGCAGAGGCAGAGGATTGGTCTTGTCCGGGGTCTTGTCGCCGGTGAAGACCGCATAGCTGTCGCTCAGGGTGGCGGCGTCCACGGCGTCCTCATAGCGGAACCAGCCGAAGTTGCTGCTGACCTTATCCATGCCGAAGAAGAGATGCTCTCCGGCGTTGTTGAAGGCCTCGGCCTCGATGGTGCGGCCTTCCGGATCCATGTAGCTCACGGTGCGCTGGCCGTTCTGCACCAGGATGTGCTCAATGGCCAGGGGCTGATAGCTCAGGCTGCCGTTTTTCAGGGTCACGGCGCACTTGTTGGTGTAGCCCTCGTTCTCACTGAGCAGGATGTTGTCGTAAAACAGATAGGACCAGGCGCCGGTGGCGGGGTCATAGTAAGTATCCGCGTTGTCCGACAGGATATCGGGGAAGGACTCGCCTTCCTCCAGCTTGGTGCTGCACTCCACCAGGGCGTCCATCTTCTCGCTCAGCTCCCAGAGCTTCACGGTGGTGGAGCGGTCGGCCTGGTGCTGGGAAGCGACCAGCACCTCTACCCGGCCGTTGTGGTCCAGGTCGGTGATGGCATAGCGCCAGTCGTGAGAGCCTTCCTGCTTGATGGAGGGCAAAGTCTGCAGCAGAGCCTGCATCAGGGGATCGGCGGGCTCCTCAGTGGGCTGTGTGTCCGGCGTGGCGGAGGGGGCTGCGGGCTCAGGGGTAGGCTGGCTGTCGCCGCCTGCCGAGGGAGCCTCCGTGGGGATCGCGGTGGTCTCCGGCTGCTGGGGCGCAACGCCGCCGCAGGCGGCGAGGGAGAGGGCCAGCGCCAGGACCAGGATCATGCATAAAACAGATCTTCTGTTCATTTTCATTCCTCCGGAGAGGCGGCGAAGCGGGTCAAAGCGCTCCGTTGCCGCCTGATTCAGATTTGCGTGTGTCGCTCAGGCGATCACAGCAGCATGTTGTTGACCAGGTTCTGGATCTTGTTGTAGTCGTAGCCGGCGCGGGTCAGAGCAGCCTTGCGGGCTTCGCCGTTGCCGTATTTGCCATCGATAACATCCTTGGCGACCTTTTCGTACTTGAGCAGGTCGTTCACCAGGCCCTGAACCACATTGGGATCAAAGCCGGCTCTGCGCAGAGCGTTCACACGGGCTTCGCCGTTGCCATAGTTGCCGTTGATGCAGGCGTAAGCAGCCTTCAGGTTGGCAGTCATACCGCCGGCGACTTCTTCCAGGACTTCATCGTTCAGCTTTTCCATTGTGTATACATCCTTTCGTTTTTGATTGAACAGTCACCCCGCGGGGGGTGCTGGTCGTTTACGGAGCTGTGTTGTTTCCACCGTTTCCGCGCTGCCGCGCGGATCGTTGTTCCATTATTTTACTGCATAACTGTTTTCTGTGTCAAGCCTCTGTTTTGCCACCAGGGCCGCGAAGAGCCCGTCCTTCGCGATGAGTTCCTCATACGTCCCGTCCTCCACGATTTTTCCCTTGTCCAGCACCAGGATCCTGTCGCAGTGACGGATGGTGCTGAGCCGGTGGGCGATGACGATGCGGGTGCATTTGAGGGCGTCCAGCGCGTCGGAGACCTGCTTCTGGGTCTTGTTGTCCAGGGCGGAGGTGGCCTCGTCGAACATCAGGATCTTCGGTTTTGGCGCCACCGCCCGGGCGATCATCAGGCGCTGCTTCTGCCCGCCGGAGATGCCGCCAGCGCCCTCGGAGATCAGGGTCTGCATGCCCATGGGCATGGCCCGGATATCGTCGGCGATGCCGGCGATCTCCGCCGCCTCCCAGGCGTCGTCCAGGGAAAGCCTCGGATCTGTGATCACGATGTTGGAGTAGATATCCCCCTGGAAGAGGCTGCCGCTCTGCATCACCGTGCCGATGCGCCGCCGGAGGGAGCGCAGGTCCAGCTTGTCGATGTCCCTGCCGTCGTAATAGATGGCGCCCTTTTCCGGCTTCTCAAAGCCCAGCAGCAGCCGCATCAGCGTGCTTTTGCCGCAGCCGGTGCTGCCCACGATGGCCACATACTCCCCCGCCCGGATCTTGAGGCTCAGCCCGTCGATCACATAGGGCATGCTCTCCTTGTAGCGGAAGGAGACCTTGCTCAGCTCGATGCTGCCGCTGAGACGGGTGACCATGGCCTTGGTCCCGGCGGATTCCGGCTCGGTCTTCAGGATGGGCTCCGCCAGCTCCAGGATGGGTCGGATCTGGGCGGCGGTCAGCGCCATGCCGCTGAGGGAGGCGAAAGCGCCGGACACCATGCCGAAGGCCGCGTTGAAGGCCAGATACTCCGAGGGGCTCACGCCGCTCTTCACCGCCAGGGCGTACATGACCAGCGTTCCCGTAAGGGACACCGCCAGGGTGATGACGCCGCTGATCTTCAAAAACAGGGGTGGATCGTAGTGGAGGCTGGCGCTCTCGGAATAGGAGGCGGCCCAGCGGGCAAAGGCCCGCTTCTCCGCGCCGGCCAGCTTGATCTTCTGGACGCCGTTTATGAGCGCAAAGCTCAGACCGTCGTTTTTCGCGTCCAGCTCCATGGCCTGCTTGCTGATGCGGATCTGCAGCAGGGAGGCCACCAGGCTCACGCCCACGCTTGCCAGGATCACCAGGATCGCGGGAAGGGCCAAGCCCGGGGCGAACTGGAAGATCTCCGTGATGTACAGAAGTGAGGCCAGGGAGCTCAGTCCCAGGGAGAAGAGCCCGCCCAGCAGCAGACTGCAGAGCCGGTTCACCGCCCCGAAGCGGTTGGACAGTTCGCCCGAGGAGTAGTTCCGGAAGAAGGACGCGGGCAGGTTCATCACCCGCATCATCACCGCCGCCTCCACCGCAAGGCTGGTCTTGATCTCCAGGCGGTTCATCATCAGCTCCCGGACGCTGGTAATGAGCTGCATGGAGATGAGGGTGCACACGGTGAACACCGCTGCCCCCGCCAGCAGGCTCCGGCTGCCGCTTTCCAGCACCACACCGGTGAGGGCGTGGGTGACGCGGGGCATCAGCATGCCCACCAGGGTCACCAGCAGGGTAAGCCCCGCCAGCAGCAGCACGTCCCCGGCGCTGAGGCAGTCCTTCATGTACTTCAGCAGATCCGGGATGCCGATCTTTTTCAGCGGCAGGGGCCGGTAGAAGCAGACGGCCTCCTCCCGGATCATCGATGCGCTCTTTTTGTCCACACTGCAGCGCTCGCCGCTCACCGGGTCCAGAAAGCTGTAGCCGGAAAAGGGCTTCGGCAGCAGGGCCACGGGCAGTCCTTCCTCCCCGTAAAAGCCCAGCATCGGCCCGAAGGCATTGCGGTACCAGTCCCCCTCCAGGCGGACATTGCGCCGCATGATGCCGTGGGGACGCAGGCTGTATTCCAGCTGCTCCTCCGTCTCCTGGATGGAATCCGGGATCTCTTCCGGGCGGATATGGTAGTATTTCAGGATCTCTTCGATGGCGGCCTTGGTGACGATGCGGTCGTCGTTCAGGCTGCCGGCGCCGCTCTGGCCCAGCACCACGGAGGCCATGCGGAAGATGGAGTCTTCAAAAAGCTCCTGATCCTTCTGCTTGCGCAGGCGGATCTGGTCGTCAAACCAACTCATTCCCACACCTCCTCAGTCGCTGGCCACCAGCTCTGTGTAAAGCCCGCCCCGGGCGTAGAGCTCCTCGTGGGTGCCCCGCTCCACCACCTGGCCCTTGTCCAGCACCAGGATCTCGTCGCAGTCCCGGATGGTGGAGAGCCGGTGGGCGATGACGATGCAGGTGATGCCCCGGTCTTTGATGGCCTGGACCAGCTGATACTCGGTCAGCGCGTCCAGGGCGGAGGTGGCCTCGTCCAGGATGATCAGCGTAGGATCCTGGGCCAGCACCCGGGCGATCTCCAGCCGCTGCCGCTGGCCGCCGGAGAGATCCTGTCCCCCCTCTGTGAGCTTGCCGGAGAAGCCGCCTTCCCGGGCCATGATATCGTCATAGATTTGGGCGTCCCGGGCGGCCAGGATCATCTCAAAGTCCTCGATGGAGCTGTCCCACATCTTGATGTTGTTGGCAATGCTGTCCCCGAAGAGGACGATGTCCTGGTCCACCACGGCAACGGACCCGGTGAAGACGCTGCGGTCGATTTGAGAGATGGGCTTGCCGTCAAAGAGGATCTCCCCGCTCCAGGGCTGGTAGAGCCCGGAGATCAGCTTGGAGAGGGTGCTCTTGCCGCTGCCGGAAAAGCCCACCAGGGCCACCCGGCTGCCGGGCTTCACATGCAGGGAGAAGTCCCGGATCAGGGCGGGGGCCAGGAGCGAATAGCCGAAGCTCACGTTTTTCAGCTCCACCTCGCCGGAGAGCTTGGAGTAGTCCGCCGTGTCGGAGAGGGGCGCGTCGGAGAAGCTGGGGTCGTCGGGATATTCCATCACGTCGTCCACCCGCTCCATCTCGGTGCGCATCTCCTGGATGGACTGGCCCGCGGAGATGAGCAGCATGGCCGGGGCCATAAAGGCGCTCAGAAAGCCCTGAAAGCTCAGGATGGAGCCGATGGTAAAGCTGCCTTCCATCACCTGGCCCACGCCCAGGATCAGCACTGCCGCGCCCGCCAGGGAGCTCAGCAGGGCCGGGATCATGCCCAGGTACTGGTTGAGCTTGGCAAAGCGGACCGCCGAGGCGTTCACCGCGGCCTGATAGCCCGCCCATTTTTCAAAGTAGCCGTTTTCCGCGCCGCTGGCCTTGATGGTCTCCACCATCTGAATGCCGGAGACGGTGGCGGAGGCAAGCTTGCCGCTGTCCCGCATCTGGGTGCGGGTGATGTTCACCCGCTTGGCGGAGATGATCTGGGACACCAGCAGGTTCAGCACGATGGTGGCAAGGCCCACGATGGTGAGAGGCACGCTGTAGCGCAGCATGACCACCAGGTAGAAGATCATCATCCCCGTGTTCAGCAGCAGCGGGGCAAAGGTATCCACCAGGGTGCCGGCGATGGAGGCGTTGGCATTCATGCGCTGCAGGATATCGCCCGCCATGCGCTGGGAGAAGAAGCCCATGGGCATTTTCAGCAGCTTCCACAGGAAGGAGGAGCTGCCCACCAGGGCCATTTTGCCGTTGATCTTCAGGGAGTAGACGGACTGGATCCAGGCCGTCAGCAGCTGGGCCGCCCCCAGGATGGCCAGCAGCACCAAAAAGGGCGTCAGCAGCTCCCGATTTTCGCCGGTGAGCAGCCGGTCCATAAAGAAGTTGGAAAACACCGGGTTCACGATGCCGAAGAGGGCGCCGATGGCGGTGGAGAGCATGACGAAGGCCACCGCGGCCTCCGCGCCCACCAGTCTCCGTCGGGCGAAGGCCAGGGTGCTCTTCCGCCTGCCGCCGGGCTGAAAGTCCGGTCCCGGCTGGATCTGCAGGCAGACGCCGGTGAAGCAGCGGTCAAATTCCTCCGCGCTGACCTTCACCTCGCCCCGGGCCGGGTCGTTGAGCAGCACCTGCCTGCCCCGGAAGCCCCGCAGCACCACAAAGTGGTTGAAGTTCCAGTGGACGATGCAGGGGACGTTCAGTTCCTCCCGCAGGGACTCCGGCTCGCAGCGGTAGCCCGATGCCTCCATGCCGTAGCTCCGTGCGGCAAGCAAGATATTTTTGGCGTTGGACCCGTCCCGGGACACGCCGCAGTCCAGGCGCACCTGCTCCAGGGGGATCCATTTGCCGTAATAGGCCAGGATCATGGCAAGGCAGGCGGCGCCGCATTCCAGCGCCTCCATCTGCATGATCACCGGCACCCTGGCCACTCCCTTGCGGAGGGGCTGTTTCACGCGATTTTTCTGCATGGCCCGCCTCCTCAGCGAAACAGCAGCTTCAGCACCTGGGTCTGCTTATAGTGGACGGCGGCGTCATACTCCCCGTCGGCAAGGGTCGTCTCGGCCAGGGCGAACATGCCCTGCTCGTCCCATCCCATGCTCCGGATCTCCGACCGGGTCTCCCCCACGGTGACGGACATGCCCACGTCCACATGCTCCGCCGCCCGCTCCTCGTCGAAGCGGACCAGCATGCTGCCCTGACTTACTTCCGCCTTGCCGTAGGCCACGCTGTCGATATAGGTCATGGAGCCCCACACCAGCAGCCCCGCCAGCAGCAGGATCACCGCCGTCAGCAGCACCCAGACGCTGGGGTTCGTGACGCGGAGATAGTCGTTCAGCTGCTCCGGGGACTGGATCCGATCCAGACTGGACTCACGGTACAGATGCGCACGTTCCATGCTCATTTCTCCTTATCTCAAGGCTCCTCCGGCATCCTGCCGGACATGTATTTTCTTCCATTGTATAGTATTATACCACCGCCCCGGAGGCGTGACAAGCCTCAATCCCCTCGTCCCGCTCTTTCCATTTTCCCGACTCTGTGGTACAATTTCTATACAGATTTCAAAAAGGCCGAGATTTTTTCCCAAAGATGATGGGACAAGGAGCCGTCCCCTTGTCCCAGTCTAATTTGGCCGCACAGATTATTGGTGCTGCTTACAGTATAATGGGGTGATTTTGTGGAGGCTTTTGTGTTTGGAGAACTTCTCCTATATTGCTTGACAGAATTATCCTTAAGATCTGCTGTCAAAGATGCAATTGAATATAAGAGAAACAAAAGGCAAAAAAAAACAGTTTTACATGGAAAGAACTCTCTTCCAAAGAATACTGCGTTCATATTTGCCCAAACAATCAAATGCACCGAGACATTTGTGCTTTTTTCAGATGATACGTGTTGTGAATCTCCTTTGGCTTCTTTTTATCGCTTTTACAGCTGTTTTCCCAGGCATTACAGATATCAGCGAAAGCCTCTTTTATGCGAAGTTCTATTTACTATATCTGCCGTACTGCCTATACGTTTTATACGATGTTCTCTTTTGTAGTCATAAATCCGGGAAAAAGCAAATAGATTTCAGTAGATTTAAAAACCCTTAGTTAAGACAAGGGGACGGAGCTTTTGTCTTGCTTCTCATCCCAACACCACCACGGCGCGAGGAGCTAAGCATGCAAAAATGGGACAGGGGATGGTTCCTCGCCCCACCTATGGGACAGACTAACTATTAAAAGTCAAGGGGAAAAAGAGAAGAAGTTGTGAATAAGTGGTAGGGTAAAAACGGGCGCAGAAACCCGAGCGTCCAAAAG